>CAYQKK010000100.1:0-21605 GCA_964417955.1 uncultured Planctomycetaceae bacterium
GAGGGTGGATCTTGGCGGTGCTCACGGAATCGCGACCCGTGGCGCAGACTCCTAGAGGCGAAAAATCCTTTCGTATTTATCAAGCGCTCTTTCGATGGCGCGTTCGAGCTCCCCTTCCTTCCGCCCGCCGCGTACGGGCTGATCATCAGCGCGAAGGGCTACGCTTCGAATCGAGTCGAGCTGCCACCCCTAGCTGACGACGAGACACATGAGCTCCCTGAGATCAGATTGGCAAAGGAGCCGTAGCGTTCCTGCCGCTACTTGACGGCTGCCGCGTCGAACATCGCGAGGGCCTTCTTCGCGTCGATGCGCACTAGCGCCTGGGGCTCCTCTGACTTGGCGCCGCGGTAGACGTAGGGATCATTCGCAGCCAGTTCCTCGAGCGCAGGAATCGCCTGCTTGTCACCGATCTTGCCGAGGGCGAGGGCGGCGCAGCGGCGGACGTTCATGAACTCGTCGTCGAGGGCCGCGAGCAGCGGCGTCACCGCCGATGGGCTGCCCGTATCACCCAGCACGTTCGCCGCGACGAAGCGCATCATGTGCTGCTTCGGACCCGCGACGACCACCGTGCCATTCAGGACGTCTGTGACGTAGGGAACAGCGTCGTCTCCGAAGGCCGCGAGCTTGCGGGATGCCCAGGGTCGGTCGGCGATCCACGCGGCGAAGGCCTCCTCGACCTTCGAAGCCGGGGCTGAGCCGTCGGGCATGGCCAGCTTGGGCAAAGTCTGTTTCTGCGAACTCGCCGTGTTGACTCGCTGCGGCGCCGCACCGGACCAGCCTTTGAGCCTGACGAGCTCGATGAGTTCGCCGTTCTGCTCGCCAAGATTCGCCATAACCGACTGCATCTCGCGCAGCTGGTCGCGGCTTTCGGCGGCCTCCGCCTCCGAGCGGAACATGAGAGTGGCGACAGCGGCCACGAGAAGAGCGATCAGTACCGTGTTGAAGCGTTGGAGCATAGTGCGAGTCCTTAGGCGTTGGTGCGTGCAGGCGCGGGTGATGGTGTGGATGTCGCCAAAGCGGCGACGCGCCTCGAGGAGTGCCTCGTCAAGGCTGAGGCCGCTCCGTACGAGCTCGGCGGCGACCCGGTCGATGTGGAACTGGAGCTCTTCGTCGATCTCGGCTCGGATCTCTCCGGCGCTAAGCTCGCGGGAGGCTCCCTTCGCTGAAGAGCGGGCGCTCATGCCAGACGAATCCCCAGAAGCCCACTGATGACGCGCGTCTGCGACTTCCACGCGCGCTTTTCTGAGGCCAGGTGACGACTGCCCTTTTCGGTGGCGCTGTAGAAGCGCGCGCGGCGGCCTGTGTCGGTCTTGCCCCAAGCCGATTCGAGCCAGCCCTCGCGCTCCATTCGATGGAGCGCTGGGTAGAGAGTCCCCTCCTCGACGCTCAGGGCTGATCCGCTGAGCTCGTGCAGGCGAATCGCAATGGCGTAGCCGTGGAGGCTCTCCTTGCGAAGAGTCTGAAGAACGAGAAGATCGAGGGTTCCTGGGGAAAGTGGCTTCATACCTAGATGGACAAAGTATGGGATGACACCTAGACGGTCAAGGGGTAGATCAAGGAAGATCTCGGTTTTGTGCCTGGCATCGTACTGCCCGCGATGGACTCGCTAGTCTCTGTGCTATGGACGACGCGACGATGATGAAGCTGCTGGCCATCGGCCTGTATGTGACGATCCTCCTGGGGATCGGCTACGCGGCTTCGAAGAAGATCCACGACATCCGTGACTACTTTGCCTCGGGCAAGAGCCTTGGGTTCTTCAACGTGGCCTTCAGCGCCCGAGCCACCGGAGAGAGCGCTTGGCTCCTCCTCGGGCTCACCGGCATGGGCTACGCCTTTGGCGTCAAGGCGTTCTGGGTGGTGGTCGGCGAGATGATCGGGGTCGGCGGAGCCTGGATATTCATGGCCCACCGCTTCAAGCGGCTCACCGACCGCTACGACTCGATCACCGTCCCGGACTACCTGGAGTCGCGGCTGCGGGACTCGGGGCACGGGCTGCGCTTGATCGCGGCGGGCGCGCTCGTCGTGTTTGTTCCGATCTACGCCGGAGCCCAGGTGTTCGCTACGGGCACGGCGTTCCACGCCTTCCTGGGGTGGAACCACTACCTAGGCGCGGCGGCTGGCTTCGGCGTCGTGATGCTCTATATCACCCAAGGGGGCTTCACGGCCGTGGTGTGGTCCGACGTATTCCAGGGGTCGCTGATGGTGATCGGCCTCGTCGCCTTGCCCCTCGTGGCGCTGAACCACGCCGGCGGTTTGGACGTCATCACCCATACGCTCACCGCGATCGACCCAGACCTGTTGAGCCTGCACGGTCCAGGAGCCGACGGTCCGGGCAGCGGCGGCTGGAACCTAGCGACGATCACGTCGATCTTCGGCCTCGCCGCCGTGGGCATCGGCTTCTGGGGCTCGCCCCAGGTGTTCGTGCGCTACATCTCGATGAAGAACACGGGGCAGATCCTCCCCGGCACACTGACCGCGTTGACCTGGACGCTCCTGGCCGACTCAGGCGCGGTCCTCGTCGGGGTCTTCGGAAGAGCGATCTTCACGCTCCCTGAGCTGGGCGGCAACAGCGACAACATTCTGCCCGAGATGTCCCTTCAGATCCTGCCTGCGTTCTTCGCCGGCGGCTTCATCGCCATGGTGCTTAGCGCGATCATGTCGACCATCGACTCGCTCCTCGTCGTTGCCGCCAGCGCCGGCGTCCGCGACTACTGGCAGAAAACGCGTCGCCCCGACATGAGCGACGAGCGCCTCATGGAGCTGTCGCGCAAGGTCACGATCGGTCTCAGCCTCATTTCCTTCGTCGTCGGCATCGGCATCATGGCCTACGACAAGGAGAACGGCGTCTTCTGGACGATCCTGTTCGGCTGGTCCGGCATTGCCGCCACCTTCTGTCCGACGATGATCCTGAGCCTCTACTGGTCCGGCCTCACCGCCCGCGGCGCAAAGTTCGCCATGGTGGCGGGCTTCCTAGCCGTGCCGTTCTTCAAGTTCGGAGCACCATCACTGCTACCGACGTTCGGCCTCGAAAGCTGGGCCGCGTGGCTAGAAGATCTCGACGACGTCCTCTTACCGTCATTCGTCATTGGCTTCTTCGTCGCCATCGTGATCAGCCTTCTCGACAAGAAGGGACGCGAACGACTGGAGGGCATCGAGGCCGAGCTCCAAGACGCGCGCCTGTAGTTCAATCCAGGCAGCCATGGCGGACACGAAGACATGGGGGCGCGCGCTCTATCGGGCGATGAAGGACGGTGAGGATGCCGAGGTGAAGCGGCTGCTCGCGTCCCCCGACCGGATGATCGACGCTCCGGCTGGGGGGCCGATTGCTCTGCCTCTGATCAGCGCGGTCCTGAGTGAACGCATCGACTACTTGGTCGCCGTGCTGGATGCCGGGGCCGAAGTGGATGTGCGCGAGCTGAGCCCCAGATCGTCGACCTATCGACTGCGCGCATTGGAAGCTGCTCTTTGGTCCGGCGAAGACGAGATGGTTCAGCTGCTACTCGAGCGCGGCGCGCTGCCTGACTTTGGAACCCACGTTTTTCGGTGCGACGTCCCGGCCGTGTCGAAGGCCATCGACGCAGACGCGTCGCTCCTTGAAGAGAGGTTTCTTCGCCCGACGTACACGCTGCTGCACGTGGCGGCCGACCTGTCGGACGCTGGTCTGATCAAGGAGTTTGCGCGACGCGGTGTCGATCCTTGCGAGGTCGATGCCGATGGACATGCGCCGCTGCGGCTCGCTGCGCGGAACGAGCCCGCGCTTGAGGCTCTCGACGCGCTGCTCGATGCAGGAGCCGACGTCAACGCGGCCAGCAAGACGGGAATCACCGCGCTCACCGCAGCGGTGCGATTTGACGAGTGCATGCCAACCGTTGCACGGTTGCTCGAACGCGGCGCGGATCCATCCCAGGCCATGAAAGACGGCACAACGCCGCTCATGAAAGCCGCGTCGAATCGGCTACCGGACGCGATCCGCTTGCTCCTGAAACATGGTGCGGTCCCGCTCGCCAAGAACAAGAAGGGACAGACCGCGCTCGACCTGGCGAAGAAACGCCGCTGCGCGGCCGCCATCGAGCTTCTGCAAGAGGCCGCCCGTTAGACGCACGTCTGGTAGGGTAGCTTGCATGCTCTCGATCGCCGCCATCGCAAGCCTGACGCTAGCACCCGCCCAAGCACCGGACGCTGAGCCAACAGGGCCGAACTTTCTGATCGTCCTCATGGACGATGTTGGGCGCGACAAGGTGGGCTTCTACGGAGTCAGCGCGGACCCGCCGAAGACGCCGCACCTCGATGGGCTTGCGGCGAAGGGGATCGTTTTCGAACACGCCTGGGCTGCCCAGGCCTGCAGTCCGTCCCGGGCCGCGCTTCTCACGGGACGCTGCGCAGACCGAACGAGAATCGGCGCGGTGATTCGCCCCGACGACGACCGGGAAACACCGTTGGCCTTGACGGAGCATCTGATCTGCGAGGATCTTCCGGGCTACTCGACAACCCACGTAGGCAAGTGGCACCTCGGCGATCGTCAGGCATCCATTGATCACCCGCGGCTATCGGGCTTCGACCACTCCATCCGCTGGCAGGGGAAGAACGACTACTTCCACTGGACCGAGTACGTGGACGGAGAACCGACGAAGAAGACCGGCTACTTCCCGGACTCCATGGGGAGACACGTGGTTCGATCGATCACGGACACGCAGGCTCCGTTCTTCATCTACTACGCAACGAAGCTCGGGCACACGCCCTATCACGACCCGCCAGAGAGCCATCGCTCGACAAAGGGCTCACTGGGCTACGCACGGGTCCAGCACCGCGCCATGGTCGAAGCCATCGATACGGTGCTCGGCGACGTCCTGAGTGCCGTGGATCTATCCACGACCTACGTCATCGTCCTGGGAGACAACGGTTCGCCAGGGGCGACGGTGGCTCCGCCCTTCAGCCTCAAGAAGAACAAGAACAGCCTCTTCGAGAGTGGGCTGAGCGTCCCGTTCGTTGTGGCCGGCCCCGGCGTCGCGAAAGGGCAGCGCTGCGACGAGCTGGTGTGCATCACCGACATCTTCGCGACGATTCGCGAGCTCTCGGGTCTCGGACCGCCAACCCAAGGCGCAGAGGATTCCATTTCGTTCGCCCGTCTCCTGAAGGACCCCTCAACGACCGGGGGGCGCCTCTCTCTCTATGTTCACCGCTTCCCCCACGGGGGCGCACCCGGCCCCAACCAAAGGGCGGTTCGCACGAAGCGGTGGAAGCTGATCGAAGACATGCGAGCCGACAAGACACAGCTCTACGATCTCGACGCGGATCCCTTCGAGCAAGAGAACCTCGCCGTGCGCGCGGAGGGTGACTCCGAGGAAGCTTCGGTCTTGGCGAAGGCCATGGCGGACCTCGAAGCTCGTTGGCCTGATTTCGGGCCGCCGACTACATCCGGCGAACGCTAGACGCCATTGGGGGTCCGGCGCAACGCCGCGAGGGTGGATCCTGGCGGCGCTCACGGAATTGCGACCCGTGGCGCAGGCTAGGCCAAGATTTCGCGCGCGACCTCGCCGTGGACGTCCGTCAGCCGGAAGTCGCGGCCCGCGTAGTTGTAGGTCAGGCGCTCGTGGTCGAGGCCCATCAGGTGCAGGATGGTCGCGTGCCAGTCGTGGGTCGACATGCGGCCTTCAACGGCCTCGATGCCGAACTCGTCCGTGGCCCCGTGGGCGTAGCCGCCCTTGACGCCGCCGCCCGCCATCCAAGTGGTGTAGCCGCGGTTGTTGTGGTCGCGGCCGTCCGTGCCCTGGGCGTAGGGGGTGCGGCCAAATTCGCCGCCCCAGATCACCAGGGTTTCCTCGAGCATTCCTAGGCGCTTGAGGTCCGTGAGGAGCGCCCCGATGGGCTGATCCACGGCCTGGCACGCCTGGCCCAGCTCCTCGCGCATGTTGCGGTGCGTATCCCAGCCGCCAGCACTCACCTCGATGAAGCGAACGCCGGCCTGCGCGAGGTGGCGCGCAGTGAGGCACTTGCGGGCAAAGCTATCCGTGCCCTCTGATCCGACGCCGTACAGATCGAGGATGCGCTGATTCTCTGCCGACAGGTCGAGCAGCTCGGGCAGCTCCGCCTGCATGCGGAACGCCAGCTCGTAGGACTCAATGACCGCTTCGATAGAGCGATCCCCTTTCTCCCGTGAAGCGTACTCAGAGTTCAAGCGCTGCACGAGATCGAGCTGCTTGCGCTGGAGCGTCGTGCTCTGGCGCGGGTTTCGAATATCGTCGACCGGCGGAGCCTGGCCGTCGGCGCTACGGCGAGAGCGACGCTGCCCGCCGATGGGGAGCCCCTGGTAGGTGCTCGGCAGGAACGCGCTGCCGTGGAGCTGAGCGCTGCCCGCGCCCGCCCCGATGGTCACGAACCCCGGCAGGTTCTCGTTCTCCGTGCCGAGTCCGTACAGGGTCCACGACCCGAGGGATGGTCTGACGAAGCGAATGCTGCCCGTGTGCTGCATGACCTGGGCTTGGGCGTGGGCCGGAAGCTCCGTATGCATGCCGTGCAGCAAGCAAAGATCGTCTGCGTGCCGTGCAACGTGCGGGAAGAGCTCGCTGATACGGAGACCGCTTTCGCCGTGCTGGCCAAACTCCCAGGGACTACCGAGGAGCTTTGCGCCACGGCGTACCCCCTGGAGCGTCTTGCCGCTGTTCTTGGTGAGCTCGGGCTTGTAGTCGAACGTATCGACGTGGCTCGGCGCGCCGGGCATGGACAGGAAGATGACGCGCTTCGCCTTAGCGGGCAGCATCGGCGTCTTGGGACCCAGCGGGCTCGCCTGTCGCAGTGGCACGGGCGAGGCCTTCGCCATGCCGCGCAGCGCCAGCATGCCGAAGCCGCAGGAAAGAGCGCGCAGCGCATCGCGCCGGCTCGGCACGCGTGCCGCGCCTCCGATATTCGACGGGTTGATTGGATTCTTCATGATGCCGTAGGTAGATCAGCCGATCGCGCGGAACTCAGCGCTTTGGAAAAGGGACTGGGCGAAAGCCGACCAGGCCGCACGTCTCGGGTCCTCGATTTTGGCCGGGGCGTTTCCCCGCACCTCGGCGTCTCGGCGCGCTTGCCGCGCCTTGCGCCTCGCAGCCCGCTCTAATCGCCGCCGATCCCTTGCTGATAACTCCTTGTCGTCGACATCGGGCTCTGGCTGTTGGCCATCAGCGCGGAGCTCACTCACCGTCATCTGCGCGTAGTCCCGTAGGAACAGCTCGACGACTCGTCGCTCCTTGGTGCTTGGATCCCGGCCGTAGGCCAACTCGAACGCCGCCTCGATGCGGTCGCGGTCGTGGCCGTCCATACCCAAGAGGCGATCAGCGAAAGCATCTGCCATGCGCAGTACTTCGCCGTCGTTCATCAGGAAGAGCGCCTGGGTCGCAACGGTGGTCTCGTCCCTTTGTCCTGTCACGAACTCTGAGTCAGGGGCATCGAACGCTTCCAGTGTCCCCATCACCATGCCGCGGGGCGCCGGCAGGTAAACAGAGCGCACCGGGCGCTCGGCAAGGAGGATCTTGTTCACCTGCTCGCCGCGTAGGAGGCCTTCAAAAGCCCCAAGCGGCGAACCCACCCCGGGCTCCAGGGAGAGCGTGCCCGCCACGCTGAGCATTGCATCGCGAATCACCTCGGACTCCATACGTCGCTCCGGCATGCGCCACAGGAGCGTCACGTCGGGATCCACCTTCTCGTTGCTTCGATCCCCCGCGGAGTCGAGTCGGTACGCGCGAGAGAGCGCAATTTCACGGATCAACCCCTTCGTCGACCAGCCGCCTTCCATGAGCCTGGACGCCAGCCAGTCGAGGAGCTCGGGGTGGGTCGGTGCTTGGCCGCCGGCGCCGAAGTTGTCCGGCGTCGTCACGATTCCCGCGCCGAACATGTGCAGCCAAACACGGTTGGCCCAGACGCGGGCCGTCAACGGGTTGTCGTCGCTAGAGAGCCAAGCGGCTAACTCGGCGCGCCCACTGCCCTCACTGATCGGCTCTGCGTCTCCTTGACGAAACACCTGGGGGATCGCCCGCGGCGTCACACCGCTTGGTCGATCGAGCTCCCCGCGTTCGAGAACAGAGATGTCCCGCGGCTCGCCCTCCGACGCGCCCATCGCCATGCGGTTGGCCTCAGTCGCGCGGCCGTTCTCGTCAAAGCGTTCGAAGATGCCCTCGTAGACGCCCTGCTGTGCCTCGCGCAGACGCCGAAGCCGGGCCTCGTTGGCTTCGTCTGGATCGTCCATTTTGAGCCCGTCCATTTGAGCCCCCTCCATCTCGGCCTCGTCAGCGCTCGCTTGGCTATCAAGCTTGTCGACCGCGCGCTCCATTAGCTTCACGAGCCCCGGCCCCATCGTCGGTCCGTTCGGCACGTCCGCACCGGGTGGGAGCTCGATCAGCTCGGAGGTACGGTTGTTCCCTCGGCTGTCGGTGGTGCCGAAATGGGTCTCTGTGCTCATGAAGATGCCAGCGAGTCCGTAGTAGTCCTCGGTCGGGATCGGGTCGAACTTATGGTCGTGGCATCGAGCGCACGAGAGCGTCAGTCCCAGCATTCCCTGGGACATGGCATCGATCTGCTCGTCGACCAGATCCAGCTGGAATCCGATTCGGTCGCGGTTCGCGTGGCTCTTCGGGCCGAGCGCCAGGTAGCCGGTTGCGATCTGGTTTTGAGCTTCCTCGTCGACATCCGCGGCGGGTAAGAGATCGCCGGCGATCTGCTTCTCGATGAACTCGTTGTAGGGCATGTCCTGGCGGAAAGCGTCGAGGACCCAGTCGCGGTAGCGCCAAGCGAAGGAGTAGACGACGTTGCGCTCTTTGCCGCTCGACTCTGCGAACCGAGCGACGTCCAGCCAGTGGCGGCCCCAACGCTCGGCATAGGCGTCTGAAGCGAGAAGCCGGTCGACCACATGGGTGTCGCGCTCGGCCGACGTATCCGCATCGAACGCCGCGATTTCGTCGAGCGTCGGAGGAAGGCCAGTCAGGTCAATTGTGACTCGTCGGAGCCAGGTGCGATCGGCCGCGTCACCCACGGGCTCGACTCCTCCCGCCTGCATCCCTGCGAGAATGAAGCGGTCAATGGCTCCTTGGGACCAAGTGTCCTCCGCGTGATCAGGCACCTCTGGCGCCATCACAGGCCGGAACGACCAGAATTCTTTGCCGGCCTCGATGTCGATGTCCCGGTTGAGGCTTACGGATGAAGAACTGTCGTCCCCCTCCATGGCGACGGAACCGCTCGACGGAGCCATCTCGATCATCTCCGGCGGCTCCTCATCGGGCCACGGCGCTCCCATGCGTACCCAGGCCTCCAGGTCGGCAATCTCGTGGGCCTTGAGCTTGTTCTTCGGCGGCATGGAGAAGCCCGGATCGTCGTAGCGGATCGCTTCGATGAACGCGGAGGCTTCGGCGTCGCCTGGAATGAGCGCGGGCCCCGACGCGCCTCCGCTCAGAAAACCCCCGAGCGTATCGAGGGCCAACCCGCCCTTCGAACGTCCGCTCGATGCGTGGCAAGAAAAGCACTCGTTCGCCAAGACCGGACGGACCTTGGTCTCGAAGAACTTGATCTGATCGGCGGTGGCCATGCTCGGCTCGGCAGCCCGCGGCTCGGCCTCCTTCTCCCCTTCAGCCTCCTTAGCCCGGGCCTTCAGATCAGCAAGCGTGATGAAGCCGTCCCCATCCACATCGAACCGCTTCCAAGCGTTCTTCCGCCCGGTGAATTCGGCCTTCGAAACGCGTCCATCAAGGTCCTTATCAAACTTGCGCTTGAACCCCTCGTAGATGCGTTCCGGATCGCGGCGGTTGGACTGTCCCAGAACGGGCGCCGTGAGGGCGAGCCCGGTCATGGCGACCGTGGTCACCAAGAGGGCGGTGAATGGTTGGATCTTCATGGGCGGCGGAGAGCGGTGACAAACGCACCTATCGGCACGTGGATCGCGCAACTCCGCCTGTAACCGCCCAGTCCGCCGCTGGTTCCGGTAGTTCCCACTCTTCGCCCTTACCTCGTCCCCTCTGTGTCGGGAATCCCGAGCCCGGTGACGAGGAGATGGCGAACCAGCGCGGGACACAGCGGCTCACCGCACCTTCGCGCATCAGCGTATCGGAATCCACCGCTCGCGTGGATAGTCCTCATCGTAGTCACCCACGATGTACCACGGTTCGCTGGTCGTGGTGCGCGCGTACTCGGTGCCAAATGAGCCGCCAACCCAGAAGCTCAGCCTCCACTGTGTATTGCCGCCGCCCTTGTATCGGAGCTCGACCTCAGCCCCGGGTTTCGGGGGTGGCAGCTCAGCGATGAACTGTGGGACCAGTCGGTCGAGTGACGAGGGCGACTCGCCGTGATGTTCCGTGTACGCCTCGAGGGCAACACAGAGAGGCTCCGCGTTTCGAATCATGGCCACGGCTTCCGCCCTTTCATTCTCCAAGTACGCCTCACAGGCCAGGAGCAGCGCGAAAGCTAGACCCAATAGCGCAGTGCAGCCGAAGACGCAGGTTCTAACGGAGCCACGGACGGGAGAGCCTTCGACCTTCAAGATTCGCCCCGGACGCGGGCTAGACCATAGAACTGAGCGCACAGCTTCATGAATGCGACCGGCTTACGTGGGCCCCTTGGGTCGGAAGATCCGAACCAAGATCACGAAGGGCAGGGGAGCCAGAGCGGCGTAGAGCGGCCAGCGGCTCACTTCCAGCGCGATCGTGTTTTTGGACTCCGGGTCGGGCTCTCCAGAGCTGAGCCACGCTTGAACTTCGGGCGCAAAGTAGACGAACGCCACCATCGGGAGCAGGTGGCAGTAGATGATCAGCGGGATCGGAAAACCGCTGCGCTTCGATCGCTGGGTGACGTCGAGAAGGCCAGCCACCAGCGCGATTCCTCCCATGAGTGCCAAGAGCCAGAAGACGTTGTCACCGGTTCCAGAGCCAGAGGGCTCCGACTCGAGTGACAGGGCCCCCACCGAAAGTAGAGCGAGTGCAGCCAAGTGGTACATGGCGAGATGTTAGCGCCGTCACTCGACCTGTGCGCTGAGCTTCTTGGGCGCTATGACGCAGTAGCTCTCCATCACCCAGTCTCGCAGCTGGTCCATGTCGGGAGTCTCGTCGTGTCCATACTCAAAGACGACCCAGCCCGACTTACCGAGGCCGTAGCCGGCGACCTCCGCTTCCTCTAGCTCCAAGGCTTCCTTGCCTGAGGATGGGAGCTTGACGCAGAGCTTGAGCGTCCCGCTCGACTCCATGCCGAAGAACGCGAAGACCTTCTTCTTCACCTTCGCAGCGGATTCGCCCCATGGGAAGTCTTCCCATGCCTCTGGCAAGGACACGGCAAAGTCGATGATCTCGCGGCGCATGGGATGCGGAGGAAGCTTCTTCTTCTCTTGGGCCATGGATCAACGGTAGCGAAACGTCCCTATTCTGTCCTGTCAATGCAGGTTGAGGGCGTTTCGCTACGCTGTAGGCATGCAGTACTCCGCGATTTCCCTCCTTGCCCTGAGCGGGCTTGGTCTTGTGTCCGTGCCTGCGCTCGCGCAGGACTTTGGCAACCTTGGCGGCAATGCCCAGCGCAACGGTCGCTCGAGTTCCATCGGCCCGATCTCTACGCAGCTCGCGTGGTCAGACGCGGCGAACCCAACCATCATCTCGTGGATGCCGTACGTCTCAGACGGGCGAGTTTTTGTCGTGCGGGAGACCGGCTTTCCCCAGGCGGGCGGCTCCGCGAACGACGAGATCCTGAGCTACGACCTCGAAAGCGGGAACGTACTGTGGCGCACGTCGCTGCCCTACGGCGGCGACCCCACGACCGAGTTCATCGCATGGATCGGGGGCGTGAATTCGGGGCGCGTCTACGCGGCGCGCACCCAGAACACGAGGCCTGGCCCGATCCGCGCGCTCGACGCAGACACGGGCGCCATCCTGTGGACGTCGACCGCGACCACCGAGGCCTTCGCGTACGACGGCGTGGTGTTCACGAACGACGGCGACCTCATCCTGGCCGACAACCGCAACATCCACCGAATCGACGGAGCCACGGGCGCCACCGAGTGGACAGCCGCGCGCTTCTGTCCGGTGTCGGGCAACTGCGGCGTCGCGATCACAGACGACGCGGTGTACTTCGATCAGCCAGCGGTGGGCGGCAACACCGTGGGCAAGCTCGACCTCGCCACCGGTGCGATGCTCTACGAGAGCCCCCTCATGGTGGGCTTCACGGCCCAGAACAGCCCGTTCGTTTCATCGGACGGCACGGTGTACTTCGCGCGTTCCCAGAACAATCCCACGACGGACTTCCTGTACGCGTTCGACGATACCGGTTCCGCCTTCGTGCAGCGCTGGTCAACCCCCATCCGCTGGACCACCGGCCACGAGCACGGCGTCGCCGCCGACGGCAGCGTCTATACCTTCAACACAGCGGACGAGTTCGTGCGGCTCGACCCGGCCACGGGGCAGGAGACCGCAAACGCAGGTGTCCTGGCTCCCCTCGGGAATCCGTCCCCGCAGACCGCCGTCGACGCGGCCGGAACCGTCTACGTCTCCAACGGATTTGCGAGCAGCCCCTTGGGAGAAGGCCGCCTCTGGGCGTTTTCGGAGGACCTCTCCACGACGCACTTCGTGCTGAACTTCCAGCGGCAGAATCAGGGCGGCCCCGCGATCGCCAGCGACGGCTACCTCGTAATGGCAGACCTAGCCCGCGTGCGAGTCTTCCGCGCCCAGGACCAGGGCGCTGCGTACTGCGGCCCTGCGGTACCCAACTCCTCCGGGCAGCTCTCCGTGCGCGGCGACACCGTCACCTCGTTCAACGATCTGGTCCTGCGCTGCGACTCGATGCCGAACTTCGCCTTCGGGTACTTCCTCTTGTCTGAGACCCAGGGCTTCGTGGCTGGCGCAGGCGGAAGCCAAGGCAACCTGTGCCTTGGCGGAAGCGTGGGCAGATTCAGCCAGGACGCCGCGTCGACGCTCGCACGGGGATCCATCGAGCTGCGCATCGATCTGACGGCGATCCCCCAGCCCCTCGGGTTCAGGCCGGTGATGGCGGGTGAGACCTGGAACTTCCAGTGCTGGTTCCGCGACTCGGTCGGCGGCATGGCTACGTCGAATTTCTCCGACGCCCGGAGCCTCGTTTTCCAATAGCGAGCGCGGCTCCTCTGCTAACGTGGCGCCGCGATGCACGAGCTGATCCTGAACGAAGCACACTACGCGCGCGTTCTTGATCGCGTCGTGCCTTCGGCCAAGCGCTTCCTCTGGATCGCCACCGCCGACATCAAGGACGTCCACGTGGAGGGAGCGCGGGGAAAGTACGTGCCGTTCCTATCGGTGCTGGCTGACCTCGTAAAGGACGGCGTCGAAATCCGACTGATCCACGCCAAGGAGCCGGGCCCCGCGTTCCGCGAAGACTTCGACCGCTTCCCGATCCTCATTGAAAGCGACCGCTTCGAGCGCATCCTGTGCCCCCGCATGCACATGAAGGTGTTCATCGTGGACGGCAAGACCGCCTACATCGGATCAGCGAATCTCACCGGCGCAGGAATCGGCGCGAAGTCCCCCCGTCGGCGGAACTTCGAGGCTGGGATCCTCACGGACGATCAGGAGACGGTCGAGCAGCTCATGGAAGAGCTCGATCGCCTGTATCTAGGCGAACACTGCACGGACTGCGGCAGGCGCGAGCACTGCCCCGATCCGATTGTCTAGCCCTAAAATAAGCGCTAAGAATCGACAGACCACTGCGTTTCGCGCAGCACCACCGCGTCCGCGGCCCTTGCGCTTCGCTTCGAGAATTCACCTGACTAGCCAGGCATCATCCTCGAAAGAGCCGCGGCCACGGCACTGCTGCACGATCTGACGATCCTTAGCGCTTATTTCAGGGCTGGCGCGGCAGGAAGCGCTGGGGGATCGGATCCGCGTCTGATTCGTACTGGGTCGTAAAGGACACGAGCTTCCACTCGTCTGCTTCGAGGATGAAGTCGATGCTATCCACGCCGCGCCGGTCGACCTCTTCGCCCGGCACAAACGCCTCGAACGTCACCCAGGCGTGGGCGATGGTGCCGAATCGCTCGACCCGCGTCTGGATCACCCGCTCGTGATAGCCCGTCTTGCCGAGGGACGAGCCCAGGATGAAGGCCCTGAAGTCCCGTAGGAACGTCTCTCCATCTACCCCCACCGGCGTGCCGCCGGGCGCGATCGGCGCAAAAAAGGTCGCGCCCTTGGCAAACACGGCGCGCTGAGCGTTCCAGTCCGCTTCACCGTTCGCGTCGAAAGAGAACGCGACATAGAGATCGTCGATGAGCTCAGTGAGGGCGGCGTGTTCCGGCACAGGTCGGCCCGATGTCTGTGGAGCCGGTGCCGCGCAGCCGAAGAGCGTGAGCGCGGCCGCCGCGCACCACCAAAGTGGATGTAAAGGTTGTGGTTTCACGGTGCCAGCCTACTCCGAAACGTATCCGTCCCGAAAGGTGCGTGAAAAAGGAGAACGGCTTCTTCCGAAAATGGGTTCGGGCCCCTTCCGTAGCGCCGATGTCTCCGCGAACCTGTGGATCGACTACGCCCGGGCGAGCTTCCTCCCCGGTCCTTTTTCTCAGCGCTCTACCCCCTATGAACCTGCGACCCCTCCGTCTCTCCTCTGCCACTGGTTGGCAAGCCCTCGCCGCATTCGGCCTCCTCAGCGCCGCATCTGCTGCTCCGCAGAGTGCCGGGCAAGCTGGCATGCTGCGCTACCCCGACGTCAGCGACACGAGCATCGTATTCGTCTACGCGAACGACCTTTGGCTCGTGCCAAGGGAAGGCGGAGCCGCCCAGCCCCTCGCGAGTCCGCCGGGTGCCGAGCGCAACCCCCGGTTCAGCGCGGACGGCAAGACCGTCGCCTTCAGCGGCAACTACGAAGGGGACAGCGACATCTACACGATCTCGACGGGAGGTGGGCTACCGTTCCGGGTGACGCACCATCCCGGCGGCGACATGTTCAGTGATTGGACGGCGGACGGAAGACTGATCTTCTCCACCTCTGCCTTCTCAGGTCAGCGCAGGGCCCCGAAGATGTTCACCGTTGGAAGCGGCGGCGGACTCCCCGATCAGGTCTCGATCCCGTACGGCCTGAACGGCACGATCCACAAGGACGGCAAGATGCTGGCCTACACGCCCAACGCGCGGGACGGCCGCAACTGGAAGCGCTACGTCGGCGGCACCGCCAGCGACGTTTGGCTCTTCAACCTCGAAGACAAGTCCTCGCGCCGCGTCACCGACTGGGAAGGCACGGATAGCTTTCCGATGTGGCATGGGGACGACCTGTACTTCGTTTCCGACCGCGGGCCGGCCCACCGCTTGAACGTGTGGAAGTTCGACGTAGCCTCCGGTGAGCACACTCAAGTAACGACCTTCACGGACTTTGACGTGAAGTGGCCCGCCATCGGCCCCGGGGACCAGGGGCAGGGCGAGATCGTCTTCCAGAACAACTCGGGTCTCTTCCTGCTCGACTTGGGCACCAAGGCCACGCGCCCGGTGAACGTCGAGATTCCAGGGGCCACGGAAACCGTGCGCGCGCGGATGGTGGACACCTCGGACTCGATCGCTAGCGCCAGCATCTCCTCCACGGGCAAGCGCGCCGTGGTCGAAGCTCGCGGAGACATCTGGACGCTGCCCGCCAAGAAGGGCAAGCCACGCAACCTGACCGCCACCAGCGGGATCGCCGAGCGCGACCCATCTTGGAGCCCGGACGGCCGCTGGATCGCATACTTCTCCGATGAGACCGGCGAGTACGAGCTGTTCGTCAAGCAGTCGGATGGACGCGGCGAAACCAAGCAGCTGACCAGCGGCACAGAGGGCTTCAAGTACTCCCCGACCTGGGCGCCGAACTCCGAGAAGATCGCGTTCAGCGACCGCTCCGGAACGATCTACCTCCACGATATTGAGGCAGGCACGACGCGGATCATCGATCAGAACGGCTTCATCGAGTGGGGCGTGTCCGTGAACTGGTCCCACGACAGCCGCTGGTTGACCTACACGAACACGGGCGACGAAGCCATGCGCTCCAACGTCGTGATCTTCGATACGACCACCGACGAAAAGCGCGTGGTCACCAGCAACATGTTCGAAGACAGCAGCCCGACCTTCGACCGCAAGGGCGACTTCCTGTACTTCGGTAGCGTTCGGAACTTCAACGGCCAGCAGGGCTCGATGATCGACTCGAACTACGTCTACACGGACGGCGAGGTGCTGCTGGCCGTGCCGCTCCGGGAGGACGTCGAGTTCCCTTGGACCCCGAAGAGCGACGAGGAGTCGTGGGACGAAGAGGAAAGCGATGACGAAGAAGACGCCGACGACGAAGAAGGCGAGTCCGAGGACGAAGAGTCCGAAGACGGCGAGGAGACTCCGGCCGAGGACGATGGCGTCAGCGGCAGCTACTCCGGCACGCTGACCATGGAAGGGGCGCCCGAGATGAACGTCTCGGCCAACCTAAGCCTCGACGGAACGGCTTTGACAGGAGACGTGAGCTCTCCCCTTGGCAGCGCCGAGGTAGCGGGCGAGCTCGATCCCGAATCCGGGGAATGCAGCGGAACGCTCGCCCTCGATTCCGGCGACGACGTCTCCTTCGAAGGGACCATCAAGGATGGGTCGCTGAAGTGGACCGTGTCGACGGATGAAGGCGACGTGATCGTCATCGCCGAGCGCGCGGAAGCCGCGGGCGGCGACGATGATGACGCGGAAGACGACGAAGAGGAAGCCGCCGAAACCGTCGAGATCGACTTCGAGGGCTTCGAGCATCGCGCGATTCAGCTCCCGATGGCCCCGGGCAACTTCGGCAGCCTCTCGGTGAACGACAAGGGGCATCTGCTCTACGTGCGCCGGGGCTCGGGCATCAAGGCCTACGACATCCACAGCGATGACCAGGTCGAGAAGACCGTGACCGGCGGCGGCGGCTTCGAACTGTCCGCTGACGGCAAGCAAATGCTCCTCGGTCGCGGCTCCGGCGTCTCGATCGGCAAGGCCGGCGAGGGCAGCTCGCCGAAGAGCGTCAAGACCGACGGGATGGAAGCCCGCATCGATCCGCGCCAAGAATGGCCGCAGGTGTACCGCGACGCGTGGCGCTTCTTCCGCGACTACTTCTACGCGGGCAACATGCACGGCGTGGACTGGTCCGCGGTCTACGAGCAGTACCTGCCCATGATCGCGTTCTGCACCAACCGAGAGGACGTCGACTACGTCATGCGCGAGCTCGTATCGGAGCTGAACGTGGGTCACGCCTACGTGCGCGGCGGGCCAATGGAGCGCGGACCGCGCGTGGGCGTTGGCCTGCTCGGCTGCGACTACGCATTGGAGAACGGCGCCTACCGCATCGCGAACATCGTCGAAGGTGGCGTGTGGGACTCGGACGCGCGCGGGCCGCTCAGCATGCCCGGTGTCGACGTGAACGAAGGCGACTACCTCCTTGAAGTAGACGGGCTCGCCCTCGACACGACCATGGACCCTTGGGCGGCGTTCCTCGGGAAGGCTGGCAAGGCCGTCGAGCTGACGGTGAGCACCTCTCCCACCGTGGACGACACGGCGCGCAAGGTGATGGTCAAGACGCTTCGGTCGGAGAACAACCTCCGCTACCGCGAGTGGATCGAAGGCAACCGCGCGATGGTCGAGGAGATCTCGGGCGGCCGCGTCGGCTACGTCTACGTGCCGGACACGGGCCAGAACGGCCGCAACAACCTGTTCCGTCAGTTCTATGGGCAGTCCCACATGGACGCGATGATCATCGACGAGCGTTGGAACGGCGGCGGGCAGTTCCCCAACCGTGAGATCGAGGCGCTGGACCGTCCGCGGACGAACTACTGGGGCCGCCGTTGGGGCCGCTCCATGGCGACGCCGGGCGATTCCCACCAGGGTCCGAAGTGCATGCTGATCAACCGCGACGCGGGTTCGGGCGGCGACATGTTCCCCTACCTCTTCCGTCAGGCTGGCCTCGGCAAGCTCATCGGCACGCGGACCTGGGGCGGCCTCGTGGGCTACTCCGGCAGCCCGCAGCTCGTCGACGGCGGATCCCTCGCGGTCCCATCCTTCGGCTTCTACGAGCTCGATGGCTCCTGGGGAGTGGAAGGCCACGGTGTCGATCCTGACATTGAAGTGATGGACGATCCGGCCCTCATGCAGAACGGAGCCGACCCCCAGATCGCGGTGGCCGTCCAGCAGATGCTGCAGGAGCTCGAGTCTGGCGCGTACCAGGCACCGCCCCGCCCGGCCGATCCCGATCGCCGCGGTATGGGCCTGCCTGAGTCGGATCGCTAGATCCTTGCGCGGGTTTCCCCTAAGCCACCCTAAAGGAAGCCCGCAGCGGTGCCGATGGCTCCGTGGCACAAGATCATCCCCCTTGCGTCACGGAGCCACCTGCCATGGAAGTCCAAGCGTCTCGCCCTCGTCCCCGAATCTCTCTCCTCGTCCCCACCCACGGACGACCCGACTGCGTGCGCGCGCTGCTCGCGCGGCTGCAGCAGCAAACGGTCCCGGACCACGTCTTCGAGCTCATCCTCGTGGACGACGGCGGCGACCCTCCGGTCGCGATCGATGTCATGCAGTTTGGCTTCGCCTGCAAGGTGGTTCGCCGCTGGAATGGTGGTCCCTCGGCCGCTCGTAACACCGGTCTTGCGCTCGTCAGCGCGCCGCTCGTGTTGATCCTCAACGACGACGCGGTCCCCGCGCCCGACCTGATCGAGCGGCACCTCGCAGCCCAAGAGAAGTCAGACGGCAGGACGGCCATCCTTGGGACCTTCCACTTCTCCAAGCCGGCACTTGAGAGCCCTTTCGTCCAGGTGCTCGATCAGAGCAACCTGCTCTTCGCTTTCAAGTCGCTCGTCCACGGCCAAAAGTACCCGTGGACCTACTTCTGGACCTGCAACATCAGTCTCTCGACGGACGCCCTCTTCAACGTCGGCGGCTTCGACGAGGTCAATTTCAACCGGGCCATCTGCGAAGACACCGAGCTCGGATACCGCCTGGAACAAGCGGGATGGTCCGTCCAATACGACGAGAGCTGCGTCGCAGAGCACGAGCATATCCTGACGCCGGAAGGCTTCATGCAGCGCGCGATTCAACTCGGCATCTACCAGACGCGGATGAACGTGAAGCACCCCGCCGTCGGGATTGGCCTGCCTGGCCTGCCCCCTGATCGGATCTCTAGGGAGCGTGAGCTGCGCAAGGCCATCACGAGTCGCATGGCAGCGTCCAGAGAGCTCATCGCTCGACTTGAAACCCTGGAACAAACCCACCGAGGCGTCGTACTCCCGCGCAGCCTCGTGCAGGACATCGACACCGCCGTTGGCGTTCAGGTCATGCCCTACTGGATGGCTGGCATCTACAAGGAAGCCACCGGGCTCGACCCGGCTCCGCTCATGGAGGTGCCTGTGCCTCAACCCATGATGGTGTAGGGATGGAGCTAAGTCTTCGGTTGACTCGACGGGCGCTACGGCGGCCAAGCCGCGCCCTCTGTCCACAGAGGGCCAGCCGGGTCTCGACTCTTAGACGGACCGCGTGATCCCGCCGTCCACGCGCAGGTTCTGGCCGGTGATGTAGCCCGCACCCTCGGTGGCCAAGAACCCCACAACGTCAGCGATTTCATCCGCCCGTCCGTAGCGCTGCATGGGGATGCGTTCCTTGAATTCAGCTTTCTCCGGCAGGCTGTCGATAAACCCTGGGAGCACGTTGTTCATGCGGATGTTCTCGCTCGCGTACTTGTCGGAGAAGAGCTTGGTGAACGCGGCGAGCCCTGCGCGGAAGACGCCTGAAGTGGGGAACACAGGGTCGGGCTCGAAGGCGGCGAAGGTCGAGATATTGATGATCGCGCCGGCCTTCTGGGACTGCATGACGGGAGTCACGAGACGCGTGGGGCGGATGACGTTCATCAGGTAGACGTCGAGCCCGGTGTGCCACTCTTCGTCGGTCAGCTCGAGTACGGGCCTACGGGGACCATGGCCAGCGCTATTGACGAGCACGTCGATGCGCCCCCAGCGAGCCATGGTTTCTTCCACGAGCCGTGCCAGATCGTCGATGGACTGGTTCGAACCGGTCACCCCGAGTCCCCCGAGCTCGTGGGCAAGTGCTTCGCCCTTGCCCGATGAGGAGAGAATGGCGACTTCGAAGCCGTCGGACCTGAGCTTGCGGGCGGCGGCAGCCCCCATGCCAGATCCGGCGGCGGTCAGGATTGCAACTTTCGGCTGTGACATGGTGGCGGAGTGAAGTGGTTGGACTCGTGGATGGAAGAACGGGGCGGCGCCGTGGGGGCGGCCCCTACCGATGAGGCGCTAGTGCGCGTCCAGCATCGTAGCCAGGAGGTCCGTCGCGGCCGGCACGGCTCGCTTGGCGTCCGCTGGACCCAGGGCCACTGCTGCGTAGACTCCATCTAGTACAAGCTGGGTTTGGGCGCCGGCTTCTTCTAGGCTAAGTCTCGATCCGGCCTCCTTGGCCAGCTTGCCATAGAGTGCGCGCATCACTCGTTTGTGGGCAATCGACTCTTTGTGAACGGCGTGGGAGCGGGACGGGAACTCCTGGGCCGCTAGGACAAAGACGCAGCCGTGCTTGGTGCCTTGGGCCGTGAGGGCAGGGAGGGCCAGGTACCGGTCGCGGGCGCTGTTGCCGACGCCTTCCAGAGCGGCGGTCAGGGCCGCCTGTCCCCCACAGCTCACCTCCCTCAGAGTCGCCACAATGAGATCGTCCTTAGAGGGAAAGTGCCGGTAGAGGGTCGCCTTGGCGACCCCCGCCTCCTCAATGATCCAGTCGATTCCGACCCCGTGGATGCCGTGCTGACAGAAGAGATCGGTCGCTGTCGAGATAAGAACGTCTCGGCGTGAGGCTTCGGCTGGGGGTGGCATCGTGGAGGAAGAGTAGCCGATGGGGAGGATTGGACAAGTTCTTGATTCTTGGGTCACAGACAGATCTGTCTCGCGTACTCCCATCTGTACCAAGGACGGGGCGACCATCGCCCCCAGCTCAACGAACCGCACCCCGCGTGCACACCCCGTAAAAACGCCATGTCTAACATCACGCCCCTCACCATCGACAACGCCCCCGAAGCTTCTCGCCCGCTCCTCGAAGCCGTCAAGGCCAAGATGGGCAAGGTCCCGAACCTCCTCGGAAACCTCGCCCACGGCCCCGCAGCCCTGCAGGCCTACCTGTCACTCTCCGAAACCCTCGGAGGCGGCCTCTTCAGTGGACAAGAGCTTGAGCTCATCGCCCTCTCCATCGGCGAAGCCAATCAGTGCGACTACTGCTTGGCGGCACACACTCTGATCGGAGGCATGCAAGGCCTAGATGAGGACTCAATCCTCGCCGCGCGAGGTGGCAAGGCTAGCAACGAGAAGCTCACCCAGCTCGTGAGCCTCAGCGCTGAGATCACCGTGACCCGCGGCAACCCGGAGCCGAGTTCCGTAGAAGCGTTCCTCCAATCAGGCTGGACCCAAGGGCACCTGCTGGAGCTCATCGCAGCCGTCGCCCTCAACACGCTGACGAACTACACGAACCATATCACGAAGACGGAAGTGGACTTCCCAGCAGCACCGAAGCTTCAGCCCGCCTGATTTCGGCAACGTGAGAGTAAGAGTGCTGCGAGGTGAGAGACGCAGCGCATCGAGAGAACCAGCTGAGAGAAGCAGCTGAGAGAGAAGGAAGAACGCCACCTGCGCT
>CAYQKK010000101.1:0-21197 GCA_964417955.1 uncultured Planctomycetaceae bacterium
GAACGTTGACTTTGGGGTCACCATCGGCGCCACCGTCGGCACCCCTTCCTCCAGCTACGGGGCCGCCGCCGCACAGCCGGGACAATGGAACCTTGTGAACCCGCTCGCTCCCCCGCTTCAGCTAGTCGGCCTGAGCGGCGAGCCCACGGGCATCTCTGTGCTGGGCGGGTTTTCGGCCGTTGCCCAGGTCCCTACGACTGCGATCCCCCCCGGCGATGACGCTGCGTTGATGAACGACCTCAATCCGACGAACTTTCAGGCGGGGAACGTCACCACCTGGTCTTTCGAAGGACTGCGCCCCGCTCGCTATGCCGTCTACACCTACGCCCTGGACTTTGATCCGGTCATGCCGCCCAGCGAAGTCAGCGTCCCTGGATCCAGCGACGGGACCCAAGTCATTGGCGGCGATTGGCCAGGCTTCCACCTCCTTGGCGAGACGTTCGCGCTACACCAGATCGATCTCTTCGGCGGGCCGCTCCAAGTCACCTCAGAGTCGACCAGCGGCTTTCTCACGCGCGCGGTGATCAACGGCATCCAGATCGTCGAGATGGGCCCTGCGATGATCGGGACGGGCTACTGCGCTACGGCACCCAACAGCACCGGAGCCCCCGCCGAGCTCTCCGCGCTAGGCGACCCCATCGCCTCCGCCAACGACCTCACGCTTCTCGGCGAAAACCTGCCCGCCCTCACCTTCGGCTTCTTTCTGACGTCGCCCGACCAGCTGTTCGAATCGAACCCCGGCGGCAGCGCGGGCAACTTGTGCGTGGGACCGAGTATCGGCCGCTACGTCGGTCCGGGTCAGATCCAGTCCTCCGGGGTCTCAGGCACCATCGCGCTGACCCTCGACCTCACGCAGCACCCCACCCCAGGCGGATTCGTCACCGTCCAAGCAGGCCAAACCTGGAACTTCCAGGCGTGGTATCGCGACGCCGCCGCAGGGTCCGGCGTGAGCAACTTCACGAACGGCTTCGAGATCACTTTCGGCTAGCGCCCTACTACCAGCGGTACCTGAGCCCGAGTGCCAGCGTATTGGAACCGCCGTCGACTCCGTCGAAGAGGCCGAATACGCCCGAGCGATGGTGCACACGCAGGAACGTCGCCCAGGGATCGAGCCAATGGCTCCCCCGAGCGCCCGGCGACAAACCGCGCGCGAACTCCATCTCCACCACGATGTGATAGAGCAGACGAGTCGAGCCGGTATCCGGGTGAAACGCCTCCTCTAGCGCCGGTACTTCGGTCGCCAAGGAGAGCCCGTTGCCAATCGCAAGGCTCGTGTCCACCCAATGGTCCCAAGGGAGCGACTGCCACCGAAAGAGGCCGAGGCCCGCAAGCTCTTGATGGCTCTGCTCCCCTGACCAGTGCACCACGTTGACCTCCCACTCCCACCGATAGGCCGGAGAAGGAGCGGCGAAGACCTCGCCGTACGCGGCCGCGACCTGGGTCGCGCTCTCAAAGCTGAGCGGCTTAAAGAGCGCAATCTCCTCGGGCAATGAGTTGTCGGTGTACCGACCCGCGTACACGCTCACCGCGCGCCCGGTTCCGGACTCTGATGCGGTCGAGCAAGAGCCTAGAGCCGACGGTGCAGCCGCAGCGACCCAGCCAAAGAACAATCCGTGGAGGGCCCAAGCGGGCTGAGGCTTTCCGCTAGCGCTTACGAGGCTTCTTTGAATCTTCGTCCTCATCGTCCTCTTGAGCACCAGGGACGACGTAGCTGCCGCCCGAGTCCTCCGCGAGCCACTGAATGAGCGGAACGCCTCGGCTGAGCATGAGAGCGAGACTCGCCTGGGAGAGGTCGATGCCGTGGATCTCCACCTCGCGCGTCGCATTCAGCTCGGCGATCGTCGCGCGGATCTCCTCGGCGTCTGTGATCTCACCCCGGCTGGGCACGCCGTCCGAAAGGATGTAGATCGTGTCGACTTCTGGGTCTTCGAACGCCTCGATGAGCCCGTCGTAGAGAGCGGTCCCGCCCCCGGCGTCGATACCGTCGATGAACTTCATGAGCTTCTTTCGCGAGCGCTCATTCAACTCGGTGATCCCACGCTTCCAAGGGTCGAGATCGTCGTGGAAGAAGATCAGGTTGCAGAACGCCCCGTCGGGAATGCGCCTGATCAGCGCCTTGAGCTCTGCACGGGCGTAGTCCATGGCCGAGGGCTGGCCGGAGTCTTCAGATTCTTCCTCTTCGTGGTCAGCGCCTGGCTTGAGAAACGTCCGAGCTCTCATGGAGCCACTCGTGTCGACAACGAACGCCACGCGGTCGCTGTAGACAGGCAAGTTGTAGAACGTGGCCACGCTCTCGCGGGATGCGCGACTCGCGTCGAGTTTCGCGATCATCGCGGCAGCCTCTTCCGCACTCGGGAGCACGTAGCCTTCCCCGCCCTCGCCTTGCCACCAGGACCCCCAGCGCGCCGACGAGAAGCCGTGGTCCTGACCCGTGAGCTGCCGAAGGGAAACAGCGATGGCGCGGCGGAGGCGACCGGTTTCGCCTTCCATGCGTCCGACGAGAACTCCCACCGATCCGGGTCCACGCACATGGCCCAGCTGCCGGATCGCCTCCAAGCGGACTCGCCAGTCCTTGTCTTCGATCAATCCAAGCAGAGCGCCGGTGGACACCTCAACGGGTTGGTACGCGAACGCACGCGCTGCGCCGCGTCTGCTGAGCGGATCGCTGTCGCGGGACAGGACTCGCAGGCGAGACTGCCACTTCGTGTCCTGGGCCGCCAGCTTGCCGAGGCCTTCGATGGCCACGAGCTTGAGCTGGGGATCGTTGGCATCCAAGAGCGACCACAGGCGGACCTGCGCCTTCTTCGAGTCCGAACGATCCGCGAGGATCTCGATCGCTCTGCGTTGAATCTTGGGGTTGCGGATCGACAGCGTATCGAGAATGGCGTCCGCCACCGCTTCGCTCTCGTCTTTGGCAAACCTGTTCATCAGGAGCAGTCTCACGCCAAGCGAAGTCTCGCGGGCCGTGATCGCCTCGACCATCAGCTTGGTATGGGCGAGCAGCTTGAATTTCCCAAGCGCCTTCCTGACCTCGGCTAGCTCGTCATCAAGGGCGGGGCGAGCGCACTCCAGAATCGTGGTGAGCGCAGACGCGTTTCCGCGCTTGGCCAGATCCTTGAGCAGCGGCTGAATCGCCGCCCACCTCACGTCCCCGTTCTTGGACTCCGCCGCCACCTCTTCGGCGGCGCTGGTCGCAGCCTTCCCAAAGGAGCCGAGGGTGGCCGCCGCCTTCGGCGCGGACTCGCGGCGCCTGTTGCCGAGCGCCGCACTCTTGAGGTAGTCGATGGCGTCCTGCTCAAGACCCTCCACTCCTTTGAATTCGGCGAAGGCGGCATAGGCCGCAGAAATCGCGCGCTCTTCCCGCAGGGACTTCACGGCCTTCTTCAAGGCGTTGAAGGCGGCCTTGGTCTTGACTGCGGCAAGATCCTTGAAGAGCCGCGAGCTGGAACGATCACCCAACCGATCGATCGAGCGCACGAGCTTCTTGATGCGATCGTCGTTCTTGTCGGTACCCGGAACGAATGGGACCGCAATGGCAGCCTCCGAAGTCGAAAACGAAGCGGTCGCCGGATCGAGGTGCGGCGCGAGGGAGGCGAGGAGGACCGGTAGCAACATGGTCGTAAGGTACCGCCGCAGCGGGCGCCGACGCCGGGGCCGTGAAGAGAAATCCCCAAATTGAGCGGTTGCCTGCTCGATCGGGCTGCCTAGGGCGAGTGACAGGCACTTCGGTGCGTCACCGATCCAACCCACTTTGCCCCTCACTCCATGCGCAAGCCCAGCTCCACTGGAACCTCCGAGCACGACGAATTCAAGAACGCGCAGTGCGAGCTGCAGATGACGCCGATGATCGACGTGACGTTCCTGCTGCTGATCTTTTTCATGTGCACGCTGAAGTTCAAGGTGTTGGAAGGCGCCATGGGTGCGCATCTGCCGAAGGACGTGGGAGTCAACATTCGAGACGCTGAGCCCGTAGAGAAGATCGTTGTACGCATGGATGTCGTCGAGCCTGGCACCCGTATGCGTCCGATGCGCAACGGAGGACTCCGGCCCTACACCTTGGAGGACGCCGCGAACGAGCTGCGCTTCGAATACGGCAGCGATCGAGTCATCCGCTACCGCGTCGGCGCCCGCTCGGGCATGGACCAGTCCGCGGCCTTTGAGGCTCTCCGGAAGCTCGTGGAGGGCAACCCTGAGGCTCGCTGCTCCATCGATCCGCGCTCGGGCGTCATTCAGGACGAGGTGGTTCAGGTGCTCGATGCGTTCCTTGCGGCCGGTGTGAAGGACGTGACCTTCATAGGCTCCTACGAAGATTAGGAGCCTGCGCCACGGGTCGCGATTCCGTGAGCACCGCCAGGATCCATCCTCGCGGCGTTGCACCAGACCCCCAATGGCGTCCAACCATGGAGGGTCCGTTGCGCCTAGCGAGGACGAATCCTGGCACCACTCACGAAACCGCGACCCGTGGCGCAGACTCCTAGCGGGCAGCGAAGGCGTACCATGCGAGGCATGTCCACCCTCGCATCCGCCGTCCTCGCCGTTTCTGCCAGCCTAGTTCTCGCCGCCCAGGTCCCAACCGGCACACCCGTGACCACGGGGGATCCAATACCCGGTTGGCTGGCGAAGGCTGACCCGGCACGGCTCACCGCTTCGGTCGAGCGGCTTGTGGGCTTCGGCACGCGCCACACGCTCTCGGTCACGGACTCCGAGACGCGGGGCATCGGCGCTGCCCGTCGCTGGCTGCGGCGCGAACTCGAGACGATCGCAGCGGAGACGGGCGGCCGTTTGGAGGTCCGCGAGCAGCGCTTTCGAGCGAACGTGCGCGGCACGGAAGCCGAGCTCGTCAACGTCTACGGATTCCTCCCCGGCAAGATCGCAGACCCTCTTGGCCGAACGTACGTGATCTCCGGACACTACGACTCAAGGGCAAGCAAGTCCCTGGACGCAGAGTCCGCGGCGCCGGGGGCAAACGACGACGCGAGCGGTACCGCCGTCGTGCTAGAGGTCGCGCGCCTCCTTTCGGCCGGCGAGTTCGAGGCGAACCTCGTGTTCCTGCTAGTGCCCGGTGAAGAGCAGGGACTCTTCGGGTCAAAGCACTTCGCTGACGAGGCAGTGACGCTCGGCTTGGACGTGGAGGGCATGATCACCAACGACATCGTCGGCGGAACAGAGGGAGGCAACGGAGTCCGGGACGACGTGACCATTCGGTGCTTCTCCGACACCGACGAGGACGAGCTATCCCGCGCACTCGCACGATCCATCGCCTTGAGCGCCGAGCGGTACGTCCCCGACGCGGCGGTCAAACTGGTGTTCCGCAGAGATCGCTTCGGACGCGGCGGGGACCACCAGCCCTTCCACAAAAACGGCTTCGCAGCGGCGCGCCTGACGGAAGCCAACGAGCACTACGGCCGCCAGCACCAGGACGTCAGGGTGGAGGACGGCATCGCCTACGGCGACCTCGCCGAGCACGTGTCCGGCGACTACATGGCGAAAGTGGCGCGGGTCAACGCCGCGGCCATGGCGGAAATGGCCCTGGCTCCCCCACCGCCGACGCGCATCTCCATGCGTGCGGCCGTTTCCTATGACACGCAGCTCGGGTGGTCACCATCGGTGCCGCGGCCCGAAGGCGAGGCCAAGAACGCCCCGAGCCCGACCCACTCCTACGAGATCGTCTGGCGCGACACAACCGCCGCGATCTGGACAGGCGCCCAAGCGGTGCCTGCGGTGATCCGCGTCCAGCCCGCCCGCGGCAACCGCCCCGAGCGTCAGTTCGTGCAGGGTAAAGTCGAAGGCGTCACAGCCGACACCCACTTCTTCGGAGTGCGAGCGGTGTCGGCCTTGGGCCATCGCAGCCGCGTCGCGCTACCGTCTCGCCGATAGAACTACGAGGCCGGGCCGCGCTCGAGGATCATCAGCATCTCTTGGGCCACGGTCCGCCCACGGTCCTTCGCATACCAGCCCATGATCGGCGCGTAGAACTCGCCCTTCGTCTCGGCGGTCGGCGAACCTTCCGTCAGGATCTTGGCCCGAAGCTCCGCCTGGAGCGGCGCGGGCCGCGGCCCCCACTGGCCGATCTCCTCCCCGTCCTCGTCAAAGACGATGACGATGGGGATCGCCCGAGCGCCCCGGGTAAGGCGAGAGTCCAGTGCAGCAGGGTGCCCATCCACGTTGAGCACGCGCACCTCAAAGTCCTCCCGGGCGTTCGCCATCGCGACCACCGTCGGGGTGGATCGAACTGCGTCACCGCACCAGTCCTCGGTCAGGATCAAGATCTTCCGCGCGCCAGGAATGGCCTTGAGGCGCGCCAGCTCATCCCCGTGCACCTTCGCCCGACCGGCGTAGGAAGCCCAGAGATCGGCCTTCTGCTCGACCCCCTCCAAGAAGTCGCCCCATGAGACGGCAGAGGCCCAGAAGCGATCGAAGTAGCGCACGTTGGTTTCGGTGAGTGACATGCTGACTTCTACGGACGAGGCCGGTGGTCGTGACCGGCCTCGGCATCGAAAGCGCGCTATATGTCTCCAGATGGGCCCGGCTCGTGAGCTGGTTCAGCTCCGCCGCCCCCAAGAAGGCCGAGAATCCCTGTCACGCTTCGAGCCCCGCGGAAAGTAGCCGTTGACGCCCGCTCGACCTCCTTCACCTCTCCCCATGCCCTCGACGCCTCCCCTCTCCCTCGACGATCTGCTCTCCGAGCGCCGCTGGCTTGTGGGCTTGAGCCGGCATCTGATCGCTTCATCCGGCGACGCGGAGGACGTGGCGCAGGAAACGCTCATGCTCGCCATCGTGCATAGTGATCGAGTTCCGGAGCACGGGAGACGGGGCTGGCTGGCGGCCACCGCGCGCAACGTCGCACGCACCACCAAGAGGGCCACTTTCCGCCGCACCACCCGCGAGCGAGTCGCATCGAAGCCGGAGGCGAGCGAAGAGCTCGACACCGATGAACTCGTGGCCCTGGCGGAGTTCCAGGCGCGCGCTGCCAACGCGGTCGTCGCCCTCCCGGACGCGGAGCGCACCATCATCGTGCTGCGCTTCTACGAAGGCCTGACCTCGACGCAGATCGCGGGCCGCTTGGGCATCACCGCCGAGGCCGCGAGGCAGCGCATCAGCCGGGCGGTGCGGAGCCTGCGGACCGCGCTCGACGAGAGAGATCGAAGCCGAGCGTGGGGAGCTGCGGCCTACCTGGTGGCGCGACAGTCGTGCCCCGTTCCCCAGAGCACCGCAGCGGCTGGAACCGTCGGTTTTGCGGCAGCTGCGGCGCTCGCTGCGCTGGGCGCTGCTTGGTGGTGGAGTTCGAGGCCATCGGCGGGCCTCGCAGGAGCACAAGCTGTGGTTCACTCTTCCGAGCTCCAAGAGCTGCGTAAGAAGCTTAGAACCGCAGACCGCAAGCTCAGCTCGACCGAGTCTGGAGGCGTGCTCTCCGGCACGGACGTCAACGTCACTGGCGAGCGGTCGCCGGTGCAGCTCAAGCTGACGGACCCTACGCAGCCTGATGGCGCTCTGCGGAATTTCGGCGCCCCGGGGAGCATCCACACGCTGCCGAACTTCGACGCGGGCCCGATCTTCGCGCTGTTGATTCCTGACATGTCTCCAACGGCGGTGACGTCCAGCGCTTCAAGAGTCTTCCTCGGCCTCAGTCCTTCAGGTGTGAGCTGGTTGAATCATGCGACATTGGAGAAGATGCAAGGCTCAGCGACGCTGATGGTGGAAGGCTACTTCCCTGCGAGGATCAACTTCGCTGCTGGGAAGAGTCCGATAACGATCGAGCTGGAACCCATGCCAAGGATGAGCGTCACGCTTCGATCCCTAAGCGACCCCGCCCAAAGCGCCGTCTCCTCGTCCTACGACATCGTGGCAGTCTCATCAGCATGGATCGCCGAGGGGCGTGAGGTGACATTCGCCTCCTTCAGCCCTCTCGGCGACACCGCGAGTGGACCCCATGCCCAAGGGCGACTTGACGTCGAGCTAGGCGACACCTTGGACCTGGCGCAGGTTCCGGGCAAGAGAGTTTGGTTCCACGTAAGGCGAAGCGACGACATGTCTATTGAGACGCTCGGCCCTTTCGACCCGAGGAACGGCCCCATCGCGTTCGAGCCAGGTGCGCAGCACAAGAAGATCGCGCAGCGAATTCCAGATGGAGCGGCGCAGTTGCGCATGGCCGTGTTCGATGCGGACAGCAGCGCACCCGTTGAGGGAGCGATACTGGAGGGCGGCTTCATCCATGCCAGAGTGGGAGGACGGTCCAACAGCGATGGCGAGCTCGTGGGCTGGGCCATGCCCGATGTCCTTTCGCTCGGGGTGTTCAAGGAGGGAATGCGGTTCAACCGCCTTGCCGAGATCGCCGACGGAGAGCTCCAAGCGGGAGACGTACGCGACTTCGGCAAGGTCTACATGAAGCCCCTGCGGCGCATTCCATCGCGCCTAATCCGACAGGATGGGGCAAGATTGAACTCAGTCTGGCAGGTGAGCTACCGAGACGGTGACGGTCTCCCCCGCATAGCTCACACAAGTCGCGACGGGAGCTTTGCGCTGGAGCTTGAGGGACCTCCTCCAACGACTGTGCGCGTTGGACCAGAAGGAAGTGAGAAGGGCTATTTCGTCAGCACGACCCTGCAGCTCAGTCCGGACGGAACGACAGCGACTTGCGCGGTACCGGCCTGCCAACCGGTGAGGGTCGAGGTTTCCGGTCTTGACGCAACGTGGCGCCTCGCGCCGGGCTTCCTTGTGGCAAGACGCAGCGACGGAATGGAAGCCCAGATCATCCGTGCCGGAACAGCGGGCAAGAACGCGGTGTTCCTTGGAGATCTTCCACTGGGAGAGTGGACCCTCTACAGCGGTCCGCAGTTCACCCTTACGAATAAGCCCAGGCCATTCAGGACGACAACGGACGGAGAATCGCTGCGCATATCCGCAACTGCTACGGTCAGCGACGTCCAGTAGCGTCCAAATACCCGACTCCTGATTGACTCAGAAGGCCCTCCAGATCGCGGTGCTTCCGGCGCTTCCAAAGCCAGCCGTCTAGCACGTAGTGGGTCGCCTGGGGCGTCGCGAGCAGTGGGACCACGAGGCCCAGGAGCACCGTAGGCAGCGCACTCTCCGTGAAGCTGGCGAAGAGGGTTGGGTGATCTTTCCAAACGAGCGCATCCCACAGCCACTCTTCCGTGTAGCCGACGAGGACGAGGAGCGCGAGGAGCAGCACGGCTAGGCGCGGTTGGAACAGGAACGCGAGGGGCGGGCGGCGTTCGCCCACCTGGCTGCGCTCGATGGTCCACACGACCGCTAAGTACGGGATGCCGTGACTCAGGACGTTCAGGGCGGTGAAGGCGATATCCGAATTCAGGAGGACGATGCCGCCGTACCACGCGACCCAGGTGGTCGCAACGACTTGGACCTTGGCCCAGTTGACGCCCAAGCCGCGGGCGAGCCGCTGAACTTGGCGCAGGATGAAGGCCCCCATGATCGCCCAGTGGGCGGCCAAGGCGACGGTGTCGAGCACCGGCGGCAGACTCGCGAAGTCGCCCTCGATGAACCAGGAGAACTCGCGCGGTAGATGGGTGTGCCAGTAGAGGACGGGGTACAGCGTGGCCGCGTAGATCGTGAGCTGGTCGAGCCGACGATCCTTGAGCCCTTCGCTCGCCTTGGCCCTCGTGTAGGCGACCCAGCCCCACTGCTGGCGGATGAAGTGCCAGACGGCCAGATAGGCGAGCACGCGCCAGAAGAACGCCGGGCTGAAGCCGTAGGCCACGACACCCGCCGCAAAGCAGGCGATGGGGACGCCCACGTAGAGACCGGGGCGCGCCTTGAAGCGCTCGGGGTCCAGGTAGACCCGGAAGGCGGTCGCGTAGACGTGGGCCACGTCGCACGCGATGATCAGGAGCGCGAACATCCAGGGCGGCATGTCCTTGTGCAGGGAGCCGCTGGACCAGGCGTAGGCGATCAAGGCGAGGGCCGCGAGTACGGGCCCGGTGAAGATCGCTAGGTCGCCCCAGGGTCCGAGGATCCAGCCCGGGCGCACCGGTGCATCTCGACGTTCGCCTGTCATCAGAGGAGCGATTCCCCGGCCATGCCCAGACCCTCAAGGATCTCCTCGGCCGCGCGGGTTCCCTGCCAGTTCGCCTCTTCGAAAAGCGCGATGCCAGAGAGGTCGGAGTGCGCGAAGTGGACGTTTCCGATGGGCGCCGCGGCCGCCGCGCGCATGCCCCCCCACATGGTGCCGGGCGTCGGCTTCACCATCGCGTGGCCCCAGCGCCAAACGTCCATGCGCGTCACGACGTCATCAATGTTGGAGTGCACGCTGCGGAGATCGTCGAGCACCGCGTCCCGCCAGGTTTCGAAGGGCCGCGCTAGCAGTTCCTGGCGCGCCGCGCGCTCGTCGGAGTCCGTCACGGGCAGGTACCAGGTCCAAACGGTGTCGCGCTCGTCCGCGCGATCGAGCTGATGGCCGGCGTCAACGTAGCCAAGGCTCGGGCTGCCGTGGATGATGCTATCCCAAGCGTAGGGGAAGCCCCGGGACTTCGGACGCTCGGAGAGGTGCAGGTTCGCCACGATCCACGGGCTGTAGCGGAACGACGCTCGCGCCTTCGCCGCGGGGTCCTCTCGCAACAGCCGGCGCGTCACGAACTGCGGTGCCGCGACGATGACCGCGTCGGCTGTCCAACGGGTCACGGCGCCGGTCGCCCCGTTGATGGTCGTCGCCGCGGCTCCGGCCTCCCCGGGCATGACCTCAAGCGCAACCTCGCCGGTCCGCTTGTGACTCAGCGCCGGCTCGATCAACGACTCCAGTCCCCGCACCAAGCGTGCGTTGCCGTCGGGCCATGTGAGGTAGCCCGCGCTCTCCTTAGACTCTAGGTTTCCGCGCGCCGTGAAGTAGTGGAAGAGCGCCCACGCAGACGTGTCCTGGAGCGCCGCCCCAAGGTCATCTCGCGACGCGTACTCCAGGTACCAGCGCATGCGCTCCGACGTGAAGCCGTTGGCCTCCGCCCACTGCAGGGCGCTTATGCCGTCTAGGCTCTGCATGGCCGCAGAGGACCGCGCGACGGGCAGATCGAAGAGCCGGCGTCCGCCTTCGTCGACGCGCATGTGCTCCGCCATGATCGACTCGAAGCGAGCGAGCGCGACGTCGTCCTCGGGCAGCGTACCCGCACGCAGCCAAAGACCTTCCTCGAAGTAGCCGAGGCCCGCCACACGCTCTGCAGGATCTCGAACGAAGTCGCGGTCCGCCACCGCGACACGGCCGTCCGAAGTCGTGCCCGTCGCGATGCCCGCGTCCTTGAGGAAGGCCGCAAGCGCGAGCTGTTCGACCCGCGGCTGCGGCAGGTAGTGGGCTCCGAACGGGCACGGTAGTGCGCCGCCCGCCGCCGTGCGCATCTCGCCGCCGCGGGACGTGCCGCCCACCGCCGAGCCGAGCTCGACGATGGCGATGTCGGTGACCCCTTGCCGCGCGAGCCGCCACGCGGCGCTCAGGCCTGCGACGCCGCCGCCGATGATGAGCACGCGGCAGCGCTCGTTCTTGGCGGGCGCGCCGCCCCCGAGGGATCCGTCGCGAAAGCGGTGACCGCTCTCGACACCGTCGTCCACGAAGCCGCCCGGGATGTCGCGGCGAGCGGACGCGCGCGTTGCCTCTCCACAGCCCAGGAGGCTCCCAAGAGATCCCGCCGCCGCAGCCTTGAGCGCAGTGCGCCGCGACAGTCCTCCATTCCCGATCGGCTTCACGGCTTCAGCTCGTCGTCGTAGTAGCGCACGAGACTCTGGGTCGAAAGTCGGTTGACCTCGACCTCGCGCCGCTGGGCGTCGCGCGGCAGCACGAAGAGATTCGGCACGTAGTCGTCCGATAGAAAGCGCAGATCGTCGGGCACGTCCGAGGGAACAGGAATCGCGCGCTGGCTCGCCAGCATGAAACCCCACTCGCCAAAGCTGGGCACGGCCGCGTGGTAGGGACGGACGAAGAAGCCCACCGACTCCATCGTCTCGGCAATGCACCAGTAGCTGTTCGGCGCCAGCCTCGGGCTGGTGCTCTGCACCGCCACCACGCCGTCAGGCGCGACGCGCTTCATCAGCAGCTGATAAAACGTGTCAGTGTAGAGCTTGCCGACGCTGAACGAGTGGGGATCGGGGAAGTCGACGATCGCTACGTCGAACAGGTTCGCGCCGGTCTCCATCCAGGCCATCGCGTCCGCGTTCACCACCTCGACCCGCGGATCGTCGAGGGAGCCCTCGTTCAGATCCACGAACGGCTGGAACGTCCGCGCAAGGTCGGTGACCGCAGGGTCGAGGTCCACGAGCACGACCTTTTCCACCGAGGGGTGCCGCAGGACTTCGCGCGCAGCCAGCCCATCGCCGCCGCCGAGGATCAGCACCCGCCGCGGGTCCGCGGACGATCCCATCGCCGGATGGACGAGGGCTTCGTGGTAGCGGTACTCGTCCTCGCTGTTGAACTGCAGCGCGCCGGAGAGAAACAGCTGGTGCGACTTGTTCGAGCGCGTCACAACGACCCGCTGGTAGGGCGAAGTGCTCGCGTGCACGATCTCGCCCGCATAGATCGTGTGCTCCGCGATGGTCGTCAGCTGGGCCGCCTGGCTGAACAGCACGGCGAGGAGCGCAACGACAAAGCCCGACTGGATCCGCAGGGCCATGGGCCGCCGGAGTCGATCGGCGAAGAGCGAAATGCTCCACAGCGCCACCAGTGCATTCACCAGGCCGAACGCCAGCGCCGCACGGGCGAGCCCGAGCCGTGGCACAAGGATCAGCGGAAAGAGCAGCGCCGAGACCAGTGCCCCAACGTAGTCCCACGACAGCACCCGCGCGATGAGTTCCTTCAGCTCTAGCTCTTCCTCGAGAAGCCGCACGAGCAGCGGGATCTCAATCCCCACCAGCGTGCCGATGATCAAGATTTCGCCGTACAGGAGCGGCCGGAACCACAGCTCGGACTCCCAGGCGAAGAAGAGCGTCAGCGCCGACACCCCTCCGATCACCGCAACCGCTAGCTCGACGCGCACAAAGACCGTCGCGAGGTTCTGGTCCACGAACTTCGACAGGTAGCTGCCGATGCCAAGGGCAAAGAGGTAGAGCCCGATCGTGAACGAAAACTGGGTGACGGAGTCCCCCAGCAGGTACGACGACGTCGTGCCGGCGACGAGCTGGTAGCCGAGCCCACAGGCCGACACCAGAAAGACCACGGCAAACGCCAGGTTCAGCCCCAGCGCCCCCTTGGCCGAGCCGTACGCCGGATCCACGCCCGACTCACTCACCCCTGCGCGACAGCTGCGATCACGATCGCGACCCCGAGGATGATCGAAGCCATCACGATCGCAGCGGCCAGGTTGTGATCTTCCTCAAGCTCGTGGCGCACGGAGAACGGCAGAGCCTTCTCCATGACGCGCACCGCGATCAAGAGCATGGCGATCGAGATCGCTCCGATGCCCACGATGGTAAGCGTCGGCCGAACGATCTCGTTGTACACGTCGATGAGTGCGAAGAAGGAGGGCATGGGGGGTCGAGGTGAGAAGTGAGTGGAGAATGGATGAGATGGCGCTACTTGCCGCGGCTGCCGTGCGCCCAGTAGATGTAGGTCCAGGAGCCAGGCGAAGAGGAGCGGATCTGATTGGGATCCATCTTCTTCGGAGCCGGGGATCCGCCGAACGCGACGCCGGTGAGCTCTAGCCAGAGGTAGAGCGCGAGGATCGCGCCGCCAAAGAGCAGGTAGCCGGGTGAGATCTTGAGTGAGGAGAGCATGGGAATTTCGAACGCTAGCCCGCGTGGTCGCTGTTGCTCCAACGCTTGGCCTCGAACGCCCCAGCACGCATGGACTGCACGACGGGGAACACCGTCAGAGCCAGAAGGCCGAGCACGAACCAAAGCGCCCGTGGAACTTGGCTCTTGGCCGTGATGGTGTAGATCTGATCGACGCCCTTGTCGTAGGGACGTGTGGCCAGTCGCATGCGATAGCGTCCCGCAGGCACCTTGCCGATGAGCGCGCTGCCGCGGCGCTTGCCTTCGCTCCAGCGCTCGCCGCCGCTGACGCCCGAGTAGTGCTGGGCCGCCGTCGTAAACGTGATGACTTCGCCAGTATCCTCGTTGACGAGGGCGCCGAGCAGGGCGAGGTAGCCCTGGCTGATCGAAGGAACGGCCAGCGTCACCTTCAGGTTCGCCTTATCCGCTGCGACCTCGAACGTGTCAGAGAACTCCACCTTCTCGGTGTCAGACACGTTGGCGCTAGGGCCGAACTGTCCGGTGAACACCACCTCGTTGGCGTGGTGAACGCGCACGGCAACGCACGACGCGAAGAGCAGCAGCACGAGCACCCCAAACGTCTTCCAGAGGCTTCCCATCTGCACGGGGTTCGGCTGGACGATCCCGACGCCCTTCGGCTTCGGAAGCATCGCAGCGGGGAAGACGTCTCCGAGCTCCTCCTGGGGCAGGTGCCCCGCCTCGGACACCGCCATGGCCAACGGTCCGTCCTCAAGGCTGACGAGCGTCGAAGTCTTCGTGTTGATGTAGTCGTCCGTACGAACGGTGTCGCCGGCCTTCACCTGCCAGTAGAACTCTCCGAGAACGGTGTCCACGACCGCCTTGCCGCCGCTGAAGTGCCGGTAGCTATTGCCGCCGAACTTGATCTTGCCACCGCCGCTTTGAATCGCGCCGGGCGAGGAAGCTGCCGAGTAGGTCCAGTGACCGTCGCTCTCCACGAGCCAGCGGTACGCGCCCTCGCTATTGCGAAGCAGGTACTCGTGCCAAGGCCAGAGCTTGCCGTCGTCAAAAACACCGCGGCGCAGGTAGCCGAGAACCGTGACGTCCTCTCCGCGAATCGTGCCCCTGGAGCCAATGGAGATGTGAGGCTTATGGCGCATTTCGCGCTCGCCCTCAATGGCGCGGTACGCGTCGGTCTGACGCTCCCGCGTCAGCACGGATCCGCAGTGGGCGCAGCCCAGGGTCAGCGCGCGATCCGAGTCTTGGACCTCGATCGTACCGCCGCACTGGTTGCACTTGACGGACACCGACTTGACCCGATCGGGCCGGTGGTCGGGAAGAGTCGACGCGTCGAGCGCGAGCGAGGAGAGCGCAACGCGTCGGCCCGAGAGGAACTCTGGAGGACCCGGGCGGGTGTAGTCGAGGGTCGCCACCTTGCCGCTGCCGAGGCTCAGGTCCACGTACGTCGTGCGCACCCCTACCTCAATACGGATCGGAAACTCGCCGCGGCAGGCGACAACGCGCCCGCGGCCCATCTCCGCGATCTTCCAAACGTCGTTCCCAACGGCGACGCTATCGCCGGCTCGCCAGCGCCCTCTGCTTTGACCGCGGCCCGGCTGCCGAATCATGTCGCCGGTTTTCTTGTCCACCTCCGGCAGCTGATCCCGCGCCGGAAGCGCACCGGAAGGCAGCTCGATCTCCTCGAACACGAGAATTTCCCCTTGGGCTTCGGCGATCCAGATCCAACCGCCCTCCGTCTCGGCCGCCCACTCGTTCCAAAGGCCTGCGCCATGGTCGAGCTGCAGCTGGCCGCGCACGGTGAACGGACGGTCGTCAAAGCGCCCTTCGGTTCCAAGCTGGAAGTGGGAGATAAGCGGCGCCGCAAGGGCGACCTCCCCGAGGGACTCCATCTCGACGTCGCCGCGCAGGAGCAGCGTCCCGCAGTGCTCGCACGCGACCGTCACCGTCGCGGGCGAGGTGATCTCGACGTCCGCGCCGCAACGGCTGCAGGTCATGACCTGGAGAGCGCGAACGGCTCCGGCCTCGTCACCGAAAGCACTCATGAGTCGGATCCTAGGGGAGAGTGGAGCGAGCGCCGGAAGACGCGTTTCTCAAGTTGCACGGGTCCGGCGCCGCCGAGGTGGAGAGCAAAGAGCTTCTCCCATTCAGGCGCAGGGCGCGAGGTACACGTGTACAGGTCGAGGGTGACGCCACCGTGCTCCGGAAAGCTATGACATGCAAGATGGGACTCACTGAGAGCGACGATCCCCGTCACTCCCGCGTGCTCACCGCCAAACAGGTGCCAGATCGGGGCCGCGATCGGGTGAAGGTCGAGCGCTTCAATCAGCGCATCGAAGAGTCCCTTGAGGGCGCGCACCCCGGCCTCACCCCGAAGGCGCTCGGGATCGAGTCCAGAGGCATCGAGTGACCACACCTGCCCCACGTCCCGAGCAGAGCTGGAGTCCGTGGCAGCGGAAGTGGCGGCAGATTGGGCGGCAGGGGGTTGCAAGGCGAGATCCGTGGAGACAACGGTGCGCGAGACAGGCCCTCTTATTCAATCAACCATCAGGGCAGATAGCGAGCGGCTCGCCCGGAGAGCCTCGTCGTCACCGACAAAGGCAGCCGCTTCCAGGTGTCCTGCAGAATCTTCGTCTTGGGGTTCGACGGGTTGAGCGTCGGCAGCCCGGCGTCCTTGACGAGGCGGAACGAGTAGTGCACGTCACGGGCCTCGAAGCCCTGGTGGACCTTGAAAGAGAACGGCCCAGAGTCCTTGCGGCTGCGCCCAAAGTCGAAGACGCGGTAGCCAGCCTCGACGGCCCATTCCTGGAGCGCCATGTACATGAAGCAGCTCGCTTTGTAGCTGCGATCGACGCCCTCGGCGGTGCCGGAGTAGTACGCGAGCACTTGATCGCGGAACAAGAACGACATGACGGCCGAGAGGGGCTCGCCGTCGCGCTTCACCACGTGGACCGTCGCTCGGTCTCCAAAAATCTCCAGGAGCCGCGTGAAGAACGTCGCCGGCAGCGCGGGGGAACCCAGGGAGCGCTTGTTGTGGTGGAACAGCCTCACGAGATCGGCCACAAACCAGCGGCCTTCCTCGAGGACGAGTTCGTGGTTCTTGCGCGCCTTGCGGGCGTCAGCACGCGCCTTCTTGGGCATGCCCTTGAGCACGTCCTCGGGCGTCTCCGGAAGGTCCTTGATGAAGGTCGCGTGGAGATCAGCCTTGGGCAGGTCGAGGCCCGGGTCCTCTAGGCAGCGCAGCTCCAATCGCCCGACCTTGAGCGCGACAGCGTCGGCCTCGGCCGCGCGGTAAAGCTCGTGCTCGATGGCTTGGCTCTCCCCCGCAGGCCCACCGTAGACGCCATAGGCCGCCGAGATCAGCGCCTTGCCTCCGCGGAGCCCCTTGCAGCAGATGATCGGCAGCACGCCGACCACGCGGTCGCCGTCGAGGGCGATCCAGCTACGGTCTTCGTGGTGGAACTCCTCACACACCGCGCGGGACCAGCCCGTGAGGTGAAAGAACGTCGCCTTCGGGCAAGCATCCACAAAAGCGTCCCACGCCACCTGATCCTCCGGGGTCGAACGGCGGACGGTAACGCCCGATGCTCGATCGCCAGGAGCTGCTCCTGCGGATGACATGGCTGGGTGACTAGCGGGGGGTTGCTTGGTGGATGCGTTGGTGTCGGACATCGATCGTTCCTGGGGGGAAGAAATCTCTGGGTGCGGTGTGCCGCCTACTTCACTCGTAGATCCGCTCGATGCGGTACTCGCGAACGTTCTTGGCCTGGGTAAAGACGATGATCTCGCCTACAAGTCCGAATCCAATGATCTGCGCGCCGAGGACACCGAGGAGGACGCCGATCAAGAAAAAGGGACGCTGAAACAGGCCGTAGCCTTCGCCCGCAAAGGCCCAACGGGCGACCTGCGAGCCGGAGAGGAGGAATCCGAGGAGCAAAAAGATGCCCCCTAGCGTTCCAAAGAAACGCAGCGGCTTGTGGGTGAACCGCGCAAGGAACATCAGGCCGAGCACGTCGAGTGCGCGGCGCAAGTAAAGGCCGAGACCGAAGACGCTGGCGCCGCCCCACTCGGAGAGGTGACGCACCTTGACCTCGTCGACCCGGAAGCCTTGGCGGTAAGCAACGGCGGGCAGATAGCGGTACATGTTGCCGTAGATCGTGACCTGTTCGAGCACCTCGCGGCGCATGATGCGCAGGGTGCTGTTGAGGTCATGGAACGTCGCGCCGACCACCTTGCGAACGACCCAGTTGAACGCGAAGGATTGGAACTGATTGAGCTTGGAGTCGACGCGCGGCATACGCCAAGAAGCCACGAAGTCGGCGCCGTCGTCGATCGCGCTAAGCAGTTTCGAGAGATCCTGGGGGTCCACCTGAACGTAGGCGGGGGTGGTGAGGATCAGCCCGCCGCGTGAGTGCTCGAAAGCGCTGGAGAGGCAGACCGTTTCGCCGAAGGACTTGTGCAGGGCGATCGTTCGTACTTGATCGCGGGTGCGCGCTTGGATCTCCGTGGCGCGACGCCACAGATCCCCCTTGATGCCGTCGAAGACGAGGATGCACTCCCAGGTAAAGCCAAGGGCTTCGAGCCCTCCCCCCAGCGCGTCGAGCACCTGCTCGATCTCCGCCTTGTGGGTTTGGATGGGGAAGACGATCGTGATATCGGGCACCGGGATCAAGCGCTCCTCACCGGTGGGATCGGAGGGCGCTACGGCCAAGGGCACGGGGTTGGGCGTCTCCAGCTCGCCCTTCACAATTTCGCGCTTCAAAAGGCTGCCTCCTGGGGGCCAAGCGGAGCGTCGTGATCCGGCGCAACACGCTCGGAAGGATGAGGGCTCGTCATCGGCCTGTCGCTGCGCATGTTGAGCTTGACCACTAGCTCTGCCAGAAGGCCGAGCAGGAGAAAGTACACGCCCGCCATCGAGGTCAACCCGAGGGTGACGATAACCGTTTGGGCCCAGCGGGTCGTGAAGGAAATGGAGTCGGCGCCGAGGAAGCCGACGGCGAAGTACAGGATGGGGATCGCTACGAAGGGCAGCGACAGCATCGTGAAGTAGGGCAGCGGGCTCTTCGCGAAGGAGCTCAGCATCTTCATGGTCAGAAGATCGAGGGCCACGCGCGCTGCGCGCCCGATCCCGTACTTGCTGACGCCGTGAATCCTTGGGCGGTGGTTGACCACGAGCTCCGCGATGCGCGCACCGCTCGCGAGGGACAGCACCGGCAGGAATCGGTGCTGCTCGCCGTAGATCGCAAGGTTGTCGATCAGCTCGCGCCGGAAGGCCTTCAGGGTGCAGCCAGTGTCGTGGACCGTCGCCCCGGAAATGCGAGCGATCATGCGGTTGGCAATCTTCGAAGGCACCTTGCGCAGCATGAGCCCGTCCTGCCGATTCTTACGCCAACCCACCACGATGTCGAAGCCCTCGTCGAGCTTGGCCACGAGCGCGGGGATGTCCTTGGGATCGTTCTGCAGATCAGCGTCCAGGGTCACAACGACGCGGCCTCGGCTGTGTTCGAAGCCTGCGCTCATGGCAGGAGTCTGCCCAAAGTTGCGCCGAAACCGAACGATCCGCACGTGCTCGTCCTTCTCACGAAGGTCCAGCAAGACCTGGAACGAGTGATCGCGGCTGCGATCGTCCACGTAGATGACCTCCCAGGAACAACCCATTCCACCCACGTGCTCCACGATCTCAGCGTGCAGGACCGGAAGGTTCTCCTCTTCGTCGAAGACCGGGATGACGAGAGAAATGTCCACCATAGGTCGAGCGCTAGGCTCACCGTCCAGCCCCGCGGCTAGAACGGCGCCATCGGGCCGAACGGCAGGGCCGCGGCTCTTCTCCGGACCGTCCTCAGGACGGCCGGCTGAATAGGGCATCTCGTGGTCTGGCATGGGCACGGCTAGGTGGCCGCCGATAGGAGGTTTCGGCTCATTTTGGCGGCGACTGAAGGCGCCTCGGGAGCAGTTCAGGCCTGAACTTAGGGATCGGAACGGGAATTTGACCCATTCGGGTGCCTAAACTGGAGGGATGGACGGGGGGAACGAGGAGAGGCCGGAGGAGGAGGAGCGCCCTGACCACGAGTTCGATGGCGACGACCTTCCGCGGAAGCGTGTCTCACCCCGCTCCGATTCGGGCGGGAAGGGCAGCGATTTTCCTTCCTCCCGCTACCGTGGTGAGGCTCCCCGGGCCGGGCTTGGACCTCGAGGGAGCCCTTTGGACCTATTCGCTATCGAGGCCATTTTGAATTCCCCCATCGACAGCCAGCGCATCCATCCGCCGCGGAGTCACCGAACCGCCGAGGATTCAGGACCCAGCGAGCCCCGCGAGGAGGGCCCCGGCGCTAGCAAGACGTTTCTGCCCATCCGAGGCAACGCCCCCGGTGACGCAGGAATTCCACGGAACGCGCTCTTGGGCTCCCCCACCGGAGCGCCGCCGAAGCTTGCCCCCAGCCAAGGCAGCTTTATCTCTGCTCGGGCCTTCGAACGGTTCCATCGGGATTCGTCGTTCCGCCCGCGCACCGCATTCCTGACGAGCCCCGCCCTAGGGCCTCGGCCTCACCAGCAGGGGGCGGGCGAGCGCCCGGCAGAAGTCCCGGCGGAAGGCCCAGAGGCGCCGGATCAGGAGGCACAGGGTTCCTTTGAGATCGATCCGAACGAGCCCCTGCTGACAGAGGACGAGATCAACGCGTTCTTCAACGACCCGCTCCCCCAGTCGACGGCTGTGGAGATCGCGGTCGAAGAGATCACCGAGGAGGACGACGAAGAGGTCGAAGTCGCGGCGGACACCGTCAGCGCCGAACCCCAGCGTCCCGGTTGGCTGAAGAATCAGGTGGCTGACCTAGCCGACCTCGTTCAAGCCCTCGACCTCCAGGCCCGTGCTCACCACGCCCACGTCGGACTCGAAGGCGAGCTCTCCAGGCTGCGACAGTTCACGCGCACGATGGGCTTTGTCGCCGCCCCGCCCCCCAAAGGACTACAAGAATTCGACGTGGCGACCCTCGTGGAGGAGGCTTTGGGAGCCATCGCTGGCGCAACGCCCGATGCACCGCGAATTCTTTTCCGCAAGCGCGGCAATCGCACGGACACCGTGGCGGATAAGGCTCTGGTCGCCGCTGCCATGGACGCTCTCCTCCAGACCGCCATCGCATGCGCGAGCTCCGGGGACGTCGTCCGTATCACCGTCGAAGGCCGCGTCGGTGAGTTGATCGTCACCGAGGTTCAGTTCCCCCCGGGCCCCATCGCCGACCTGCATCCCGATCAGATCCTCACGCCTTACGCCCTTCGGAAAATCCTTCCGAACATCGGCCCCAACGCACTCGCAGCGGCAGGCGCCATCGCCGTTGGGCAGGGAGGCGACATGTGCTTGATGCGCAACGAGGACGGCACCGCGACGTTCCTCTTCGAGCTGCAGGGCAACGACTAGCTAAGGATCGTCAGATCGTGCAGCAGTGCCGTGGCTGCGGCTCTTTCGAGGATGATGCCTGGCTAGTCAGGTGAATTCTCGAAGCGAAGCG
>CAYQKK010000102.1:0-1255 GCA_964417955.1 uncultured Planctomycetaceae bacterium
GAGTAGCCGCCGATGTGGCGCGCCGAGGCACCCCACTGGAAGACGCCGGTGGAGCCAGCGTCCATGAACTGCGTCACGCGCGCGGTGAGACCGAGCTCGTCGGCGTCCTTGCGGCCGGGGAGCCCAATCTCGAGCTCTTCCTCTCCGCCTTCTTCCTCTTCCTCGCCGTGGTGTCCGCCGAGCTCAAACTCGCCGAAGATACCGAGGGACGCGCGGAGCGCCGAAGACTCACCGGTGGTCCACCAGTGATCGAGCTGGACGCCGACGCCGGGCAGCTCTTCTCCGAGGAACTCAGCCAGCACGCCGGGACGATCAGGGTAGGGCAGGTCGTGGATGTGCGCCTGCATCTGCTTGCCGAAGTCCACGAAGAAGCGGCCGAAGCGCATGCTCGTTTGGCCTTCGAAGCCGTCGTAGGTGACGGCAGCCTCCTCGAGCTCCACTTCCTCGTCGGCGTACACGATGACCGCGTAGCCCCACCAGTTCGGATCGACGCGGCCGTTCGCCGTCATCTCGAAGCTGCGGAGGTAGAGATCGAGCCCGTCTTCTTCGTCGCCTTCGGCGTCAATGAAGTCCCCGAAGCCGTCGATGAGCGCACCGATGGCCGGGTTGAATTCTGAGGAGAAACGATCGACCTGGCCGGATGCCGCCCAAATTGGCATACCAGGGGTTTGAAACGCGGTGCCTTGGGCGAAGAGGGGGGAGGCTCCGAGGGTGATCGCGAGGGGGAGCGCCGAAGCGGCGACGCGAATACGAGTGACTTTCATGGCGGGGAGCGTGGGGCTCCTCACGCTGGCATGCTTGCATGGTTTGATAACCATGCAACTGTCCCAATTGCCTTGGCCCTAGCGGACCGATCTTCCGACAATACCGTCATGGCCCACGACCACTCAGACCCCGATTCCTGGGAGCCCCACGAGCACGTGGCCCGTTCCGGGTCGGCGATGCCGGACCGCGCCTTCCGTGGCGCGGTGCAGCTCTTCAAAGCACTTGGGGACGAGCAACGGCTGCGCACCCTTGAGCTCCTCAGCAACGGTGAGGCCTGCGGATCGGAGATTGCGGCGACCCTCGATGAGCCGCTTTCGACCGTATCGCACCGGATGAAGCTGCTTGAGGGGGCCGAGCTCGTGCGCCGGCGACGTGAAGGGCGGCACGTGTACTTCGAGCTCTCGGACGATCACGTGCTGGGGCTCGTGCGCAACGCGCTCGAGCACGCGATGGAGTAGGAGGCTTTCTACCCAGCTTTCGGCGCGGCTTT
>CAYQKK010000102.1:1355-3086 GCA_964417955.1 uncultured Planctomycetaceae bacterium
GCTTTCGGCGCGGCTTTGACGCCAGGGACCCAAGCCGCCACGGCGGCCGCGATCTCGTCGAGCACTTCGTCCGGCGTTCGGCCGGACCTTTTGAGCACCGCAAAGCTGTGGTCGCCCTCTTCGACGATGTGCAGCGTCGGCTTTTGACCCAGGGTCTCTAGTGCAGGCCGCAGGAGCTCTAGGTCGCAGAGCGCGTCCCGGGTTCCCTGCACGAATAGCGTCGGCAGCTTGAGGTCGGGGAAGTGCTCGGTGCGCAGCTTCTCGGGGCTACCCGGCGGGTGAAGCGGATAGCCGAGGAAGCAGAGGCCATCGAGGGGCTCACCCTCTGCCGCCATGAGGCTCGACATGCGCCCACCCATGGACTTGCCGCCGCCGATGAGCGGCAGCTCGGGGAACCGCTCCCGCGTCTTGACGAAGACTTCGCGATGAACCACGTCGAGGGCGCGGCGCTTTTCCGGAGGCAGACGCGAGCCGCTGCGCTGCATCTTCTCGGCGAACGCGTAGTTGAAGCGCACGACCGCGATCCCCGCAGCGTCCGCGATGCGCGGCGCCGCAGCCTCCATGAAGTCGGAGGCCATCCCAGCTCCGGCGCCGTGGGCCATCACGAAGACGGCGCTGGGAGCCGGACCACCGGAGTTCGGGTCGGGCTGGTCCAGCCGCGCTGCAACGTGCTCGACGCCTTGGTGGGGGACGACGATTTGAAACTGCTCTTGGCTTGCCACGGGCTGACCATAGCGGATCCGACAGCGGAGAGCCCAGCCCGATGTCTGCGCCTGCTAACCTCGCGCCCCATGAGCGACTACGACTCACCGAGGAGCGCCCGCAGGCGCGGCGGCGGCGGCGCCCGACGCGGCGCCTACGGCAGGCCCCAGAAGCCCGCGCTCAAGCTGCAGACCACGACGCTCTGGTACTACCCGTCCCAGCAGTACTCGGATCAGCCCATGGGCCTTCCCGGCTACGAGGGCCGCACGCCCGCCTGGGTGATCTGGAACCTCTTGGAGCGCTACACGCGCGAAGGGGACCTCGTGATGGATCCCTTCTGCGGCGGGGGCACGACCCTCGACGTGGCCCGGGACATGAAGCGCCGCGGCATCGGCTACGACCTGCGACCCATGCGCGAGGACATCTTCAAGGCCGACGCGCGCCAGGTGCCGCTCGAGGATGAGAAGGCCGACTTCGTCTTCATGGATCCGCCGTACTCGACTCACATCGACTACTCCGAGGATCCGAACTGCATCGGTAAGCTGTCGGCCTTCGAGGACGGCTACTTTGAAGCCATGGAGGGCGCGTTCGCCGAGGCGGATCGTGTGCTGCGGGATCGGCGCTACTTCGCGCTCTACGTCAGCGACTCGTTCGAGAAGAAGAAGGGCTTCGTTCCGATCGGCGCGCGCCTTGCCGAAATGCTCTCGCGCCGGTTCAAGATCGTGGATCACATTGCGGTCGTGCGCGGCAACCGGAAGCTAGAGAAGCCCGCGTTCCACAAGGCGGCGGCGGAGGGGAACTTCTTCCTGCGCGGCTTCCAGCATCTCATCATCGCGAAGAAAGAACGCTAGCCCGCACGCGTCGTCAGAGGATTCGCGGCCAGAGGGCTGAGTCGATGGGATCGTCGGGGGAAAGCTCAGGCGGGAAGGCTGGCATTTCCTGCAGGCCTCGGTGTACTGATCGCCGCCGCTGAAGCTCGCCGGGCGGAACTTGCGTCCCCATTTGTGGGAGCCCTTGATGTACTCCACG
>CAYQKK010000102.1:3096-20984 GCA_964417955.1 uncultured Planctomycetaceae bacterium
AAACCACCGCGCGCGGCTCAAAATTGACCCCCGCCCCGGGCCCCCCCCCCCGCCCCCCTTCTCTTCTGCTTCTCTTTCGTGGCCGCTGCAGAGCGGTACTGGTCACTTGACGCTGACGAGCTTGATGTAGAACACGAGGGTTGAGTTCGCCGGGATACCCGGGCGGCCGGCCGCGCCGTAGGCGAGGTCGGGCGGTGCCACGAGGATCATCTCGCCGCCTTCCTTCAAGAGCTGCAGGCCTTCGGTCCAGCCGGAGATCACGCCGCGCAGGGGGAACTCGCTGGGCTCGCCGCGCTCGAACGAGCTATCGAAGGGGCTGCCGTCCGTGAGCCAACCCGAGTAGTGGGCGAGCACGGAGTTGGCGGGCGTCGGCATCCGGCCGGTGCCCTGCTTGACGATCTTGTAGCGGAGTCCGCTTGCGGTGGTGGTCAGCTCTTCGTCCGGGGGCAGGACGAAGTCCGGCTTCTCAAACTTCTCGACGGACTCGACTTCGAAGAGCCAGATCTCGTTCGAGCCAGCGGGGAGCTCAGGCACTTGACCCTGGGCGCCGAGGCCGATGGCGGCCGGCAGGTTGCAGTGGAGCTTCGTGCCCGGCTTCATCAGCGGCAGGAGGTCCTTCATGAAGGGCAGCGGCGGCGCCGTCGGCTTCATGGTCATTTTCGTGCCAGCGCCCGCCATGGTGTGGGCAAAGGCGAGGCCGCCGCCCGGGTTGAATACACCGAAGCCCACGACGGCGAGATCGCCCTCGGTGGCCACCATGCCTTCACCCGCTTCCAGAACGCGGTACATGAGGCCATTCTCGAGGGTCGTGATGCCCTCGGCCTCCGCGTCCCAAGCGACAAACTTCGGAGCACGAGCGGTGATCTCCAGCATCTCGATCTCGAAGATCAGGTCGGCGTTCGGCTGGATCTTCGGGGGGCTGCCCTTCTCGCCGTAGGCGAGGTCCGAGGGGAGGTACACGCGCCACTGGTCACCGGGGGACATCAGCTGCAGAGCTTCGTTCCAGCCCGGGATGACCTGGCCCACGAAGAAGACTGCGGGCTCCACCGGTGCGCCCGGGAAGCGAGCCGTGCGCGACGAGTCGAACATCGTCCCGTCGAGGTTCCAGCCGGTGTAGTGCACCTTGACGCGGTCGCCCCGGACGGGGTACTCGGCGTCACCGCCCTCTTTCAGGACGCAGTACTTCAGGCCGGACGGCAGGATCAACTCGTCGCCGGTGCACTCGGGCATCTGCGGCGTTTCGTCGGTCCCCGTCTCCTCTTGGACCGTCTCTTCTTGGACCGTGCCATCTTGCACGCTGCCAAGGACGGGGAACGAGGGGAGGTTCGCCGCCGGGGATGCTGCAGCCAGAACGGCGGCGGCGAGCGGGGTGAGTAGGATAGCCATAGGGTCAGGGTGGGTTGGGTCTCCGTGGATGGGTCCTCAGTGAGTACGGAGGAAAGTGCCCAAAGGAGAGCCGAAGCTTGAGTCAAACAGGGGGCGGGACGCCTAGCGTCCACGAAACGGGGCTCCAGGGGGGGCCTGGCACCCGATTCTTACATGCCCATGATGTGGAAACCGCCATCTACGTGGAGGGTCGTCCCCGTGATGCCCCGTGAATGGGGGCCTGCTAGGAAGAGGCAAGTGTCGCCCACTTCCTCCGCCGTCACGTTGCGACGCAGCGGCGAGCGCTCCGCGATCTGGTCGAGGACCGAGCCGAAGTCCTTGATGCCTGCGGCCGAGAGGGTGCGGATGGGACCGGCGCTGATCGCGTTGACGCGAATGCCCCGGGGCCCAACGTCAGCGGCGAGGTAGCGCACCGAGGCCTCCAAAGCGGCCTTCGCCACGCCCATGACGTTGTAGTTGGGAACCACACGCTCGGCGCCGATGTAGCTGAGCGTCACGATGGATCCGTCGCGACCTTCCATGAGGGGCAGAGCTGCTCGGGTCACCGCAGCGAGTGAGTAGGACGAGATCTCTTGGGCGAGCATGTAGCCATCCTTGGAGGTGTCGACGAAGTCCCCCTGGAGGTCCTCGCGCTTGGCGAAAGCGACGGCGTGGACGGCGGCGTCGAGGCCCCCGAAGGTCTCGCCAATCGCGCTGAACGCGCTGTCGATCTCTTCCTGCTTCGTGACGTCGCACGGCAGCACGATCGAGCCTTCGCACTCGGCGGCCAGTTTCTCAACGGCTCCCTTGAGGCGCTCGCCCGCGTAGGTGAAGGCGAGGCGCATGCCGGCTTCGGAGAGGCTCTTGGCGCACCCCCACGCGAGGGAACGCTTGTTGGCGACGCCGAGAATGACGCCGGTCTTGCCTTCGAGAATGCGGGCCGGGTTAGGGGCAGGATCAGTCATGGATCTCATGGGGGCGCTGGTGGCCCCGGCCTCGCGATGCGGCGCGAGGCGGTTGCGGGTGGGCGTGGATTGCCGGAACGGCACCAATCGGCACAGAAGCGGAAGAGGTTAGTGGCTGGGTTCGGTGAGGCGTACTTCCCTGGGCAGGAACTGGGGACTCTTCGCTGCGACAATTCGCGCATGTCCGTGACCCGAATTCAAGGACTCTGTCGAGCGCACGGGGCCGAAGCGGCGTTTTTGCGGCCCCAGGGCCGTTCGGAGTTCCTCTTGGGCCGTCGTAGAGCCCGATTTCGGCTCTCGCCCTAAGCTCGAAGCGCCCCCCTGACCTCGAGCTCAGCACGCACGATGACCCAGCCCACCCAGGTACCCCCCAAGCCGCGCACGTCGGAGCGTGGCGCCCTTCCGATCGCGGCCGATGGACTCGGTGGCTCGGCCTGGCGTCCCGAGCCTGGCTGGCGCGATGTCCTCGCCGGACGGCAGCCGGATCTGATTCTCCGTCGACTCATGGACGGAGACCCCCTGCGACTTCGCTCGCTCGTGGCCGGCGTCATTCGGGGCGGCGCCTACTTTCTCAACGCCGACCGTGTGCAGCTGCGAGCGCTGGCTCGCATCGCGCACGATGTGCCCATCCACGGGCCTCCGTCGGACGGCGCGTGGATCCACGACCACGTGGAGGCAGCCCTCGCGGACGTTCTCGTCGAGGAGCGGCGGGCGATCGCGGGCCGCCAGGCGGAGGATGTCGGCGACGAACTGCCCTGCGACGCCTTGAGCGCCCTCGCGAGCCCCCTCGGGTTTGATGGACGCGATCTGCGAGTGGCGTGCGATGCCTTCAACCGTCTTCAGCCGCGGGACCGGCGCGCCTTCTTCGCCCTCGTGATCGAACGACGTTCTTTGGACGACGCGGCGAAGGTCTGCCAGCTGACTCCGGCCGAGCTCGGCAAGCGCGCGCGCGTGGCGCTCGTTTCGACCATGGACGCCGTCAAGAAGTCCCTGGCGCGCGCGGCGGCGTCGCAGCGAGAAAAGCCGTCACCAGGGCTGCCGAAGAGACCATCCCAAGAGGTTCCCCGTTGAGTGCATTCGATCCACCCGCAGGCGCGTCCCGCTACTTCGTCGAGCTTGGCTGGTCGATGGAGGAGGCCGAGCGTTGGCTCGCCGACACGGTCCTTCTCGCCGGACTCAGCCGCGGCGGAGCCTCCGCCGCGGCGGCGAGGTCATCCGGAGCCGCTGCCCCAGACAGGATGATCCAAAAGGTCTACCGCGAGCTGGAAGTGTTGGAGCGGCAGGCCCGTGCGCGCGTGATCGCGGGGGTGACGGCACGGCTGGCGCGAACGGCCGCTAGCCTCGGCTCCGCTGGCCTCGAACTGGTCGCGCCGGCCGCACCGGATGCGCGCCGGACGCTCGTGGAATGGATGGAGTGGGAGTCTCGCCGGGCGGTGAGCGAGCGACTCCTTCAGTCGCTTCGTTCGACGGAAGGCGCGGCAACGGTAGATCGCCAGGGGGGACCAGCGAGTCTCGCGCTCAGCCTCGGGAGGCTCGGGCGCTGTCTTTCCGACGACGACGCGGCGTGGCTGGCGATGGTCGAGGTGGCGCTCGCCTTTGGGGAAGAGGTCAGCGCGCGCGACCTTCTGCTGGAGCAGCTCGAACAGCTCACCCCCGCCATCGAGGGCGAGTCCCACGAGGAGGCTGCGCTGCGCGAACGCTGCATGCGGCTTTTGGCGCTCGCGCACTTCCTGCTCGGCGAGGACGACCGCGCGCTCGCGTTGACCGAGTCCATCCCCTTGGTCCTCGACCGTTCTGCCCCGATGGGGACGCTCCGCGCGACGCTAGAGTTTCGCCTTGGGCGGCCAAAGGCCCGCGACGAGTTTGTGGCGCCGGTGGGCCCGGTGCAGCGTCGTCACGTCGCTCGGTTCCTAGCGCTCGCCCATCCAGCGTCATCTGGGACCGGCACGGCGCGGGAGCTCTCTGGTGGCCAAGGACTCGGGGTGTCGCTTTGACTCCGTCGTCACTTGTGGATCCCATCGCGCTGATCCTCCCGGACGCATCCTTAGGGGATCAGGATCTCGCCAATCGCCTGACGAGGGCGCTGTGCATCTTCAGCAGCGATGCCGCTGACTCCGGGTCACCTTCGGTTCACGTCCAGCTCGACAGTGCCCGCGATGAGCTCGGTCTGTACCACGCTGGCACCATCGGCAGCCTGCTCCAGGATCTCTTGATCCACGTGGCGGTGGAAGCCATGGTCGGTGAAACCTACCTGTTGCTACCCGTTCCGAGGCGCACCTACTCCGCGGCATGGAGCCAAGCGTTTGCGACCACCACCGAGAAGGAACGTCGGCAGTTCGGCCTGCAGGTTCCGGCAGCGGCGGCTCCGCCCCTTGACGTCCTCGGGAGTCTCGTCGACGGACTCGAGCAGCACGCGCAGCACAGCCGCGAAGCGGGCGGCGGGCAAACGCGCCGGCTTGCGGCCGAGCTCTGGCGCATTCGATACGAGCGCATTGTGGATTTGGCGGATGGCCGCGAGCCCCAGAGCGGAGGGGCCCTTGAGACGTTGCTCGGGCGACTCAGCCGCATGCGCGGGGCGGCGGCGCGTTCGCTGCGTGTCGCCATCCTTGGCGACCTTGTGGCGCTGCATCTCGACAATGGTCAGCTGGTGGCCGCGTCCGAGGCCGTTCGACGGGCGGGGCCCACCGCGCCGGGGCCGGCGGAATGCCGCGGCCCGATGGACGTGCTCTCGCTGATGATTCGCTGGCTCATGGAAGAGGGCGAGCTGCCGGATCTCGGCGCGGCCATAGGAAGGTGTACGGCCACGGGGATCGTCCCTCCTGGCTGGCAGCAGCTGGTTGGTCACTGTCGGTCCGGATGGCCATCGAGCGTGGGGGCGCGTCCTGCGGGGGACCTCCCGCGGGATGTGAGCCTGTCGCGCAGGTCCCTGGGCGCCACGGCGATCGTCGTTTCAGCGATCCAGCCGGGCGGCCTGCTGAAGGTGCTGCATAAGGAGATCGCGCCGGGGCTGAACTCGCACTTCGAACGCTGGTCTTCTGGCCACCGAGCCGCCCTGTTGGAGCGTGGGACGCCCGAGCACGAAGTGGGGTGCCGAGCCGCGCCGGTGCTGCTCGTACGTGCTGAGGAAGTGCCGGACGACAAGGCGCGGATCGCGGCGAGCTGCATTGCGCGCCGCCGCTCGAATGGGCGAGCCTCGCGCGAGCGCCAGGACGGCGATGGCTTCGACGAACCTGCAGTCCTCGTCGTCCAGCCGATCCTCGACGGCGACGGCGAGCCAGCCGGCCTCGTCTGGCTTGAGTGCCCAACCCGGCTCCTGCCGTCGGCGCGCGCGAGAGAGGCCTTGGCCCGGGCCTTCGGAAAGCAGCACCTGTTCGCACGCGGCGCAAGAACCGGCGACGTGCTGGCTCCGCGAACGCCCATTCATCTTGGGGAAGGTGCCTCTGCGGCGTGGGAGCTCCCCGGCGCCCTCGATCGCGGACGCGCTGCTTCGCGAGGCCTACGCGGGACGTGGGAGTCAGCGGTGGGGGCGCTGAAGCTCAAGACGGCCGAGAGACGTTGGATCGCCTTCCACGCCGTTGGGAACGGTGGCGAGCTTCAGATGGTGGCGACCGGAGGCGATGCCGGTGACCGGCTTGGCCAGGCCAACGACGAGGGCGCATGGGCCATTCGCCGATCGCTCCTCACCGGCGGTGCCGTGCGCTACGGGGTGGAAAGCGCCGAAGTCACGATGCTCCATCCAGGGGCGATTTCAGGTGCCGCGATTCCGCTTCACCGCGGGGGGCGAGTGATCGCCGTCTTGAGTCTTGAGTCCGCCCGTCGCGGTGACGCGCGGGAGGTCGACGTAGAACGCTGGTTTGACACGCTGCAGCTATCGGGCCCGGCGGTGGAGGCCGCGATGCTCTCGGCGGAGGATCGACGGCGGTTCGATGGCGGCTTCGGGTTCGCGCCGGACGCACCGGGATTCGATGCGATGCTCCAAGAGCTCGCTGCGCTGCGATCCTCCCACTCGGATCTTCTGCTCACGGGGGAGGCCGGAACGGGACGCAAGACCTGGGCGCGCTTGGTGCATCAGGCGGGGGGGCCTAGCCGTCCATCGCCGCCCGAAGGGCTCGTGATCAGGTCGGCGTTCAGTTTGGAAGCAGATGGGATCCAGGCCTTGGGCGGGGATGGCGACGTCAAGTCGCTGGCGATCTCCGAGCTAGAGTGGCTTTCGCCCGCTGCCCAGGCGGCGTTGCTCGAGCTGTGCTCCCGTCCGATTGGGCAGCGGCCTCGCATTCTGGCAACGGTCGGAGGCCGCGCTGGCGACGACCACGGCGTACACCCACAGCTCCGTCGTCTCCTAGGGCGGGTGACCGTTCGAAGGCCAGCGCTTCGGCAGCGGCGACACTGGATTCCGGCGTCCCTGCGGTTCCTTCTCGACCGCATCGCCGATCGGGAGGGCGTAAGCCCCCTCGTTCTAGAGGACGCCGCGATCGCTCACCTGTGGCGCCAGCCCTGGTCCGAGAATTACGCCGGCCTTGAGGCCGTGCTTTACTCCCTCGTCATGCACGTGCGCCGGACCGTGGGGGACGAACGTGGCGTCCGGCCTGGCGAAAGTCAGCCCATGGGGGTGGGGGAGGTAGAGGCCGCACTTTCGGATTCCGGGCTAGACTCCGTCCCTCGTCTCCCGTCACGCTCGCCATCCATGGGAGACCTAGCGGCCGCTCTTTGGACCACGCGTACGGCGACTTGCCGCGTCAACAAAACCCGGGCTGCGCTCTATCTCGGGTGGGATCCGAACACCCTCAGCCTGCGGCTCAAAGAGGGCAAGCTGAAGAGTCTCGAGCAGGTCCGCTCGCTTCTGTCTCAGCCGCTCCACAGCAGCGAATAAAGGCGGGGGCCCAAGGCGGTGTGCAACGCCTCGGGCCCCCTGAGTTTGCTTCCCTTCAAGGAAACAGTTGCTCACCCCCGAGGCCCCCCCGGGCACGGCGGTGAGTGGTTGAGCATCACGCTCAGGCCTTCTTACGGCAGCTCGCGCGCTTAGCTCAACGGGAGCTTCCGTCTCTTTCACGGCGGCCGAGGACAGTCAGGGCCTCCGACCAGGCAAATTCCCGTTGGCTGCTTCCTAGGCCAGCCTCCCAGGGCCTACCTAGGCGATTCGCGGGAATAATCCTCAGGGTTTCCCGCTAGTGAGACCTCCTCAGGTATTTCAATTCGGATGTATTCTGGACGCATTTGAAGGGGCCGCGGAGAGCGCCTGGGGAGGTGGGCACAGCCCTCGACATCCAGAGCAGGCCTTCCATACTCTCCCCGTGAACACGGCAGACTTTGACTTCTTGCTTCCGAAGGAACTGATCGCCCAGGCTCCTATCGAGCCCCGGGACGCTGCGCGGCTCCTTGTGGCGCGCGGCCGGGGCTCAGCTCCCCACGATGCGATCGTCCGCGATCTGCCCGAGCTCCTTCGGGAAGGGGACCTCGTCGTCGTCAACGACACGCGCGTTCTTCCGGCGCGGGTCCGGGGGCGTCGCTCCACCGGCGGGCAGGTCGAGCTGCTCTTCTTGGAGCCCGCCGGGATGGCGGAGGCCAAGGCGGAGGTGTGGCGGGCGATGGTCAAGCCAGCCAAGAAGATGCGGCCCGGTGAGCGGGTCACGTGCAGCGGGGGCGTCGAGGCCATCATGGTCGAGCGCGAGGCAGAGTCTGGCTACTGGCTGGCGCGGCTGGTGGGCGGCGAAGGGACCCCTCAGCCCACGAACCACTTCGAGCGGCTCTCCCTCGCCGGAACCATGCCGCTTCCGCCCTACATCGAAAGGGCCGCCACGGAGCACGACACCGAGCGCTACCAGACGGTCTACGCGAGGGCCCGCGGGGCGGTGGCCGCGCCCACAGCGGGGCTGCACTTCACCGAGGAGCTCTTCGAGCGCCTGAGCTCGGCGGGCATCCGCCGGGCGAGCGTGACGCTGCACGTGGGGGCCGGCACGTTCCTGCCCGTGACGGCCGAACGCCTCGAGGAGCACCGGATGCACAGCGAGCGCTTCGAGCTCTCCGAGGAGACCGCCCGCGAAATCCGCGACTGCCGATCGAGGAACGGACGGATCGTCGCGGTGGGAACGACGAGCGCCCGTGTCCTTGAGTCCTGCGCCGTTTCGCATCCCGCCTTCGATCGCGACGTCGTCGAGCCCCGGTCGGGCGATACGGACATCTTCCTCCACCCGGGGAGTGGCCCACGCGTGTGCGACGGTCTGTTCACCAACTTCCACCTGCCCAAGAGCACGCTCTTGATGCTGGTGGCGTCGTTCTTGGGCATGGAAGCGATGGAGGAGCTGTACCAAGCGGCGATTGAGCGCCGCTATCGGTTCTACAGCTACGGCGACGCGTCTTTGCTCTGGGTGAGCCCGAAGAAGTGAACCTGAGTTAGCCTTGGGGCATGAAGCAAGGTCCCCTAGTTGGAGCGGTTGTCCTCGTTGGTCTTTGCATGGCGGCCGGCTGGTTCGCGCTTCGAGCTCCGAACGCGGCGCCGGATGCCGTCGTCATGGGAGCGGCGGAGCCCCCGGCCCGGGCCGAACCTGAGGGCACGGGGGTCGTCGAGGTCGTACCGGCTGCTTCACCCGACGCGCGAGTCGCCGCGGGCTCGCCGCCGTCGAGCGCGGCCGCGGCGCCGATGCCGGAAGAGGGGAGCGAAGTCCCGCCAGCGTCAAGCGAGCCGCAGGTCGTCCTCGCTGGCAGGTTTGTGCTCCATCGCGACGGCCTGCCCATCGACGCCGCGCTGGACGGCACTGCGCGTCTGACGGCCTGGAGCAAGAAGGGCGGACGTGGGATCGAGGTGCCAGTGGTGGACAGCCTATTCGAAGTGCGGATGGCCACCGTGGAGGGTGGAGTGCAGCTGCTCGTAGCAGACGAGGTCGTTCGCGAACTCCCGCGGAAGCCCGAGTACTTCGAGGTGAGTGCTCCGGAAGCAAGCGGTTTCGAAGGGCTCCAACTGCGCGATGACGACGCCCCGGATGAGATCGTGAGAAGCCTGCGACTTGAGGCGGGAGCGGTCGATGCGAAGGTGGGTCTTCGCCAAGCAGGCGCTGTAACGCTGGAGGTGGTCGCGGCCGAAAGCGGTGCGCACCTGACCGGCGTGGACGTTCACCATCTCAAAGACGAACTGGCAACGGTGACGTCTCCCCTCGGCCAACGAATGCTGAAGCTTGCAGCGGGTGCAGCCTCACCGGTACCGCTCCAGAGGTCAGGTCCCTCGTCATACGCTAAGGAGGCAACGCTGCTCGTCGGAGCGCCAGGCTACGCCTGGAAGAGAGTCAAGATGGACCTGTCGAAGGCAGGTGACCGGCGGGTCGAGCTCGTGGCGTCCGGAGGCCTCCGCGTGAACTACGAGGGGTTCGAGCCTAGGGCTGCCCAGCTGCGGCTGTACTCCGGGGGCGTTCCCTACGCGGACTTCCGGATGCGGGACAATCCCACGAAGCTGGAGGGGCTTACGCCTGGGACCTATCAGCTGAAGATTGAGGTCGGCAAGTGGTACAGCGACCCCGCCGTCCTGGGGGAGGAGCAGGTGACGGTGCTCGCCGGCCAGGAGACTGCGGTCACGGTGCCCCTGCAGCCACAGGTGGCTACCTCGATGGCCCCGCTGTCAGGAACCCTCAGGGTTGCAGAGGGCTGGGATCACCCTCGGGTGCACTTGGCGCTGGTCCGCCTTTCGAGTTCCGTGAGCGGCGCGCCAACCCAGACAACGATTCGGCGCGATGAGCTCTCCCCCGTGCCGGGCCAGGACGGGCACTTCACCTTTGAGGTCGCGAACCTCGAGACAGGCACCTACTCCATTGAGTACGCCCCCTTGAACCTGAAGCAGGTGTTCGAACACCCGCCCGAGGGAACGCGCGACTACGTCTTCGAGGTGCCTACGCCAACGGAGGTGACGGTCCGTGTCGTCCTCAAGGGGACGAGCGAAGCCCTAGCGGACATCGAGCGAATCGCATGGCGTCCCGCGGTGCCCGAGGAGTCCAGGGGAGGGGGACTTCTGTCTGCCATGCGGGACAAGGAAACCGGAGACTTCCACTTCCAGGTTCCCCGAGGCGCTTTTGCGGTCATGGTGTTTCACCCAACGTACGTCACAAAAACCGTCGAGTTCGACGCCTCTACGGCGACCGACTTCGTTGCGGAGATTCAGAAGGCGGCCGTGTGCAGCATCGAACTGCGAAGTGGCGACGAGTTCATTCCCTGGCCAGACTCGGAGTCGGTTGACCTCGTCGATCCCCTTGGGGAGGCCAGTATCGCGTACCTAGGATCAAGGGGGGCCGAGAGATGGTTCACGGTGGGAGTCGAGGGCAGGTATTCCGTCCAGGCCCCCAGCGTAGAAGGGTTCATGCCCTCCGCCCCCGTCGAGGTGAACCTAGTCCTGGGCGAAGAGCACAGCCTAGTGATCGAGCTGACGCGCAAGTAGGGGCGCCGCTCTCCTTCAAAAGGGCGGCAGGAACGAGGCAGCTGCCGCCCTAGTCGGTGCAGCGGCCCCAGGCCACGCGGATTCGGTAGATGGACTCGTCTCGAGCGAGCGTCACCAGATCTTCCACGTCATCGAGGTCTTGGTCGATAAAGAAGGCTCCGCTGACACCGGACGTCCCGTAGATGCGCCCTTTCTCCAAGGTGCCCGTTCCATCGCCTCGCAGGACCTGGGCGTTGTTGAAGTCGGTCACGACGACGTCTTGGTGTCCGTTGCGGCCGAGATCGCCGGTCTGGATGGTGCGGACCCTATTCGCGAGCGTCGTGCGATCCAGCTCGGTGGAGAGGCCAAGGGCGTCGAAGCGCAGCACGACGAGTTCGGGGATGAACTGCCCCAGGGTGCCGAGGAGGAGCTCGGGCACCCCGTCGCCTGTGAGGTCTGCTGCGGCGATGCTGTTCGAAGCAACCGTCGCCACCTGCACCGGGGCGGGGATGTTGAACGTGCCGTTCCCAAGGAAGACGAGTGCCTCCCCAATCTGGGTGAAGCCGCTGGCGGTAGCGACGGCTAGGTCGATGTGGCCGTCGTCGTTGAAGTCGGCGGCCACGGCGCCTTCCACGTCGTCCGTGAAAAGCAGCCGCCGCGCCTGGAAGTAGTCGCCGGCGGACCCGCGCGCGAGGATCGAGAGGCTGCCGCTCGGACCGTCAAGGGAGGCGACAATCTCGGGGAAGCCATCCTCGTCGATGTCAGCGAAGTCAATGCCGATAGCGTTCGCGGGGACCGCGACGGTGCCCAGGCTAACGAGGCCGTTCGCCGCGACATCGAAGATCTCAAGGGTCATGCCGTAGTAGGACAGGACAAGCTCAGGGGTCCCATCACCATCCAGGTCGCCCACTCCCGAGGCGAGCAAGTTCTGCTGACCCAGATCGATCATCCAAGCGTCAGGCGATGGCAAACTTCGGCTGAACTGGCTGAAGCTGACCCACAGCGCCGTGCTCGAGAAGGAAGTCTGCTCTCCCCAGAGAAGGTCATCCCTGCCGTCCGCGTTGAGGTCGCCAACGTTCAGGTGTACGAGGTCGGTGTAGTCGCGCAGCTCGAGGGCCTGTTCTTCGAAGGTCCCAGCCGGCGTGCCTGGGCTGACTTGGAATCCGCCATCACCGGGGGCCAGCTGCACCGCGTCCAGTCGTCCATCGCCCGTGAAGTCGGCCAGCGCCACCGCCTCTGCGCTGTTCACAGAAGTGTTCGAATCGATCCGAGCGAATTCGAAGCTGCCGAGACCCCGCAGAGTTTCTAACCCCAGGTTGTCGGCCCTCCGCCGGACGATGTCAGGGATTGCATCCCCGGTGACTTGGCCCACGACGAACGAGTCTTCCTCAAACAGGGTGGCGCGGAAGGAGAACGTGCCGTCGCCGGCTCCTTCCCAGAGGCGGATCCGCTCGCCGTCCGCGCCTACGAGCACGTCCACGTTCCCGTCGAGGTCAAGGTCTGCGACAGCAGCTTCCACGTTGGGGAGGTTCCCCTCCAGGCTCGCGGACATGAACAAGCCGCTCGCGTCTTGCAGCATCGTCTCGAAGCTACGGCCATCGAAGCCGGAGAGGACGATGTCCTGGTCTCCATCATTGTCCAGGTCGGCCGCGACCACGCTGTCCGGGGCCGAGAGGAGTGCGGGGAAATGCTGGGCCGGCAAAAGCAGCCCTTGGCTATCCACGAGTAGGAGACTGATCCCGCTCGCACTAGCCGGGACGGCTGCGTCCGCCAGCCCATCCCCGTTGAAATCTGCGGCTGCAAGCCAGCCCGAACCTGGCTCGGTCGCGACCGTTGATGCGAGGGCGAAGGCACCGGTGCCGTCGCCGCGATACAGCTCGACGGTGTTGGATGTCGACGCGAAGAAGTCCAGGTGTCCGTCGGCGTTGGTATCCGCCAGCGCAATGTCGATGACTGCGCCGGCCAACGGGGCATCGATGGGGTCAGCGAAGGACCCGTCGCCGTCGCCGATGTACACGCGGAGCGTAGAGTCCGTAGTGGTCACCACGATGTCGCGATGCCCGTCGCCGTTGACGTCCCCATGGTCGAGACTCAGGACCGGCAAGCCGCCGTAGACGTCACTCCCGAACTCGATCTCGTCGCAGGCAAGGCGCACTCTTACCCCGGGGGAGAAGTTCGAGGAGGGGAGCCCAGCGATGTCCGTGTCTCGGTGCCAGAACTGAAAGTGCAGTCCGTCTCCCGGCGCAGCTGCAAAGGGCTGCGTCTGACCCGGAACAGCCGCGAGGTCATAGGTCCGAGCTGCGCCGCCCGACGTTCCCGTGAACTGAATCGATGCGAAGTCACGGGCGATGCTTCCGGCCAGGCACAGATTGCCAAAGGACCCACCCGGTTGAGCCACGAAGCCCGGCTCAAGGCCAAGGATGAAGTATCCGAAGGCGTTGCTCGGCAGCTGGCTGCACTCAAGCGTGACGTCGTTATCGGACACGAGCCGGCTGCCAAACGCCTCCAGCTCCGAAGGCTGCCCCGTGGAGTTGGGGTTAGCGTTGCAGTAAACGGATCCAATCGAGGGGCCCACCTGTACGGCAGCGGTGGCCGCTGCGGCGTGCGAGGCGAGGAAGAGCCAAGTGCCGATAGGGGCCAAGAGTGTGCGAGGGTGCGAGGCTTTCATCGCTTCAGCATACGACTAAATCGCAAGAGCGCTCCGCCTGCGAATCGGCAACTTGCCCTCCGCCAATTGGAGATGTCAACTGCGACATCCCATTGCTGCTGCGAGCGCGAAAGCGCCAGGAAGTGACTCAGGCGGAGAGAGCGGCTCGACGCAGCGTGTCCACCAGGTGATCTTCCATGGCCTGGGCGAGTTCCGGGCTGGACGCCCTCAGAATCGCCGCCGGGTGAAACGTGGTGAGCGTGGCTTTGGCGTAGCGCGACGTCTTGGGCTCTGCAGGTTCGTCCGGCTTCAGGGCTCGAAACGTTGGGCCGAAAACCGCGCGCGATGCGGTGACCCCGAGGCACACCAGCGCGCTGGGTTTGACGCGGAACATCTCGGCGTCGAGCCAGGGCTGACACCGCGAAACATGCTCGATGGTGGGCCGCTTGTGCAGGCGCCTCTTGCCGCGTTCGCCGGGTCGCAACTGCATCTCGTGGCGGAAGTGCTTGACGGCATTGGTCAGGTACAGGTCTTCCCGAACGAGACCTGCTTGACTCAGCGCTCGTTGCAATACCTGGCCTGCGGGTCCGATGAAAGGCCGGCCTTCGCGTTCCTCGGCGTCACCCGGCTGCTCTCCTAGAAGTGCAAGCGTCGCGGACTCTTGTCCCTCGCTCAAGACCGGCCGCGTGTGGTTCTTGAATAGCTCGCAGCCCTCGCATCCGCTGAGCGCAGCTCGAAGCTCGTCGACCGGCGCGCCATGGGGGATGAAGGGCATCGCCGAGTCCGCCATGCGCCGCGAGTTCTTGGCCATCTCTTCCAAGCGCCGCGGAACGTCCGCTAGCAGCTCGGGGATCTGAGCCGTCTCGGGTAGCGTGTGCCAGAACTTCTTGGGCATCTCGGCGGTCATCGCCTTCAGCTTGACGCGCGCCGGATTGAAGATCGACGCGTAGTAGAGGCACCAGAGGTCCTCGAGTTCGTCCTCGGTAGGCGCTGCCGACCGATCGACGCCAGCTGAGAACGAGACCTTGTCGCCATCGAAGTGACTGCAGCGATCAGGAGACAGGATCGACCAGTCCATCGATGGAAAACGGCGCTGGAAAAAGGCGGCTTCGCGCTCGACGATCAGATGAGTCGGTTCATACCACGCGATGAACCGCTCTCCGTTTCGTGCTGTCTCGTCGTCGATGCGGCGGAACCGAACGAAGGCATGCATCTTGTGAGCGTCACGGCGAATCGCCTTTTCCATGCGCTGGAACGCGACCACATCGGGATCGAGTGGATCTGACAGAAGATCGCGTTCGCCACGGACGATGCGCCAAAGCAGCTCGTATGCCACTCGCCACATCTCTGGCGACCGGTAGCACTTCACGGTCCGAAGCCGTTCGATAAAGGCTCTGGGCAGGCTGAGTACGGGCGCGTCCTTCGCCAAGACGGGCGCGGTAACCAAGGGCGCCCCTGGGGCAAACTCGAACAGGTCGTCACCGGAAGCCTCTGCGGCGCGCGACGGATCTATCCATACGATGTCCCTGGGCGCAACTTCGTCAGCCACTAGCGCCCGAACATGCGAGCGCCAGTGATCCAACGTTCCGTCCAGAACGACGGTGCGAGTGTTTGTCCTTCGCAATGCTCAGACCTGACCCGTCAACGCCGAAGAGCTCGCCTCGAACATCAGCAGCTGGCGACTCTTGGTGCGGACGTCCTCGCGCAGCTCTTCCTTGTCGAGGGTCTTCGCCGCCTTGTCCCAGGAATCCGCAGCGACGATAAAGGCCATGACTCGTTTGACCGGCGCGCGAAGCTGGCGCAGGTCCTTTTCACGCAGGCGCCTGCGCCTGCGCGCCTGGAGGATTCGATCGACAGAGCGCGTACCCAGCCCGGGGACGCGCAGCAAGGCCTCACGTGGGGCGCTGTTGATGTCGACCGGGAAGAAGCCACGGTTGGCCAAAGCCCAGGCCATCTTGGGGTCGACGTCTAGGTCGAGGTTGCCATCGTCGCGCGTCACGACCTCGTCGATCGTGAACTCATAGAAGCGAAGCAGCCAGTCAGCCTGGTACAGCCTGTGCTCACGAACGAGGCTCGGCGTATCAGTAGGAAGATCTTGGTGCGCGTTGGGGATGGGGCTGTAGGCGGTGTAGTAAACGCGTCGCAGCCGATGCCGATCGTAGAGGCGATCAGCTGTCCCAAGGATGAGCGAATCGTTCGAGTTGGTGGCGCCGACGATCATCTGGGTGCTCTGGCCAGCGGGCGCGAACCGGCGCGGCTTCTTCGAACGTGCCCGTGGACCTGACGGCGACGAAGCGATTCGAGGGCTTCTTTGGGCTGCTTTGCTTTCGTCGATGCCCGCCTTCAGAAAACGCATCGCGTCTTCGGCTTCGTCAATCGACTTCTCCGGAGCCAGCTGGTTTAGGTCTTCTTGCGCGGGCAGTTCGACGTTGGCGCTGACTCGGTCCGCCCATAGCCCCGCTTTCTCCAGGGACTCGTTGGACGCGCCGACGACCCCTTTTAGGTGGATGTAGCCGTGGAAGCCCTTGTCCTCCCGAAGGCGGCGAGCGACCTCAGCCAGCATGTCCATCGTCCGGTCCGAGTCCATGACCACGCCCGAGCTCAGGAAGAGGCCTTCGATGTAGTTGCGGCGATAGAATTCGACGGTCAGGTCGACGACCTCCTCGACCGTAAAGCCCGCTCGGGGCACATCGTTGGAGACTCGATTGACGCAGTAGCGGCAGTCGTAAATACAGCGGTTGGTCAGGAGGATCTTCAGCAGCGAAACACAGCGGCCGTCGGGCGTGTAGCTGTGGCAGATTCCCATGCCGGTGGTGTTGCCGAGCCCCTTCCCGCCGTTAGAGCGCTTAGATCCGCTGCTGGCACACGACGCGTCGTACTTGGCGGCATCCGCGAGGATCTTCAGCTTGTCCTGGATTGATTGGCTCATGGCGAGAGGTCCGAGGTGCGGTTTCGGTAGGTTTCTGTTACCCTAACGAATGCAGAACGTCCGGTGCCAGGTTTCTCGTCGGCGATGTCCTGTCTCTCGGGGGAGCCCGCATCGAACCTCAGCGCCGGCGCCGGGCTCGATCGTGACACCTGCTTTTCATGGGCGCGGCGCTCGGCCCCAAGGGTTCAGCCGGGGCACGCGTCATGGCTGGTTGACTAGCCCTGAAATAAGCGCTAAGAATCGACAGACCACTGCGTTTCGCGCAGCAGCACCGCGTCCGCGGCCCTTGCGCTTCGCTTCGAGAATTCACCTGACTAGCCAGGCATCATCCTCGAAAGGACCACGGCCACGATACTGCTGCACGATCTGACGATCCTTAGCGCTTATTTCAGGACTAGCGCCTCGCGCATCGACCGGGCTGCGCTCGCTGGGTCGGCGGCGCCTAGGATGGCGCTGCCCACGGCGGCTCGGCCTACGCGGTCGAGCTGGGAGACGTTGGCTGCGTTGATGCCGCCGATGGGGAAGACGGGGACGGGCGCACTCTCGGCGGCGATCCACGCGCGCTCGGGGCCGACGATGGCTGGGGTGTCGGCGCCGCCAGCGTAGCCTTTGGTCGCCGTTGGGAAGATCGGGCCGAATCCGAGCATGTCGATGGGCTGGTCCCAGGCGCGGACTAGGTTTTCGGTGGTGTGGGACGAGAGTCCGAGCAGGAGGTCGTCTCCGAGAAGCTCGCGGGCGGCGACCACCGGCATGTCGTCCGTGCCGATATGCACGCCGTCGAGACCCTCGTCCTTCAGCGCGACGGCGACGTCCACGCGATCGTTGACCATCACGAGCGGCGCGCGCTCCAGGCTGAGCTGACTCCGAAGGGCGAGTACGCGCTGGCACCAGTCGAAGGCGCTCCGAGCTTCGGTGACGGAGGCGCCTGGGGCCGCGCCCGGAGCTCGATCGGAGAGCGACTTGGGGCGCACCTGCACGATGTCCACCCAGGGCATCGCAGCCCCGAGCGCCGCCATGGGATCGGCCCCCGCGAGACCGGGGGTGAAGATCAGAAGCAGCTTGGCGTCGGCGACTTTGAGTTTAGCAGCAGCTCGTGCCATCGCTCGCGGGCTCGCAGCAGCTCGTGCCGGGGGCGACGTCGGGGCGGGCGGCCCCGAGTTTCGTCTCTGCGGGTTCGCGTACGGCATCCCGGCGGCAGTCGAAGAGCGGGGCGCTGTCGGCGCTGACTTCGGTGAGCGGGCGGATCGCGAGGATGTCCTCGGCGTAGGGGCCCGACTCGTAGATGTTGAGGGTTTTGCGGCAGACGGCCATGCGCTCTCCGCGGCGAAGAGTATGCCCGTCGTCATCCACGACGGATTTCCACGGCCCCTTGTAGATCACGGCCTCGCCGTGGTCGTAGCACGGACCTTCCTTGCCCTTGTAGGCCACCACGGTCATCGAGCGGAACTCGATGCCTTGGACGATCGCCCACGGCTCGGACTGGTAGGCGGCGATCTCGATACCGTAGAGGCCCGCGTCGGCAAAGGCCTGCAGGAAGCGGTCCTCGCGCATGGCACCCGAGATGCAGCCGGACCAGAGCTCTGGGTT
>CAYQKK010000103.1:0-5501 GCA_964417955.1 uncultured Planctomycetaceae bacterium
ATCGGGAGTTGCTTGAGTCTGATCCAGGCTACCGGAGGATCGCACTTCGGCTGATGGGTCAGCTGCGCCTCCTCAGCCTGGGCGGCTAGTTGGCTCGTGGCGGCGGGGTGCCGGTGACGGTATCAATCCTGGCTCCCGGGAAGCGGTCTAAGAGCTGCTCGATCGACTCTCTCGAAGTGCTGATCTTCCGTTCTTCGATGCGGATGCCCGCAGTGTTGTAGATCGCGACTTGAGTGACTCGAGCTCCGAGGTCGAGGCCAATCGTCGTGGGAACTGTCGTTGATGTATGCTGGTCCATGGCCGGTCTCCTTCGATGGGTGTTATCTGGTTCTTAGAGACCGCATTGATACCCCATCTGCAGCAAGCTCGCGCTTGACTGCGTTCGGGGACCGGCCTTCTCACCCCATCGCAACTGATTCCGCCACCTTTCCACCCCCGCCGTAACCACGTAAGACCAAAGCTCCGGCGACGATGATCCTCTCGCTGTAGCCCGCACACAAGCGACCCGCACCAAGTAACGACCAGGAGCCCGCCCCGCTTCGCGCGCATTCGGAACCTGGTTCCAAATGCGCGCGAACGGCGCTACCGAACTGCTGGCGGCTGGCGGCTGGCGCCCTACCCGCCCAGGTAGATCCAAGAAAAGACGAAAAGCCCCACGATCACCACGGTCGCCACCACGTGCGCGCCGAGGACGAGAATGGACTTGAGCGTTGCCGCGACCCATCCGACGCTGAAGAACGTGCGCATCGTCCGAATCGTCCAGACCAGCGCGATCAAGGGACGGAGCCGCAGGACGTTTTCTGAGACCAGCGCCCCCACGCCCACGAGCAGCACTCCGATCAAGAAGCCGAGCCCGGTGACGTAGAGCACGGGCACAAGGCACGCGCCGACCGTGCGGTCGGAGCGGCGGAAGGCTCGCTAGAAGAAGTAACCGCGCAGCGGAAGCGCAAGGAAGATAAGCCAGTCGAAGTGGCGCGACAAGAACGCTCGGATCTTCGCCACGGTCTCGCGGGCATCGCCGCTAGTGGCGTCGAACTCCATGCCAGCGGCCTCAAGCACGTTCATGCCTGCGAACTTGAGCGCCACCATCCAAAGCGCCAAGCTGATGAAGCAGAACCTCGCGGGGTGCAGGTAGCTCTTGCGGCGACCGTGGACGTAGTCGAGGGCCAGCTCACCTGGGTTTCGCCAAAGGCCCCGCATCGTTCTGAAGAGAGCGCCGTCCCAGCCCATGATCTGGCCGACACCCTCGCGCAGCAGAGCACGCGAGTCGAGCCTTAGGTTCCCGCAGTCCTGCCCACAAGCGGAGCAGAAGCGACCGGATCGCTTCGGTACCGAACCGGAACCAAAGCCGCCACTTTTTACCAGCCCGCCCTGACGTTGCACCTGGTCGCGAGCACTCCGACCACCAAGGTTTGCGGGTCCAAACTCACTCCCCCCAGAGCTTCCGCAAGGTCTCCGGCGTTCAGTCAGGAAAGGTGGCGGAATCGGTTACGGTTCCGTACCGCCAGAAGTGGAGCGACGCACAAGGCAGCGCACCTGGGAGCTGCCCCGTACCGAGCGAAAGCGCACGCATCCCACAGGTGGACGGACTCTCGAGTGAGCGTGGGCTGCTGGTACCGGGATTTGGCCGGTCGGCGTAGGATTTGCTGTGCTATCGCGGCTGTGCAGATCGCTGCGCCGCTGCCTATCCCCGCCCCCGGCCCCAGCCTGCTGGCCGCTGACTGCAACGCTCGCATCACCATGGAAATTTCCTTCCTCCCACCACGCCGTCGTATCGCCGCCCCACGCACCTCAGCGTTGGCGCTCGCCACGCTCTGCATCGCCGTTCCGCTGGTGGGCTGTTCAGACGCCCGCGAAGCCCCCGTCGCGCCCACCGAGTTCGTCGTCAGCTCTTCCACCTTGGACGGCTCTAGCGCCTGGCCGCTGAACCGCGAGATCCTGATCAGCTTCACCGCGGACGTGGATTTCTCGACGGCCTCACTCGCGACGATTCAAGTGGTCGATGAGGACGGGATCCCCGTCGCTGGAACGCTCTCCCAAGCGGATCCGCGCACGGTTCGCTTCCAGCCCGCTTGCCCGACGGGGGACGATGGTTCGGAAGGCGGACTGCAGCCGAACCGTACGTACCGGCTGCACGTCGCGACCGGCGCTAGCGTTCTCAGCACAACCGGACAGCGCTTGGCGGAGGGGCTCGACGTCCGTTTTAGGACCCCCGCGTCCACGGATCGAGAGGTGCTCTTCCACGACCCAGTGGACGGTGCTCCCAAGGTTGTCATCGACGCTTCCTACGTCGAGTTCGGCGGAGACCCTGAGAACGTGGAGTTCTTCCACTTCGATCCAGCGGACGAGCGCGGCGAAGTCGCTAGCGAGCTGCCGCTCAATCTCTACAGCGATCCGAGCCAGCAGTTCGCGCTCGTGCTCGCCTTCGATCAGCCGATTCTCGCCTCCGGTGAGAACGTCGCCGAGGGACGGATCGCCCTTGAGTACTACCACGCCCCCGCCAGCGAATGGCGCACCGTCTCTTCGACGGCCGTGGTGGAGTTCAACTGCTCAAGCAGCGGCGGCGCGTCCGTCCGGGTCAGCCCCGTAGGCTTGCTGCCCCAGGGTGCCGACATGCGAGCGACGATCCGTGCGGGCTTCGAGGACCTGGGCGGCCAGGTCACGACGGCTCCTCAGACATCCTTCGCCGTGTTTCAGACGACGGTGTCCCAGCCAACGGTGTCTCAATCAACCGGCGCCGCGGGTCAGCGCAGCAGGGGCAGCGACGAAGTCCTCGAGCGATTCACGGTCGGCGGTACCGCCACCGGCTCGATGGAGGACACCTCGTTCCCATCCTCCTTGCCCCGCGCCAACTGGGGCGGTGGAGCGCTAGAAGCAGGCTTTGACTTCCCAGGCACGGGCGGCACGGGAGGAGACTTTGACGTTCTTGTGAGCGCGGGGCAGACGGTGTTCATCGACACAACGTCCGACGTGATCGTTGGCGGGCCTGGCGGAGCTCCCACCTCGAGCCAGGCCGTGATCAACGGCATCGTCGACGTCCGCAACCTGACGGTCGAACAGGGTGCGCGGCTCGTCTTCATCGGGCCTAACACCGCAACGGTTCTCGCCTCGGGCGAGGTTCGCGTCGGAGGGCTCATTTCGATGGACGGCGGTGACAACTTCGGCGTCGGCTCACTGAACACCACGAACCAGCCTGAGTTCGGTGCTGCCGGACAGGCCGGCGGCGGCGACGGAGGAATCGGCTCCTTCCTGACCAGCCAGTCGACCCCACGCGGTGGAAGCGGATCGGGTCCGTTCAACGCACCGATGGGAGGCGGCGAAGGCGGTGAGACGAGCTACTCGAACAACAACTGCTCCGACTTCCGGCGCGGTGCCGGCGGTGGCGGCGGCGCGTTCGGCAAGGACGTACGCTACTACGTGGACGAAGACTTCTCCAAGCCCCTAGCCATCAGCCAGATGCTGGTGGGTATGGATGGCGAGCCCGGCTTCACGGGTTCACCGGACGGCCTGGGTGCCGTCAGTCAATCGGCTCCAGCCCGCGGCGGAGCCCTCGGCCCCCGCCCCTTCACGGACGCCTCGCCGAACAACGACTTCTTCGGCACGATGGTGCGCGCGGACGGCACCCAGGTGAGCGGCGAGCTGCCGAGCGTCTGGGCGGGTGCCGGAGGCGGAGCCGGCGGCGACGCCGTGCGCTCCGAGACCTTCCCTCTGACGCCCTTCGTCAACACGGGTGACGAGAAGGGCGCGGGCGGCGGCGGCGGTGCCGGTGGCCTCGCCATCTACGCCGTGGGCGACATCGTGATCGAGCCCGGCGGCGAAATCTCCGCCACCGGCGGTTCCGGCGGAGGCGGCGAGAACACGATGTTCTTCGATCGCATCGGCGGCGGCTCGGGCGGTGGGTCCGGTGGACACATCGTCCTTTCCAGCGCTAGCAGCATCCTGATTCAATCGGAAGTCACGGCCGCATCCGTGGGCCCGTTCTATCGCGACAACCCGGACTTCGCACGGCACGAGCATCGGCCGCTGAGAGCACTCGGCGGACAGGGCGGCGCAGGCCGCCAGGATCGCTGCGGCGCTGGCGCCGACGGCGACACGGGCTGGCGCGCCGACGCGATTCCGTTCGATGCCTTCGAAGGCCGTGAGGATGTCCCGCCGTACATTCCCGGCAACATCCCCAACACCTTCGGCTGGTGCGATGACATGAGTACCTGCGCCATCGGCGCCGTGCCCATCGGAACGGTCGTCGGCGGCGGCGGAGACGGCTCCCCGGGCTTGATCCAGCTGCACGTAACGGACCCCGACACCCAGCTCGCGTTCGGCGCAGCTGGAACCACCGGCTACCAAGCGAACGGCATCGACGTCACCGCATCGATGGCTCCGCCCCCTGTGGGCTGGCGTACTCCCATGGACAAGCCGGACGCCATGGTGCCGTTCTTCAGCGCACGCTCCGAATCGTTCTCGCGCTGGATTCCCCTGGGCCTGGCACGGCTCAACCCGGACGGTTCATCGAACCCGCTGGAGTTCTTCTTCGAGGGCACAGATTCAGACGGAGCCGTTCTGCGGGACGGCGACGTCACCGAGGAGCTCCCGGCGATCGTTTCCTACATGCCGCTGGGCATTGGCGGAACCGCGCCTTCCATCGACACGCTGACGGGCACGGTGCTCGTTGACGCCGCCGCCGTCGTGGATCCGAACACGCTCTACTCGCGCAACCCCCTGTTGCTCCGCGAGTTCGCCGTCCGCTTCCGTGATAGCAGCACGCCTGACGACGCCCGGGAGTACCCCATCGTGACCGCGAGCTACGACAGCGTCACCCAACAGTTCTCCCTCGCACTCGACTCCATGGGGCTCGACCTGAGCTCTGTGATCCGCGAGCTGAGCGCACGACCCGGTGACCTAGAGTTTGAAGTGGTGCCGTTCTACTTCCGCCTCATGGCGGACGGTGTCAACGATGCCTTCCCCGCGGGGACCGGCGTCCACATTCGCTTCGACGCTACGATCGCAGATGCGCTCACCGGCGCCCCAAGCAACGCACCGGAGGCCGCCTTCAGCGCTCGGGTCGACATCAACGGCACGGGCCTAGACGACAAGAACGGCTTCACCGGAGTCATCGACGAGCTCAATAATCCCGTCGCTGCCCCCGGCCAGACCAACCCCTCGAACCTGATCTTGGAGCAGGTGGCATGGGACTTCGTCCGCTTCAACGTGGAGTTTGACCTCGCAGCGGGAAGCGCGGCCCCATCGGCCGGCGCCCCGCTGCCGGCCGTGAACTTCCTGCGCGTTCCGTTCCGGTTCTAAACCCACCGTTCGCTCTGGGGCTCTTCGTCGGTAGACTCGATCGGGATCATTCTCTTTGGCGCACTTATGGGGCGCCCATCCCGATCGGACACGACGATGAGCATTCAAGAAACGACCCCAGAGCCGGCTCCCGAGCTGGCCCCAGAGCTGGCTCCTGACGCCACCGCACAAGACGCAGCCAACGAAGCGGTCGCTGGCGCGGC
>CAYQKK010000103.1:5601-20830 GCA_964417955.1 uncultured Planctomycetaceae bacterium
ACGAACGTGCTGCGACGGATCATGCAGAAGTCGAAGGTCGACAAGACCCTCACCTCGTTCGTTTGCAGCTGCGTCTACTTTGGTCTGATGGCCTTCGTGGTCGTCGCCGCGATTACGAAACTGGGCGTCAACACCGCTTCCTTCGTCGCGATCATCGGCGCCGCCGGTTTCGCCGTGGGCTTCGCGCTCCAGGGCTCGCTGTCCAACTTCGCCGCGGGCGTTATGCTGATGATCTTCCGCCCGCTGAAAGCTGGGGATCTCGTCGAAGCAGGCGGAGTCATGGGGCACGTCGAGGAGGTCGGAGTGTTTGCCACGATCATCAACACCCTCGAGCACAAGCGCGCCATCATCGCCAACGCCACGGTCACGGGCGACAACATCATCAACTACTCGGCCAACGGCAAGATCCGCGTCGATATGACCTTTGGCATCGGCTACTCCGATGATATCGACAACGCGAAGAAGATCATGTCAGATGTTCTCGCGGGCGACCCGCGGGTGCTTAAGACACCGGGTCCCACCGTCGCCATGATTGAGCACGGCGCCAGCAGCGTGAACTTCGCCTGCCGCCCGTTCGTCAAGCCCGAGGACTACTGGGACGTTTGGTTCGACACCCACGAGGCCGTCAAGAAAGCCTTCGACAAGGCCGGCGTTTCGATCCCGTTCCCCCAGCGCGACGTGCATCTGCACCAGGTTTCGTAAGGCAGAACCCACCCGCCGAGGTATGTTGGCCGCCATGCGAGCCGCACTGCTACTGCTCATCCTCGGCGGGTGTTTCTTGCTTGGTTTTCGCGCCTGGACGAAGGCCCAGTACGTACCCGCGGATGAAGTTCGCGCCGGCCTTCAGGCATGGCTAGCGGACGTTCGGAGAGACGAGCGGGCCGCACCTGTGACAACGCCCGAGGGTGACGCCATCCTCGAGCGCGCACTGAGGGCGGCAAGCATCTTCGACGATGCGATTGACGGCGAGCTGCGTGACGACCTCAGCACAGCGCTGTCCAAACGCTGGAAGCTCGAGGAGTGGTCGCAGATGACCGCGAAAGAGCGGGAGCTGATCGTTGAGCATCCGCCGGTCAAGGCCGCGCTTGCGAGGTGGCTCGCGGGCGACCCGTTCGCAGAGGGCCGCTCTGGACAGTACGGCTCCCTACCCCTTCTCTTCCAACTGGTGTGGGTCGGGGATGATGTCGCCCCAAGCGAGGCAGCGCCAGATGCCGGCATCTTGGCCGCCCTTGAGGTCGTCCAGGAGCTCTTCGCCGCCCAGGATGACTACCCCTGGCTCGAAGGATCACGGATCCTCGGCTGGCTTGTTCCGCGCCTTGAATCAAGGCTTGAGGAGGTGAGCGCAGCTGACCGGGAGCGCGCGTCGGTGCTCGCTGAGTCGATCAACGATCGCCTTCCCTCGAAGCGGCAGTTCTTGGTGAGCACGCAAATTGAGACCTTGGAAGAGGCCCTCAAGTACTGCGATGCGACCGGTCCCGATGCGCCGAAGCTCGTCAACACGCTTCACAACTCCGCGCAAACCCTCCAGGCGCTGATCCCCGAACTCGAGGATCTCGCTGATCAAGAAGACGGCACCGAAGAGGAACGGCGCGTCCGCGAAGCTCGCATCCAAGAGCTCAACGAGCGGTACGACGAGCTCCCCTTAGAGCCCAGCGTTCTCGCCGTCATCTGCCTCAATGCCGTGCAAGCCGCAGACGCCTGCCATCGCGGCGTTGATGGGCTCCTAAGCGCACTCAAGAAGTGAGCAGAGCTGGGCGTCAGCTTCCGATGAGCCAGCGGCTGATGGGGGCTCGGGAGCTGGTGAAGGGGTTGGCGGCGTAGCGGCCGAACTTCTCGAGGTGGTAGTCGATCATCATGTCGTCGATACCTTCGGCAAGGGGATAGCCGGGCTCGCCCCTGTGGAGGGCGCGAAGGAGGCGCAGGAAGCCCACGGGCTTCGCCGCTTCCATCAATGCGGTGGCTGAGGCCCCTTCACTGACACCTTGCATGAGGGAGGACTCGGCGTCGTCGAGGCGCGTCTCGTGGGAGCCAACGCGGAAGCCGCGGCAGGTACCGGATTCGACGATGGACTCTAGGCGCAGCGCTCCCTGGGACGTGAGATCGTAGTCGCAGATGGAGCCCTTCGTGCCGACGAGGGCGATGCGTCCGTTGTCGTAGTCGCGTGGCTCAAGGAACAGGGCCTCCTTGCCACCGAGGACGAGACGGCGAGACGCAAACTCACCGCCGTGCTTGCGGCGACGCCCGCTCTTGACGCGCGTCGTGCCAAGGAGAGTCTTGGCCATGGCGACGCCGTGGTAGGCCCAGGCGGACTGGGAGAACACGACGCTGCGCACTTCCCCGATATCACCCGCGGCGACAGAAGCGCGAACCGCGTCGAGCCAGGGGAGGGTCGAGCAGTCCTCGGCCACCGACGCGCTCTTGAACGCCTTCAGATGGCGAGCGTGGCGCAGGTGCTTGAAGCGCAGCACCGGGGTGTCAATGAGCAGCGAAGCCTCGCTCGGCTGGAGCGCCGCGAGCTGCTTGAGCACCGACGGGATCGACTCCTTCGCTACGCAAACGAAGATCAGGCCGATGCCCTTGAGGTCCGCGGCTTGCAGGCTCTTCAGCGCGCGCACCGGGTAGGTCTCGCCGTCGAAGACTTCATCGCGCGACTCGCGGCCCACGAGATGGCGGATCGAATACAGATCCCTGGCTCGATGGAACGCGGGCACGGCCGCGGTCTGGACGCGCTTGCCTGCGCCGATGATGAGAACTTCAGTGGGACCGCTCATGGGGCTTCGGTGTAGCGAGTCCGGAGCGTTCGCGCTAGGCGAATCGACAGGGCCACGATGGTGAAGGTGGGGTTCGCGCAGCCGGATGTCGGAAAGACGGACGCGCCGGCCATGTAGACGTTGCTCGCGCCGTGAAGCCTGAGGTCTGGATCGACAACCGAGCTGGCCTTGTCCCGGCCCATGCGCGTCGTTCCGATGTGGTGGGACGCATCCTGGGTGATGGGCCACGGGTCAGCCTCGGCGAGGTCGGTTTCAAGCCGTCCCACCCCAGCTGCCTCGAACTCATGGACCAGCACTTGGTGCAGCTCCACTAGGGAACGCCGATCCAGCTTCGTCGTGTCGTGCTCGATGAGCGGCAGCCGCATGCCGTGGGCGTCCACCTCGTCGCTGAGCCGCACGCGGTTCTCGGGGCGAGGCTCCATCTCCATGAAGTTGCGCAGCCGCGCGCGGCGAATCAGCGGGCGCTTGCGCGACACCACGCGCGACCAGAGGTAGCGCGTGACCTTGGGCGCATCGAAGAGGATCGTGAAGCCAAGCGGCACGAAGCCAAAGATGGAGCGGCGGCTGTTCTGCAGGTCCGAGTCGTCGCCGGTCTCCGCGTAGTCGCGCAGCTCGACCACTTCCTTTTGACTCTTCTTGCGCATGCGGTCCACGAAGAACTTCGAGCGCTTCGCGATGAGCACGAGCGCTTCGATGCCTTCGCTGTCTGACCATGGAAACAGTGGCTCAAGTCGAACGTAGCTGTTCATCAGGCCGCGCTGCGCGAGCTCTGACTCGGGGAAGCGTAAGCCTCCGTAGCCCGCGAAGCCCTCGTGCAGGCAGCCGAAGTAGTAGGGCAGCGACTCCACCGGCCGGGCGAGGTGCAGAATGCCGCAGTAGTTCTTGGGGTGGTTCATCATGAACCGACCCACTTGGTCGTGCTCGTTGCCGAGCCCCGCCGGGCAGAGGTCGCGGGAGTTCAGAAGCAGCCGCGCGTTTTCGATCCCGCCTGCCGCGATTACGAACGCCCGAGCCTTGAGCTTCACCTTGCGTCCCGAACGGGTGCGCACATCGGCGTGGTCGATGGCACCGTCGATGGCACCGTCGGCCCCACAGAGCTGCGCGACGGACGCATCGAGCCAAAGGTCCGCACCGTCCGACTCGTAGACATGGCGCACTTCCTTGCCGAAGTCCTGGGGGTCATCCGCGGCGAGGAAGATCTTCTCCTCCACCACGCTCCACTCGGGCGCAAGGTCGCCCTTGGCGCGCAGAGAACCGAAGCCCTCTGGCTCGAAGGCCCGCAGCTTCGGGAACCGGTAGCGCTCGGCGGCTTCGTCGTAGAGCGGAAGGAGCTCGGCGCGTTCCAGGGGCCAACCGGAGTGCTCCACGAAGGTGCGGGGCTCCAAGTCTGCTGGATCCAACGGCGCCGAGAGGCCGGCCCACGTGGTCGTCGCGCCGCCGAGAACGCGCTCGCGCGAGTAGTCCTTCACGTGAATCCCGACGCTGCGGGTGTCCTTGAGCTGATCGCCGCGCCGCGTGACCTTCTTGACGCCGCTCTCCAAGACGCAGACCGCGAGCCCCGATCCCACCAGCTCGGCCGCGAGGACTCCCCCAGCGGCGCCAGAGCCCACGATACACACGTCGTAATCGGGCAGATCGCCGTCGTGGCTGTCGAGGTCTCGAATCATGGGAGTCTGCGCGGGCGCAGCTACCCTATCCGAAGCGGCCTTCGAGGTAGTCGGCTGTCTCTTGGTGCTTTGGCGTCACGAACATCTCAACGGTCTTCGAGTGCTCGACCACCTTGCCCATCAGCATGAAGATGCACTCGTCGCTTGCGCGGCGGGCCTGGGCCATGTTGTGGGTCACGATTAGGATCGAGTACTCACCGCGCAAGCGCCAGATCAGCTCTTCAACGGCACGTGTGGCCTCGGGGTCGAGCGCAGAGCACGGCTCGTCCATCAGCAACACGCTGGGCTTCACCGGCAGGAGGCGCGCAATGCAGAGCTTCTGCTGCTCTTCTAGGGAGAGGCGCGTCGCTCTCTGGCCCAGGCGATCCTTGACGGAATCCCAGAGGAGAACCTCGGTCAACGCCTTCTCCAGCACCTGATCCTCGTCGGCCCTCGAGCCCTTGCCGCCGTTCTTCAGGCGGTAGGCGAACAGAACGTTGTCCTGGATCGACAGAGGCAGGGGGTTTGGGCGCTGGAAGACCATGCCGGCGGCGCGGCGCAGCTGGGTCAGTTCGACCTCGGGGTCCAGGACGTTGTGCCCCATGACCTCGATCTTCCCCTCGGTGCGCACATAGCCGAGGCGCTCGGTGATGCGGTTCACCGATCGCAGGAACGTCGACTTGCCGCAGCCACTGGGGCCGATCAAGGACGTGATCTTGCCCTGCTTGACTTCGATGTCGACGTCGAAGAGAGCCTGGAAGTCCCCGTACCAAAGGTTGAGGTCCTTGGTCTGGATCGCGTATTCGGTCGGGCTATCCAAAGCGTCCCTCGATGTAGTCAGTGGTCCGCTGGTCCTGTGCTTCGCCGCTGAAGAGCTTCTTGGTCTTGCCCACCTCGACGACCTCACCGGCCAAGAAGAGGGCGGTCCGGTCAGCGAGGCGGCGCGCTTGCTGGACCAGGTTGGTCACGAGCACGATCGTCATCTCTTTCTTCAAGGTCTTGAGCACCTCTTCGATCCGCATGGTGGTGACTGGGTCCACCGCGATCGAGAATTCGTCCAGGAGTAGCAGCTCGGGCTCTTGGGAGAGCGCGCGGGCGATCGTGAGACGCTGCTGCTGGCCACCCGACAGAAGACTGCCAAGGGAATCAAGCCGGTCCTTCACCTCGTCCCAGAGCGCAGCTCGGGTCAGGCAGCGCTCGACGACCTCGTCAAGGTCGCTCTTGCCTTTGACACCGCGCAGCTTCGCTGCGAACGCCACGTTCTCGTAGATCGACATCGGCAGCCCGACCGGCAGCGGAAAGACCACTCCGATCCGCGAGCGCAATGCGTAGAGGTTGCGCCACTGCGAAACGTCCTTGCCGTTGAACTCAAGCTTGCCATCGACCTTCATCCCTGGCGTCATCTCGTCCATGCGATTGATCGCACGCAAGAACGACGTCTTGCCCGCACCTGCCGGCCCGATGATGCCGAAGATCTCGTTCTCGCGAACGTCGAGACTGGCGCCCTTAAGAGCAACGTGATCGCCGTAGCGGATCTTGAGGCCCTCGATGCTGAGCTTGATGCTGTGTTTGCCGCTCACCATTTCTTGACTCTCCGCAGGTGGACGCGGAACGCGATCGACACGGAATTGAGGAGGATGACCATTCCAATGAGTGAGAGAGCCACGCCGTAGGGGAGCTCCTCAGGGACATCCGGAACCTGCGTCGCGACTACGTACAGGTGCAGCGACATCGCCATGGTCTGATCCATGACGCTCTGGGGTAGCAACGGAAGGAAGAAGGCGGCGCCGGTGAACATGATCGGGGCCGTCTCGCCCACCGTCCTGGAAACCTCGAGGATGATCCCCGTCAGGATCCCGCTCAACGAGTTGGGCAGGACGACCTTGCGGATGGTCTGCCAGCGCGTCGCGCCAAGGCTCCAGCACGCCACACGGAACGAATGCGGAACCGCCTGCAGCGTCTCACGTGTCGAGACGATCACCACCGGAAGGGTCATGATCGCGAGGGTGAGGCTCGCCGCGAGGATGCTGGTGCCGAACTCGAAGAAGAGCACGAAGGCACCCATCCCGAAGAGCGCGTGCACGATCGAAGGCACGCCAGCAAGGTTGATGATCGCTAGGTTGATCAAGCGCGTCAGGAAGTTGTCCGGCGCATACTCCGACAAGTAGATCGCAGCCGCGACACCTAGCGGGAGGGATGCCGCAAGCGCAACCGCTACCAGCCAGAGCGTGCCCACCAGAGCAGGGAAGATGCCCCCTTCCGTTTGACCATTTCGGGGCATCTCGGTGAAGAACTCCCACGAGATGGCGGGGCCGCCGCGCACGACCAGCAAGCCGATGATGATCACCACCGGAACGATGAGGATCGCGGTCATCAGTCCGAACAGCCACTTGAACGCGCGCTGGTTGCGCTTGTTCCGATGATCGAGGGACTCCGCTTGAAATCCGGTTATCTCGCCAGCACTCATGCGCTCTTCTTCTCCCCTTTGCGAACAAGGACGTCTGCCAGCAGATTGATCACGAACGTGACGGTGAAGAGCAAGATACCCAGGGTGAAGAGGACCCGATAGTGGGGTGAGCCGTTGGCGGTCTCGCCGAGCTCAGAGGCGATGGTCGCCGTGAGCGCCCTAACCGAGTCGAAGGGGCTGGTCGGCAGGTTCACCGAGTGACCAGACGCCATGAGAACGGCCATGGTCTCACCGAACCCGCGCCCAACGCCCAAGAGCACGGCGGCCACCAAGCCGTTCTTAGCGGAGGGCAGCACCACCTGTCGAATGACCTGCCAACGCGTGGCTCCCATGGCTTCAGCGGCTTCGCGGTAGGTGTCGGGAACGGCCTTCAGCGCATCCTCCGCGATCGTCGCCATGATGGGTGCGGCCATCAGCCCGAGGATCACGCCGGCATTCAGCACGGTCAGTCCGACCGGGACATCGAACACCTCGATGATGAGCGGGTTCAGGATCGTCAGACCGATGAAGCCCCAGACCACCGAGGGCGTCGCAGCAAGCAGCTCGACCAGAACTTTCAGCGTCTCGCGCGTCTTGCCGGTGGCAAATTCACCAATGTAGATCGCCGACCCAAGCGCGAATGGAACCGCGACGAGCATCGCAAGCCCGGTCACGCTGGCTGTGCCAGCGATCAAGGCGAGAGCGCCGAACTGCGGCTCAGGCTCAGCGGTAGGTCTCCAGTTCGGGGAACCAAAGAAGTACCCAAGGTCGAGGTCGACCAGCGCGAAACCGAGGCCCTCGCGTGCGATGAAGAGAAAGATCGCAAGGACGAAGACAATCGCGGAGATACCGCCCAGGAAGATCGCGAACTTCGCGACGCGATCCCAGATCCACGCGGCATCTAGCTTGTCTTCGAGGCGGTTACTGGATGGTTGATCGGCCATCGGATCAGCCCTCATCCTCGCCCCGAAGGATCTCCATGAGATCCCCAAGGCGGTGTACGAGTTCCTCGTGGACGGCTTTCGGGTTCGAAGAATCCTTCAGCGGCCAGCTCAAGATCGTCGTGTGGAAGGGGACCTTGCGAATGTGCTTCCGAACGCCGCCATCGAGGTCGATCACGAAGTCGAAGTCCTCCACGTTGTTACGGATGTCGTCGAACGAAACAGGCACGGCGACCTTGAGGTCGATGCCCTTCGACTCCGCGAAGCTCGTGAACGCATCGCTCGGTTCATCCGGAGCAGACCAGCCTGCGCAGCGGAACGTGCCGGCGTCCGAGTAAGCCTTGCGGCAGTAGTAGGCCGCGAGGAGCGCCGCGCCGGCTCCGGTCTGGTCGACGAAGAGGAAATCGAACGTCTTGTTCTTCTTCCTCTCTCCAGTCACCGAGAACAGAGTCTGCTGAGCGATGTTCTTGCCCTGATGGATGATCCTCTCAAGGCGGTGGACGATGGCCTGTAGCGCAAAGAGATCCTCGATCGGAACGGCTCCGTCGCGGCCGGCCGTGAGGAGGTCCTCGAAAACCTTGTCGATCGTCGCTGCGTACTTCGCCACACCTTTGCGACTGGCGCGGGCGTCCGCGACGCTCTCTTGGTCGTAGGCCTCAAGGGACTGCTCGAGAACCGTCACCGCGTGGGCCCCCAGCATCTCGATGTCGTGGGTCATCGAGTCCGAGGGCTTCTGCGTCAGGTGCAGGGCCGCCCGCGCAATGGTCTCGGCATAGTCGCCCACCCGCTCAAGGGTCTTCGACATGCGCATGGCAGACGAAATGAAGCGCAGATGGCCCGCGCTCGGAAGGTGCCGGGCGATGAACACGTGGCAACGCTCGTCGAGGTCCCGGGCCTGCCGGTTGATGGGCAGATCCCCGATGATCGTCTCCGTTGCCAGCTCCGTGTCATTCACGAGCACCGACTTAGTCGCGTCGCGCACAGCGCCAACCACGGTCTTCCCCATTTTTCGAATGCGCTTACGGATGGACCCAAGGTCCTTTTCAAGTCGCGCTTCGTAGACGCCTTTCGACATTCCAGATGACGGCCGTACCCGGCCAAGCTTTGGGGGAGAGGGCGAGGTGCCCTAAGAGTAGTGCGAAAAGGGAGAGGCCGGGTGAGGACCCCTAGCGAAGCCCTCACCGAGAATCGGGGGAGAGTCTAGTTCCCAGCGGCGCTCGTGGGGCCGACCGGGGCGTAGCCTTTGCCTTCGAGGATCGACTGGCCTTCGGGTGAGAGGATCCAGTCCATGTAGTCCTTGATGGCCCCGACGGGCTCGCCAGCAGTGTACATGAACAGCGGACGAGCGATGGGGTACGTGCGATCCATGGCCGTCTCCATCGTGGGAGGAACCGGAGCGCCACCTTCGGTAGACACAGGCACCAGCTTCAGGTGGTCCGTGGCGTAGGCGAGGCCCGAGTAACCGATGGCGCCCGGGGTCTTCTCGACGGTATCGACGACATCCTTGGAGCCGTGAAGGTCGAGGGAGCCGAGCTTGTAGTTGCCTTCTTTGCCAAGGACGGTCTCACGGAAGTAGGCGTAGGTGCCCGAGTTGTTCTGGCGGCTGACACGGACGATCTCATCGGCCGTTTCCGAGCCCATGGTGACGCCGATCTCGCTCCACTTCGTCACCTTGCCGTTCTCACCGTAGATGTCAGCGAGCTGCGCGATGCTGATCGACTCGATGGGGTTGTCCTTGTGGACGTAGACCGCCAGGGCGTCGAATCCAACGATGAACTCGATGGGGTCAATTCCGTTGGCCTTCGCCATCTCGAGCTCCTTCGTCTTCATGGCGCGGCTCGCGTTGGCGATGTCTACCCGACCGTTGATCATGGCGGAGATGCCGACGCCCGAACCGCCACCGGTCACGGCGACCATGACGTCTGAAGTCACCTTGCCGTACTCCTCAGACCATGCCTGGGCCACGTTGACCAAGGTGTCCGATCCCTTGTTCTCGAGCATTTGGCGGGAAGCACCGTTGGCTGAGCCACCGCAAGCAGTGAAGCCGAACGTGGAGATGGAGGCGATGGCCGTGGCCAGAAGAATGCGTTTCATGGGAGGTCAGGTCTGATGGGGACCCAAGTGCAGGTCCAGAGTGCGGGGGGGTCTGGGGTTGAAATCGCCGCGCTCAGGCGCGACCCCCGGGGTTCTTGGGAGGGATTGCAATGACGCTCAGGCAAGGCGGCGTCAGGGAAACATCAAGGAACTGCAAAGACGGTCAGGCCGCTCGAATGAAGGCCTCTCACTGCCCCAAAGTGGCCCATATCGCCGCGCTAGAAAGGTAAAAGGAGTCGCTTTGGGTTCGAGGAGCCCAACGTCCGTCGACAGCGCGCTTCACGGGTCGAACTTGTGGAAGAAGATCACCCCGGAGAGGCTCCACCGACCCCACGCGGGGTCGACGGCCTTACTCGACGAGCTGCAGCATCACCCTGAAGGTGCTGCCGCTGCCCATTTCACTCTCTAGCTCGACGCCACCGCCCATCGCCTGGGCCAAGTGCTTGGTGATGGACAGGCCGAGGCCAGTTCCACCCACCGCACGGGACCTCGCCTTGTCGACCCGATAGAAGCGTTCGAAGATTCGCGCTTGATCCTCGTCGGGGATTCCGACGCCGGTGTCCTGCACATCGAGGTAGGCCTGGCTCCCCTCCCTTCGAACGCGAACCGTGACCGTCCCAGCGTCCGACGTGTACTTTAGGCCGTTGTCGATAAGGTTGTCGATGATCTGCGTCAGCGCTTCAAGGTCTGCGAGCACCCGGACGGACCCCGCGCATGATTCCGATTCAAGGGTCTGGTCGCGCAGCTGAGCCGTTCGTTCATGGCGACGCAGTGCCTCGTTCACCACGGAGTGGAGATCCACCGGACGCAGGGTCAGCGACCCCACTTCGGACTCGATGCGGGCAAGGCTTAGGAGATCTGTCACCAGGTGGTTCAGCCGGTGCACGTTGTTCTCGATCTTCTCGAGGAAGCGGATGTTGTGCTCTTCGTCGTCGATAGCACCATCGAGGAGCGTTTCCACGTAGCCGCGGATCGACGTCAGCGGAGTCTTGAGCTCGTGACTCACGTTGGCGACGAAGTCCCTTCGCACGCGTTCAAGGCGGCGCACCTCCGAGACGTCTTGCAGCACGATGACCACACCAACGGACTCGCCGTCCATGAATCGGTGCGCCTGGGCGCGGACGACTGCGTCCACGTCGGTCGAACTGAGCTCTAGCTCGCACTGCGCCGCCGCGTCAGATCGCCGGGCCGCCGTGAGGAGACTCTCCAGCCCTGCTCCGCGCACCTCAGCCCAGATCTTCCCCTGAACGCGGCCCGTGAACTCGGCCGTTTCCCCATCCGGCCCGGCCCCCTGCAGGCCGAGCATCTTTCGCGCCGCGTAGTTCGAGAACGTCACTCGGTCGCCCTCGTCCACCGCGATCACGCCTTCGATCATGCCAGCCACCATGGCCCGCAGGCGCTCTTGGCCAGCTGAGAGGTCTGCCACGGTCTGACCCAGGTCGTAGCCCAACTGGTTCAACGCACCCGCCATTTCGCCGAGCTCGTCACCACGCTTGACGGCCCCGACCCCAGGAACCCTTGCGCTGTAGTCCCCCGCGCCCAGGGCGTTCACCACCCGACGCATGTGATCGAGTGGGTAGGAAATACGCCGCACGATAAAGGCGCCCACGACCAAGGCGAGGATGGACGCAATGCCGCCGCCGAGGAGGATGAGCCGCCCCACAGCGGCCTCGTCTCGGTCAAGAAACTCCAGATCCACGGCCACGCGCACCATGTCCCGTTCCACGCCCAGCTCGCCGGGACCGTGCCCCACGTAGAGCAGCTCTCGACCCACCGTTGCGCTGCGTCGACGCTCCACCCCGAATCCTAGGTTTCGGGCGGCCACCAACTCGGGACGGCTTCCGTGATTTTCCATCTCGGACGCGACCGCGTCGGAGTCCGCGATCACCGTTCCATCCGCCGCCACGACGGTGATTCGCCGCCCTGTTTCCGTTGCGACTTGATCGACCTGCCCCTGGATTTCGACCGAAGTCAGCGTAGGCCGGCTCCCATCGACGAGGTCGGCCAATGCGACGAGCTCGTAGCGCAGGGACTGCTCCATACGCTCACCGATGTCCCGGCGGTATTCACGCAGAACAAGGAATCCGACGGAGCTCACGGTCGCCAAGACGACGAGCGCATATGAGAGGAATAGCTTCCAGAAGAATCGGGAGCGGAACACGTGCGGCTAGCGGAAGAGCAGTGCCGCGCCGTCCGTGAAGTTCGAGGTCGGGAACTGCAGGATGGAGTCGCGGAACCACGCTTGGAAGTACCACGACTGCCCGGGCTCGGCGGCCACCGGGCCGTTGGGCTGGGCTAGCGCACTCGCGTCGATCGTTAGCTGGAACTCCCCTGAGGCTCCGGAGTTCATGACTTGATTCGCGTACCTGCCGAGGGATCCGCCAAGGCAGAGCGGGCCTTGGGCGCCGCCTGGATTGGGCACGAAGCCCATGGCGGGGGCCACAAGGAAGTAGCCCAGGGTGTTGCTGGGCAGGCCCTCGGCCAGAAGCGTGACATCGTTGTCGGCCGCAAACGGACTGCCAACGGCGCGAATCGTTCCTGGGTTGCCGGAGCCGTTCAGCACCGCGGGTCCGCAGTAGCTCGTGGCCATATTGCCGTCCGGGCTTTGAAGTCGCAGATCCCAGATTCCTCGCCCGTAGGTGCCGAAGCGCACGCGCTGGAGCGCGGGTACGGCCTCCACGGACCAGTAGTTTGTCGACGGAGCTTCGAGGCCCATGGCGTTCGTCCACTGCTGGCTGACCGCGTCGAAGTGATAGGCGCCCGCTTCCGTGGCTGCGAACAAGTCGCCGCTGCCGTCGGGGGACCATTCGATGTCGTGGACAAGCGTGCTCGGTAGACCCGACGCACGTGGCTGCCAGCTTGCGCCGCCGTCAATGCTCTCGCGTACGCCCGCCGTGCTGTAACCGGAACCGGCCGCGAACACGTGATCGGGATTCGCAGGATCCACTAGGAGAGTGGCGCCATAGAAGTAGTGGCTTCCCGGCCCGCCGTTCGCGCTCTGGGTCCACGTGACGCCGTGGTCGTTCGACGTGAAGAACACGCCGGCGTCCGTCATGGCGTACGCGCGATCAGGCGCGCTGGGCGCGAACGCCATCGCCGTCATGTAGGTGTTGTTGCCTGCGCCGAAGTTGCGCGTCGACCATTGGGTTCCGTTCCAGCTGGATCCTGAACGCTCGTAGCGGTGGAGCTGGCTGCTCAAGAAGAAGAACACGTCTCTGTCCTCGGGGTCCGCGACCACCGGCGGAAGCCAGAGTCGATCCACGCCGCTCGGGAAACTCACCTGACGCATCGAGGGGTTGTATTCGCCGATCTGGACGAGCGTGAAGCCCGGGTAGGTAGAGTAGACGTAGCGGTGCGATCCATCGCCGCTGCAGAGGTGCCCGTAGTCGCCGCTGATGGTCTGGTCAAAGTCCGTGGACGGGCCGAAGCCATCCGCGGGTGTGAGCAGCCCCACCTGGTAGCCCTGGTCCTGGGTGCCGCCGCTGATGTTCAGCGGATCGAGGGTCGACGTGTGCGTCGAGTAGAACTGTCCAACGCCGAGGCCCTCCAAGCAGAGGTTGCGAACCGTCGCTCCGCCGTCTTCGGTGAGGTACGTGCCCCCATCGGTGTTGATGAAGAGCAGGTCGCGCTCGCCCTGGGCGTCGGAGATCACGAGCGGACTCAGGCCGCGAATGTCCGCGTGGAGTCGGTTCGCCTGATCCCCGTAGTAAGATCCCCAAGTGTTGATGCTGACCGCGGACGCACCGCCGTTCGTGGAGCGGCGTGCTTCAACGCCGGTGTAAATCAGGCGCTGGGGGTCATTGGAGAATGCCGCCATCGACTGCGAACCTCCCCAAAGGCCGTCGAGTGTGCTGACGAAGTCCGCCGTGAGTCCGGCATCGTCCGATCGATACAGCTGGTAGTCGCCGTTGACGCGCAGCGCGGCGAAGAGCGTCGGGCCTCCCGCCTCCGATCCGACGAGGTCGCCCTCGGTAGCACTCGGGTCAATGATAAGCGCTGGCCCAAACGAGAAGCCGTCGTCGGTGGAAGTCCAAATGCGGCCCGCCTGAAGAATGTAAACCGCTGAGCCCCCGAGGGCCGCCGTGCGCGGCACCCAGATGTCGCCGCTCCAACGAATGCCAAAGGAGTAGCGCAGTGCGAAGGAGGCTCCGCCATCCACCGACGCAAAGAGCGCGCTGCGCTCGCCGTTGCCGGGAATGTCGGCCGTGCCGTAAAGGTAAACCGTCTGATTGGCGTCAGCGGCCTTCACCATCCGCCGCAGGGAGCGCACCGCGTCAAGGCCAGCCGGCTCGATCCAGGTAGCACCGCCGTCGGTCGAGCGAAGTACGCTCGCGCCGCTGCGCCGAACGATGATGTCCTCGTCCGCCAGACTCTGGGGCGTGACAATCGCAAGGTCGTCCACGCCGCCGTAGACGGAGTCCGAAAGCGGAGTCCAGTTTTCCCCGTCCATGCTGCCGCGCCAAACGCCCCCAAGCGCCGAGCCGATGTAGAGGAAGCGCTCGCCGCTACGCTCGGGACCGAAGGCCGCGCAGCGCGTATGCCCGGCCTGGTTGCGTGATCCGACCTCTTCCCAGAACCACGGCGTCGTACCCGCTTGAGCGGTACTCCCGACTTCGCTAGCGGACGCCGCCAGCGCCGCGTTGCGCCGCAGCCGCTCGCGCTTCTGATTCCCAGCCTCGATCTCGCGCCAGTCGACACCGTCCTTGACGCGGTGCATCTCCTCAATCCAAGCCTCGCGCTCCTCTTGTCGCTCTGACTCTCCTTCGCCGCCCCGCGGGTCGGTCGGCGTCGGGTTCGAAATGTCGACCTCTCGGACCGTGGGCGAGCTCTCCAGCCCTCCACAGGCGGAAAGGGTGATGGCTGCGACGAGGAGGCTAGTGAGCTTAAGTCTGGTCATGGTCCTGCGCCCTTGGGGCGAACGGAGATGTAGTCCGACCATGATAGACCCTCAGCCACCCGCGGGATCGGGTAGATCGTCGGAGCCTCTGCTATTGGAACGTAATCGAGACGGCGTCCGTGAAATTGGCGGGCATGGCGCTGCTACCAGGATCATCGCGAAACCAATTCTGAAAGTTCCAGGTCTCCCCGGGGTGCACGACCACGGGCCCCATCATCGTTGGGAACGCGCCAAGGTCGAGCCGCAACTCCACGTACCCATCCCCCGTGGCCCTCTGGACCTGACCTGGACCCACCCACCTCCCGACTGGATCACCGGTCACGCACAGAGTTCCCACGGACCCCGCAAAGGACGGGGTGTTGATTTGGTTCGCGCCAAAGAAGAAGTAGTTGAACGTGAACGGTGGAAGGCCTGTCGCTACGAGCAAGAGGTCT
>CAYQKK010000104.1:0-17270 GCA_964417955.1 uncultured Planctomycetaceae bacterium
GGCGCTGCGCTAAACGCAGTGGTCTGTCTATTCTTAGCGCTTATTTCAGGCCTAGGAGCGTGTTGCGCACTGACGGGTTCGCGTAGTGCGCAACACGCTCCTAGCGCCTGAGCGCCTCATCGAGGCTTTCCTTCGCGCGCTCTGATCCAGGAAAGGTCTCCACGTTGAACTCGAATGCGGCGATCGCGAGCGACGCTCGTCCATCGTCGAGGAGGTCATGTCCAATGGCGTCGATGTCGCTTTCATTGATGAGCCTCCAGCCGTAGCCGCGCTCTACGGCGAGCCCCAGAGTCGTCGCCCCCTGATCTGAATCTGGCTCCTCCAACGCGGCCCGGTATAGAGACTCGACCTCCGCCCAGTGAGCTTCGATATCGGCTCGACGTTCTGTCGCAGCCTTCCGAGCGAGCTCTAGCGCCGTGTCCAACGCAGCCTTCGCGGCCACTGGCACGTGGGGAACGACGCCGACCCCCTCCCAGTTCGTTCCGGTGATCGGGTTGATCGCGCGTCCCGTGGGGATCACCATCTCGAACTGCGCGTCGATGGGAAATAGACCGCCTGGGTTTGCGCCGCCGCGGGTCGTCTCGCCCACAAGGGTCGCGCGCTTCAGCGCTCGCAGGTTGTAGCTGAACTCTTCGGCGGCAGAGAACGTCTCCGAACTGGTCAGGACAAACACCGGCACGTCGGGCATGGACGCGCCAGGGACGCCGTGGGTCCAGAACTCTTGGGTTCGATCGCCTTCGCGAAAGTACAGGCTGTTGAGGTGCGTGGGTTCGTCGAAGAGATGGGAGGTGAGGAACTGGACCATGCCGGGGCTGCCGCCGCTGTTCTTGCGGAGGTCAAAGATCAGTGCGTCACTGTGGGCGACGAGCGCCATAGCCGCCACCGCAGCATCGAAGCCTCCCCCGGGGGGGGCCGCGAAGGAGCGGAGGTCGAGGTACCCGACGTTGCCGTTGAGGTGCTCGACCCTGTCGAAACCAAAGTTCTCCGCTCGCGCGCGCTCGAAACGTCGCGAACGCGCCCTGAGCGACTGAGTCTCGGCGGTCGTCGGCGCCTCTTCCTTCGCAGCCCGCACACGTACCAGGATGTGCTTGTCCTTGGAGACGCTCCGCAGCGCTTCGGTCAACGCTTTGGCAAATGCCTCTGGCTCCGCCACTTCTCCCTGCGCGCCGCCGCTCCATTGCTCCCTTAGCTTCGCGGCGCACTTGGCGGCGACCTCTGGAAAGATGTAGCGCTCCTCCAGCATGTCTCCGATGCTCACGGCGATGGCGGCCTGCTGCTCGATCCCCAGCGCCTCGCGTGACGCGGGCGACTGAACGGTCATCGAAAGGGCAAGAGCGGCGAACGGCGCAATGAGGTGGGATAGAACCATGGTGCAGTCAGGGGCTATGAAACTTGGCTGAGTAGGTAGATCACGACGGCATAGCGCAACGCCTTGCCAATGCCGACAAGGAGCACGAACTGCCAGAGCGGCACGCGGAATACGCCGGCGACAAACGTCAAACCGTCGCCGACCACGGGAACCCAGCCGAGCGTGAGGGACCAAACGCCCCGCCGCGTAAACCACTCCTCGGCGCGCGCCAGCTTGTCCCCTTTGAACGGAAACCACTTTGCGTCCTGATAGCGCAGCATGAAGCGGCCGAGGACCCAGTTCACCACCGAGCCAAGGGTGTTCCCGACCGTCGCCACGATCCATAGGGTCACCGGGTCGTAGCCCTTGAGGCACAGGGCAGCCAGCGTGACCTCAGAGGCCCCGGGCAGAATCGTCGCCGATAGAAAGGCCACGGCGAATAGGCCAATGAGCGCGCTCAACTCGTTCTGGTCGTTGGAGTGGGTGCCGAAAGATCAGCGGAAAGTGACCGCTAGAGCATCGGAGAAGTTGCTCGTCGCGTTGCCTGCCACTTGGTCGCGGTGCCAAACCTGGAAGAACCAGGTTTCACCGGGCTGTGCCGCTGTGAATCCGTTGGGCTGGGGCAGCAGCTGCGGGAACACTCGGAACGTCGAAGTTCCGCCCGTCGTGAACAAGATCCCGCGACCGATGGCGCCCCCGAGACAGAGGTTGCCCGTGCTCCCGGCCGGGTTGGCTGTGAAGCCGGAAGTCTTCGACACGAGGGGCAGGACCACCGAACCGGGCGGCATGTTGACGAGGTGTAGCTCGAGATCATTGAAGGCAGCTTGGTCCACGCCGACCGCGCGAAGCGACGAAGCCTCGCCGGTGCTATTGGGGACGCCATCGCAAACAACATCGTTGGGCAGCGCTAGGCTCGCCAAGACGATGGAGTCGAGGACGCCGCTACCGGGCACCTGAAGGTCCACCGCGAGAAGGATCCGACCATCCCCGAGGAAGGCTGCCTGGGGGATGAAGGTGTTGCTCTGTCCCGTCACAGCCCAGCCCGCGTCAGGGAAGCCGTTGCCCGTGGCGTCGACTCCGTCCGCCCCCACGCGATTAAGATCCGTTCCGTTGTAGAGCGCCCTGATCCCCTGGTTGAAGGGCCCGCTCGTCAAGACAAGTCCGTCTTCGTCGATGTCGTAGAGCTCGGTCATCGACGCGCGAACGGTTTCGTCCGCGTTTCGAAGAATGACGGACCCAAGCGCGTCTCGGCCAAGAATGGTGACTCTCCGGGCACTGTCCACAAAGGCACCGGTGAACTCCGTCCAACTCGTGAAGGAGCCTTCCGTCTGCGCCGCAAGGGCGAACGAGCTGTAGCGGTAGACGCTGCCCGTATCGATGACGGCCATCTCTTCCTGGCCCGTCGCGGTTGAGTTGTAGGTCACGACAGCCACCCAGGAGTTCCCGAGCTCGTTCGTCTCAAACGTATTGATCCGCGTGACAGGATCCGAGAGTCCGAGCGGCGTATCGCCGACCGCCAACACAACGTTCTCTTCCGGGTAGCGCACGACGACCTGCCGAGTAGCCGCTGGGTTCCCCGTCGGGAATGCGGACCCGAAGACGTAGAACCGCTGGATCGACGTCATGCGAGGCGTGCCGGATCCAAGCCACTCAAGACCGGTGGAGCCAATCACGTCGCCCGGCTGGGCCACCACTTCATCGTTGATCCACGAGGAGAAACCACCGCTGGCCGGCTCCGCAGCCGTGTAGGCAACCTCGAGTCCGCGAACCCGCGAGAAGAAGATCGACTGTTGGGGGTAGCCCTGAAGAGTCTGGGGAACGCGGAGCACTCCGGGTGCGGACGTGCCCGAGCCTGCGAGCACGCCGAAGATGACGCTTTCGCTTGGGAAGCCACGCCGCGCATCCGCAACCCAGGAACCCGCCTTGTCACTAAAGACGGACGTCAGCGCCGTCACCCCGGTCGCCGCGCTGGGAACCGCTACGACCTCGGCCGTCACGACCTGCGCTGCTGCGCTTGGAGTTGCCAGGAAGACAGGAGCCAGCGCTGCGATTGCTAGCGAGGTCCAGGCACGGGCGGCGGGAAGCGGCACGTTTATGCTAGGGGTGGAGTCCTTCATGATCGCCGTATCGTAGATGACTCGGCAGGCGTCGCTTCAAATTCGGCCGGGGAGCGTGGATCTCCAGTTTCATGGACATACATGTCGCGCAAATTGGACGGTGTCCAACGTGCGCGACACCGCATTCTGAGACGCGTTCGCCGGCGAACAGCGATCTCTGGCGCTAAGCCGCGAAGCCTCATCCACTTGGGGCCGTTTCGAGCGGTGCGAGCGGCACTTGGCAACCGCTGTGCTACTAAGGCCCCCATGACTAGCACCTTCCACAACGACACCAAGTTCTGCCCCTGCTGCTCGAAGTACGTCCACTTCCTCTCCAGCATCGAGCTCAGCTACTGCGTCGAGTGTGGAGCCCAGTGCGAGATGTTCTCCAAGGAAGACCGCCTCGCCTTCCAGGCCAAGATGGCCGCCCGCAAGCCCAAGGGTGGCCGCCCCCGCAAGAACGCCCGCCGCGAAGCCGCCACTGCCGCCCGCGCGGCTGCCTAGGCACAAGCACACCACTTCTCTCTCTAGCCTCAAAGGGAAGGCCTACTCAGCCCTCCCTCGCAGCCAGCCCCGAGTTTCGGTTCTCGAGAGCTGCCTGCACGGAACGCCCGCACCCTGGATGCACGCCTAGGGAGCGGGCGTTCGTCCTATTCCCATCTCGGCCGCTCTCGACCGACATCCCCTTGCAGGTCCATCCGTCACGCGCATGCCCTGGCCGGTAACATGGCTCGCATGACTCAGCCCACCCGCTTCAACGTAACTCGTCGCCGCCCTAGCTCCATCGACCTCTGCCTTGCTGCCACGCTGCCCCTGTTCTTTTCGGCGTGCATGATCACCACGAACTCTGCGCCTCCGGCGGCGATCAACGCTGGATCGTCGGACTCCCTGATCCACGCCACGCTGTACGCGAACACGGCCGCTGAGTACGAGGCCGCGACCCACGGGATCTACGCCTCGGCGGGCGCGCAACTCGACGAGCTTCTACGAAACGCGGGGCACACGGCTGCCCTCGAGCAGTCGGGTGATTTCAGATCTCTCCCCCCCGCGATTATCCTCGACGTCGACGAAACGGTTCTCGACAACTCCCCCTTCGAGGTGCGTCTCATCGAGGACGGCACGAGCTATCCCACGGGTTGGAGCGAATGGTGCAACGAGTCCGCGGCGCGTCCGATCCCTGGCGCCCTTGACTTCCTCCATGACGCAGCGGGGAAAGGGGTCACCATCTTCTACGTCACCAACCGCAAGGAGCCGGTGAAGGCTGGCACCCATGCGAACCTCGTGAAGCACGGCTTTCCCATGACGGAAGGCGTCGACACGCTCATGATGAGAGACGGCCGCCCCGAGTGGGACAGCGACAAGACGAGCCGCCGCGCGGTGATTGCGGAGGACTATCGCGTCGTGATGCTCTTTGGTGACAACGCCGGGGACTTCGTCGGCCTCGGTGACGCAAAGGGCACAGCGGCGGAGCGCAGCCGCGCGCTGGAGGCCCACGCTGACAAGTGGGGCCGCTCGTGGTTCATGCTCCCCAACCCCATGTACGGGTACTGGGACGAGTCCGCGATCGACGGCAACTACCAGCAGCCTACCGCTGAGCTGAACCGCCTGCGCGTGCGGGCCATGGACTCGAAGCGCTGATGCGCTTCACCAGCTTAGAGCCAGCGCACGAACGGGCGCTTGTGGAATTCGTCGCCGATTTCCGCGCGGCAGGCGAGACCTCCATCCCCGCGTTCTTCCAGCAGCCGCAGTGGAACCACGCCGAGACCATCGCACACTTTGACGCGTGGGCCGGCGGCGACCCCATGGGGCAGTCAGGGGATCGCCTGGAGGGGTTCGTCCAGTGCACGACGCGCTTCCTCGAAGACGAGGCGAGCGGAGAACTCCTGGGTCTCTTCAACTTCCGTCACGAGCTGAATTCCGCCCTCGAACGCTTCGGAGGCCACGTGGGGTATAGCGTGCGTCCTTCGGCACGCGGCAAGGGATACGCGAAGCAGCTCCTGCGGGAAGCCATGGCGTTCGGGACCGCACTCGGTTTGACGGAGCTCGTGGTGACGTGCGCCCCCAGCAACGTCGCATCGGCCCGCGTGATCGAGGCTTGCGGCGGTCAGCTCCAGGACACCTATTTCAACGAAGAGCGGACGACGGACGTCTGCCGCTACCGGATCGCTTTGGACGGCTGAGAAAGCGCAGTTCTTTGGCGGGGCGCAGAAGCACAGAACGTTCGAGCTTGCGAACGTTCCTGTCTCTTCCGACGCCTCCCCACCATGAACCAGATCTTCGCCGTCGCCTCTCTCGTCGTCGCCGCTACCGCTCTCTCCTGCCAGTCGACGGAGCCTGACCTTCAGCTACTCTCCCAGCCGCCGCTAGCACCTGACGCGATCCCGACGCGAGTGGTGCCCGCGCCCCCCCGTGCCCCTAGCCCGCCTCGGGCGCTACAGGTCAGCGCGCCCAAGACTCCGAAGGTGAGGCGAGAGAACGTCGACGAGGTCTTCGAGGACATCTACTACGTGGACGCGGTCCCCGCCACGTTCCCGTTCAAGAAGGACGTGGACGTCGTGCTGTCTGTGCCACAGCACACGTCGCTGAAACACCGCGCCGGCCTCATCGGCGCGTTCCTTGCGGCGGGCTTCCCCGTGAAGGACGCTGGCCAGTTCAACGTGGCTTCGTTCCACATCAACGATCGCCCCTGGTGGTATGACCGCGGAGGCTTCGAGCGGACGCAGCTGCCGGAGGGTGTCGAGCTGGAGGATCTCGCCGACCTGCCGATTCGCGAGTATGACGGGCTGTCCGGAATGGAGATCTCGCTGCAGGATCCGACGTCGCTCTGGGCACCCGACCTGTTGGCCAATCAGAACCTCAAGTCGGACTACTTCCTGAGGCTCTTTGAGCTGACGTTTGACGACTACGCCACAACGGTGGACCTCAAGAACTTGATCGATCCCGCTGCCCTCGCGGAGTATCGGGCAGAACTGAAGGAAGTCAACGCGCAGATCCAGCAGCACAACGCCCGCGTGAGCAGCTACCTACGGGACAAGGATCTCTACGAGCGAGATTTCGCAACGTACCTGAAGCAGTTCGAGAGCTGGGATCGCGATGAGTCGCGGAACTTCGAAAAGAACCAAGACGCCTTCGTCGATGCCTGGAAGAACTGGAAGGTGGCGAACGCAGACGTGATTGCAGCGCAGCAGGAAGCCGGGATCGCCGAGGCGTCGTGGAGCCGCTCGAAGCCCGAGCTCGCGAGCTTCGAATCCCCGCGGACCGCCGTTGAAGTCGCACTCCCAGACGCCACGAGACTGAGCCAGTTCGGAGATGACGAACTGGAGAGGCTGGTGAAAGACGAGCAGGCCGCCACCGTCCAGTGCCGCCGCCTGCGTCTACTGGCCGAAGTGATCGATGCGAAGACAGGTCACGTGGCGTGGGTCGGCGAAGCGATCACGGTGGCCAAGAAAGGCCAACCCGATGCGGCCCTGCTCCGGGAAACGGTTCGCCAGCTCACGCAGCCAAACGGCCTTCGCTAGCTGATGCAAACTCCGCGGCAAGGCGGGTTCCTGCGCGGTGAAATGCTCAGCTCCCGAGGGCGACTTCGACGCGAAGGACCGCGCCGGTTCGTCGGAGGATCTCACGACTCGTCTCTGCGTCGAGTCCCTCGCTCGGCTCGAACCCGCGCACTTCGCCGGACCGGAGCGTCACCCGTCCCCCGTGGCCGTTAGCGGTGTCGGGCAGCGCGCCGCGGTGGATCACGAAGGGCACGGCGCAGTGTGTGATTCCAAAGGCTCCGCTGGGGATCATCACCGGGTCATCGTCGGGACTCGGAAGCTGGGTTGCTTCGCTGCAGAATTCGGCGTCGTCGACGCAGGCGGAATCGAAGTAGATGCGGCCGCCTCGCAGGCGAATGCCCACTTCGCCGAGCCTCGAAAGGAGGTCTTCCTTCACTTGGCCCGTCATGCCGGGTTGGCGCACGCGGCCGTCAGCCGGTGAGTGGGAGTAGGGCTCACTTGGGAAGGCCCCGTATTCCTCGGGTGAGCGGCCGGCTCCAATGCCCGCACGTATGGCCCGGTAGTGTCCACGTAGCGCATTCAGAGCCTCAGACGCGGCACCCGCATCCGAAGCGCGGAAGAGCGTCTCCTGGACCGCGAGAGCAAGCTTCGACACCATGTGCCAGTAGGTGCATCCAAGTCCCTCGTAGCCGAAGAACGAACCGGAACGGCCGGTGAACGATGCGTGTTGGAAAGACTCTTCGTAGAACTCTGTCAGATGACTCCGATGCTCCGTGACTAGGGGCTGGAGGTCGTAGGGAAGACGCTCAAGGGCTTCTTCCAGCGAGCTCACCGCGCGCATGCCCGGGGCGAAGCGCAACGTACTCCCCCCTGCTGAGCTCGCGGTGGAAAGGCGCACGACGCTGGTGTCGCCGCGCTCGAGGAGCGCCTTGATCAGCTCGTTGTCCAATGCGGCGCCGCTGCGAATGACACCGCGGTCGAGGAGCCCTGGGAGTTCGCGATCCGGGTACAAGAGATAGGTACCGAGGTCGGCCCGGTAGAGATCGCTTGCGCGCAGGCTCTTCAGGAGCGCTAGCGACTCGTCCGGCCCCAGCGCGCCGGAGCCAAGCACCGCGGCTTGGCCCTCCAGCATCAACGGCAAACGAGCCACGTCGACCGTCCCGTCCGCGAAGCTGACGAGGTTGTACGTGTGGAACAAGCCGTCATCACGACGATTCGCGTCGAGGGTCGCGCGCAAAAGCGCACGTGCCGCCCCGAAGAACTTGGGCAGCTGCGTGCTCTGGGGCGCAGCCGGCTCGTGTCCGTCTCCGCGCCACACTTCGCGGCGGTGCTGCTCGCCCGCCATGCCCGCTGCGCGCAGGAATGCCCAGCGGCGCGCCCCGTCTGCCGTGACAGCCTCCGGCGCCTCCATGAAGACGGTCAAAGCCGCCATCACAGAGTCGAGGAACTTCGCGGTTCGAGCTGAAAGCACCGGAGTCGTCGAACCGATCAGCGCGTCGAGGACCTCGACGTGACGCAGAAGTGCCGCCGTGGTGACCATCGAAGCGCCGTAGCCCGCGAGAGCGTTGTTGGCGTCGTTCCACTCGGGGCGCTGGGTATTCATCCAAACACCGGCGCCCGGAACGAAGTGCGAGAGCTTGGCGAGCACCGGAACCAAGAGCTTCTCCTCAAGCGTCGCGAGGACGATCCGCCCGTCGGCCCCGTGGCGCAGCCTCGCGTCCTTTCCAACGCCGGCTTCTTCGCGAGCCGCCGCGCGTTTCGCCACCTCGTGATCGAACGTCACGCTATTGCGTGGATCGGCCACAAGCTCGTCGAAGCCCGCGATGCGGTAGGGCACGTCCGCGTAGGTGTAGATAGCGCGCCCAAGGAGCTCTTTGAGGGCCGCGGGGGAGCGCTCTTCCAAACGCTCGATGAGCCGCGTCAGGTACACGATCTGATGGTCGCCCCAGTAGCCGATGTGGGACCAGGGATCGTCGGGATCTTCAACCTCCCAGTCGAGGCCCTTCTTGGAGTCGATGCGGTAGGGGTTGTACCCGTCCGCGGTGCTCGCGTTGAGAAAGCGCGCGATGAAGCCGGGCAAGAACTCGGGGTAGGAAACGCCGAGCGCCTCCCAGTTCTGAAAGATGTCGCGCCAGTTCCCTTCGTAGGCAGACTTCAAGGAACCATCCGCGTCGCGGACGTCGATGGCAAATCGGTTCCAAGGCCGACTCGGGTCGCCGTGACGGCGGCTAAAGCCCAAGGGCATATCTTCGATCACGCGTCGATACTCGGCCGGATCGGCGGTGTCGGCCACGGTGGGCGCGGAGTAGTCGGCGATGGGGAATCCACCCCGCATCGTGTTGTAGAGCGTGTTGGCGTAGTGCCGCGCGTCTTCCGCAAAAGAGCCGGTCCGCTGGACCGCGTCAGCACCGCTGAGAAGGTCCACAAGCGCCAGCTCCGTCGCGTCCGCGTCGCGGCGAAGGGCCGCGAGAAGGTCGGGTTCCTCGCGCCGCCACGCAAGCGTGCGCTCGACGGCCTCCGCATCCTGGTGAACCTCTAGAGCCATCGCCGAAGCATCCGATTCGCCGGGCTTCAAGCTCAGGGACCGCGCTACCAAGTACGCGCCGCGCACGCCCCTCGAACGACTCTCGGCCACAGGGCTCGCCCCGTTCCGGAACCCATCGATCTGAGCCTCTGATAGCAGCAGTGCCCCACTAGCCGTCGACCACGCCGTCGTGCCCAGGAGCGCTTCGTTCGGAGCCGCTCGATCCAGCGGAATCGAACCCAGCGTGTAGATCCCGAGGCCGTCGATGGACTCTGCCATGCGGTAGGCCGTCACGAGGGAACTCAACCTCGCCTGCATGTCCGGATCCACCGAAGCCGGCAGTACGTCCACCACCCCGTCGATGATCTCCGCGTCGACGGCCGCGTCGCCTATCGCCTCGACCTCCGTGAAGCGCAGAACGCCGCGTTCGTGGCTCGTCGTCCAGGTCTGGCGGACTTCTAGACCGAAGTCCTCGTGGCGCTCGGTCAGCGTCACCCATGTGCCCCAAGCGCTGCGCGAGATGGAACGCGTGACCCCTCGCAGCCCTGCACTCCGCTCGGTGAACGGCTCCCACACCGCGCCGTCCGCGCCGCGGCGAACCAGCGTTCTTCCGCCGACGCGTCCTACGGCGTCGTGAATGCTGTCCACCGTGCGGTAGGGAAACAGCGAGCGCTCGATGCTCTGCCTGCCCGCCGTCAAGGACCCAAGGCTCGACAAGAACAGCCAGTGGTTGGAAGGCGACGCAAGGCTCATGAAGAACGGAGCCATCGACTCGACGCCTTCGATCGTTTGCGTTGCGCGTGGCAACCAGCGTCCGGCTTCGTCGTGCCTCTTGGTGACGTACTTCACGTGGGACATGGGAGGAATCTAGGGGGGGGTTAGCGGCCGAGGACGCGGACGTAGTCAACGACGATTCGCTGCACGCCAGCGTCGGGAGCGATCTCACCGCCCATGCCGCCGCCCATGGCGAGATTCAAGATCAGGTTCTGCGGGCGATCAAAGGGCCAAGCCTCAGGCGTCCCGTGCTGGTTGTAGGTGTAGTAGTGCACGTCATCGACGTAGAGCCGCACCTCCTCGGGCGTCCACTCCACGGCGTAGACGTGGAACGTCCCCTGCATATCCTTCACGGGGTGCACTTCGGAGATGTGGTTCCCTTGCTTGAAGTAGAACTCGCGCGTATGGCAGGAACCGTGATTGATGCCGTCTGTCGTCTCGTCATCGATCTCTTTGCCCACCGCCTCCATGACGTCGATCTCGCCGCAGTACGGCCATGAGATCTCGTCGCGGTAGTCATCGCCGAGCAGCCAGCCTGCCGCCCATGTGCCGTCGGTGGAGGGAACCTTGGCGCGGATCTCAATGCGGCCGTAGAGAAAGCCCACCTTGCCGCGTGTCGTCAGTCGCGCAGAGGTCCAAGCGTGCCCATCCACGTTGGGATGCGCCTCGATCACGAGGTTGCCAGCCTCCTGTCGAGCGTTGTCGGTCTCGCCCTCGGTGTAGTACTGCGGCTCACGGTTGCCCCAGCCCCAGTTGCCAAGGTCACTCGTCCACTTGGAGGGATCAACGGGCCCCTGCTCATCGAACTCGTCGGCCCACACCACTTTCCAAGGCCCGTCTCCGGCCACTTCTTGCTGGAGCACGATCGGCGTATCCGTGTGCCTCCGCAGCAGCTCGAAGCTGATGGCTTGCACCGTCGCGGGTTCACTGGAATGAACCCTCATTTGGTGGTCTCCTTCCTGCAACGGAGAGCCGTCCACCGTCACCACGCCGGAGGCCGCTAGCTCCAACGGTCCCGTGATGTCATAGGTGCGACCATCGGTGTTGTGGATGTAGTCCTCGATCCAAACCGTGGACGGAGTCGCTGCCTTGCCGTTGATCGTGACGCGATAGCGGCCAGTGACAGGGATCGAAACGGCCAGGTCCATACCGACTTTGCCATCGAGAGTGACGAGCGTTGGCGACCCTACCAAGCGCACGGTTTGGCCGGGAGGAGTCGGCACCGGCGGGTCCGCGCTCTGGCAGGCAAAGATCGAGACAAACGCGCCAAGCGAAACGGCGGCGCAAAGGGGAGAGAGTGCAAATCCCATGATTCAGTTGGCTCCGATGAGCTCAGCCTCAAGTTCTTCCAAGGTCTTGCCCTTGGTCTCGGGGACGACAAATGCGCTGAACACCAGCGCTGCGACGGCCAAGCCGCCAAAGAAAAAGAAGACCATGTCGGGGCCGTAGGACGCCAACCCGACGGGGAAGAGCTTCTGCACCATGAAGGAGATGGCGGAGTTGAAGAAGCCGGCCGCCGAGATCGCCAGTCCACGCATGCGGGCAGGGAAGATCTCCGAGAACATCGCCCACATGACCGGGCCCAGCGAGATCGCGAAGCCTGCGATGTACGCCATGATCGCAATGAGGACCATGAGGCCGTTGATGCGTAGCGCACCCTTGGCGATGTCCTGGGCTTTCCCCTGGACCTCTTCGATCGCGGCCGCGTCCCCCACGTCGGCGACGCGCGCATTGACGGCGTCGAGGAACGCAAACTGGTCGCCGTAGGTTTCGCCTTGCATGCCGCGAAGCGCGCCCGCAGCCGGAGCCGGCAGTCCACTCACGGCGTTCTCGAAGCGCTCGCCCTCTGGCTGGAACGTCGCGTTCTTGAAGGCCATACCCGTTGTGATGAGCGCAGCCGCCATCAGCGTCGTACCGACGATCAGTAGCGGCTTGCGACCCGCACGATCGATCAGCCGCATGGCGATCACGGTGAAGACGACGTTGACGAGGCCCACGTAGATCGCTTGCTCGAGGGACGCTTCGCGTCCCGAACCCGCTAGCTCAAAGATGGTCGTCGAGTAGTAGAAGATCGCGTTGATGCCGGTGATCTGCTGGAAGAAACCGAGGCCGAGGCCAACGATCATCACGAATCGCATTCTCGGGTGCAGAAGCTCTCCGATTCCCGGACGCGACGCGTTCTTAGCGGCGCCGAGGTTCGACTCAATCTCTTTCAGCTCTTCATCGGCGCGGGCTTCGCCGCTGGCCCAGGCCAGAACCGTGCGCGCCTCTTCGCGACGCCCCTTCATCGCGAGCCAGCGCGGGCTGTTCGGAACGATGAAGAGTGCGAAGAGGTAGATGATGGCGGGGATAGCCTCGACGGCCAGCATCCAGCGCCAGGCGTCGTTGATGGCCGCGCCGTCGACCTGGGGCATCGCCTTCTCGATGAAGTAGTTCGAGAAGAACGCGGCCGAGAAACCGAGGACGATGTTGAGCTGGTTGAACGAAACGAGGCGTCCGCGCTTTTCGCTGGGCGCGACCTCGGCGATGTACATGGGCGCGATGATCAGCGCGCCTCCCACGCCGAAGCCTCCGATCAGACGTGCGGCGACGAGGGACTCGAAGCTGGTGGCCAGGGCGCTCCAGACGGCGGAAGCTGAGAACAGCATCGCCGTGACCGCCAGGACTCTCTTGCGCCCGAAGCGGTCCGCCAGGGGACCAGCGATCGCCATCGCAAGGGTGGCCGACAGGGTCAGACAGGCCACCACCGTGCCCAGCTCGCCAGGACTCAAGCTGAAGACCTTCTTGATCGGGCTGGTGACGCCGGAGATGACGGCACTGTCGAATCCCATCAGGAATCCGCCAAGGGCCACGACGGCGGCGATCAGGGCGGTCGACCCGCGCGGAGTTTGACTCATTGGAGCTGGTGCGCTGGGGGAGCGCCAGGAGGGGGAGGGTAGAGAGGCTAGTTAGACACGCGTCCGAGGGGCAGATAGAGCGGTGGCCACGTTTCTCCCGCTTGTCGCGAAATCTGCGTGGCCACCGAGTCAGGGGAGCGTTGCCGCTCTCATGGCAGGCTCTACTGGAAGTCTACCGTGACGCCGTCCGAGAAGTTGGACGTCGGGACCCCGTTGATGGTGTCGCGGTACCAGGTCTGGAAGTTCCAGGTCTCGCCACCTTGGATGCTGACGAATCCGTTCGGCTGAGGCGTCATGGTCAGGTCGAGGGGCAGGTTGATCGTGCCGTTCGAGCCGGAGTTCATGATCTGACCCATGCCGACGTAGCGCCCGATGGCACCGCTGAGGCAAAGGTTTCCGCTGCTGCCGCCGGGGTTCATGACGAAGCCGGTGGAATTGCTGACGATCGAGAAGCCGAACGAGAAGTTCGGGAGGTTGGAAGTGATGATCTCAGCGGAGTTCGCGGAGGCCGTCGGGTTGCCGACAAGGATGATGTTGGCGCTGAGTCCCGCCGAGTTGACGACGGCGGGGCCACAGTAGTTCGTGCCAATGTTCGGCGTGGGCACGCCTTTCGCGATGACGATCTCGTCCCAGAAGAAGTGGGTGCCCGAGCCGCCCGAGTTCAGGCGAATCTGGTCCCAGCGAAGGTCGGTGATCGTCGTGTCAAGGTCGGCGGCCGTCGTCGGGAACTCGGTCGCGGGGTCAATCCACATGCGGACACGCTCGGGGCCCGCCAAGTGATCGATGCGGAAGACGAGGGTCGCGCAAACGGATGCGTCGGTGCCCGGAACGAACTGCGGGGGAAATCCCATACCAGCGTCATCGTCGATACCCCAGGCGTTCGTGGCCCAGGGGGATCCGAGAAGAAGCTGCTCTTGGGCGTCGTTGTTCGACTGGAAGAGCTGAAGCGCGCCAAAGGCGTCACCAAAGACCTGGTACTGCTCCGTGCGGAACGAAATCCAGATCGTCGCGCCGTCCGCACCAATGAAGCCGTTGTCAAGGATGTCCGGGTGAGTCGTTACGTCCGGCGTGCGGAGAGCAGGAACGAACTCTTGTGCCTGACCGGCGTAGGCACCGATCATTCCCGAGCAGTCCATCGCAGGTGCGATCGTCTGGTCAAACATGACGACCTCGTTGCCCGCCATGGAAAGTACGTCCCACGAATCCGCCCAACCGGTTCCGCCCGTGTTGTTGATGAGGAGGCCGGGCGTCGTGTAGTCGAACGACTCCGTGGAGATGATGGTGACCTGGGCACTGGCCGAGGCCATGCTGACTGCCGCAAACGTGGCGATCGAAAGTAGAGCTTTCATGGTGTTGGATTGAGGTTCCGGGAACTATCGGCGTGAAGCGATGTGATCTGGGTGGCGCACGGCTTATAGGTCGCGCCGGCGAGCGCTTGAAGTCTACCCCGACGTAGAGACGCGTGCAGGGCGTCAGCGGGCACGGCAGGCACTAGACTGCCACCAGGAGAGACATCCGGGCTCAAGCGGCAAGGTTCCCGCAAACGCGCAACGTTTTGGTCCCACGATCGAACAGTCCGCAGTCACGCCTAGATCACCCTAAATCCCGCCTAAAGGGCCCGAGAAGGCCGATTCGGACACAAACGGCGAGCACCGCCGCATGACGGTTGCGTTGGTTGATGAGAGGAGGGTGAGTTCTGCGCGCAACCCCGAAAAGAGTGCGGCAGATGGCCTCGCTAGCGGAACAACAGAATGGGAACGTGACAGTTCTGCATCATCTGCGTGGTGATGCTGCCAACGATGAGGCGCCTCAAGGGAGAGTGACCGTACGCCCCCATGACGAGGAGACCGATCCCCTTCGCTTCGACGTAGGCCGGGAGCGCCTCTTCAGGCGCTCCACCCACGTGCTCGACGATCGCAGCCGGCAGCTGACCCGTCGCCCAGTCCATGTGCTTCTGCCGCGTCGAGCTAGAGGCCCCGGCCATGACCACGTGGACCTCAAGGTCCTTGAAAAGCGGCGACGCAGCCACGAACTCCATCGCCTTACGGGCGCTCGGTCCCCCGTCGAAAGCGACCATCACACGTTCGGGTCGCTTGAAATGCTCGGAGGCCACGAGCACCGGACGAATGCTCTCACGCACCACCCGCTCGACCTTGCTACCTAGGTGTTCCTTGGCGAACGCCGAGGACGCACCCCGCTTGCCGATCACGACCACGTCGGCCTCCTCTTCGCGCTCGATGACCGTCTCGACGATGCCCCCATGACGGTGCGTCGTCGTGATCTCGCTGACCCCGCCCGCCTCCAGGCGCTCTTCAGCGGCCGCCAGCATCACGCGTCCGCGCTCACGGGCGAGCTTCGCCTCAGCCTCATCGATGGCGACGAGCTCTTCTAGCAGCGAGCTGCGCGCGTCGAGGCCCACCGTGCCGCTGAGATCATGGCGCGCCGCAACGGCGTCATTGCGCTGGATCACGTGAAGGACCTCGACGGAGGCCTCTAGGCGATCCGCCGCCCAGACAGCGCAGTCCGTCACGCTCTTGGCGTAGTTCGACGCGTCGATGCAAACCAGTAGCTTTCTCATGTCGTCAATGTCCTGCGAGCTGCTCGCCCGGTTTGAGTTTGTCGTGCTCGCCGAAGCGGTCGATCATCGTAGCACTCGCTTGGCTCACCCCGACGAGTTCCACCTCTGTGCCCTCCCGGCGGAACTTCACCACGACGCGATCCAGGGCGCCCACGGCCGAAATGTCCCAAAAGTGAGATTGGGAGACGTCGATGATGACCGAGTCGATCACCTCCTTGAAGTCGAAGGACGTCGTGAACCGCTCGACCGACGCGAAGAACACCTGTCCCTGAACTTCGTAGCGGCGACCTGCCCCATCGTCGTAGCTCTCCGACGTCACCTGGAAGAGCGTCCGCACCTTGCTGGCGAAGGAGATACCGCTCAATAGCACGCCGACCAGGACCCCCTGGGCGAGGTCGTGGGTGTAGACCACAACGCTGACCGTCGCGAGCATCACCAGGGACGAGTGCTTTGGGTGGGAAGCCAGGTTCGTGATCGAGGTCCAGCTGAACGTTCCGATCGAGACCATGATCATCACCGCAACGAGGGCCGGCATGGGGATCGCCGCCACCACCGGACCCAGCACCACGATCAGGAAGATCAGGAACGTGCCTGCGACCATCGTCGATAGGCGCGTAAACCCGCCGGACTTCACGTTGATGACCGATTGGCCGATCATCGCGCAGCCGCCCATGCCACCGAAGAAGCCGGTGACAAAGTTGGCGATGCCCTGGCCCATGCTCTCGCGCTTCTTGTTGCTGGGCGTGTCGGTCAGGTCGTCGACGATCTGCGCCGTGAGGAGCGACTCGAGGAGGCCGACGGCCGCCATCTTAATCGAGAACGGGAGGATGATCTTGAGGGTCGCCAGCGTGAGCGGCACCGTTGGGAGCGCGAACAGGGGCAGCGACTCCGGCAGCTTGCCCATGTTGCCGACGCGGTTGACGTCCAAGTCCTGGTAGTAGACGAGGAGCGTCAGGACCACGATGGTCACGAGTGGCGACGGAATCGCCTTCGTGAGGTACGGAAAGAGGTAGATGATCACAAGGCCCACGGCGACGAGGACGTAGGTGATGTTCGTGACCCCGGTCAGCTCGGGCAGCTGCGCCATGAAGATCAGGATCGCGAGCGCGTTGACGAAGCCGGTGATCACCGACTTCGAAACGAACTGCATCAAGAGGTCCACGCGTATGAGCCCAGCGATGACCTGAATCACGCCCATGAGAACCGTCGCAGCAAACAGGTACTCCACCCCGTGGGTCACCACAAGCGGCTTGATCAACACTGCGATCGCAGCGGTCGCCGCCGAGATCATTCCGGGGCGCCCACCTACGATCGATGTGATGACGGCGATCGTGAAAGAGGCGTAGAGTCCGACGCGCGGGTCGACGCCAGCGATGATCGAGAAGCCAATCGCCTCAGGGATCAAGGCGAGGGCTACGACGATGCCCGCGAGGATGTCGCCGCGGACGTTGGAAAGCCAGTCGCGACGCAGCGACGCTGATGTGATCATGGGTCCGATGCACGCCGGGCGCATGGCCTGGGAGCTTTGAGTGGAGAAGACTCTTGAGGAAGACTCT
>CAYQKK010000104.1:17370-20021 GCA_964417955.1 uncultured Planctomycetaceae bacterium
CGCCGGGCGCATGGCCTGGGAGCTTTGAGTGGAGAAGACTCTTGAGGAAGACTCTTGAGGAAGACTCTAGAGAGAGACTCTGCAGGACGTTTCTGCAGGGCGTTTCTGCGGGGAGAGCGCACCCGTTCGCGGCGCGCCGAATGAGAGCTCGCCCAGCGGCGCAGCTCCCGCGCAGGCGCGGGACTCTAATCGGTGGCCCGGCCGATCGGAAACGCTTCCCTCGGAACCCGTCTCCAGCGGACGCAAACTCAGCCCAGAAGCAGTTCGCGCAGGCGGTCGTGGGCGCGGGATCTCAGCATGTGGACGGCTCCCACGGACTTGCCCAGCTCGGTGGCGTAGTCGCCGGCGGCCCGCTCGTCGAGATCGAGGGCTCTCACCACCTCGCGGTAACTCTGCGGAAGCTTCCCGATGGCATCCATGAGGGCCTCGACCGACTCCGTGCGGCCCAGCTGGGTGAGCGCCCCATCCGAACTCCCCTGGATCGCTTGCAGGAGCGTCCGCGAGGACTCGCCCGCGAAGCCGCTCGTCATGCGCTCGGCCGAGTCCGGCCTCTTCGCGGCCTGGAGCGACCGGACCGCGTCCACGAGGTTGTTCTTTGCAATGCGCGTGAGCCAAGCCTCGAACCCACCGCGGGTGGTGCTGCCGAGGGAGCGTATGCGCAAGAACGCCTCCATGTACGTCACCTGCATCACATCCTCAACGCTGAGCGCGCGGGACCAGCGGGGATCGATCCTGACGCGCCTGGCCACCCGCGGTCCCGAGGTGCCGAGAACTTCCTGAAGGGCCTCGGCGGAACCGCCGACGGCGGCCATGACCAAGGCGTCCACGCCTTCGCTTGGACTCTCGTTGGGTTCAGACGCCCCGTGGTTCGCGCTGTCGGTCATGGGGTGGAAGTTATCATCCGCGTGGCGATTCTGGCACCCATCAACGGGGCACCAGCAGCGCGTCGATCTGGTTCACGAACAGCTCGCGCAGGATTGGGATCCGATTCACGATGGGCAGGTTCATGACGGTCCGATAGCGAAGACTCTCTGCGCGCAGTCCGCAACGCTTCAGGAGCTTCTCGAACTTCGTGACCGTCATTCGATTCAGGTCGGGTGAATAGGTCGTGAAGCCATCGGTCCGATAGAGGCTGCGAACCCGATAGACGGTGCGCTCGCTGAAGACCAAGTTGATCCAAGGTGCACGCGTGAAGAAGTGCATGTGGTGACCGAAGGGTGCGAACCAAGGAGGACCGAAGGTGACGTAGATCTTGCCGCCCGGGGCAAGGGACGAGGCCATCTCGCGCAGGTTGTCCTCGGGCCGGACAAAGTGCTCGACGGCGTCCAAGGAAATGACGCTATCGAAGGCCCCCTCCGCCTGCCGCGTGAACTCAACGTCGGTCGCATTCGACGAGGCGGCCAGTTTCCTCGCGTTGCCAAGGCGAGCGTCTGACACTTCGGCCCCAACCACCGCCCTGGCGCCGGCCTGGGCGAGGGCCACCGACTGAAACCCATCGCCACAGCCGTAGTCCAGCACGCGCTGCCCTTGGATCTGCTCGATGAACCCTGGGAACGCGGTCTCGAAGCTAGAGAGAGCGTTGCCCAAGTTCCAGCGGTCGCCGGGTGCGCCGTAGTCAGCCACGACCTCGACGTCGTGGGGATGCTTCGAGAGTCGTAGCAGGGCGCGCTCGGCCCAGCTCAGCCGGCCGAGTGCCTCCCGCGCAATCGCCAGTTTGGATGGACGAGCAGAGTGCGAGGACCGGTGGCGTGATCCGGCAAGGGTGGACGCTGGCATGGGAGGCTCCAGTTCTTTGGAAGGGGACGAAGCGGGGCGGGTGGGCGCCCGAGAAGCCCGCGGCGCTGGCAGAGCCACGGGGCCAGGGGACGGCTTGGCGTCCACCCGCGACCCCAGGGGCGTAAGCGCACGGGTCCATTCACGCCGATTCGTCGGGAAATGTCGCCGAGAGTGTCAGCGAGCCGCGTGAAGTCTCCATCCTGATGGGATGAGCGAAGCTAATGGCTGGAGTCAGCGCCTTTGGGGCTGGGCCCTGGGACTCCTGATTTGGGCACTGGTGGCCTATGCCGCCCTCGCGCTGACGGGCCGCTGGACCGTGCTGGGCGAGCTCGCCAGCCAGTTTCTCTTCTACTTCGGCTTCGGCGCGCTCGGAGCCGCCGCGGTGTTCCTTGTGGCGCGCCACAGACGCAAGGCGGCCGTCGCGCTCGCCATGGCCCTTTGGGGCGGTTGGCCCGAAGCCTCACTTCATCTGGGCCGCACCGTGACCGACGCGGACGCAGCCGGCGGCCCACGCCGCATCCACGTCGTCTCGGCCAATGTTCTCCGGCCCAACACCCGCTACGAAGAGACCTTCGACGCCGTCCTGCAATCCGACCCTGACGTGATCGGCCTCCTGGAACTCTCCCCCGATTGGCGCGACGCCGCCTTCGATCGCCTTGGCGAGGACTACCCATACCACGCGACCGCTTCCAACACGCGCGGATGGAATGAGTTCACCTGGGCCCTCATGCTCTTCTCGAAAACCGAGATCGTGTCAGCGAAGGAGCTGCGCCTCGAATTCGACGAGTGGGAGCTGCGCCCCGTCTTGGAAGTCGCCCTGAAGGATCCCTTCGACCTCACCATCACGCTGACGCATCCGGAGAGACCCGGCCGCC
>CAYQKK010000105.1:0-19961 GCA_964417955.1 uncultured Planctomycetaceae bacterium
GCTTTGCGTTTCACACGGCTGGTTGGTTTCTACTGGAACATCAGCTCGAGGCCGTTCGAGAAGTTCGAGCCGCCCGCGGTCGTATCACGGTGCCAAAGCTGGAAGTTGCTCGTGATACCGGCCATCGCAGCGTAGTTGAGCGGCGGCGTCGCCTGGGGAATACTCGACGTCGACCACTCTCCAAGGATCGTCGACAGGGTGAACATGCCGTTCGCGTCGGCGGCCTTCACCTGGCCCGACTGCATGAAGCGACCCACGTCGCCCACGACGCACAGGTTGCCGTCGCTTCCGCCAGGGTTGGACACGCTACCTTGGGACTGACTCGTGATGTAGAACCCGAAGACGCCCACCGGCATGTTAGACGCCCGCAGCTCGACGGCGTCGTCCGTCGCGACTTCGCTACCCGATGCGGTCAGCGTCGTCATCGCGCCGGTGGAGTTGACGGTGGACTGGCAGTAGTCCGTTCCGATGTCCGAGGCCGCAGCATCGGCGTAGATCTCCATGTGCCAGGACGCGTGCGGGTTGGCACCCGTGTCGCAGCCGCCCAGGTTGAAGTAGCCACCGAAGAAGTAGCAGCCCGAGTTGGTCGCTACGTTGGGGTCCTCGAGCCACCAGAAATCCTGAATGAGGTAGCCGGTGTTGCCCAAGCAAACCGAAGGGCCGCCGTAGTAGGTACCGTTGCCCTCGATGGGCACTTCGCCGGGGACCCAGCTGACGTCCGTAGAACCTGGGTCGCCTGACAGAAAGAAGCCAGCGCCACCGAAGCTGCCCGGATCGGAGCCAGCGTAGCGGTGACTCCAGCCGAAGGAGTCCACGTTGGGATCGTCCTGCCAGCTATCGCCGCCGTCAGCGACGATGTCGAACTCCTCGGCGCCCGTCAGGTCGATGTCGATCAGCCAGCATCCTCCGCCAGCGGGAAGGCCCGTGGTCGTGATGCTCGCGACGGGTGAGAAGTCAGCCGTGCACGGCGCATAGGACTCGTAGAACGAAATCTCCCAGCCGCCCGACATCGGCGCGCCAAAGTCGCAGTAGTTGATTTGGAATCCGTTGACCCGGTACGTGTCACGATCCGGTCCGACGGCGAACGGGTGGCCGTTCGTAAGGCCCGGCAGGCCACCCTCGTCGAAGTTCGTCGAGCCTGGCGCAAAGCCGCCCGTGGCGCCAGCGCTTGAGAAGTAGGTGCTTGGGGCCGTGTTCGAATAGATGATGTCCGCGAGCGACGGGCCGAGCTGACTCGTGCGACGGGTCCACGTACCCGATTGCACGTGGTAGACGCCAGCGTACTGGGCCTCCGTGGGCGCCTTCTGGAGCGTGATGTCTTGCTGGGCCGACGCGGTTGCGGCGCCAAGCAGGAGCGCGGGAACCGCCCACGTGGCAAGACGGGAAGCGGGGCGAGCGGGGGCAGCGAATGCCCGTAGCGTTTGGGGAACGCTCATGGTTTCTCCTTAGCGAGATGAGATAGGAAGTAGGCGAGTGCGCGCTACTAGGAGCTTGTCGCGCATTGAGGAATCCGCGTAGCACACTTCCCGAATCGCAATCCTGCGTTGATTCGAACCCACGTGACTACTGCCACGCGAAGGGTCCAAATCGCCTTGTCTTGCGATCCGGGCACTGCACTACTCGAATCTCTCAATGCGCGACCAGCACCTAGCGCGCACACCGACCATACACCCGTTGCCAGACTCCGCAACCCAGGAAGGAAGCCGAAAACCCAACGCCCACTACTCCGCTCTCAATCGGGTCTCCGCCTGAAGTGCCTGGAACAGCAGCGCAAGGGTCACAACGATCGTAGGCGCGATCAGGTTGTACCAGAGGAAGGCCACCTCAACGCGGCCGAAGTGCAGCGCCAAGATCGTCGCTTGGGCCACGAGTGCCGCGGCAAACACCGCCGTGCCCTGGACCCTCTTCAGGAAGAACGCGACGAGGAAGATGCCGAGAATCGTGCCGTAGAAGAGCGATCCGAGGATGTTGACCGCTTGGATCAGGTTCTCGAAGAGGGAGAACACAAACGTGGAACCAAGTGCCAAAAGTCCGAAACCAACGGTGGCGAGGCGGGTACTGCGAACGGTCGCCGCTCCGTCCTCTGCCCCGCGCGCAACGTCCACGACGGTGGTTGTTGCGAGCGCCGAGAGCTCCGCAGCCGTACTGCCCATTCCCGCGCAAAAGATCATCGCCAGAAGCAGCCCGATCACGCCCACCGGCAGGTGCTGCATGATGAACGTGATGAAGATGTAGTCTTTGTCGTTCGTCTCAAGGCCCGGGTTCGTCGCCGCTATGTGCTGCTTGAACTCCCCCTCGATCTCGATCCTCTTCCCATCGAGTTCCGTCAACCGCGCGAGCGCTGCGTCCGCGCCGAGGGAGTCTTCGGCGCGCCACGCCGAAGTCAGCTCCAGCGCTGCGGCAGAGCGCTCCTCCATCACCGACTGATGGCTGGTCTCCAGCGCCGTGGTCACAGCTCCCGCTCCCGTCCCTGGCGCCCGCAGCACCGCAAGGTTCGCCTCGTTCCAATGCAGCGGCGCTGGGTTCACGAGGTAGAAAACGAACACCAAGACGCCGGTGCCCAGGATGAAGAACTGCATCGGGATTTTGAGGATGCCGTTCATCCATAGCCCCTGCCTCGCCTGGGCAATGGACTGGCCGCTGAGGTAGCGCTGGACCTGACTCTGGTCCGTACCGAAGTACGAGAGCTGCAGGAAGAACCCACCGATGATCCCGCTCCAAAGGGTGTACTTGTTGGACGGATCCCAGGACAGGTCGATGATGTCGAGCTTCCCAAGGGCATCGGCGATACGGAAGCTCTCCCCCACGCCGACGCTGCTGCCGAGGGAATGTAGCGTGAGGCCGAACGCGGCGAAGATGCCCACGAAGATCACTGCCATCTGCTGCTTCTGCGTCACGCCCACGGCCCTCGCGCCACCGGTCGTCGTGTACAGGATCACCAGCGCGCCAATGAACACGCAGGTCGCCGACAGCGGCCAGTGCAGCGTCTTCGACAGCACGATGCTCGGCGCATAGATCGTGATCCCGGCCCCGAGGCTGCGATGGATCAGAAACAGAGACGCCGTCAGGAGCCGCGTGCGACCGTCAAAGCGCTTGCCGATGAATTCGTACGCCGTCAGCACCTTCCACTTGTAGTACAGCGGAATGAACACGGCGCCGATCACGATCATCGCTAGCGGCAGCCCAAAGTAAAACTGCACGAAGCCCATGCCGTCGAGGTAGCCCTGCCCCGGCGTGCTCAGGAACGTAACGGCGCTGGCCTGGGTCGCCATGACGCTGAGCCCCACGCCCCACCAACGCGTGTCGCTGCCGCCGCGCAGATAGTTGTCTTGGCTGTTGTCCTTCCTCGTGCGCCAGATCCCGTAGAGGACGATGAAGCCGAGCGTTCCAAAGAGAACGAGCCAGTCGAGGTTCGACAACCCTTAGCGCTCCGAGGTTCCTTCTGAAGGTCGAGCTGCACGGCGAGCGATCAAGTTCGCCAGCAGACGGTACGCCCCCGGTACTCCAGCGGGCAGCTGGCGGAACAGGCTGATACCCGTGTAGATGAACCGGCCCTTGCCGTGATCGCAGGCGATCAGCGCGCCGTTCAACGGCGCCTCGCCCGGATCATTCCAGGCAATCGGCGCGCTGTAGGCTTCGTCGAGTTCGGCGGCGAAGTAAAGCCCGCGCTCCTGTACCCAATCCTCAAAGTCGGCTTCGGTCAGCTTGTTCGGGACTTTGAGCAGCGGATGCTCGGGCAACAGCAGCGTCGCAGGGGCCTCTTCCACCGTCACGCGCCCGCGCGTCAGGGCGAAAGGGAATGGACCGATGGTCCGCGGGTTGACCACCATGTCGCGGCTTGCTGTGTTGTACTGCACGACCATCGTGCCCCCCTTCTCCACGAACTCCATGAGGAGCGGCTGCACGCGGGCCATGGCGGGCACCGCGTTGTAGGCGCGGATGCCGACGACGACGGAATCAAAACGCGCGAGCTCCGCGGCCGTGACGCGCTCGGGATCGACGATCTCAACGTTGACGCCGAGCCGCCGCAGCGCCCGCGGCACGTCGTCTCCGGCCCCGTTGATGTAGCCAACGCTGCGCACGCTGACCTCCGCGTTCAGCGGAACGAGCCGCACCGCTGCCGGCGAATACCAGGTCTGCGGAATGATGTGCGTGTAGTCGATCACGTGCATCGTCTTGTCGGTGGAGCCGAGCGGCCCTTCGAAAGCGAAACTGAGCTGTCCCGCCGCCGCACCGTCCATGCGTGAGAGTTCGAACTCAAGCCGCCGGCGTTCGCCCCGTGCCATGGCCTCGATCGGCGCGGGCTTTGCCGTCACGGTCCACCCCTCAGGCGGCGTCGCCGTCAGCACGCCTGCGAGCCCGTCGCGCAGAGCTTCCAGCTCGACCACGACGGTCGCCGCGCTCTCGCTGACGGTGACCACCGAGTTCAGCGGCTCGATGGACGCCACGGGGGTGACGCGCGCGCGCCGGCTTCGCTGTCCTTCGACGCGCTCAACCCAGGTGTAGCTGAGCTCGCGATCCACACCGAACTGAGTCTCCGCCGAGGGAATGCGGAGCATGGCGCGAAAGACCGATCCGCTGCGCGAGATCGGCTCGATCCCGAGGTGCCCCGTGCCCGCCGGATCGTAGAGCGTCCCCGGGGGATTCGTCAGCCAGTAGGGCTGATCGAGGGGCGTGTTCGCATCGGTGACAAGCTCGAGGTCAGCGCTGAACTCTTCGTTCCAAGGAACGGTCTCGCCTAGCTTCCACTCGCCACCCTTGCCGGTCACGTCAGCGAGTTCGAAGAGCTCGCCAGGCTGACGCTGGATCGCGGTGAGCTCCACCGCAAGGGTCTCCCCCTGGGCGACGCTACCTGCGGCAGCCTCCGCCTGGATCACGGTGCCCGTGACCTGCTGCAAAAGGCCCTGCACAGCGTCCATGGTCCGCCGCATCCAAGCGGCGTCGGGCCCGCCCGGATCCAAGAGGGCCGTCGCCGTTTCAAGCTGCGTCCAAAGTGCGACGAGCTGGCCGAAGCTCTGGGCCGGATCCTCGGCGCGGTAGGTTCCGATGAGTTCTTCGATGGCGCGTCCGATCGGGGCGCCGCCCTCGATGCGCCCCCAGGTGAGGTCGATCCCATCGAGGAGATCCGGAGTCAGCAGCGGCTGCCCGAGATCGAGCCGCAGATATTCCTCCTGTGATCCGCGGCGCAGCGCCGAACCAAACCCCTGACTCCGGTGGGCACTCCGTGCGCGCCCCGCGATCTCGTTGTAGCTCATGCCGAGGAGCGCGTCGTAGCCGCCCACGTCCATCGCAAGCCAGTGCTCTGGGTCTTCCTGCGCTAGCTTGCGAACGTCACGTCGCCACCACGTGCTCGCATTGAAGAAGAGCCGCGTCGCCTGCCACGGCTGCAGCCCCTCGGCGATCTGTCCGGGGAACGCTTCAGGGTCAGCGGCGAGCGCAAACGCTTCTCGCGCAAGCTGCGCCGACGCGGTGTGGTGTCCGTGGCCACCGCTCCCGTCCACGTCGAAGCGCGTGACAATCACGTCGGGGCGGAACGTACGCACCACCCGCACAACGTCCGACAGGACTTCCTCCTTCCCCCACTTGGCGAGGGCCTCCTCCGGGCTCTTGCTGTACCCGAAATCCACGGCCCGCGAGAAGAACTGCTCGCCCCCGTCGATGCGTCGCGCCTCCAAGAGCTCCTGCGTACGAATGACCCCGAGACCAGGGCCCAGCTCGGGTCCGATCAGGTTCTGCCCGCCGTCGCCCCGCGTCAGACTGAGGTAGCCCGTGCGCACTTTCCTACCGTTCGAGAGATAGCTGATGAGGCGGGTGTTCTCGTCGTCTGGATGGGCGGCCAAGTAGAGGACGCTGCCCACCACGCGGAGCTTGTGCATCCGGTGCAGAATGACCCCGCTGTTCCCCTGGGGTTCGGGCACCTGGGGGCCGGCAGCCGCGGGGGCGACCAGCGCTGCCAGACCTAGGAGAATCGAAAAGCAGGAACGGTAATGGTGTGCGGACATGGTGAACAAGGATCCGGTCAGAAGTAGATCGCAGGTGGGGAGCTGCGAGGGGCACTTCTATCAGTTCCCGCCCGCTACCTGGACATCTGGGTCTGATTTGGGCGCGTTCGGATTACGTTCTGATCGCAACGTGAAAATAGTCGGCCAGAACTCGCGCCCCGTGCCGTAGAACGCCTGCATGTTCGCGAACCCACTCGGACTCCTTGGGCTGTTGAGCCTGGCGGCTATTTTGGGCCTCCACCTCTATCGCCGCCGCCGCACTCCGCTGGTGGTCAGCGCGGCGTTCCTTTGGGAGGACGTGGCCAGCGAAGCCCAGGGTGGGCGCCAGCGCCAGCCGCTGCGAAAAACGCTCTCGCTGCTGGCGGAGCTCCTCGGCGCCCTCTGCCTGACCCTTGCGCTTGCGGGCCTGCGCATGCCGGGCAACCACGCCGCGGCCCACTACGTCGCCGTCATCGACTCCTCAGCCTCCTTGGACGCCAAGGCCCTGGACGGATCGACTGCCCGCGACCGAGCCCGCGCCGAGATCGCGGGGACGATACGACGCCTGGGGCCAGACGGGCGCGTCACGTTGATCCTGACGGGCCCGGAACCCGTCGTGCTCGCGGGCCCTTTCGCCTTCCGCGACGAAGCGCTGGAGAAGCTCGCGGACCGGTGGCCCATTCAGGGCAGCCACTCCCCCACGAGCGCGCTGCTCCTCGCGTCTGAGCTCAGCGCCCTCGGCCCCATCGACTTCGCGACCGACGTGCGCCCGCAGGACACGGACGCCCGCGAGCGCGTGCGCTGGATTGCGGTCGGAGAGCCGAGCAGCAACGTCGGCATCACGGCGGCGCTGCGCGAGGCCCACTCCTCCGGTTCCGACGAGATCACGCTCGCGATTCGCAACGGCGGACCGAAGGCGCGGGAAGTCCGCCTTGAGTTGACAAGTGCCGACGCCGACGGCGCTGCTCCCACCACAAGCGACTACGTCCTCGCGGGGAACGAGACGCGCACCGTCAAGTTTCGCTACTCGCCTGCTAGCGCGGATGTGATCGCGCGAGTCTTGCCTATGGGCGGCAAGGCAGAACTCGACCGCTTCCCGATCGACGACGCGGCCTACCTGTGCGCGGCGCCGCGCAAGACGCTGCGCCTCGCGTCCGAGCTGAGCGCGAGCGCTGCGCGTGATCTTGGGCTGCGCAACGCAGCGTCCGCTGAACGCTGGGCAGAGATTGTCACCGACGCGGAACCCGTGTCCGCCGACGCAGCTCCTCACCTAGTGATCACCGCGTCCGCCGTCGCCGCGCCGGCCGAGGATGCCCCGTGGACCCTCTCGCTCCAATCCGAAGTCGCCTCCCCAAGCCACCTAACGGGTCCGTTCCTGCTCGATGCGACCCATCCTCTCCTCCGCGGCGTGACCCTCGACGGCGTTGTTTGGTCGATGGACGAAGCCGCTGCCGCAAGTGGCCCACAGGTTGCCAGCGTGCTCGCCTACGCCGGAGACGTGCCGCTCGTGACGGAGTCAATTCGCACGGAGGGCGGCCGCGATTGGCGCCTCCTCGTCGACCCCGAGCTTTCGAATATCGGGCGTTCCGCAGACTGGCCGATCCTGTTGTCGAACGCCGCGGAAGAGCGTCGGCGCGCACTGCCGGGGCCCGTCGCGACCTCACTCGGCCTCGGGGAGCGCTTTCAGTGGAGGGGCGCGCCGGAGCACACGCTAGAGCTCGTGTCCCCAAGCGGCGCGGTCCAGTCCCTCGCTCCCCCGAAGCTGGCAGAGCTCACGACGCCGCGCCTGGGAGAGGTCGGAGTCTGGGAGCTTCGGACCCCCGAGGGAAAGCGACTGCAAACGATCGGCGTCTCGCTCGTCAGCTCGGTCGAATCTGACCTTTCCGTGCGAGCGAGCTTGGCTGCGCCTGCACTCGACATGAGCACCCTAGACAACACGACAAAGGGTGGCACGCGGACCTCGTGGCTTGAAACGGCGCTGCTGATCATGGCCGCGGCGTTCTTCGCCTTGAACTGGTGGGCGCTGCGGGACCGTGGGCCCGCGGGCGCGCGTTCGGGAGGAAGTCGAACATGAGCGTGAGCTTCCTTCGCCCCGAGCTGCTCGTGCTCTTCGTGCCATTGGCGATCCTGGCATGGCGCACGCGTTCCGGTCAGCACCCCATCACGACGGGCATCCGCATCATCCTCGCGGCGCTTCTCGCCCTCGGCGCCGCCGGCCCCCACCTGCGCGCGGGAACGGCGGCGCGCCACGCCGTGTTTGTTGTCGATCGTTCAGCGTCTATGCCCGAGGGCTCCGACGCGGCGGCCATCGAGCTGATCGATCTGGCCCTAGGCGTGCGCTCCAGCGGCGACCACGTGCACGTCGTGACCTTTGGCACAAAGGCGCGGATCGAAACGGGCATCACCGACGCGTCACGGGGCTTCGGCGCCTTTAACGGTGCAGTCGGCACCGATGGAAGCGACCTCGCCGCAGGGATCGAGTCGGCCCTGTCGATGATCCCCAAGGACGCCGAAGGTTCGATCGTCCTGGTATCCGACGGCCTTGCGGACGCTCAGCGCGAAGTGGATCTAGCGCTCCTCGCCGCGACGAGCCGCGGCATCCGCGTCGACGTCCGCGAGGTCGGGCGACTCCGCGTAGCCGACACCGCCATCGAACGCGTAGAGATCCCGTCGGAGGTCTTCGCAGGGGAACCGTTCTTGATCACCGCATGGGTCCATGCAAACGAGCGCCAGGTGAGAACGGTGCGGCTCATGCGCGGCGCCAACATCGCCGAGTCGCGGACGGTGGAGCTGCCCCCAGGCCGCTCGCGCCTGCGCTTTCGCTCGCTCCTCACCCAGGGAGGCATCGGTGACTACCGCGTTGAGATCGTCCCTGGTGCAGACGGAGCCGACCGGGTACCAGAGAACGACAGCGCCGTCGCGGCCACGCGGGCGCTCGGCGCCAGGCCCGTGATGGTCGTGAACCACGACGGGGAGGCGGACACGCTCACCCTGGCCCTGCGCGGCGCGGGCATTCCGGCGCTGGCCGTGACGCCCGAACGTATGCCCACGTCCCTCTTGGGCATCGATTCGTTCCGCGCGGTGATTCTCGAGAACGTTTCAGCGGCACGGGTGGGATTGCGCCGGATGGAGCTTCTGCGCAGCTGGACGCTCGACCATGGCGGCGGACTCTTGATGACGGGGGGTGAGGCGTCCTTTGGCTCAGGCGGCTACTTCCGCTCGCCCCTGGACGACCTCCTCCCGGTGTCCATGGAGCAGCGCCAAGAACACCGCAAGCTCGCGGTCGCGCTGTCGATCACCCTCGATCGCTCAGGTTCCATGTCGGCTCCCGCGGAGGGCGGCACCAAGATGGACCTCGCCAATCGCGGCACCGTCGAGGCCCTGCGGCTGCTGTCGGCGAACGACTCCGCCTCGGTGATTGCGGTCGACTCTTCACCCCACGTGGTGCAAGCGCAGACCCAGCTGACGGACCGCGGTGCCATCGAAGACAAGGTCCTCGGCATCCGTTCCCAAGGCGGCGGCATCTTCACCGCCACGGCCCTCAAGGCATCGGCCAGAGAGCTTCAGAACGCGGTGGAAACCACGAAGCACGTGATTCTCTTCGCGGACGCTGCGGACGCGGAGGAACAGCAAGACACGCCGCCCGTCATCGACCTCCTGCGCGCCATGGGCGCCACGGTCTCTGTCATTGGTCTCGGCACTGAAAACGACCCGCACGCGGAATTCCTCAAGGAGTGCGCGAGAACAGGGGGCGGCGAAGCGTACTTCACCGAGTCTGCCACGGAACTCCCGCGGCTATTCGCGATGGACACCCAGGCCGTCGCGCGCTCGACGTTCGTGGAAGTGCCCACCGCCGTCCAGGGGCGCCGCGACCTCGTCGGCCTCGGCGAGCTGAACGATGCGGCCTTCCCCAGCATCGGCGGCTACAACCTCAGCTACCTCCGTGACGGCGCGTCACTGGGTGCAGTCACGATCGACGAGTACAAGGCCCCAGTCTTCGCGTTCCACGCCCGCGGCCTCGGTCGCGTCGCTGCGTTCACGGGCCAAGTGGGCGGCAGCTACGGCGCTGCGCTACCCCAGTGGGAAGGCTTCTCGTCGTTCTTCGTGACGGTGAGCCGCTGGCTGAGCGGGGTTGAGCCGCCAGAAGGTGTCTTCGCCTCCGTCAGGCGCGAGGGTCGCGACGCCGTGCTCTCCGTCGAGTTCGATCCAGACGCCAAAGACGTCGACCTCGGCGAGCAGCTCGACGCCACCGTGAGCGGCCAAGGCGGACCCAAGACCATCACCCTCGAGCGTGTGTCACCGACGCGCTTCGAAGCGCGCTACCCGCTCACCTCCGGAGAGATCGCGCTGACGACGGTGCGTCTGCAACGCAAGGACGCCGCGCCCGTCGGTATCGCGCTGCCGCCGATCGCGCTCCCCTACTCGCCCGAGTTTGAGCGAGCCACGGACCCGCGCGCCGGAGAGGCCCTTCTGCGCCGAGCGGCTGCGCGCTCGGGCGGCGTCCTCGACGTCGCGACCTCGGAGATCTTCCGTGGCGAACGCGGTAGCCGAGCGTGGCGCCTCTTCACGCGCGAGCTGATGCTCTTGGCGCTCCTGCTCTTCCTCGTAGAGATCGCGGGCCGCAGGCTACAGCTCTGGGAGGGCGCGCGCCTTCCGCGGCGGGCACCGAAAGCACCCAAGAGCACAGCACCCAAGAGCACGGCGGCCAAGCCAGAGCCCACCGCCGGAGCACCCGCGGCGAGTGTTCCGAGTGCTCCGGGCGAACCCGAGCCGACGGCCGACGAAGCGCAGTCCCTTGCCAGCACCCTCGATGCAGCGCGCCGCTCTAGCCGCGACCGACTCAATCGGTGAGGCGCGGTACAATCGCACTCGGATGAACGTCGAGGAAATTCAGTGCCCCGCCTGTGGAAGGCTCCTTCCTAGCGATTGTTGCGCAGGCTGCGGCGTGTCGTTCCAACGGGACGATGCGCTCAATGGGCATCTGTTGGATCACGTAGCGTCGGCGCAGCGCGAAGCCCAAGCTGCCGAGGTGGAGGCGTTCTACTCCGTCAGCCCGTTCCCAGGCTACGCGCCGGAGGACAACAGCGCCTCCCTGCTCGATCGCTCGCGGCGCTCCGGTTTTCTTCAGGCGCTCGACCAGGCCTTGCCCCACGATGGGCACGTCGTCGATATCGGCTGCGGCACCGGTCAAACGGCCATGTTCCTCAGCCTCGCCGCACCCAGGCGTCGCGTGTTGGGCGTCGACGGCTGCCGCGTCTCTCTAGAGCTTGCGGAGGGCTTCCGGCGGCGCGAGGAAGTTCGCAACCTGCACCTGCTTCGAGCGGATCTCTTTGATCTCCCGCTACCCAAGCAGGCCTTCCCCAGCGTGATTTGCCGAGGCGTCGTGCACCACACGCCCGATCCGTCACGGGCCATCTCCAAGGTGGCAGATCTTGTCACCCCGGGCGGGACCCTAGTGCTTGGCTTCTACGAGACCTGGGCGAGGGCGTTTCACAGGGCACGGCGCGGTCTCTCGAAGGTCGCCGGCGGGCCGATTCGGGCGCTGGACCCGATTCTTCGTCAGCGCGATCTATCCGACGAGAAGAAGCGCATCTGGATCGACGACCAGTACGTCCACCCCCTGGAGAAGATCCTCCCGCTGCCCTGGGTTGTAAGCGAGCTCAAGTCCTGCGGCTTGTCGGTAGAACGGGCGATTCCTCCCATGCCGAGTACCGGCGCCTTCTTCGAAAGAGACGCCACCACGCTGGGCCTTCGAACCCGCGCGGGGTGGGCCGCAGCCGGGATCAAAGACCCCGATGCGGGGCTCGTCTGCGTCGTCGCAAAGCGGGCCTAGGAGTCGCTAGGCCTAGAACACCGTGTAGACAAACGGCGCAACGACAGGAACGGCCTGTAAGAACACGAAGACGATCGCGGCAGGCAGTAGGAGCACAACAAGCGGCACGAGAAACCAGAGCGGCCCGCGCCAGAGGTTGCGGATCAGCTCGAAGGAGGTGGCGCATCCGTTGGAAACAGAGTGAATCAGTCTTGGCATGGTGTGGGCTGGGAAGTGGAGGCCTTGGGTGCGAGGTGGGATTCTGGATGACTGTAGAGGGACGTGCCGGTGACGAGGGCGTCGAGCCCCGAGCGTCGAAACGTCTCGACCGCTTCTAGCTCGACGCGCGGCAGAACGCTGCCCCTCGTCCGCAGCTCCGTCACGAGCAGGCCGGGAAGACCTAGTTTCGCCACCTCACCCAGCAGCATCCTGAGACCCGTGGGGTCATCCGGTTCGGGAATCAAGAGGCGTGCGCGCCCGTCCGGACCGCACGCTGCTGGAAGTTCACGGGCGAGACACGCTGGCAACGAGACCGCACGAGCGCCAGAGCGTCCGCTAACGTCGGACGCGAGAGAACGGGAGCCCGCCCCATCGACAACAGGGGAAGCCGCGAGCGCGAGCCATGTGGTCTGCCAGTCCTCAGGACGCTGCAGCGCGGAGAGCAACCGCCTCCTGGATCTCTCGTCCCGGGCATCCGCCACAGCGATGCGCCCGCCAAGGGATACGTCGCCAAAGGCTAGGCGCCCCGCCACCCAACCAATCAGTTGACCGTCTGCGATGCGCCGTGCGGCGTTCGCCGCCGCCTCCTCCTTGCTATGGGCCGTGCCTTCACCGAGCGCAGGTCCAGGATCAGGTCCCAGCCACGGGCGAACGTTGCGTGCAGCCGACTCTGCTCCAATAAGCGCCGCTCCAAGGGCCGTTCCAGCTTCATCTGGCCACGGTGGGACCACGAGGTTCGAGAAGGGGCCTTCGCTTCGAATCCGCTCCACAAGGCGCGGCATTCTTGCCAACATGCCCGCCACCAACAAGGTCTCCGAAGGTAACTCGGCAAAGCTGTGCTTGGCCATGGCCACTGCGCAGTCCCCTAGCCTTTCTAGTCCGACAGCAGCGACTGCCGTAGCACTCACGTCTTCAAATGAAGGAGTGCGACCTGGTTCCCTGCATGGCCCAAGCGCTTCCTCAAGAGGCTCACCAAACAGGGTCTCACCGGACTGCGTAAAGGGGAACGCGCCACTGTCGAGAGTGAGGACGCCCTCGCTACTCACGGCGACAAGCTCCGCCAACGCATCACTCGTCGTCGCTGTCCCCGCGCAACCCAAGAGATCGAGCGCTACTTCATCGATGCCAGGAGTGAGGCCTAGGTGCTGGGTGAGGGCGGAAGCTACAAGGCCGAGGGAATGCGGGTAGCGCTGCTCTCCGATCATCTCGAGCGAGGCGCCGTTCACGCGCGCAAGGGACTGCGCCGCCCATTCTCCGACATCGTCGAGTATCAGGGCGGTCGCACAAGCATCGTCTCCATAGGCCGCAGCCGACGCAACGTGGGCGCGGGCATGTTCCACGAAGCGAATCTTCTCTGCGGGAACCTCGAGCTCAGCCGCGATGCGCCCGCGCATCCAGAGTCGATCCCCTAGCCACAGGAACATAGACCGGGCAAAGGGGCGCGCGCCCCGGGGAAACGCGTCAAGCTGGCTAGCGAGCGTACGTTCGAAACGTCGTAGCGGCTTCTCGGCGACCACAACGAGGTCCAGCTCTTGCGCCGTGCATCCGGCGGCCTCTAAGCACCAACGAACGGACCGACTCGGGAACCCATCTTCACCGCTCTTGCGCGTGAGCCTCTCCTCCTGGATCGCCGCGATCGGCTGTCCTTCGAAGACGAGCGCTGCGGCGGGGTCGCGGCGAAATGCGTTGACCCCTAAGACCCGGCGGTTCACGCCTGCCCCTCGAGGGGATCAGTCGCGTTGGAATCGGGCGTAGACCACGCGGGTGCCCCAAAAGCCCGGCGCCTGCCTAGCAAGGCGAAGGGAGCGAAGAGAGTCCAGTAAGTGAGCCACATGGCCGCGCGACCAAAGCCACCGGCGGAGCGAACACCAAGTGCCTTCCAAGCGGCGCCCGCCCGCGAAGAACGCGCGCTCTTCAGCGCTCTCTTCACCTCCCCCGCTCGGCCTTCCTTGCGCCAACGCTCGAGGAACGTGCCGGTGTACGCCACGTGGTACTTCTCATCCTTGAGGATGGCTTGAAAGACGGCAGCCGTTGCGGTGTCGTGCCCCTGGGTCAGCGCAAGGTGCTCGGCGAACATCTCGGCCGCGCGCTCTTCCGCTACGTGTAGCATCGCGACGTAAGCCACTTCCCCAAGCTCGTCGTAAAGACCCGCGGTGAAAAAGCCGTGGGCGTCTTGCCCGTCACGTCCGCGGGCGAGATCGTAGGGTCGGTCGATCCGTTCACCTGCCGGCGTGCCGGCCCGCTGAGCGCGCTCCGCCCTAAGCGTGCCCGCACGCTCGCGGAACATCTCTGCGTGACGAAGCTCGTCTTCGGCGTGACGCTCTAGGTGAGACCGGAGGTCTGGATCCGTCGTCCGCCGGGCGGCCGCGATGAGATCCTTGCCCCCGTCTTCTTCCGTTGCGGCGAAAGACTCTAGGGTCAGGAGACTGCGCACGGGATCGCGCCAAACCCCTTGGCTACTGCGAGATTTGAGTAGGTTGGGAAAAACCATGTCCAGAGCCTAGCAGCCAAGGGGCAGGCTCGCAGCCCACTTAGCAGCGCTCGAGACTCCAAGTGGGTCACCAAAAGACACCCCGACTGACCGCCCTATTCTTTCGCGCGAATTCGTGAGACGCTTGTTCTGACACGGGATCTTCCCCCCGGACCCATGACATCCACTCCCCATGCTGTTCCGCTCGCACCGTCGAAGGCCCTAGCGCGCCGGCAGCGCCGACGTTGGCAAGCGCTCGGTCTAACGCTGCTGCTGTCGCCCATCGCGATGGAGATTGCGGCGCGCGCCGCTGGGCAAGAGGGCCTCGTGATCCATAGGGAAGCCGGCAAGTTCCGCCGCAATGCTCCCGCTCCCCTTGGGCATGTGCTGAAGCCGAATGCCCGCGCGGAAGTGACCTTCGAGCCACGGGGTGGACCGCCGCTTCGCACGGCGGTGATGACGACCAATAGGCTCGGTTTTCGGGGAGCGATGCCGAGGGGCGGGCGTCCGTTGATTGTGTGCATTGGCGATAGCCACACGTTCGGGTACGGAGTCAATGACAGCGAAACCTGGCCGGCCGTTCTAGAGGAGGCGCTGCGCGATCGGACAGCCGAGGTGCTCAACTTCGGAGTTGGGGGCTACGACCCCGCCCGGGAGCTAATCCGCATGGAGCAGGACGCTCTACCGCTCAAACCAGACATCGTCGTCTGGCAGTGGTTCATGAACGACTTCCGAACCCAGGCCAGCTGGAGGCCGAAGTCTCGCCTGCAGCGCGCGGTCGAGCCCTGGGTCTATCCTTTTCGAACGGGCTGGGTCCTCTCGCTGCGTGAGACATCCGTCCTCGCCGATCTGTGCCTGCACGCTCTCTATGGGTGGTGCCGAGATGACCCTGATTCCATCCAGCAGCTAGCGGCTACCACGGCGGCCAGCGAAGGTTGGAAGGTCACGCAGGCAGAGCTACTCAGGGCCAAGAGGACAGCAGAGGCCGCGGGAGCGCGCTTCGTCATCCTCCTCCACCCCATGATGATCGCGAATCAGGGCGCGTTCCAAAGCGCTCCGCTCGACGCACTACTTCTGTCGTTCTGCGAAGAAGAGAACGTCCCGGTGATCGACTTGACTGAGTCCCTGGGCGCTGAAGAGGTGAAGCGCCTCCGCAACAGCGACCTCGACTACCACGCCAACGCCCGCTGCTACAAGATCGTGGGCGAGAAGGTGGCGCGAGTGCTGACGGAGTGGGATTGGCTGTAGCCGCGCACCCGCCCCCCCCAAACAAGGACGGCCCTTCGGGGCAGGACGCGGGCCCAGCACGGGAGCGCGGGCGCCACACCGAAAAAATTCCAGAAATGAGCATTGACGAAGCCCCCCTGTTCACAGACCATCGGAAACGTCGCCTTCCGGCGACCCTCGCACGACCACAGAGACTCCCTGGACCTCGTTCATGCTTCGCTACTCGCAACTGACGGTCTGCGCCATCGCCCTTTTGGCCGCGGCTTCCGCTCAAGATTCCCCCAAAACACTTTCAGCGGAGAGAGTTCGGGGAGAGGTCAAGCACGCCGGGATCTATCACGTGTCCACGGGCACTTGGACCCGATCAAGCAGCGCAGTTGCCGGCTTCGGCCCCGACACGATCTACAGCAACACGGCTGAGTCGGGCTACTTCTCTTCGGCTGGTGGCAACGGCGACTATGCCCCCGGCAGCACCAACTACGACGAGGGCAACGTGCCGTCCTCGTCCAATACGAACAACCCGGGCAACCGCGACGAGTACAGCGTCAACTGCGTCGAGATCGGCTACTGCGACTTTGGAACGGCGAGCAGCGGGTGGGAGCTTGGGTTCTACTCCAGCTACTCGCCCTGTACGTTCGACAGCACTCCTGATACTACGGTCAGGACGGGCGCTCTCCCCTCCGGAGGCTGCTGGACGATGACCCTCGACCTCAGCGGCGGCGCAGAGTTCTGCCTCGCCGCGGACGGCGGCAACGGCTTCGATGACGACCAGGAGCTCGACGCCTTCGGTTGGAGCTTTCGATACACCGGCGATGCGGGCACCGCTGACGAAGCGGGCTTTCTCCTCGCCGGTGATCCCCAGTCCACGGACCCCAACTACATCGCTGGCGTCGATCCAGTGGACGGGACGAACACCTACTTCGGGCCCGCTTCGCTGTGCTCAGCCGACGCGGCAACGGGTCTTCAGACGCAGGATTTCTGGTTCCTGCAGGATCCGAACGACCCCAACCCAGGCGGTCCAGGTGGAACGTCCAACTGCTACTGGTTCGGTGGGTACGGAAACAACCAGGGCTGCGGGGGTCCCCTGCGCCGCGAGTTCGCCTCTTGGCACTTAGAGCTTCAGGCAGACGTTGGACCCTGCAACGGCTGCGGAAGCGGAAGTTGCGGCAACCCCTGCCTCTCCAATCCAAACTCAACGGGCGTCAATTCGACCATGACCGTCACCGGTAGCACCTCCATTGCCGCGGACGATGTGACCCTCACCGCGACGGTGCCCCCCAACGTCTACGGATTCTTCATCACGGCTCAAACACCAGGCTTCACCCCCAACCCCGGCGGCTCGCAGGGCAACCTCTGCCTCGGCGCCGACATTGGGCGCTTCCAAGAGCTGATCGGCCTCTCGGATGGCGCCGGCCAGCTCTCGATCTCCACGGCGACCGGCCAATGGAGCGTGAGCAGCATCCCCCAGGGCTCCGGCCCCTACGCCGCCCAGGTGGGCGCGCCCATTCACTTCCAGTGCTGGCACCGCGACGCGGGCCCGATGAGCCAGCCGACGTCGAATCTCACCGACAGCGTAACGATCACCTGGACGATGTAGCCCGGCCTGCTCCGCCCGCGGCTACTCCGCGGTGCGGAGCGCCAAGCTCGCCCGTGCTATCGGCGTCCTTCACTCGTCGGACGCAAGTTCATGCCGAGTTCGGACCAAGTGTTCGTCCCTCCGGCGAGCTCCTCGATCTCCAGCTGAACCTCGCGGCCGCCCCGCAAGACCGTGACCTCGGTCGGACCGTCGCCCATCTCAAGCCAAAGCCGGTTGAAGAACATGCTGTCGCCCTTGGCTCGCCGCTCGCCCGAGCCAATCACGACGTCTCCGACCTGAAGCCCAGCGCGAGCCGCGGCCTTGTCGGGAGTCACGGAGGTGACCATGAAGCCGTTGATCTCCATGGGCTCGAAGGTCACCTCGCCGCAAGGCAGGGTGATCTCCATCTGCTGGGATTCTCCAGAGCCCCAGCTCATCAAGAGATAGTCTCCGGCGGTAAGGCCAGGGAAGACTACACGTCCGCTCGCATCGACCTCTTTGTGCCCCGCATGGGACATGCCCGATTCAGAATCAGAGTCGATCCTCTGGAGGTTGAGGTTCGCGCCCGGCTCTAGGTCGGGCGCTAGAACCACAAGCTCGTGGAGCTCGGAGCACATAAGGCGCAGCGTCGTCTCGCCCGCGCTGAGGGTGACCTCCTGCTCGGCCACCGCGTCCGAGAACTGCCACTGCGACTGCTGCACCCTGGCGAGGACCTTGTACCTACCCGGCTGGCACTTGCCCACGAGCGCCCGACCCGAGGTATCCATGCTGGCCTTGGGGCTCGTCTGCAAGTTCGGGTTGCCCTCGCTGCTTTCATCTTCGATGCGCTGCGCCACCACTTGAATCTTGCCCGTGGGCGCGTTCATCACCTCGACGGTGAGCTCGCACGGCGCCGCAAAGACGAAGTCCACGCGCCCGTCTGCATCGACCTTCTTCGACTGTGATCCGAACGTACCCGTCGCAGCCGTTATCAGCACGCTGGTCTCGTCGTTTGGAAGTGCGTTCTGCAGGACCTTCGACCAACCCACCCAGTATTCGCCGGCCGAACGTGTCTCGGGGTTGTAGATGGACCCGTTCCTCGTCGACTGCCCTGACTTGGCCTGATAGCTGAGCTTCGCGTCGGTGACGGGCTGACCCGCGTCGTCCCTGCAGGTGATCACGATGAAGCTGGAGCCGTCAATTTCGCCGAGCACGACCTCGGTCTCGTTCATTCCAGCGGCCACCTCCACCTCGGTCGTGGACTCAGGCGTCTCCGAACCTCGCCCCACCTGGACCTCGTAGGCTCCGACCTGGAGATCGACCGCGATGAACAGCTTGCCGCGGCGCCGCTCGAGCTTGACCGGCTCAGCACTCGCCTCGCCGTCGGTGCTGCGGACTTTCACCCAGGGGTCCACATGGGGAAGCGCCGAAGACTCGTCCCGGACGGCCACCCGCAGCTGGGTCATCGGCCGCAGCTCAACCGCCTTGGCTGTGTCCGCGTCTACCTGGAGATCCAGCGAAAACGGATCGGACACGAACTCACCCGCGTGCTTGGAGTACTCGTAAGCGTAGACCTCCCCGCTCATGATCCGCACCTGGGCGCGCGGGGTCTTCAGCCTCACCACGGGCTGATCCTTCTTCCAGCGAGCCGCCGCCTTCTCGCTGCCGTCTGCCTCAAGAACGAAGACGACGGCCTCGTCGGGGGCCGAGCCATCCGGCAGCCGGATGTCCAGCTCGAATGCGCCGACTTTGCTACCCAGCAACCGAACGGCTCCGCCCGTCGCCGCCCTTGCGGTGGCGAACGTGAACCCTTCGGCGTAGGCAGCAATCGAGTGGGTCCCTGGTTCCAGTGACTCAAGCGCGAAGCGGCCGGCCTCGTCGGTCAGGGTCTCCGGCAGCGTAAGCCGCGCCTTTTCGATCTTCTTCGCCGTCTCCAAGAGCTGCTCTTCCAGCGGTCGGCGGCCTTGGTACGCCCGCCCGAGCTTCTCCGTGGAGCCGACCGACACACGGCCGTCGTACCAGGACTGAATTCCTCGGGTGATGACAGTCGCGCCAGCCATCGGCTCTCCGAGGTCGTTCACCACTTCCCCCGTGATGACGCCGTTCCAGGAGGGATCGGCCGTCGCCATGACCTCGGCCTGGACCCGCGCGGCGACGGAAGCGCTCTGCCGGCTCGCCGTCGCATCGATGGCAGCCGCTTGGGCGTCGGGGTCGAAGCCCCCGGCCGCGCTTGGCGCAGACCGTTTCGCTGGCGCAGCAAGCTCCGACCCAACGCCGACGCTGGGCCCCGACTCCAGCCGCGCATCCACGCCAGCCGTTTGCACCTGGAGCACCGGCGCCGCAGCAGTGATCTGACCCGGCTGCGTAGATCCAAAGAGAAAGCCGGCCGCTCCCCCAACGATGAGTCCGAGAAGGAGCGTGATAATGGCGAGCGAGCCGTTGCGCATGGGTTGTCTCCGGAAAGGAAGCCCCAGCAGCGAGTGTCCCTGGGGCGGGCGAGGCCCCTAGCCTAGCAGCTTGGCCAGGTCGGCGAGCAGGGCCCGCGTACGGCTCAGATCACAATGACACAGAGGAGCCGTCTGACGGGCGGCGGTCACCCCAAAGGGCCTCTCGCGCTCCTGCGCGAGGGGCCCCGCTCGGCCCCGCCCGAGCGGCCCGTGCGGCGAGCACGCCCGGCCCGGCGAGGGCCTCCCGTCC
>CAYQKK010000106.1:0-19721 GCA_964417955.1 uncultured Planctomycetaceae bacterium
CGGCCGCCACGCGTCGAGCGCTTCGCGCCGACGGCAGGTGACCGGTACCGGCAGCCCGGCACCGTGCGGCGCGGTACCGGGAACGACTCAGCCCAATGCAAGTGGGGCCGAACCGACCTACCGCTGAGACAGCTGTATCTCTGGCATTTCTCCTGACGTCGAAATAGCGATTACGTCCCTGGCGCTCGCCGCGCAGGCGCCCTCGCCGGGCGGGCGTCCTGCCGGACGGGCCACCCTCGCCGGGTGGGGCGTGCTCGCCGCACGGGCCGCTCGGGCGAGCCGAGCGCGGGCCCTCGCGCAGGAGCGCGAGCACCCGTGCGGCTCAAGTCGGCGCCGGCAAGCGTCGAGCAGTGCCCAGCTCAACTCAAGACTGTTGAGCCCTACCGCCACTCCGTATGCTCTGCGGCCATGTCCGAGCGCGTGCGATGCCTTGATTGTTACCGGCCCAAGGCTCACTGCCTTTGCGCCATGGTCACGCCTATTGAGCACAAGACCGACATTCTGATCCTGCAGCACCCCCGCGAGCGGGCCCACCCGTTCAACACCGCGCGCCTCGCTCAACGGAGCCTCGTCAGGTCTCGACTTGTGGTCGACCACGCGCCCAAGCTGAACGACAGCGCCGAGCTCGCCGCCGAGCTCAAGGGCTGCGGACTGCTCTACCCCCGCCCCGGCGCCAAGGACCTCTCGCAGCTGAGCCCCGAAGAACGCCCCAAGAAGCTCGTCGTGATCGACGGCACCTGGCACCACGCGCGGGCGATGTACCGGGACATCGAAGCACTCCATGACCTGCCTCACTACACGCTGCCGTCCGGGGAAGTCAGCGGGTTCAAGATTCGCAAGCAGCCCAAGGATTTCTGCCTCTCGACGCTGGAAGCGATCCACTCAGCGCTCAAGTGCCTAGAGCCCGAGACCCCCAACCTCGAATCGTTGCTGCGCCCCTTCGAGGCCATGCAGACGATGCAGCTCGCGTCCATGCACTCACCCAACCCGCGCACCAAGCGCAAGCGCGACAAGTCCAAGGAGGTCCCCCACCTGCCCGCGGCGCTCACGGACCGCTTTGATTCGCTCGTCGTCGCCTATGGCGAGGTGAACCCGATTCGCTGCGGCGACATCAGGCCGTTCCGAGGCCCGCGTCCGCTGCTGACGTTCGCAGCGGAACGGCCCGCAACGGGAGAGCGGATAGAGGCCACCCTCGATCACCCCTCGGAGAGCCGGTTCTCCCACGACGACGACGCGCTCAAGTTCCTGCGCCTCAGCGAAGAAGAAACACGGAGCCGCATCTCGGTCGAAGAGCTGCGCGCCGCATGGGACGCCTTCTGCCGCCCCGGCGACACCCTCGCGGTTTGGAACCGCGGGACGCTGGCGTACATCCAGACGGTGCTACCGGAACTCGACCAGCGCCTCTACCTGAAGTCCGCGTACTGCAACCTGCGCCCGTCGCGGGGCATGCTGGAAGAAATCGTCGTGGCCGAAGGCCTATTCACTGCGGACGAAGTCGACCGCCACCAACGAGAGCTAAGCCGCACAAAAGAGCGGTTAGGCAACGCGGTGGCGGTGGCCCACTTTCTCAAGAAGTACGGAGCGCAGCTCCGACCGGCTCAAGCGTGCGCTCCAAGCGGCTCAGGAACTTAGCCGCGTCCTTGTCCGTCAGCGTCTTGTTCGCGGACTGAAGCACCACGTGGTACGCCAGCGACTTCTTGCCCTCGCCGAGGGAGTCGCCGCGGAACACGTCGAAGAGCTCGATGTCAGCAACGCTGCCCTTGCCGGCCTGGGTGATCGCCTGGGCCAACGATGAAGCAGGGACGTCGTCAGGTGCCACACATGCCACGTCGACTTTGATGCTCGGGAATTTCGGCAGCGGCGTGTACGTGCGCGGCGCCTCCGGGGCTCCGAGCAAGGCGTCGATGTCGAGTACGGCGACCGCAACATCGCTGTCGAGCTCGCCGACGAGCCCGAGACGCGCGCGCACCTCGGGGTCGAGGTCCCCCATGACGCCCGCGGGAACGCCTTCGGCGGTCCACTGGCCCATGACCTGCTTGACGGGGTGCAGGGTCGGATTGAGCTGATCGTCGTGGGACGACCAGCACGGCACCGTGACGCCAGCGGCACGGATGACGTCGTCGATGACCGCGCGCATCGTGAAGAACGCGCCGTCGTTGAACACCTCTTGATCAGCCGATGCCTTGGAGCGCGCGATCGCGACCACGAGCTGGTGCACCTCGCGGGGCATACCGTCGTCGCCGGCGTCTTCGGGGCGGTAGCCTTTGCCGACCTCGAACACCATGACCTCGGGGCGCTGCCTGCGGCCGGCCTCTAGGAGCCCAAGCACGCTCGGCAGCACGTCGCGGCGGATCTTGGCCATCTCTGGCGCCACCGGGTTGCGCGCCGTCACGAAGTCGCCCTTATCCGCGTTCACCGATGCGAGGAGATCGTCGGACTGGAACGAGTAGCCCATCACCTGGTGGAAGCGCGCCGCACCCGAGAGGCGATCCTCCAGCGCGCGCACGACGGCGCGGCGGCGATCGAAGGCGGGCGGCAGGACCGCGCCCACGAGGGGAGCCTCCGGCACGCTGCCATAGCGGTGGATGCGCCCGACCTCTTCGACGAGGTCGCGCTCCATCGTGAGGTCCTTGGTGGCGCGCGCGGACGGAATCGTCACCTCGTACCCACCATCTTTCGGCGTTGTATGCAGCTCGAGTCGATCGAGGATCGCCGCGATGGCAGAGTCCTCGAGGGTGACGCCAAGGTCCCGGCGAACGACGTCGCCGCGCACATGGATCGTGGTGGCAGGGTCCGTCCACGAGCCCACATCGCTGAGGATCATCGGGAACGAAACGCCGGGCTGGATTTCTGCCAAGAGACGCGCGAAGTGCGCCGCCGCCTTCTCGGGCAGCGTCGGGTCGAGGCTCTTCTCGAAGCGCGCCGACGAATCGGTGCGCAGCGCGAGCCGCGAAGACGTGCGGCGAACGGTGGTCGCGTCGAAGGCCGCGCACTCAAGGAGCAGCTTGGACGTGCCCCCCTGCACCTTGGACTCTTCGCCCCCCATGATCCCCGCGAGCGCCACCGGCTCGTCGCCGGAGGTGATCAAGAGGTCCGAGGTCTCAAGCTTGCGCTCGAGGCCGTCGAGGGTCGTCATCGTCTCGCCAGCCTTCGCCTTGCGCACGCAGATGCCGCCGCCGTCGAGGGCGGTGCGATCAAACGCGTGGTTGGGCTGCCCGAGGTCGAGCATCACGAAGTTCGACAGGTCCACGAACAGGTCGATAGGACGCTGCCCAACGGCGAGCAAGAGCTGACGCATCCAGTCCGGGGACTGGCCGTTTTGCACGCCGTCGATCCCGAGGCCGAGGTAGCGGCTGCACGCCGCGTCGTCCACCTTCACGGGGAACGCTGGCGTTCCGCCAAGGCTTGGCAGCGTCAGGTCGAGGGGCTTCAGCTTGCGCTCGTAGATCGCCGCGACTTCCCGGGCGATGCCGCGGTGACCCCACAGGTCAGGCCGGTGGGTCAGTGACTTGTTGTCGATTTCGATGACCCAGTCCCCCATCCCGAGGGCGTCGCCCACGGGCTGGCCGACCGCCAAGGGCTCGCCGTTTGGCTCGGGGAGGACCCAGATGCCGTCGTGCTCATCGCCGAGGTCGAGCTCGCGCACCGAGCAGATCATGCCGTGGGACGCCACGCCGCGAAGCTTGCCCTTCTTGATCTTGACGTCACCAGGCAGAACGGTGCCGATGGTGGCCACCGCCACGCGCTGGCCCGGGCCGACGTTCGGCGCGCCGCAAACGATCTGCAGCGGCTCTTCGCCTCCGATGTCCACCATGCAGACGCCGAGCTTGTCGGCGTCGGGGTGCTGCGCACGCTCGAGAACGTGCCCGACGGTCACCGCGGAAAGGTGCGGCGCGAAGGGCTCGATGCCCTCCACTTCGCAGGTCGAAAGGGTCAGGTCATTGCCGAGCTGCTCGGGGCTGATGCCCTCGAGGTCGACGTGGCGTGCCAGCCAGCGGTAGGAAACGAACATTAGAACTGCTCCAGGAAACGCAGGTCACCGCCGAGGAGGTGGCGGACATCATCGATGCCATAGCGCAGCATCACGAGGCGAGACAGACCGAGGCCGAAGGCGAAACCGCCCCACTCCTCGGGATCGAGCCCGCCAGCTTTCAACACGTTCGGGTGCACGAGCCCGCAGGGCAGTAGCTCGATCCAGGTGGTCTTCTTGCAAACGCTGCAGCCATCCGTACAGAACGGGCACCGCGCGTCGAGCTCGAAGCCGGGCTCGACGAACGGGAAGTAGCCGGGGCGCAGACGCACCTCGATGTCCTTCTTGAAGATGCCGCGCAGGAGCGTCTTCATGGCGCCGATCAGGTGGCCCACCGACACGTTGCGGTCAATGACGAGCCCCTCCATCTGGTGGAAGGTGTGCTCGTGGCTCGCGTCCGTCGACTCCTGGCGGAAGACCTTGCCGGGCACAACCGCGCGGAAGGGTGGCTCAAGCCGCTCCATGGCGCGCACCTGCACGGGGCTTGTGTGGGTGCGCAGGAGCAGCGTCGCCTTCGACCCGGGTGAGTCGCAGTAGAACGTGTCCTGGGTATCCCGCGCAGGGTGGTCGGCGGGGATGTTGAGCTTCTCGAAGTTGTAGTGGTCGAGCTCGACCTCGGGCCCGTCGAGCACGAGGTACCCCATAGACGTGAAGAGATCCTCCAGCTCGCGGGTGACCTGGACCACCGGATGGAGCGAGCCGCGATCCATTCGCGGCGGCGGAAGAGAGGGGTCGAAGCCCTCGCCCTTGCGCTCGTCTTCCAGCGCGGCGCCCTCGAGCGCAGATTCACGCTCGCCGATCGCCGCCAGCACGGCCTGCTTGAGCTGGTTCGCGCTCTGCCCCGCTCCCTTGCGTTCAGCGGGCGGCAGCGTCGGAATGGCGCCGAGCATGGAGGCGACCACGCCATCCTTGCCTACAAATTCACGCTCGATGGCACGGAGTGCGTCTGCATCGGGTGCAGCGGCAATGCGAGCCTGAGCGTCGGAGAGAGTTGCGTCGGTGTCCGTCACGGGAGTGGTGTGTGGTGTAGGTGCGATATGCAGCGAGCCGCCAGCGATGATCATCGCTTGGCGGCCCGCGTTCTAGATCCGGCTATCGGAATCTAGGAGAGGACGGACCTCGCCTCGTCGACGAGGGCGTCAAACGCCTTGGGATCGTGAATCGCGAGCTCGGAGAGCTGCTTGCGGTTCAGGGTGATCTGGGCGCGGTTGAGCCCGGCGATGAACTGGCTGTACGTCATGCCGCGCATGCGTGCGGCCGCGTTGATGCGGACGATCCAGAGGCGACGGAACTGGCGCTTCTTTTGGCGACGGTCGCGGTAGCTGTACGCCCATGCACGGACGACAGACTCGCGCACGGTGCGCCAAAGCTTGGAGCGGCCTCCGCGGAAGCCCTTCGCACGGTTGAACCAGCGAACCTTCTTCTGGTGGCGCGGGGCGCCGTAGGTGACACGTACCATGGATCAGCCACCTCCCATCATGCGCTTGAGGAGGTAGGCCCAGGTGCCCGTGATAATGATCGCCTTGCGCTTGTTGCGCTTGTGCTTGGCGTCCTTCGGAGCATGCTGGTGGCCACGCTTGGGCCTGGAGCACTTGAGCTTGCCGCTCTTGGTCATGCGGAACCGCTTCTTAACGGCTCCCTTCGATTTCATCTTTGGCACTGAGTCATCCTCTTAGGGACTCGGAATCCTGGTGGCCAGCATCGCAAGCGATGGGATAGCGAACCAGGGGCCCAAGTCGGCCCAGAAACCCCGGTCGTGGGCGGTGCCGCGCCACTTGCGGGAGACGGAACGGGGCTCGTTCCGCACTTCGAGGGGGGAGGATAGCCACCAGAGACGCGCACGGCACCCTGAATCGGCCAGAGATTTCTGCTCCGTTCCGAGACGCTTCTGTCTCGGAATCGTCCCGATTACAGACTCGTCACGGTGGATCCCCCCCGTGTGACCACCCCCTCATTCAGGGCGCCATAGGGTTCTGGGCGTCGGACCAGTAAAGCGACTTCCTTTTGGAGCCGCGCTACCCCTTCGAGCCCCCCATGCGCCACCTTCTCCCATCGATCCTAGCGCTGCTGGCCCCCCTATGGACCCTTGTGGGGTCCGCGCTTGGGGCGTCAACGGCTGCGCTGAACGACCCGCCCGCCGGTTTCCAGGAAGCCACGATCCTCCAGGGCCTTCAGTCGCCCGCGGCCTTCGACTTCACCCCCGACGGCCGGATCATGTTCAACGAGAGGATCGCCGGGCACCTCCGGATCGCCTCCGAGAACGGATCGGGCCAGTGGCAGATCGAAAGCCAGCCCTTCGCCACCTTCGACGTCCCGAAGGTCGGCGGGGTCCCGGCAGCGCATCGCTCTTCCGGGGTCCGCGGCTTCGCCTTCGACCCAAACTATGCGAGCAACGGCTACGTCTACGTCTTCTATATGAAAGACAACCCGCGGCAGAACCGCGTGGTCAGGATCCGCCGCGACCCGTCCAATCCGAACCGAGCCCTCCCCGGTGAGACGCTGCTGATCGAGCTTCCCTTCAACAGCTCCAGCGCAAGCGGCAGCCACAACGGTGGCGCCCTCCGCTTTGGGCCGGACGGCATGTTGTACATCACGACCGGCGACGGCTGGTCCGGCGGCGATGGCGTGCAGTCCCTCAGCACGTTCACCGGCAAGGTCCTGCGCATTCGACCCGACGGCTCGATCCCCTCCGACAACCCGTTCTACTCCCAAGCGAGCGGCAACTACCGCGCTATCTACGCGCTCGGCCTGCGCAATCCCTACACGCTCACGCGCAATGAGTCGAACGGCTGGATGCTGATCGGCGAAGCAAACGGTGAGAACAAAGCGGAGATCCTGCGCCTCGAGCCCGGGGCCAACTACCGCCACCAGAATTACACGGGCATCGGTGTGAGCCGCGGCCGCTGGGTCGACGGCGCCGCAGCGGGCAATAAGATGGTCACGGGCGGCGCTTGGTACCCGAGCGGTGGCCCATTCCCCAGCCAGTACCACGGCGCCTACTTTATGGCCCTCTGGGGCATCAACGGCGCAGACGGCGGCCCCCCAGGCCAGCTCAGCTACGTGCGCTCCGCCTCCAACACGTCGGTGGTCGCCTTCGATACCCAGGTGGGCGAATTCGACGGCGCGGGGACACGCCTCAAGCCCGTGCACCTGCGCGTGGGGCCCGATGGCGCGCTCTACTACCTGATGACGAGCTACCTGACCGGCGCCGGCAGCATCGCACGCGTGCGGTACCAAGGCTCCACTTCCGTGGCGACTCCGAGCTTCACCCCGGACGGCGGTTCCTACTCGGGCCCCGTGCAGGTTGCGATGTCCACCTCGACGGCCGGCGCCACCATCCGGTTCACCCAGAACGGTTCTGAGCCGACGGCGAGCTCCACGGCCTACTCGTCCCCGGTCAGCGTGAACCGATCGCAAACGCTGCGCGCGCGCGCCTTCACGGGCTCGGGCCAAAGCTCGATCGCCTCCGCCGACTACACGATCGGCGGCGCCGCCAATGAACCGCCCGTTGTGAATGCAGGACCCGACCAGGTCGCGGCCGTGCGCACCATGATCGTCCTCAACGGCGCCGCGACCTACGATCCCGATGGGAACGACTTGCTCTTGAGCGATAGCTGGGTGCAGGTGTCTGGCCCCCAAGGCGAGCTAGCCAACGAAGACGAAACGGCCGCGCTGTTCTTCGCGACCCGAACCGGGCGCTACCGCTTCCGTCTCGATGTGACAGATGGCACGGACAGTCGCAGCGACTTTACGGTCGTTACGGTTCTACCCTGCATCAACGACAGTCGCGAGTCCCTCGTGGCCCGCTGGTCCATGGAGGAAGGCTCGGGCAACATCACGCTCGACAGCGCCTCGGGTCTTTGGAACGGAACGCTCGAGGGACCGGACTGGTCCACCGAAGGCGTCGGAACTCACATCATCAGCTCAAAGAGCGGCGCCTTGAACTTCAACGGGTCCAGCGACTCACTTCAGATTGGCGCCCCCGATGTCACCGGCAACCAGATGACCATCACCGGCTGGATTCGCCCTGATGACTTTGGCATCTCCGACGCGCGCATTATCTCGAAGGCCTACGGCATCGTGAGCGACAACCACCTTTGGATGCTCAGCACCGTGAACGACGGCGGCACGCCAAGGTTGCGCTTCCGCGTGAAGGCCAATGGCAGCACCGCGACGCTGATCGGCTCCGGGGCGAGTCTGGAAGCCGGCAAATGGGCTTTCGTCGCCGGGGTCTACGACGGCACTCGCATGCGTCTCTACCAAGACGGTCAAGAGATCGGCTCGATGCCGAAGTCTGGCTTCATCAACACATCCCCCAGCGTGCCCGCGACCATTGGCAACCAGCCCAGCGGCGACCGCCCGTTTGACGGATTGATCGACGAGGTACGGCTGTACTCCCGCGCACTCACGCCGGAGGAGCTCGACCTTGTGGCCGGGCAGGGTCGGCGCCTCGATTGCAGCCGGCCTCTTCGGCCGCAGTAGAACCCAGCCCTGGGCCTTTCGGGTTAGGCTCGGGGCATGCTTCCCGCACTCCTGATCTTCGCCGCCGCGCTCCAAGGGGTGCGCGTCGAACGCTTCGACTCCAACCCGCTCCTCTCCGTCGACAACGTCACGCGCGATACGGCGCAGAATCTCGACCGACCGGGCAACGCGCCGCTCTTCGTGAGCTTCGCGGGACCGAGCGTCATTCGGGTCCCCGAGTGGATCCCAGATGCGCCCGGCAGCTACGCGATGTACTTTGCGCACCACAAGGGCGGGCACATCCGCGTCGCTTTCTCTGATGACGTGCGGGGACCGTGGCACGTGTGGGAGCCGGGCGTGGGCGTGCTGCACCTCGACGACGTCGCGGACCTGATCGAGGATCACATCGCGTCCCCCGACGTGCACGTGGACCACGCCCGGCAGCGCCTCGTCATGTACTTCCACGGTCCGCGCCTTGGTGCGGACTTCGACCAGCGAACCTTCGTCGCGACCTCCACCGATGCTCGCCGATTCCAAGTGGCTTCCAAGGAGGACCTCGGCGACCCGTACTTCCGCGTCTTCTGGCACCGCGGCTTCGCGTACTCCCCAGCGCGCCTCGGCCCCTTCGCGCGGTCCCGCGACGGCTTTACGAACTTCGAGTCAGGGCCGACGCTGTTCGACATCCGGTTTCGCCACTACGCATGCGTGCCCTGGAATGACGAGCTGTTCGTGTTCTACTCGCGCAAGGGCGAGGCCCCTGAACGCATCCGCCTGCACACCCTCAGGCTCGACGACCCCGCGCGACCCGGCCTCGGGCTGGATTGGTCCAGGTGGTCCCTCTCAGCTCCGCGCGAAGTGCTGTTCCCCTTGGCTTCCTACGAGCAGGAACCCGCGCCGCGCACGCTGGACCCCAACGTGTTCTTCGATGTCGATGGCCGCGCTTACCTGTTCTATTCGGGGGGACACGAGCAGACGATCGCGGGGGCCGAATTGTTCGTGGACGAGTGGTCTACGCTGGGCGTCCGGAACATCCGGTGCGCTTCGGGAGCACCGGTGGGGCTCGCTGCTGCGCGCGCTGGGATCGGAGCCGAGCCCTGGCTCGGGAGCCGTGCGACCATCACCGCTCTTCCCTCGGCGCTGACAGGCGCGATCGCCATTCAAGCAGACGTTGGCGACGTCAGAAGCCACGCCGCTTCCGAGTGGTTCATGCGCTTTGAAGTGAGTCACCCCGCCAACGTGACGGTCGCCCACGACACGGCCACCCTCGGACGGCCCGCATGGCTTGCCGGCTGGGCCCAGACCGGAGAGACGCTCACCGTCGAGGACCCCCGCGACGCGGCGCTGCCCCCTCGCACGCTCCAGCTCTATGGACGCGTCTACGAGCCCGGGGAGGTCGCCCTAGGCGGCAACCTTCCGCGCGATGCGCCATTTCCGTTGGACGGCGTCATGTACAACGTGTTCGTCAACCAGTAGGCCCGCGCTCGCCACCCTGAACCTTCTTACGAGGCCACCATGAACTTCCCCCATGCCGCTTACCGACTGCCCCTTGCGCTCACCTTGGCTGGATCAGCCGTCGCCGCTCCTACTTGGGCGCGCCCAGCCCAGGTCGAAGACCTAGGCTCCCTTGCGGGGCAGTGGGCGAGCCCCAATGACATCAGCGCGGACGGCTCAGTCATCGTGGGAACGCGACAGAGGAGCATCAGCCCAGATCGGAGCGACGCTTATCGCTGGACACTAGAGGACGGACAGGTGGTGCTTGAGACTCTCAACGGCGCCGACTCTGCGGCCACCGGTGTCAGCGCGGACGGACGTTACGCAATGGGCGCCATCAGCAACTCCCGGAGTGTTCGATGGGGTCCAGACGGGACCGTTTTGGACTTGGGAACGGTGCCTGGCGGCGCGTTCACCACGTGGGCTGCCGCGATCAGCGCGGACGGCGCAGCGGTGGTCGGTCAAGCGGCCGTGCAGAATTCGAACTGGGACCACGCGTACCTCTGGACGGGGGCCACCGGGATGGTCGACCTTCATCCTCCGACGGCAGCTGCGGGATCTTGGGGCCTGGCGGTTTCCGCGGATGGCTCCAACGTGATCGTCGCGACGGGCCCAGCCAACTTCTCGCTCTTCATCGAGGGCCTACACCATTGGAGCGCAGGCTCTGGCTTCACCCAGATTCAGCTTCCGGCGGTGAACCGACTCGTTTCTGCCGTCGCCAGCGATGACGCCGACGTGATTGCCGCGACGGCTTGGCTCGACGCGGGCGGCTACCAGCCGGCTCGATGGACGCAAGCTAGCGGACTCGTCGGCATTGGGCCGGTCTTCACCTCACCTTCCGTCCGCTGCGTCGTGAGCGGCGATGGAAGCGTGGTGTTCGGCCAAGAGCCTGGCGGGGCATTTCGTTGGACGGAGGCAACTGGGTATCAGCTGGTCATCGCTGACCCGAACGTCAAGTTCACTTCTGGTAGCGTGGATGGCAGCACGCTCTATGGCTACCGCCGCGACCCCTCGACCTCGACTTTTGCGGCGCTTCGGTGGACCGCGGCGACTGGCGCGGAGGAGCTCCCCACCCTCGGTGGCGCGTTGAACCAGAGCGATGCTGGGTTCTACCCAACGCGATCGCCCTTCGTCAGCGCGGACGGGCAGACCGCAACCGTTCGCTCTCGAACCCCGTCGGCAGAGCTAAGGGCGATCCGCTGGCGCGCCGATGGAGTGATCGGCTCCACCTACTGCGGCCCTGCCGCGCCGAACAGCGTGAGTGCCCAGGGCGGTTCAATGCGCCTTTCGGGTGCCAACACGGTGTCCCTCGGGGCGATGGAGCTCATCGCAGCGGACCTCCCGCCCTTCTCCTTCGGCTTCTTCATCGCCTCCCCGGTGCGGGACTTCCAAATGTCACCTGGCGGCGCCCAGGGCAACCTCTGCCTCGGTGGCGCGATTGGACGCTTCGTGGCGCCAGAACAGATCCAGTTGTCGGGGCCGCTCGGAAGAATCGCGCTGACCATCAACCCAGGCGCTCTCCCCACACCGAACGGTCCGATCCTCCCCCCATTCGGCGAGACCTGGAACTTCCAAGCGTGGTACCGCGACGCCAACCCCACGGCGACGTCCAACTTTACGAGCGGCGCCAGCGCTCCCATATTCTAGGCCCAGACCACGGCAGTACGGTCCTGCGTGCTCGTACGTCAGCGGCAGCGGCGCAGCTCGACTCGCTACCGGATCACGCGGAAGCGCGCTCGCCGTCGCTGGGCTTGTCTCGCACACGCGTAAGGAGTGCGGTTAGCTGATCGAGGCGCAGCGGCTTGGTTAGGTAGTCGTCCATGCCTGTCTCAAGGCAACGCTCGCGGTCGCCCGCCATGGAGAGTGCTGTGAGAGCTACGATGTGAACTTGGCCGCGATGGGTGCCTGCACTTCGGATCAGGCCGGTGGTTTCGAAGCCATCGACCTCCGGCATGGAACAGTCCATCAAAACAACGTCCCACTCTTCGTCCAGCGCCATTCGCGCTGCGTCCCGTCCGTTGGTGGCGAGCTCGACTTGGCAGCCAAGCCGCTGGAGCAGCTTACTGCCCACGACTCGATTGACCGGGTTATCGTCCACCAGCAGGACGCGTGTTCCAGGGAACAAGCGACATGACGTCACGCCTTCCGAGGCGACTTGCGAAGGCAACGGCGTGTCGACTGAGACCTGGAGCTGCATCGGGATCGAGAAGTAGAAGCGAGAGCCCTCCCCTTCCTCGCTAGCGACCTCTAGCTGTCCACCCATCGCGGACACGAGCGAGGAGCTGATGGCAAGCCCGAGGCCTGTACCTCCAAAACGCCTCGCCGTGGATTCGTCGGCCTGGGTAAATGCGGAGAAGATCGAATCGAGTACTTCGGGCTTCATTCCAATGCCCGTGTCACTCACTTCGAAGGTGATCTGTTGGCGATCGTCGGATGGCGAGACTCGGACAGCAACAGAGCCTGACTCCGTGAACTTCACGGCGTTGCCGACGAGGTTGCTGAGAACCTGACGAAGGCGATGCGGGTCACCCAGGAGTCCACTCGGGAAGCTAGGGTCGACCTCGCACCGGATACTCACGTTCCGCAGGGAACAGCGGGCTCTCTCTGGAGCGCACACGCTGTCCACGAGATGGTCGATGTCCAAGGGCCGCGACTCGATCGCTGCCTGCCCATCCTCGAGCTTGGCGAAGTCCAGCACATCGTTGAGGAGCACCATGAGGCTCTCGGCTGAACCCTTGAGGGTTTTGACGAGGCTCTTGTCCCCATCGGCAAGGTGGCTGCTGGAGAGCAGCTCGATGCATCCGATGACGCCGTTCATGGGCGTCCGGATCTCATGGCTCATCGTTGCCAGAAAGCGGTCCTTCGCCGCCAGACCAGCCTCCGCCGCCTCCTTGGCAGCTTCGAGATCCGCGGTCTTCTGCTGCAGGTCTTTGAGTGATCGTTGGACAGCGGCCTTTGACTGACGAGCCATGTTCTCGGAGGTACGGACGGTGCGCTCGAGCTGTCGAATTCGACGCTCGGCGCGCGCGTATTTCTTTCGAAGCTCCCTTGTCGCCTCGGGCTCCGGCTCCCCCGACTGGCTCATTGACCCAGGACGATTGAGACGCAGGTCTCGTTGTGGAATGCGTTGCTTGAGCCGCCATGGCGAGGTGCGATCTCACCGAAGCAGTAGAGCCCACCGAGGATCAGATCAGTCAGGCCCCTATCGAGTGCCACATTCTTCAGAAGCTCGATCTCCTTCTCTGCCTCTGACCCGAGGACCCACTTGCGTGCGGCGCAGCTGAAGAATAGCGCGATGCTAGGAGAGTCGCCCTGGAAACAGGTGAGAGCACGCTGGAAGGACTCTTCAGATCCGCTGAGCAGCCCTTCTTCCAGCACCTGGGTGAAACGAACACGGGAACCTTCGGGGACCGACCCTGCGAACGTGAGCGTTTGTTCGTCAAAGTCTATGCCAATGGAGGCACGGAGAGCCCAAGAGCCGGACGGCTCCATGACGGCGAGCGGGTACTCCCCGAGAGACTCTGAGGGAACCTCTCCGTAGCGCTCGCGGTAGACGTCAAGGACGGATCGACCGTCGATCTCGCTCACGACCGCGCCCTTCGACTTGGTCACGGTCATATCCTCACCGATCGGGAGCCAGCCTGAACCGACCCCCCAGCTAGTGGATACGTTGCCCTTGATGAGGAGAAGCGGCAAGGAGTCGCTCAGCACCTCGCTGCCAAAGAACTCCCTCGTGCGCTCAAACTCGCGGTGGTCAGCACTCAGACCCCCGAGGACTGGGCACCTCGCCTCGGGAAGGTGGGCGGCAAGGGACTCGATGGCTGCACTCGCATCTGTCGAAGGAGCAAACGTGGTCAGGCAAAGGTCGGGGACCATGGACTCCGAGCCGGCTGTCGCCGCGGCTGTCGCGGCGCCAAGATCCTGTGAGAGGTTGCGCCCTACGCCTGCGTGTACCTCGAGGTCCTCCCCAGAGAACACGGTCATCAGAATCGAGTCTTCACAGAACCCGAGACTCGACGAGAATTCGCCGTCGCTGGTACCGCCCACTAGGGGCAGGCCGGGCCACTCCTCTTGAACGCGGTGAAGCATCTCTTGGTGCTCATACTCAACGCTGCAATAGAGGAGCGCAGCCTTGGGCTCAGCCCCTGCCAGATCCGTCTTGATCTGGGAGATGACCGCCTCGATGGCGTCCTGCGTATCGGGGTCGTCGCTATGACCTAGGTGAGCCAGCATCTCTATCTCCGCTATTGGAATTCTCCTTCAGCCGCTAGTCGTCCTAGTGGCCTCTAGGGAGATCCCTCGGCGGAAGGGGGACGCGAGCTAAACTCAAACTCAACGCCGCGCAGAGCGCCCCCATTCGGAGGCCCTCCTCGTTCTCAACCTGCGCACTGTGACCTGGCTTGGGAAATTGCCCACAGGCTACCGCCCTTTCGCTCACCAAGGCAAAACAGGGGAGGTCGCCGAAATCGGCGACCTCCCCTGCCCAGTAGCAGCACAGGACCGTCTTGCTACTTGACGGCTTCGCCGCGAAACTTCGCGCGCTTTGCCTCGATGGCTGCGTCGACCATAGCCGTGTACTTGGCCGGCTCCTTGCGCACAGCTTTCTCACACGAGCCGCAGCAGGTCTTGATCAAGCGGCCGCCGATGATGAAGGACTTAGCCTTCTCCGTGTCGACGCTCCCTTTTTCGTTCACCACGCACTGGCCGATGGCGTAGCCGTCGCCCTGGGTCTTCATGACCTCGGCGTTGAGCGCCATGGCGTACTTGGCGGGCTCCTTCGTGAGGGCCTTAGCGCACATCTTGCAGCAGACGCGGAAGAGGCGGTTCTTGACGACGACGTTCTCGCCGATGAACTTCATGGTGCCGTCTTCGGCTTTCTCCATGAGGGGCTCGCCGCTGACGCAGCAGGTCTCGGTCGGGTAGATCTTGGTCTGGGCGGCGACTTGGGCAGCGTCTACTTTCTCGAGCCACTTGGCCGGGTCCTTCGCGACCACGTCCGCGCAACCACCGCAGCAAAACTTGAGCTCGCGACCATCGACCACCTTGGTGGTCGGAGTGCCCTTGACTTCGATCGGGCGCCCGGAGGCGGCGCAGGTGCTCAAGAGGTAGGGCTCGCCGTCCCAGGCCGGAGCTTCCTTGGCCTCGGGCTTTGCCTCCTCTGCCTTCTGGCTGAAGCTAGCCACGTACTCGACCTTCTTGTCGTCGCTCCAGGCAGCGACGGCCGTCTCGCACTTGGCGCAGCAAACACCGATGTTGCCTGACTTCGTCTCGACTTCCATGCCTGCCTTGACGGGCATAGCGGACACGGGGCAGTCGGTGTTGACGACGTCGGCGCTCGTAGCGTTCAGCGCAGTGACGGCAACGTCGGCGGGGATGCCGAAGGCGAACGCCACGGCAAATGTCGAGGCAATGAGGAAGAAGAGGCAGCGCATGGTGGCTTGGGGGCTGGTCCCCAAGAAGGGGAATGACGGACGGTCCGGGGTCCCCATAGGAGACCCCGGACCGTCGTGAATATCAACTCGCTCGGCGAAGGAGTGCCGAACAGAGGCAGAAGCCGTTACTCCGTTCGTACGTCTTCGCCGCGCGCGCGGGCGATTTCGGCCTCTTCGGCTTTCTGAGCGCGCTCTTTGGCGGCCGCGCGGCGCTGGGCCAAGGGCAGCGGGCTGAGCAGCATCGTCATACGACGGCCCTGCATCTTGGCGGGCATCTCCACCTTGGACATGTCCGCAAGCTCGGAGGCGACCTGACGCATCACGTCGTAGCCGTGCTCGGGGTGGGCCATCTGGCGGCCCTTGAAGATGCAGACGCAGAGGACCTTGTGGCCTTCGTCGAGGAACTTGCGTCCATCCGTCAGGCGGTAGGACAGGTCGTGTCCAGAAATCGCAGGACGGACGCGCAGCTCCTTCAGACCTGATTTGGTCTTGGTGCCGCTCTTGTCCTTCTTGTTCTTCTTGCTCTGCTCGTAGTTGAACTTGCCCCAGTCAAGAATCTTGCACACGGGCGGGCGTGCAGTCGGGGCGACTTCTACGAGGTCAAGACCTGCGCTAATGGCGCGTTGCAGCGCATCTTTCGTCTGAACGACGCCGGCCTGCTCGCCGTTCTCGTCGATCAATCGTACTTCGGGAACGCGAATTCGACGGTTCCGTCGGAAGTTCTGGACAGCCAAGTGGTTTCTCTTTGGGTTGCGTGAGGGCCCTGGCTCACCACAGCGGTGGGCGGCACGGGCCGGTTCTATAGTGAACGATAGGACGAATCGACCGATTCGCCCAGATGCGATTAGCTCTTTGGGGCTTCTTCCTTGCCGGAAGCGTCACCGACAGGAAGACCCGCGTGCTGGATGAAGAGTTCCTTCATTTGGTGCAGATCGACCGTGGAGGGGGCCTCACACATCAAATCGGAGGCCGCAGTGGTCTTCGGGAAGGCCACGATGTCGCGAATGGACTCCATTCCGAGGGTGAGGGCTACGATCCGGTCTAGGCCCACAGCGAAGCCCCCGTGGGGCGGTGGGCCATACGAAAGCGCTTCCAGGAGGAAGCCAAACTTCAGCTTGATCTCCTCTTCCTCTAGGCCGAGCAGGTCAAAGACCTTGGCTTGGGTGTCCTGGCGGTGGATCCGAATCGACCCGGAGCCCAGCTCCCAGCCGTTGAGGACGAGGTCGTAGGCCCGGCTGCCCATCTCGGCCGGGTCGCCCTTGAGGTCCCAGTCGTCGGGGGCCGTGAAGGGGTGATGCTGGGAGACGTAGCGGGGCTTGCCGCCGTCCGCGGGCTCGGCGTCCCACTCGAACATCGGGAAGTGCGTGACCCAGAGGAAGTTCCAGGGGCCGGTGCAGCCCTGGTCGGCGCCGTCGACCTCCGGGATGATCCCGATCATCTTGGCGACGAAGAGGCGCAGCGCACCGAGCGCCTTCCAGCAGACGTCCTCTTGATCGGCAACGAAGACGAGCAGGTCTCCTTCCTCGGCCCCCATCACCTCTTTGAGCTTGGCGCCAGACTCGTCCTGGCAGAACTTGACGATCGAGCCGGCTGCGCCGCCCTCGAGGCCCGGCTTCCACCAGGCCATGCCCTTGGCGCCGTAGGTCTTGCAGACCTCCTCAAGCTTCTTGATGTTGCCGCGGCTGATGGCTTCGGCGCCGCCCTTGACGGTGAGGCCCATGACGCGGCCGCCGCCTTCGACGATCGACTCGAAGACCTTGAAACCCGAGTGTGGGACCCAGGGCCCGGCGTCCGTGAGCTCCATGCCGAAGCGTGTGTCCGGCTTGTCCGAGCCAAAGCGCTCCATGGCCTCGCGCCAGGTGAGGCGCGGGAAGGGCGTGGGGATGTCGACACCCATCGCGTCCTTGAACGTCTCGGCGAGCACCCCTTCCCATGCGGCAAAGACGTCCTCCTCTTCGACGAAGGACATCTCCATGTCGAGCTGCGTGAACTCAGGCTGGCGGTCCGCTCGCAGGTCCTCGTCACGGAAGCAGCGAGCGACCTGGAAGTAGCGGTCCATGCCCGACACCATCAAGAGCTGCTTGAAGATCTGCGGGCTCTGGGGCAGGGCGTAAAACTCTCCCGCGTGCACGCGGCTCGGCACGAGGTAGTCCCGCGCGCCTTCGGGCGTCGCCTTTGTGAGGATCGGCGTTTCCACCTCAGCGAAATCACGCTTCAGGAACGCGTTGCGCATCGCGCCGATGAACTTGCTGCGGTGCATGAGCGCGCGCTGCATGTCGGGCCGACGCAGATCGAGGTAGCGGTACTGAAGTCGAAGCTCAACGGCGGTGTCGAGCTTCTCCTCGATCTCGAAGGGCGGAGTCTTGGAACCCGAGAGCTTGTTCACCGTAGCGGCGCGCAGCTCAATCAGGCCCGTGGGCATCTTGTCGTTGGGCGCTTCGCGCTTCGCCACGATTCCCGTGACTGAAATACAGTCCTCGCGCGCGAGCTTCACCTCGGCCTCGAGGTCCTCCGGCAGGACGACCTGGGTGATGCCGTAGCGATCCCTCAAATCGATGAAGTAGATGCCGCCTAGGTTGCGGCGCTGCTGGACCCACCCGTTCAGGATGACTTCGGTCCCAGCGTGTTCTTCGCGGAGCTCTCCGCAATTGTGCGTGCGGCGCCAGCTGGCCCCTACTTCAGTCGCCGTCATGGTGTGTCAGATCGCTGCCGCTCAGCGGCGTTTCTTAGCGATGCGCTCGCGCATGAGCGCCCGCGACAGCGCGGTTCGCGCCCTGAGCACGTCAAGCTTCTCGCCGTCATTGGACTCGAACTCTTCTAGCCGCTTGCGGGCACGGCGCGCAGCTTCCACCGCGCGCTCCACGTCGATCTCAGAGGCGGGCTCGGAGGTATCCGTCACAATGCGCACTGTGTTGTCGCGCACCTCGGCAAAGCCGCCTGCGATGAACACGGACTCCTCGGTGCCGCTCTCCGTTTTGAAGGCGAGCTCCCCCACTCCGATCGCAGCCACCATGGGCGCGTGACCAGAGAGGATGCCGACGCTGCCGTCGACCGTCGGGAAGCTAACGCTCGCGCACGTCGAATCCAGAAGGATGCGCTCGGGCGTAATCACGCGGATAGAGAGTGTGCCAGCCATGGTAGGGAGGGAATCGTGGAGCTCGTGATGGGATCTGTGGGAGAGGGGGGATCAACGAAGACGCCCCCCATCGGAGTGGCCTAGGCCTTCTCCTGCTCCTTCATCTTCTCGGCCTTCGCCATGGCGGCGTCGATGCCGGAGACCATGTAGAACGCGTCCTCGGGCATGGAGTCGTGCTTGCCGTCGAGGATCTCACGGAACGAACGCACGGTGTCTTCGCGCGGAACGAACACGCCGGGCATGCCGGTGAACTGCTCGGCCACGAAGAACGGCTGGGCCAGGAACTTCTGGATACGGCGCGCGCGGTTGACGACGCTCTTGTCCTCGTCCGAGAGCTCCTCGATGCCGAGGATGGCGATGATGTCCTTGAGGTCTGCGTAGCGCTGGAGCGTCTGCTGGACCTGGCGGGCGGTGTTGTAGTGCTCCTCACCCACGACCTGGGGGTCGAGCATCCGCGACGTGGACTTCAGGGGGTCCACGGCCGGGTAGATGCCGAGCTCCGAGATGGCGCGGTCGAGAATAATCGTCGAGTCCAGGTGGGCGAACGTCGCCACCGGAGCCGGGTCCGTGATGTCGTCGGCCGGCACGTAGACGGCCTGCATCGAGGTCACCGAGCCGTCCTTGGTCGTCGTGATGCGCTCCTGAAGAGCACCCATCTCCGACGCCATCGTCGGCTGGTAACCCACTGCGGAAGGCATGCGGCCGAGGAGTGCGGACACCTCGGAACCAGCCTGCACGAAGCGGAAGATGTTGTCGACGAAGAGGAGCACGTCCTGGCCCTTCTCCTCGCGGAAGTACTCGGCCATGGTGAGGCCGGTCAGCGCCACGCGGAGACGAGCGCCGGGGGGCTCGTTCATCTGGCCGAATACAAGCACGGCGTTGTCGATCACGGCCGCTTTGTTGCCGTCGGGCAACGTGTACATCGACTCGGACATCTCAAGCCAGAGGTCGTTGCCCTCGCGCGTACGCTCGCCAACGCCGGCGAACACGGAGAAGCCGCCCTTCTCAACCGCGGTGATTCGGATGAGCTCCTGAATCAGAACGGTCTTGCCCACGCCAGCACCGCCGAAGAGACCAATCTTGCCGCCCTTGGCGAACGGGCAAAGGAGGTCGACCACCTTGATGCCGGTCTCGAAGAGCTCGGAAACGGCTTCCTGCTCGTCAAAGCGCG
>CAYQKK010000107.1:0-19636 GCA_964417955.1 uncultured Planctomycetaceae bacterium
GGATCAAGGGGCACATTGAGGTCGACCATGGAAACCGCTGGGGAATCATGCAGGCGAGCGACGCGCCATCGCCACCCGAGAAGCGCTGACTATCCTGGCCGGAGGGCTATGCCAAGCGGTGAGTCTCTAGGCCTGGATGATTCTCAGCGCACCAGTTGGGACAATAGAGCGCGCGAGTGCGGGGGGCGGTGCTCATGAGTTAGGACGGAGCGCCGTCGCCTTCGCGAAGCAGCGACCACGGGCTCAAGTCCCGTCTCAAGGCTCTTTTTCAAAACAGCAGGGCTAGAAGGGCAGCTCGATGGCCTGGTGTGCGCCCGGCTCAACCTGAACCGGATGGTCCACGGAGAACAGCGGCTCTGCGTCGATGATGACGCGCCATGCGCCGGCCTCAACGGTGCCCACGTGGCGCCATGCGCCGCGGCTCCACTCGAGCGCCACTTCGCTCTTCCCTGGACCCAGCATCTTGGCCGCGGCCTCGCTGAGGGCAGCGTCGAGCGCACTCCCTTGAAGCGCCAGGTCCGCCGGCAGGACGGGGCTCAGCTCGATCGAGCCTCCGTCGTCCAAGCGGACCACACCCGCGTCGATCGTCTCTCCAGCGGCGACCACCAGACCGGACCTCGCGACGACGGGGACACCGGCGCGGAGCAGTCTGAGCTGATAGGCGCCGGGGCGCAGCGGGCCGCGAGAGAAGGCGCCTGACTCGGCATCGAAGGATACAGCGCTTCCCCCCCGTGAGCCCTCTTCCCCAAGGATGATCTCGATGTCCCCGGCGATGGGGGTGGTCTCGGCGACGATGCGTCCCTGAATCGTGGCGGTGGCTTCTTCGACGCGCTCAATCACGAAGTCCACGTCGTCGCCGTTTGGCGCAACGCCGTGCCGCTCTGCGACCACCCGGACGTTGACCCCGGTCCAGGCGCGCACAAGCACCCTCCATTCGTCCAGGTCGCCGTCTTGCTCCGGGATCGCCGTGAGAGCGAAGGACCCGTAGGCGTCCGTGGCCACGTCGTTGGACTTGGCCCCTTCACCCATGGCCGTCACCACCATGCCAGGAATCGGTGACCCTTCGGGGTCCTTGATGCTGCCTCTGATCGTTCGCCCGGATTCGAGAGTCAGTTGGAGCCCTTCGAGATCATGGCTTGGAACTTCGATGGGTTCCGTGATGCGGGCCAGCGCCTTGGACCAGCTCGCTTGGGCGCGAATGAAGTGTCGTCCGGGCGGAACATCCCGCAGGGTGAAGCGGCCCTGGTCGTCGGTCTCCACCGACGGCCCGTAGTCGCTGCCGTAGGTCTGCCATCTCGAATTCGCGGCGTCGATCCAGACGTGTCCTTCGGAAGCCAGCGTGCCATCTTCGTGGGTGAGCGTTCCGGAGAGGCTCACTCCGCGATGGAGCACAAACTCGGCTGCTCTCGGTTCGAGCCCGATGGTGACGAACGTATGTGTGGCCGCGAATCCCCTGGCGCGGACCGTCGTCGGGTGGTCGCCTTTTGGAAGGCCACTCGGCCATTCGAACTCGCCAGTGGGATCAGAGAGCGTGCGAACCGGCCGTGCGTGCGCGTCCTCGGGCTGGATGACGATGGAGGCCCCGCTAACCGGTGCGCCGCCGACATCGACCACGCGACCCTTGAGGGATGCGCCGAAAGCCCCAAGGGACAGCGTCACTTCGCGGACGCCCGGCTCGACCTCCGGCAGCCGCCTGATTGCTTGAGCGGAGGCCGGGATCTTCCCTGGCGCGGCCGCTTGGATCGCACCGGCGGCCGAGCCACTCAGGGTGAAGGTCCCGTCGATCTCGGCTCGGGCAGCCCACAGCATCTTCTCGGAAGGCTCCTCGCTCGCAGCGAACCAGATATCCGCCCCGGGCGCTGGCAGTCCCTTTTCGTCGAGGACCCTGCCGCGCACTCGAACATCTGAGTCCAGGGTCCACCGCAGATGCTTCGTTTCACCGGACTCGAGGATGACGCCGTCTTCTTGTTCGCCCAGTCCATCCTTCGCCACGTAGTGTTCGGGATCCAACCCGTGGAAGGCAACGCGCCCGGCTGCGTCGGTGCGGCGCACGAGCCACGGAGCGCCGGTCCTTCTCCAGGGGCGATCCTTGAGAATCACCGCGCGGCCAGCGATCGGGAGGCCGTCCGCGTCCACCACGTCCACGAGGAGGGCCGCGTTCTCAAGGGCAGCATCGCCCGTGGCTGTATCCTCGCCGGCGTCGCCCGAGATGGACCCCGAGAGGGCCCTAGAGCTAGAGGGGCGCGCGGGCTCGTCGAGACCTGACGCAGACTCCGTTGGCTCCTGCTCAAGCGACGCAATCTCTTCGGGCGCTGGAGTGGTCGCGCTCTGTGCAGGGCCAGTGGAAACCCGTCCCTGGACGAACCATGCGATCGACAGCAGGACGAGCCCGAGGGCGATGATCAACTTCTTCATGCCAAATAGGAGGGGAGCGGAGGTACCGCCCAGTTTTAGTGTGTTCAAGCCGGCGCCGCCGATTGGCGCGAGCGCTTGGCGCCAGTTCCGGGCCGAGGTGTCGTCGGGGGGGAACTTGGCGTCGAGGGTCCCGCGGAGCTGCGCAAGGGCTCGACTGAGGCGAGTCTTGACGGTTTTGACGGGGACTCCAGTGCGAGCCGCAATGGAGCGGGGCGGCAGGCCCTCGTGGAACCGCAGGTAGATCGTCGAGCGGTAGGGCTCGCCGAGCGCGCGGACCGCGCCATGGAGCACGTGCTCGTACTCAAGCTGCTGCGCCGCGTCGTCCGTCGCCCCGTGGCCTACCGTTAGCGCAGCGGACTCGAGGCCTAGGTTCTTGCGGGCGCCGCGGCGATACGAGGCCACTCGGCGCTGGAGAACGGTCGATAGCCAAGCTCGTATGTCTCGGACGCCGGTGGGGGGGCGACGAATCACGGCTGCCCAGGTGTCGTGGGCCATGTCCTCAGCCATGTGCTCATCGGCCACGAGGCCACGCGCCAGCGCTTGGACGAAGGCGCCGTGCTTCTCGAACAGCGTCTTGGGGTCCAGTCGCGGCTCGGGCCGGCGGCCAGCGGGGCGTTCTTCAGGTGAGGGTTCTTGCATCTGTCCTGGGAGTCGCTGCGGCCCGGGGTTCGACCTCACCGTTTGCGCGAATTTAGGAGCTGCACGGGCTCTACCCAGTTCGATTTGAACGCGCGGGACTCACACCCCGTACGGCCCGTGGTCCAGAATTGCGGGATGGGATCCAAGAACTCTCCGCCGCTGATCGGCGTCGTCCATCTCCTTCCGACCCCTGGAGCCCCTGGATTCGGGGAGGAAGGCATGACCCGGCTCCTCGTGCAGGCCCTCGCTGATGCCCAGGCCTACGTGGCGGGGGGTATCGAGCGGCTGATCGTCGAGAACTACCATGACGCCCCTTTCTTCAAGGAAGGAGTCAGCTCGGGCACCGTCGCGGCGATCACCCGCGCGGTCGACTGCATCTCGGCCATCAACGGGGTCGAGGAGGTGGGCGTCAACGTTCTCCGCAATGACGCTGCCGCAGCCATCGGGATCGCGGCCGCTACGGACGCGGATTTCATTCGCGTGAACGTCCACACAGGAGCCATGTTCACAGACCAAGGGCTGGTGGAAGGACGGGCCGCCGAGACGGTGCGCACCCGCGCCCGGATCGCGCCAAACTGCCGGATCTACGCCGACGTGCACGTCAAGCATGCCACCCCTATGGCGGGTGAGCGGCTGGAAGACGCCGCCCGGGACGCTGTGCATCGTGGACGAGCGGACGGGCTGATCGTGAGCGGTGTCGCCACCGGCGCAGCCCCGGCCAAGGAGCAGGTCGAGCGGGTGCGCAAGGCTGTGGGGGCCGAGGTGCCGATCATGATTGGGTCGGGCTTCTCCCTCGACACCGCGAGGAGTCTCTTGGCCTTCGCAGACGTCGCCATCGTCGGTACGGCGGCGAAGCGGGACGGCCGAGTAGAGAACGAGGTGGACGCGTCCCGGGTCAAAGAGCTCGTGGCCGCCAGCGCTCTTGGCTCGAGGTAAAAAAACGCGCCCACCCGTCGTCAGACAGGTAGGCGCGGCCTTCGAGAAAGCTCAGATCACTCGAAGATGATCGTGTAGCCGTCGGTGAAGTTCGACGAGGCTCCGTCGCGGAACCAAGCCTGGAAGTTCCAGGTTTGACCGGCCTGGGCCGGAATGAAACCGTTCGGCTGAGGCATGGCTGCGGTGTCGACGTTCAGGAAGATCTCGCCAAAGATCCCGGAGTTGCTGATCTGGTCGATGTAGCGCCCGACGTTGCCACCGACGCAGAGCGTACCGGCTGAGCCACCGGGGTTGGTGACGACGGCCTGGGTCGTGCTGGTGATGAAGAAGCCGAAGACGTTGGACGGAAGCGCCGAAGCGATGAGGCCAAAGTCGTTGGCGCCCAGCTGCTTGGTGCCGAATCCGGTCAGGAACGCCGCGCTGCCGGTGCTGTTGGGCGTGAGCACGCAGTAGTTCAGACCAAGGACGGGGCCGGTCGGCTCCCCAAGGTCGGGACGATAAAACTCCAGGGTGCAGCGCATGCGGCGCGCCTGCTCCTCGGTGAAGTTCGTCATGCAGGTGTCCGGGCTGTAGTTCATGTAGTTGCGGACGGGGTCCGTGGTACCACAGCTGGAGGAGTTGCCGGGACAGTTGTACTCAGGCTGCGACTCAGAGTTCGTATCGCAGAGGAGGTCACCGCTCGAGTAGCAGTTGCCGCCACCGCAGCCACCGTTGAACGTGTGGTTGAGGCCGAGGTAGTGCCCGACTTCGTGGCTGAGCGTGCGGCCCTGGTTGTAGGGCGCAGCGGGAGCGTTGCGCCCGACGGCCGAGTTGAGCACAACCACGCGGTCGTTGTTGTTGCCGACGCTGTTCGGGCTCGAAGCCGGAAGGAATGGAACGTAGCCGAGGATGCCGTTGGATCCGCCGGGTGCGCCCATGGTGTAGACGTTGAGGTAGACGTCGGGGTCCCAGGCGATCGAGTTCCAGTAGGACCCGCTGTCGTTGTACCAGGTCGAGTTGTCGTAGCGGTTGATGCCCGTCGTGGCCTGTCCGTTGGGGTCAACGGTGGCGAGGACGAACTGGATCTTCGTGTCGACTCCGTTGGAGCCGGGCGTGCCGCTGAGGGCGCGGAAGTCCTCGTTGAGGATCTCGACCTGGCTGAGGACCCGCGCATTCGGCACGTTGCCGCCACCGGTGCTCGTACGGATCACGTGGAAGACCACCTGGATCTCGATCACCTCGAGGTTAGCCGGGGAGTACGCGGTCGTCGGGTTGGTCGTGTTCGAGGCGCAGTCGCCCGGGGGCGCAAAGCTGCTGGACGCCGTCGGGTCCGTCTGCGGGGTGGCGCAGCGGAAGAATCCGTGGGGGCCAGGGAGCTGTCCGTTGAGAGTCGGGACGCCGGAGCCAGGTGCGCTACCCAGTTTGACCTGAGCAAGAGCGGGCACGGATGCCATGGCGGCTACTGCCGCGACGAAGATCGCTGATTTCATTGGGAGATAGGGCCAAGTGCGCCCCAGGGGGGCAAGTGCTGTGAGAGAGCGCGCATGCGCTGGGACCGTTACATAGATGAGACGGTCTCGACTGCTTTGAATGATCCCTCGATCTGCCCGCAAATGCCCGCCGCAGCCCGGGTCTTTCAGCTCGGCTAGGGTCATTGCCCGGATGTGAGATGCGGAGGCGAATGATGTCTGGGGTGTTTCTCAGCCTGCGACAGTTCTGGCGGAGAGGCCAGCCAGAGACTCAACCCAAGCTGGCGCCCTTCGGTGGACCCAAGGGGGCGGAGCTCGCTCGCAACGGCGGGCACCCACTCAGTTTGCGAGTGCGGTCGGCAGACGCAGGCCCTCAGGCGGCCCCGGCGCCCGCAACTGGCTCCAGGCATTCGTCTTCCGCCGGTCCAGGCCCACCGAAGGGAGTCAGCTTGGTTGGGTTCTAGGACAACCGCTCTCCCTAGTCCTTGTCGATGGGACAAACGCGAGATACTGTGTGCCCGCCCGGCGAGTACATCGCACATGCAAGCCGGGCCTTCGCACATTGAGCGCTCGGCCTTTTGGGCCCAGCGCCTGGCCAGGCTTCGGAGCGTAGGCTCTTCCGCCCAACATAACTAAGGAGAGGACACCGCATATGTCCGTCGACTTCACCTGTGATGAGAAGGACCGGTTTTCGTCGCGTCTAGCCACGATTCCTGGGATCCGACCGCTTCCGTCCGTGGGGGACTGGATCCTGCTGGAGGTCACCAAGCCCCAGGAAATCGCCCGCAAGGTCAACCGCCGGCTTGAGCCGGGCATCATGAGCGTGCCGCGGGGCATGGAAGGGGCCGTCCGCGTCCATGTCGGAGACCCCAAGGTCAATGAACTGGTGATCCGGACCCTGCGTGAACTCGTCGCGTAGCGGGTCGAGCCCCCAAGAGACGGGTCCCCAAGAGATGGGCCCCCAAGAGATGGGTCCCTGCGGAGACCGCGGGGAACTTCGTGGTAGCGTCACGGCCAAGGCGCATGTCAGCATGCTGTCATGAGCTCATTCTCTATTTGCGCGCGCGCGGGCACGTCACTCGTCGTTGGCCTTAGCTTGGCCGTTGGCGGCCTGACTCTGACCCGCGCCCAAGAGGCTGCACCGTCGACTGAAGTGATGGTGTGGCCCTCCAGCCCCAGCGTTCCCGAGGGTGATGCCACCCTCGACGTCGCCATCGGGCCGGCCGAGCTCCGCGCCCACGTGCAGGCGTTGAGCCACGATCTGCTGGCTGGCAGGCCCATGGGAAGCGACGAGAGCCTCGTCGCTGCGCAGTACGCCGCCCGTTCGCTGGAGGCGATGGGCGTCAAGCCCGGCGCCGAAGACGGCACGTACTTCCAGCGCATCGACCTCTTCCGACAGGTCTTCAACGGCCCCTCCGAGCTCCATCTTGTCGCGACGAACGGCGATGAGGAGACGGTGTATTACGGCGAGGGCTTCACGTTCGATTCGGCCGCAGCCGCGCTCGCTACGGAAACCCTTCAGTGCGTCCTTGTGGCCGAGGAAGAGGACGTGCCCGCCGAGGCAGACCCGAGCGTCGCGCTTGTCTTCCAGACTTCCGCCGGCCGGGCCACGCGCTGGCTCCGCAACGCCGGGCACAACCGCGGCGCGGGCTTTGGGATGGTGATCGTTCCTCGCAAGGAGTCGGAGGCCGGGGAGCGAGCCACCAAGACCACCGCGAGGCTGAAGCCGGCGACTTCCTCCAGAGGGGGCATCTACGCGAAGATGAAGGGAGCCTGGTCGACGCGCGCCTACGCCGGCGAGCTGAGCACCGTCCGCTTTGTGCCCAATGCGAGCGTCGAAAAGAGCATCGATGTCAACGTTCTCGGCGTCGTGCCCGGCGTGGGCACCGAAGGCAACCCAGGCCTCAGGGACGAAGTGGTGATGCTCTCCGCCCACAGGGACCACATCGTCTATCGCCATCGTGGAGGCGGCCCGCTCCCCGAGGACGTGATCATGAACGGTGCGGACGACGACGCGTCTGGCTGCGCCGTGGTGATGGAGATCGCTGAAGCCTTCGCCCAAGGGGAGGCGCCCGCGCGAACGCTCCTCGTGGCCCTTGTGACCGGCGAGGAGGGGGGGATGATCGGCTCGGGCTACTGGGCGGGCTCGCCGTCCGTGGCCCCAGAGTCGGTGGCCTGCGCGCTCAACTTCGAGATGCTTGGGCGCCCGGATCCGCTCACCGATGGCCCCGGCAACATTTGGCTCACCGGAGACGAGCGCTCCGATCTCGGTCCTATGCTCCGCGAGCACGGCGTCAAGGTCACCCCCGACGTGCGCCCGTCCCAGAACTTCTTCGTCCGATCTGACAACGTCTCCTTCGCGAAGGTTGGCATCGTCTCCCAGACGCTTTCGAGCTTTGGGGGCCACAAGGACTACCACCGCGCCTCGGACGAGTGGGACACCTTGGACTACGACCACATGGAGGGTGCCGCGGCACTGTGCCTGGCGGCAGTGCGCGACCTGGCCTCTGGGTCATGGAAGCCGAAGTGGAATGATGGGGAACCGAAGTTCTAGTCGGACTCCAAGTGGGAGGATCGGTATCCTCCCCGCTCAGCCCAATATTGAATCCCGAGGGGGGAACCCGTGAGCACAGCAGCACCAAAGAAATCGAAGTCGTCAGGCGATAAGCCGAAGAAGCACAAGGACAAGCAGAAGCGCAGCTCGAGTCCGACGTCTCCGGACGCGAAGAAGGAAGGGAAGAAGCGCGACCGGCGGATGAACGCCAAGAACGCGGACCGCTACGAGCTGTACCAGCGCGCGGTCAACTCCCCCGAGAACGACGTCGAGTTTATCGAGAAGGCCTACCGGCACTACCGCGGCGAGAAGAAGCCGATGCACTTCCGCGAGGACTTCTGCGGAACCTCGTCCATGTGCGCGGAGTGGCTGAAGACCGACCCGAAGCGCACGGCGGAGGGGGTTGACCTCGATTCCGAGCCCATCGAATGGGGCAAGAAGCACAACTTCAACTCCGTGCCCGACGGCGACGCGCGGATGAAGTGGCACCTGTCTGACGTGCGCGGCGGCGTCGACCACCGGCCGGACATCACGGCCGCCCAGAACTTCAGCTACTGGTGTTTCCACCAGCGCACCGACCTCGTCGCCTACTTCAAGGCGGTCCTCGAGGACCTCGCGGACGACGGCGTGTTCGTGCTGGATATCTACGGGGGCCCTGAGGCGACGACCGAGCAAGAGGAGATTCGCTCCCTCGGCAGCGGCATCGAGTACGTTTGGGACCAGCGCGACTACGAGCCCGGCACGGGCAAGTACTCCACGGCGATCCACTTCCGCTTCCGCGACGGATCCGAGATGCTCAACGCCTTCGAATACGACTGGCGCTTCTGGACCCTGGGCGAGGTCCGCGATGTCCTCATGGAAGTGGGCTTCAAGGACGTTACGACGTGGTTTGAGGGCACCGACCCCGACGACGAGGACGAGGGCGACGGCAACTTCGAGCTCGATCCCATCGGCGAGAACTGCGAGGCCTGGCTGGGCTACCTCGTGGCAGCCAAGTAAACAGCTCCGGCAGTACGTATGATGGGGGGACCGTCCAATCGACAGATCCCCCCAATGAGCAACACCACCCCGTCCCAAGGTTCTAGTTCCGCCCAGTGGTTCGGCCACCCGCGCGGCCTCGCCACCCTCTTCTTCACTGAGATGTGGGAGCGGTTCTCCTACTACGGGATGAGGGCGGTTCTCGTTCTCTTCATGACGGCCGCCGCGGCCGGCGCGAACCCGGGACTCGGTTTGCCCACGGCGGAGGCCGCTGCGATCTACGGTCTCTATACGTTCTTCGTGTACGTGCTGTCCCTGCCGGGTGGCTGGGTGGCCGACAAGCTATGGGGCCAGAAGCACGCGGTGTTTGTGGGTGGCATCATCATCATGATGGGCCACATCGCCCTCGCCATCCCGAACACGATGAGCTTCTTCATCGGGCTAGCGCTGGTGGTGATCGGCACCGGCCTCCTGAAGCCGAACGTGAGCTCCATGGTCGGCGACCTCTACCCAGAGGGCGGGGCCGAGCGAGACGCTGGCTTCTCGATCTTCTACATGGGCATCAACCTGGGGTCCTTCCTCGGGGTGGCGGCCGTGGGCTACCTCGGCGAGATCCACAACTTCCACTGGGGCTTCTCGCTGGCGGCTATCGGCATGCTCCTCGGCCTCATTCAGTACAAGCTGGGGGCGAAGCACCTCGAAGGTGCGGGCGAGCTGCGGACCGGCGAGTCCGACGAGGTGATCGCGGCCCGCGGTCGCCGCTTCTACGGCATCGCCGCCGCCTCCGTCGCCTTCGTCGTGATCTTCGGCTACCTGATGCAGACCGGCGCCATCGGGGTCACGATCAACGCCGTCGCCTCGGTTCTCGGGGCCAGCGTCGCGCTCCTCGCCGTCGTGTATTTCTCCCAGTTGATCCTCTCAGGCAAGGCGACCCTCGGCTTCATCGGCGTGGCCGTCGTCGCCGCGTTCGCGGTGGGCCAGTCCATTGAGGTCGGTCCCTTCATCGACACAGCGCAGAGCGCGCTGGAGTCGGAGGCCGTCTCCGACAAGATGGCCTCGCTGCGCGGCGAGCAGCTCTTGCTCGTGGACGCAGGCACCATCGAGGAGGTCCCAAGCGACGACGCCATTCGCGGCATGTTCGACGAAGCGGCCGTCAAAGCCTCAGTCCCCGCGGAAGCCGCGACGTCCCGCGGCACCCTAGACCGCAACCTCCGGGCGTACCAGTACGGCATCGGCGTCTCGATCCTTCTGTTCCTCTTGGTTTGCTCCGTGCGCTTCCTGCGCATGCCGAAGGAGGCCGAGGTCGACAACAAGCGCCTCTTCGTCATCTTCTGGCTGTTCCTGCTCTCCGCCATCTTCTGGATGGGCTTCGAGCAGGCGGGCTCCAGCCTGACGCTCTTTGCTAGCGACCAGACCGACCGCAACATCTTTGGCTGGGAGCTACCCGCAAGCTGGCTGCAGAACGTCAACGCGTTCCTGATCATCTTGCTGGCGCCGATCTTTGGCATCGTTTGGACCTGGCTCGCGCGGCGCAACGCCAACCCGAGCATCCCCGTGAAGTTCGCCCTCGGCCTGCTCGGTCTCGCGACCGGCTTCTTCGTGCTCTCCTGGGGCGCAGCCAACGCAGTCGACGGGGCCAAGGTCAGCGTCGCATGGCTCGTGGTGACCTACTTCTTCCACACCGTCGGCGAGCTCTGCCTCAGTCCGGTGGGACTCTCGTCGATCACCAAGCTCGCTCCGGCGGGCCGTGTCGGTCAGATGATGGGCGTCTGGTTCATCGGTGCCGCCCTTGGCAACCTGTTTGCGGGACTCGCGGCCGCGAGCATGGGGGATCAATCCCCAAGTGCGCTCTTCCGCATGGTCGCGATCATCGTGGGGGCCACCGGCGTCATCGCGCTCCTGGCTTCGCCGGTAGTCAAGCGCCTGATGGGCAACATCGAGTAGCCGCTCTCGGGAACCGCCGAGACAAAGAAAGGCCCCGCGCGAACGTCGTTCACGCGGGGCCTTTTCGTCTCCAGGGAGATGCGCCTAGTGAACGCTCAGGTCCTGGACGTTCTGGACCACGTTGTTGAAGTCCAAGTCAAAGGACAGCGGCGTCTTCAGCCCCCAGCCGCGCTTGAGAGCGGGGAGCGACACGCGCTGGTGGGGCTCCGGCAGGAAGGTGCAGAGGTTCTCTTCCTTGAGATCCTTGTTCTCGATCACGCGGATGAGCACCAGCTGCTGCTCGCCGGTCCACTTGTCCGGATTGCTGTTCGCCTCTTCCCAAAGCTGGGTGAGGTGCTCTTGACACACGGAGCAGGTGCGGCGGTAGAGAATCACGTGACTGCCTGGAAGTACCACTCCCTCGGACTCGTCGAGGAAGCTCGCAAGGTCGGTCTGGGTGAGCTCTTTGCCTTCCCAGGTGTCGGGGCGGAGCTCCCAGAACTCGGGGAGTATGTCCGCGACGGGCTCGGGCTCGGTGGGCACGCCGACGATGGGGCCGCCGAGGACCACTTCACCGTCCGAGTCCGCGTCCGTGGGCTTCACTCCGGTGAGCGTGCCTTCAGGCGCCTGTCCCTCTGTTTCTACTTTGGGCTCTGTCTCAGCTCCTTCCTGCTGGGCTAGCTCCGCGACCGGCGGCTTCGCCGCTGACGGCAGCTGCGGCTCCTGCAGCTTCAGCCAGGGAGCTGCCACGGCGACGGCGAGGAGCGGCAGGTAGCCCGCCCAGCCGAGGCCAGAGTCCGGCGACATGCGCCAAGGGCGCGAGATGAAGATCAGCAGCATGAGTCCGCCGTCAATGGCCATCATGTGCTCGGGCTTGATCGTGATGCTCGATCCAAAGCAGCCGCAGGAGGACTCGCCGGCTTGCACCAGCGGGAACAGGATCGCCAGGAAGACACCGAACGTAGCGGCGAGGAAGAACCAGCCGATGCGGGGCTTGGCGATCACCAAACCCACCACGGCGAGCTCGACGATGATGGCCGCGCGCATGGTCTCCCAAGCGGAGAGCGGCGACATATCCTTCACGATCTCTGGCAGGTCGTTGGGAGAGCCTTCAAAGAGCTTGTAGAGGGCGCCGGCGAGGAGCCAGAGCATCCCTGCGGACAGGGCGAAGCCGGGTAGGGCGGGCTTTTGCATGGGACAGTCGGTCGTAGGATCGGGACGTAGTGACGAGGAAGCGTAGCCCGCTGAGCCGGGCTAGGCACTACGAAGCCGCTGTCTTAGCCGTTAGTGCCGTTTCAGAATGCGCTTCGGAGCCGCCGCCGGCGACCCCAGACGGGATCGATGACCCACAAGAACTTCGCCGACTGAAGCGCGGCGAGCGCCCCAGGGCCGATCCTGTCTCGGAATAGCTCCAGCTCGTGGCCCTTGGCGTCTGAGCCGAGGACGAGGTAGGGCTTGCCGTCGCGCAGGCCCGCTGGGATCGCGAAGGGACCCGACTCATCGCCGTCCTTGGTCCAGAGTCCGTTGGCCGCCGCTCGCCCTTGTATGGCGGCTGCACTCTCAGGCTCTGCGAACCCGCCCACGAACGCGCGGCCGCCCCAGGTGAGATCGTCGTGACCGGGACCAAAGGGGGCGCCGGGCTGGGAGGCCACGGTGACAAGACCTGCATCCACGGCAGCGAGGAGCGTTGGCTGCATGGCGTCGCTTTCCTCGTCGGTCTCAAGGGTCGCCCAGCCGGGGAACCCGATGGGCTCACCCCGAACAAAGCGGGCCGTCAGAGCCAGTAGATCAGCCAACCCCGAGGCACGTTCCCAGGCTTCATCAAGGTCGGTCATCGGCTCCCCTAGACTGTGGGCTCAGCTCGCGCGGAACGCGGCAGAATTGGGGCCGCTTGTTTCCGTGCTGGAAGCCCAGGTCCAGCGCGCCGCGGCAGGGAGCAGCGGTGTGGCTTCCTGGCCGCCGCCGGCCCAGCGCGCTTCCCATGCGTCCCGCGCGACGGGGGTTTGCGAAAACACGAGCGATTCTCGGCCGAGGGACTGCAGGTCATAGGCGCGCACGACGCTGCGCGGCGTGGGGCGCAGCGTGCCCTTGCGGTGCAGGTGGTAGAGGGCCTCGTCTCCGTAGTGATCGTCGGGCCAAACGACGAGGCCGTGGTCCGCCACATCGTAGGGCATGTGCTTCGAGCCGAGCGCCTGGTCGATCTGCTCGCGGATCAGGTCCACGCCGGCGAGGCGGTAGAAGCCTGACAGCGCATCGAGCAGGAGCGCCTTGTGGGATCCGCTGACCGATGCCGCCCAGCCCGGGGCCGGGACGCAGGCCAGCAACCAGCCTGACTGCTCCTCGAAGAGGATCTCCATGGGCTTCGGCCCGAGCTTCGCACAGGCCAGCTCCACCCGCACGCTGTTCGAGGCTAGTCGCACGCGTTCGATGGACACCTCGTGCTCCCACGCGGGGAGCTCATGCAGCAGCGCCACGAATTCGCTGTTGACGAATCGCTCGACGGACATGTGCACGTGGTGGAGCTTCGCGAGGGTGCGGCTGCGCGCGACGCTGTGCTGGGCAGCCGCGCGCCGGCGGTCGATGCGGCGCAGCTTGCGGAACAGCTTGGGGAGCGTTCCTGAGTGAAAGCCCGGCTTCATCAGGCGAATGAACGACTCTCCGTGGCTGCCCACGACGATTGGCCTCAGGCGGGGGCTGCGGTTGGCGTTGTAGAGACGCCAGTTGCTCTTGAGCTCCCACGCGATGAACCCGATCACGCCCGGGATCAAGAAGACCGTCGGACCGACGACGGCGGTGGCCTCCTCCTTGCCAAACGCGTCGAAGCGCGTCAGGAACTCGATCATGGCGGGGGCCATCGGCAGCAGCAGCTTGTGGCTCAGCGTGACGACGGGGAAGTGCTTGATGGGGTTGACCTGGGGCTCCACCAAGAGGTTCACCACGAAGCGCGCAACGAAGGTGAACACGCTCCAGAAGAAGCCGAGGACCGACTTGAAGGCCAGGGCGAAGATCGTCTCGCCGCTCTTGAAGCGCAGCCACTCGTCCACGGCGTAGAGGAGCCGCTCAAAGACCTCCAGCGTCCGCTTGAAGCCGTCCATGATCGCGTCGAAGAGCGCCACGAACAGGTTGATGCGAATCCGGCGCCAAACGGTGTAGAGCCACTGCTGCCCCAGCTCCTCCACGTCGCGGCCAACGCGGCTGTTGAAAATGACGCTCATGGCCAGGAACACGATGGCCCAGTTCACCTGGCTCTGCTCCGGCATCTTGTCCGTCAGCCTCGGCAGGAGCCCGCAGATCAGCGCGGTCGGGACCATCGGCCAAATCACGAGCCTGCGGGCGGCGGTGAGGGCGCGGCTGCGCATGATTCCGCGTACGGCAGGCAGCTTAAAGAAGCGCTGGGGCCAGTCGTAGAAGAGCTGCTTGCCCCCGAGGAAGGTGGACTTCACGAGTCCCCACATGAAGCGCCGGAAGCCGTCGACGTGGATGAGGAGGAGCGCCGCGAGCCCCAGTCCGATTACGATCTCGAGGGTGTGGACGTGCAGCCAGTTGATCTTAGACGACCCGTCGGACGCGATCATCTCGGCGACGTGCACGGATCCGGCGAACAGCAGGTAGGCCATGCCGAAAGGCAGCAGCACGAAGCGCGTCACGAAGCGCCCGGCCGGTGTTCCGAAGACTAGTGAGGTTCCTCGCTGCAGCCAGCGCAGGTAGAAGTCGCTGCGCTGGTAGACCCCGTCGAGACTCTTCGGAAGCGCCCGGTCCGCTTTGAGGAGTCGATCGCCGCGTACGAATTCGCCCGCGCCGGAGAGGTCCTCCAGCTTGAGGTGACTGCGGGATAGGGCGTCGCGCAGGTGGCCCATGGTCAGGAAGCCGGCGCGCACGACCTGGTCGAGAAGCTCCTCGACGGTCTTCGAGAAGGCCACGCGCTCCGGGGTGGTCTCGGGCACGAGGCCAACCTCACGGAGCGTTCCGCGGAGCAGCGGCCGCAGACGCGTGCGCATCTGGAGCTCCGCCGAGTCGGCAGCTTCCCCGAGAAGGTGGCTGAGGTCGTCGCGCTCGGGGCCGTTCAGTCGAGACGACACGAGGCGGCGGGTCGCGCTCGAAAGGTGCTTGCTCATGAGCACCTCGCGCTGGTTGGGCAGCTTGCGGCGTAGCTTGGTCCGGCCGAAGCGGCGCAACCAGCGAGCGAGGTCGATCTTCGAGGTCTCGGGCGGGGGGTCGACGCAGCCGCGGGGGCGGGCGTGCTGGCGCGGGGTGGCCGCGTTCAAAAATCCGCGGCCTGCGCCGCGGGCGAGTCCAACGACCGAGCGGTACCAGCGCGCCGCGGTTTCGTCGTCGAAATCGAGGGCGGCTTGGAGGCGCTCGACGAGCCGCCGAAGGTGGCTCTCGGCGCTGTCGCACAGCGCGCGGGCCTCGTCGTCCGGGGCGTAGCGGGCGGCGGCGACCGACAGGAGCGCCGCAGCCACGGAGTTGCCGCGCCCCGCCAGCCGCTCGGCGCGGCGACCGAGGCGCTTGACGGCCCTTGGGCTTTCCTTCGAGGCGGCCGGAACCTTGAGCTTGATGGCGTTCGGCGAGTCCGCGGTGAGGCCGGCCTTGGGCGCACGCCCGGTGAGGTGATCGAGCTCCGCGTCGGTTTCGTCGTGGGAGGCGCGATCTTCCAGGCTGATCGCGTCGCCGGCTCCCTCGGGCTTCGTCGCCGCCAGCAGCTGATCCTGGTCGAGGTCCTCGTTGAGCAGCTCTTCGACGCGCTCTGGATCCTGGAGCGATGGGAAGTACGCGGGCAGGCAGTGGGGGGCGAAGGCCTTGAGCTCTCCGTACACGGCGGCGAATTCCGAGTAGAGCGCGGGCACGCTGCTGTCCTCCCGGACCATGTTCTCATGGCGCAGGACTTCGCAGACCTCATCGAATTCGGCTTGACCCAGTCGATGAATCCGCTCGCGGATCTGGCTGTGGTCCAGCTTGCCCTGATCGCGAAGGCGCTGATAGCCGAGGTCGATGCGCGCGTGGAAGAGCAGTCGCCAGCAGCGGCCGAGGAGCTGCTCAAGCCCCATCGAGTCCAGGGCGCTCTCCTCGGGGCGCTGCAGCAAGATCGCTTGGTCCGGCAGCTCGATGGAATCGTCGTCCATGAACTCCGTGCCCAGCTCGTCGAGCTCGACGTGACGGATGAGCGTGTTGCGCTTCGCGATCCAGGCCTTGCGGTGGGGGATCTGAAGGGAGAGCGCGGGCAGGTGGACCTCTGCCTTGATGACGCGACGTAGCACGCGTGGCTCGACCAGGAAGGCGGAGCGGTCGACGGCCCGCACTCGGCGTACGGCCTGCGCCAGCAGCTCTTGGGAGCGCCGAGTTTCGACGTTCCCCGGCGCGTTCTCGGTCAGGAGGCGGGGGGCGCCAGTGTCACGCGGATTCGGTGTGGACGGGTCCATGGGAAGGCAGGCGCATCATAGCGGCGCCGCCTCCTATTCCTTCGGGCAGGAATGCGGTTAGCGCTCGGAGTTTCCCCCCAGTTTTCGAGGGGGCAGGATTCATGACGCCGTGAGCGTCGGTCGACCGCGAATATTTGGAAGTTCATAGGACTACGGGCTCTGGCTGGGGATACCCCTCGGCGGCCCTCGTTGATCCCTTGGATGAGTTCAAGCTAGGCGGCGATTGCGTCGAGATTCTGCTCGTCTCGCTCTCTGGTCTCACTCTCACCGGACTCCCAGAGCCTGCCAAACGGACCGAACACTCCCCACAGATAGCAAATGATGACCCAATCTCTCAGCAAGGCCCTACCTATCACCGCCCTTCCCATTCCGCTCGCAGTGGCACTGCTCGGTGGCTGTAGCAGCGGTTCGGACTCAGATTCGCCGACCCTAGTCGCCGGCTTGACCGCGCCCGAGGGCGTGTCCGTCGTCGACCCCGACACGAGCGACGTGTCCACGGGCAGCGGCAACCTTCCGAACTCAGGCCTCCAGTTCCCCGCTGGCTCCGACTACGTCAACGACGCTGCCGCCGTGCGCGTCATCGACCCCTCGGTGGAAGCTGTCAGTACCGCCAACGGCATCCTTTGCCAGATCGGGATGACCCGCTTCTGGGAGTTCGTGAACCAGCCGGCCTACATGGCCCAGGTCGACACCACGCTCTGCGGGGACGAGCCCGAGATCTCCGAGTCGGGCTCGGTCACCCCGCGCATCCACGTCTTCACGATGGACGTGGATCGCGAGTCCAACACGGCGCCGCAGACGGCGTCGCTCTGGCTTCCCCTTGAGGAGAGCGGCATCCCAACGCAGATCTACGGCGAGGTCGTGGTCTCGTCATCGCCGACGGAGACCGACCGCTACGGCGCATTCCAACTGACCTACGCCGGCGTACCGGACGGCGGCACCGTGGACGAGCCGCTCATCTTTGGCGTGCTCTCCAGCGACGAAGGAGACAACGGGCTCCGCTTTGTGGAAGGCTTCGGCGACATCAACACCGTCACGACCATGGACGGCGAGTCGGCTGCCCTGAGCCAGCTTGTGGTGATTCGCGACCCCGTCACCGGCGAAGGGGCTGCGAAGATCACGCAGTCGTTCCGCGAGTTCTCGGGTGGGTCCGACTCCGGCATCCTGTCCACGACGTGGCGCGTGGTCTTCGACGCGGCGAACGTCGTGCGCGAGCTCGACTCCAACGGCCCCGTGGCCTTGTCCCGCGGCGACTACGTCAACCACGTGTACCGCTACAACCTGTACCACAACATCGGAGACGATCTCGGGCAGCGCGTGGATCTGAACGCTGGTGTGAACGTAGAGCTGCCGAGCGGCGCCTACGCTTGGGTCGGTTACCACGGCGCTTGGGCCCCGTTTGGCGAATCGTTCAGCAATGGCAATACCGTCGAGGTGGAGACCGACGCTGGCATCGTGAACTACGACGTGGTGCAGGCACCGGGCCGTCTCAAGCGCGTGACGCGCGAGGGACTGCTCCTGACCGAGCTCGGCTCCCAACGCTTCGAGTGGTGGGAGGGCGCCAACCGGTACCAAGTCGCGTACAACGCCCCTGAGTGGCAGCGCGTCGCCCAGTGGAACGGCAGCACGGAGAGCTGGGACGAGATTGTTGCGCCGACGATGATCGATGTGGGCGCCGCCGGCGGCTTCCTCAACATGTACAGCCAAGCCCTTGGAGGCGTGAACTTCGAGGAGAGCGCTTCGGAGATCACCTACTTCCTGGACACGCTCGTCTTGGGCTCGGATCCGGTCTTTACGGGCCTTGCGGACCTCGAGCTCTTTGCAACGGTCAACGCCATCAAGTCGGAGATCAGCGTCGCTGACGCCAACGCCGGCGACATCTACCTCGCAGAGCCGGTCAACATCTCCAACGCACACCGCTACGTCTTCAATCCGGCGACGATGGTGATGAGCCTCGACTCGGGTGGCGGCGTACTCGTCGGCGTGGGCCTGGACACCGGCGTAGAGCCTGACCAGGGTCCCAACCAGTGGGGCATGCAGTCAGGACCGATGGTGACCGCGACCCAGCTCGCGAGCATGAGCGACATCTATGACGTGTTCGACGAGACGGAGTTCTACTTCTACGAGACGGGCCACAACACCTGGAACCAGTTCATCGGTCTCACCGATGCCACCGGAGCGTTCCTGGAGTTCGACCCGCCCCTCGACATGCTCTACAACCACTCGACGGCCAACGACATGAACGGCGATGCGACCTACGACGGTCAGCAGATCCTTCTGAACTACAACGGCCCGGGGCAGCTCTTTGGTATCCCCGGGGACCAGGTGGACCTTGGGGGTCAGGACACCCCGTGGTTGCCGAACTTCTCCCTCAAGGACGGAACGGTCGTAGGTGCGAACAGCGAGTACATCATTCGTGCGCTGGGCGTCGATCAGACCCTTGTGGTGGACGGCGGAGGCGCTCCGCAGCTGGATATCACCGACGCGGATGCCCTCACGGTGCCAGACGCCTCGCTCTACGTGACCCCGGACATCGGCGCGCCCCCCGTGATTACGGATCCGCCCGCCGTGATCAACGGCGAGATCCAGTAGTCACAGCTCCTAACGTCGGCCGTCGGATGGCCTGACGAAATGAGAGAGTCCACCGGCGCAGCCGATGGGCTCTCTCTTATTTTGTGGCGCAGGCCTAGCGTGAAGCGCGGGTCGGGCCTGGCTGTCGGAGGAGCGCGTCGTAGACGACGATGCCGCTCAGCTTCGGCACGAACTCAGTGACGAGGGCCTGGTGCGTTGGGTGCGGGCCGTAGGCGTCATAGGCCGTTTGGTTCACAAACTCGACGTGGAGCGCGACGTCGAAGGTGGTCTCGTTGGCGTCCCTGGTCTGCGACGGATCTCGCCGGCCGGTGGTGAGGTGCACGACGCCGGGAAGCTCGCGGAGCCGCTCGCAGGCAGTGATCAAGCCAGCGATGTCCTGCTCGGTGGCCTCGCTGAACGTGAAGAAGACGTCGTGGGAGATGCCGGCTCGGAGCTCTACGTCCTGGGCGGCCTGGGGGCTGTGATCGCTGTGGCTAGCGCAGGAGGCAAAGAGCGTGAGGGCGCAGGCGGCAAGGGCGGCTTGGATTTGCATGGGCGCCGTTGTAACCCATATGGCGGGTAGAGGTCACTGGCAAGGTGGCTTGGGTCAGGGGAGAGGCTCAGCGGACAGACTCAGCCGTCACACCGGCCTGTGCTGGCCGCCGCCCGTCAGGCGGCCTCCTCTGAGTCAATGTGATCTGAGCCACACGGGTGCTCGCGCTCCTGCGCGAGGGCCCGCGCTCGGCCCCGCC
>CAYQKK010000108.1:0-10116 GCA_964417955.1 uncultured Planctomycetaceae bacterium
CTCGAAGCGAAGCGCAAGGGCCGCGGACGCGGCGGCGCTGCGCGAAACGCAGTAGCCTGTCGATTCTTAGCGCCCATTTTGAGTCTAGATAGAGAGCAACCACCCCAACGCCGCGGTGGCGGAGTTGAGGACCGCTGCTAGCCCTAGGAGCAAGGCTAGACGCTAAGGATGGACCACGAGACATCGGACAAGGGCTCCGAGCCGCGCTTCGTACTCACGAGTGACCGTGCCCACCTGAAGCAAGAGGCAAGGGCGCTAGAGCGAGAACGTGACCGCCAATCCGTTCGTCAGATTGAAGCCCGCGCCAATCGAGTCTCGGTACCAGAGTTGGAAGTTCACCGTGTCACCCGGCTGAATGAGGCTGCCCTGCGGCAGTGCCGTCTGGTCGAGTGTGAAGTTCGCGACGCCAGTGGCGTCAGCCTGCACAACCGCCGCGCGGAAGATCTGCTGGCCGTTGACGCAAAGGAACCCGTCGCCGAGCGGCGTCTGTACCTGTTGATCCGCGTATAGGTAGATTCCGAAGCTGTCAGCCGGGCACGATGAAGCGACTAGCGAAAGGTCGTTCGCAGAGAGGCTGACAGAAGAGAAGGGCACGACGCCCAGTTGGGCGCCATCCGGGCTTACCGAGTTCGCAGCGGCTTCGCAGTACGACTCTACCGTTCGACGGATCTCGATGTCATCGACGAACCACTGCTCTGTAGGTCCATCCACGTCGACCGTAAAGCGGAACTGGACATCGTCATGGCGTGCACTGCCCGGAAGCGGCAGCACGATCGGCGAGAAGCTCTGTTGATCGACTCCGTCTGAGACGACACGGCCTAGCTCGAGCCAGCGTCCGTTCGGCCTCGTGTACTCCACCAGCAGCTCACGATTCGCGGGAACACCACGGTGTTGGACAAAGCATGACAGGGATGCGCGGATCGCACCGCCGAGCAGGACCTTGTTCGTAATCCAGCGATCGTCGAGACCCGCGTCTGGTCCGGATGCAGTCAAGAGGGCAGCAAAGGGCGGAGAGGGCGGCGCGACCGCAAGATCGGAGGGCCCTGCAACGGGGTTGGAGAACCACAGTGACTCGTCGACGACACCGTTCGCGAATGGAATGGTCACAGGTACCGTGAGCGGGGGAGCGGCGTCACGTAGGCACGGCGACGTCGCTGCCGTCATCTGAATGACGGCCGCCGACGCCGCGCCGAAACTTGTGATGTCACCGGTGCATCCACCCGAGATGCCGCACATGATCCGGCAGTCCCCCTGACCGTCGCAGTTTGGTGCTCCAAAGTTCTTCCCAATACCGAACGCGAGCGGGAACGCAGACGCGTCCGGGCCGCTCGACCAGAAGGGAAAGCCAACGGAGTACCCTTCAGTGGGTCCGCAGACACTGTCCTGAAAGCCGTAGCCGTTGAGATTGAACTGAAGGTTCTTTCCGGTCATGAGGTGCGCAACATCTTGGTTCGCAGTCGTCAACGCACCGATCGACCACTCCGTGCGGAGTGCGTCGAGGAGGTCGATGATGCTATCCGAGGTGTAGATTGAGGACGGCGAGGTCCTCACGACCAACGTGGTCAACTCAACGCTGACATTGACGTCCCGTTCGAAGATCACGTCGACTCTGCGCACTGCATTCTCGACGAAGTCCACCGTGGCTTGCACGTCGCTGCCAAGTCGCTGATACAGCTCAAAGTCAGTATCGATAGCCAGCTCGCAGATCTTCGTTGGATTGCCCGCAGCCGCAGTTGATGGGAGCTGAACACTGCCCCTGAACACGGTGCCTCCGCCGTGCCCATTCGAAGTCAACTGCCCGGTCGAGACAGATCTAGAGGGAGTCCCGGGCGCGTCCCGATGAGTCGATAGCGCTTCGAACGGGACCATCTCGCCGTCCGTGTCCTGCACGAGCACACGGAACTTCGGTGACCGAACGTCTTGCGCGGTCGACTCCATGGCGATCGGAGTGAATTCGGAAGTAGCGACAGCCCGTGTGCCTTCATGGATATCGGGGCCGGCGAGTAGTTGCGAAGCGATTAGGAGGGAAGTAGTCAGCATGGTGAAGCGAGAGAGGGGGCAGTGGCCGGCGGCCGTGGCGAAGGGGAAGCGCGCTATCAATGCACCTAGCGGGCCAGGTAGCGGCCGGGGGACCGACACCGGCGGTGCTTACGCGTTAGCGTGCTTCTGTCGCTGCGCTGGGAAAGCGTTACCACATTCGCGAACTAGTCCCCGATCGATACAGCGGCGCCCTAATTCGCCGACTCCAACGGGGCTAGCGCGGACCCACCTGGATGGGATCGGATACGTCGGCACTCGCTGGCGCGACAAAGTCGAGGAGGTGCGGCAAGTCCCCACGCCCATGACCCGGTACTCGGAGCGTGTAGGCGCCTGGTTCAAGCCTCACGCGGAACCGAGTGGTTGTGCTTGGCGCGAGCTTCCTCGGTCGAACGCAATAGGCGACCTCGCCGGAAGCGTCGAGGATCTGGATCCAAGCCTGGCGCATGGGGAGTAGCTCGGGGGGCGTGTGGAGCTCAATCGAGTAGGCTGGGGTCTCGCCAAGGACGAGCGGCGGCGGAGGGGTGGGACTCGTTGGGTCGACGCGCGTGAGACCGAAGAGGGAACCGTCGTCTGCGAGCACTTGGACGTAATGGATTTCGCCTCCAAGGGGGGCGAAGCGCAGACGGCTGAGGCGTGGTTCTTCGGTCCCGTGGGGCGTCAGCTGGAGATCGCTCACGAACAGCTGGGACGTTCCCGAGTAGGCCCTGAACCGGACGCTTGTGGACTTCAGCGGAGCGGCGCTTTCCACTACGACCGTGAGGTCCTCTCGGGTCGGCAAGGTGAGGGACAGCGAATCCCGAAGGGGGAGCTCGCACGTCGTCCAAGCGGCCGACCGTCCGCCCTCTTCTTGAACCTGCACAAGCAACCGGCCCGCCGTGAGGCCCTCGAGCTCCACTGAACTCGCCCCGCGCGGAACGGAGACGTAGCGCGGGCGATCCATCGAATCCTGTATCCACCCTACGATGACTTTCGACTCGACGCCGACCGCGGAGGCGGCCGCCAGGACGGAGCGCTGGACGTTGACTGTTGCCACATGCTCTGCGCTTACCTCTCCCACAGTTAGGTTCACCGGGTCATCGTCCATGCCGATGGTCCAGTGCGCTAGAAAAGCGGGAGCCGCTGCGCTGGGAGAGTCGGAGGAGTTGAGCCAGCCGGGTGCAGAGGCGACAAGAACCTGATTGCCTTCTGGCACTCCGTGAAAAGTAAACTCGCCACTCCCGTTCGTCTTCGTGGCCATCTCTCGCATCACACGAACAACCACCTGGGTCTCAAGCGGCGTGGCCGAGTGTAGTCCACCACGACATCGAATCGTCCACCCAGCAAGAACCTCACCGCTTGCATTGCGCAGCTTGCCTTGAATCGTCCGGCCCTCTTCGAGCCGCAGCTCAAGCGGCACTTCGTTCTCGCTGTCGAGCTCGACGGAGGACTGCGACGCCGCACTTCCTAGCGTGGCATGGACGACGACGCTGCCCGTAGGTGAGTTCGCGAATTCGAAGCGCCCGGCCTCATCCGCGGTTTGCTCGGCGAGGGTGATGTTGGCCTTCTTGAGTATGGCCACCTTCGCTCCTGCGCCGACGGTCCCAGCTGCGGTCCAAACCCTGCCCCGTAGTGTCGTTTCCTTCTGCAGAACGACCCTCTCCGCAAAGCGGCCGCCGACCACGGCGGGGGCGTAGCCTTCGCATGTCGCGAGCAGCCTGGGCCTGATGACAGACTCCATAGAAACCAGGCGGAACCTCCCGGCAGCGTCGGTAGTAGTGGATCTTGCAAACGCTGAGGCCGTCTGCGATCCAAACTCGTCTCGTACAGGGTTTAGGGGCGCACGCCATCCGCGGCCGATCACTGCCCCTGGGATCGGTAGACCTTGCTCATCAACAACGACTCCGTCGATCACTAGCATGGGCTCGAGCAATCGGACAGTCAGCGGCCGCTCGAGAGCGAAGGCCAAATCCACCGAGGTGGCCATGGACCAGACCTCTTGCCCTTCGGTCGCGACGACCCAGGTGCCTACCGTCGCGCCCTCGATGGTGGCCACTCCGTTGAGCACCGGGACGGGCGCCCCGACGGTCGCGAGTCCGGGCTCGTCTTGGATGACGCGGTAGAGCTGGACCTCTCCTGAGTTCGATGGGCGCCCTTCAGTGTCGTACACGCGGACTTCTAGCCGTTCCTGGCTGTGGAGGTCCGGATGCGCGCCAAGCTCCATGGGTTGGTGGTCCCCAATGTCCAATCGACCCTCAGCGACCCTCATCCGGCCGGCGGACATCGCATCGGGCACCTCTTCGAGTGAGTCAGGCGCATGCCCTTGCACCACCGCTGAAGAGCTGTGCTGACCGGTGCCAGCTACCAAGGGAAGTGCGGCCCAGCCTCCGATGAGCAGGATCAGCAGTGCCGCGACGGACTTTAGGGCGCGTCCTCCAAGCCACCAGGGAATCCACGCGCGGGTCTTCGTCTGCGCCGGCTCTTGGGCCCCGCTGAGCCGAGTGCGCATCTGCTTGAGGACTCGAAAATGCCGCGTGCGAGCCGTCTGCTCTTGGATGCCCAAGCGCATAGCCATTTCGGCGTAGTTGAGACCCTCGGTATAACGCAGGTGAAGGAGGTTCTTAGACTCGTCATCGAGAGATCCGACGACGGCCGCCAATCTCTGGGACGAGTCGTCTCCAGAGGGCGAAGGATGCTGCCATTCAGCTCGTTCACGGGCGTAGATCTTCTCACGCTGGCGCCTTGTCGCTTCACCGCGGCGCATGGCGAGAGAGATGTTCTTCGCTACCTCTACGAGCCAAGGCCGAAGAGACCGCTCCTGCGAGGGTTTCTTGATGAGAGCTGCGAGCCAAACCCTCTGCTCAAGCTCCTCGGCTTCCTGTCGTCCCCTGCTAAGGCGGCGAGCCAGGCGACGAACGAAGGTCAGGTCATCGAGGAGGGCGTCCTGCAGGTTGGAGGCTAGCTCACGGTCTCGCTCGGGGGGCTCGGTGTCGTCAGGTTGGTGCTGATCGGGTACTTCGAAGCGTTCCATTAGTGGCCTTTCGGTGATCGCTTCTCACGGAGCCAGCCTGATGCTGGACCGAAACGCATGGCGGATCCCCGGAGTTCTGCTGCTGGGCCTCCGAGCGTTCCAAGATCCTGCGAAATCTCTCCTGGGAGAGCTCCTTTGCCCCTCCCCGCCCATTCCCACGGACTCCATCGGCAAGAAATGGGGTGCTGAGCCCGCTGCTCCTACCCGAAATGGAAGGGGCGTTCGTCGAGGTAGGAGCGGCGAGCCGGGGCGCTATCGAGTCTCGGTCTTGATGCTCATCATGCCGCCGTTGAACTGCAGCTCGGTCATGGAGCTCCCGTCGAAGTACTCGCGCCAGAGGGCCGCCATTCCGTCGAGGGACTCTTCGAAGTGAACACTCAGCGCGCGGATCTCCTGCTGGAGCTCCGCGAGCTCCTCCTCCGTAAAGTCCTCCTCGGACTCAAACTCGAGGAGTTCGATCTCTTCTTCCATCATGTCCCCGGCCATGGCGCCCAGCGACTCCATGATGTCGGCACCGCTCGCCGTGGGCTGCCACGTGATGACCGCGCCGGAAGCGCTCTGCATCGCCTCGCGCTGGGCCTTGTCATCGGTGATGGATCCGCCGTCCGACGCGCCCCTCAAGAGCCCGAGGTAGGCCTCGCCTCCCACGGGGTCCAAGGAGAACAGCATGCGCTTGTGCCCCACGCCAATCACGACGGGAAGGCCGAGGGACTCGGCGGCTTTCCAAAGCTCCATCTCGGCGCCCCCTTCCCCCAGCTCGACGGTCTCCGATGAGAACGCCGCGTCGAGGCCCGTCAGCGGCAGGACGCCCTCCACGAGTTCCAGAAGCGGTTCGGAGTCCTTCAGCGAGGCCACGACCGTGGTCGGCCTCTCGCCCGCGAGCTCCGTCTTCTCATCTCCCAGTTCAAAGCTGGGAACGCTGGAGAAGCCGATGAACTCTCCGGTCATGTTGCCAATGAGGTCCTCCACAATGTCGAGGCCCAGCGCCGCCTGACCTCCAGCGAGCGCCCCTTGCGCCTGACCGTAGGCCTCCTCGGAGTAGCCTTTCACTAGACCCAGCCCCCACTTCGTCATGCCCAAGAGATCGATGTTCGCGATGGTCGCGCTGATGGCCGTGGCGGGAACCTGGGAGAACAGCGACGGGTCGGCGGCTCCGAGGAAGCTAAAGAGCTCGCCGAGGATCGAGTCCTCCGCATAGGGCATGGAGACGTGAGCGCTGAGAGTCTCGCCGAGACCCACTTCCCAGTCCGCGTAGAGCCACTCCATGGATGATCCGGCGTCGAAAAGCTCCGCGACGACCTTGTCCCAACTTTCGGAGTCATCGCCGCCACCGATAGCGAAGACCCCGGGCTCCGACTGATCCCCGTCAGGCAGGAACTCATCGGCGGCCGCGCGCCAGATGGGCCCCATGTCTAAGGCAATCTCCATCGCGGCACCGGGGCGACGCATCTTGGCGAGTCCCGGGATCGCGTAGGGTCCCACTGGCGCACCGCCGGCGGCGAGAGCACCTAGGCAGCCCATGGCGACGCCTCTGGATCGATCTACGGACTCTGATGAAACGAAGAGCACGAGCCCGTCCTTCTCATAGAAGAGCTCGGCTCGCCCCTCCTCCTCCTCGGAGGACTCACCCTCCGTGATCAAGACCTTGTGCCCGCCTTCCATTTCGACGGACTGCGCGCCGGGCCCCACCAGCTCTTTTAGGAGCGCAGTGGATTCTGCGCCGCCCCGTACGAAGAGACCCAGCGTGGGCTCTAATCCTTGCTCCACGGGGCCGGAGGCGAAGCCGACGACTTCATTCGCATCCCCCAGCGCGCCAAGGATACGACCGCGCCATGCGGGCGCCGCAGCGGCCCATTCGGGCTCCTCCATACCCAGCAGCAGCTCGGGCAAGAACACGTCCCACTGCGAGTCCATGGCAAACGCCACCCAGCTGCTTGTTTCGCGCTGCGCCAAGAGCGCCTTCGGGTCAGGGAGTCGAGCCACGAGGAACGTGTCCTCGGGCAGTGCAGCCAGCAGACTCTGGCCCTGGTGGGCCAAAGGCGCCGGGGAACCGCCGAGAAGTGGAAGAGCGAGGGCTGCCTGAAGCGGCAGAAATGCGAAGGGAGTGATCATGGTGTTCGGGGTGCTAGGACGTCACTTACCGTAGCCGAGGGACTTCAGCTGGTCTCTCACCTTCTCGTCGACGTTGGCTTCTTCCCCGCTCTGGAGGGCGCGGAGCCCCTCGCGAACGGCGGCTAGCTCGGACTGCATGGCTGCGAGCCGGTCGGGCTCGGTGCCTGCCACGTCAGTGCGCTCAAGGGGATCCTTCGCGACGTGGTAGAGGCGCGGCGCTTGGCCCTCGACCTCGATCAGCTTCCACTCGTCCTTCGTCCAGCTCGTCAGGGCGTCGGACCAGAAGTTTCCGTGGGCGAGGGTTCCGCGTCCCGCCGCGGCGCCGTCGTTGCTGGTGGCGAGGGGCACGAGGCTTTGGCCCACGTACTGCTCGTCCAGCGCGATGTCGGCGAGCTCGCACAGCGTAGGCGCGACATCGATATGACGCACGGCGGACTTGACGGTCATCTGCGCGGGCAGGCGCCCCGCAGCGCGCACGATGAGCGGCACGCGAACGAGCTCTTCGAAGAGGGTGTGCCCATGCTCGAAGCCCTCGTGATCGTAGAACTCCTCGCCGTGGTCAGAAGTGAACACCGTCACGAGCTGGTCGGCTGGCACGCGCGCGCGAAGCCCGTCATCGAGGCGGCCAATCTGTGCGTCGAGGTAGGCGATCTCACCGTCGTAGAGGGCCGACGCGCGCCGGAGCGTCGCCTCGTCCGGTGTCATCTCGCCGCTGCGAATGGCGATCATCTCCTCGCGAGTTCCGAAGGTCCAGTTCGTCTCACGATCCTCTGGCCGGGCCCAGCGCTTGCGCTGAAGCTCTGGCGGCGCGTACACGCAGTGGGGATCGAAGTAGTGCACCATCAGAAAGAACGGCTTGTCGCTATCCGTGCGCTGATCGATCCAGGCGAGCGCCGCGTCCGTCGTGACGTCCGCGGGCCGGACCTTGACGTTGGACTCGTAGCTGACGTTGTCCACCGTGTCGAAGTCCCTGGTCACGCCGTACCTCTCTGGCTCAAGAAAGTCGACGTTGATGATCGCGTGCGTGTCGTAGCCCGACTCCTTGAAGCGGGCGGCGATGGTGCTCGCGTCCGCGCTGAGCTTCGTGAACGTAGGAAGGCGCCCGCCTGCCCCGTGCTCCAACGGATGCAGGGACGTCAACAGCGAGGCGGTCGAGGGTAGCGTCCAAGGAGCGTGGCTTCGCGCCACTTCAAAGCGGACGCCATCCGCGGCCATCCGGTCTAGGTACGGGGTGAGCCCCTCCGGTCCGCCCTGCCCCGAGAGCTTGTCCGCACGGAAGGTGTCGCCGATGATCAGCACGACGCTGGGGCGGTTGGCGCGCGGGCTACTGTCGCCGCAGCTAGGCAACGAACAGATCAGGAAAGAGGCGCCCGCAAGCGCGGCCGCCGCCAAGAAAGGATTCGAGGTTCTCATTTAGCTTGGTTGGACGCGCGCAGCTCTATGGACGCCCATAGAAGCGATCCGTCGCCGTCCGCAAACGGCACGAACCCAGAGGGCCGCACACCTAGGTACTCATCGGCCGCACGGCCACGTACGCCGCGGAGCCCAAACTGTTTGCTGACAAGCTCAACGCCGAGGCCGGCCCCGTCGCCACTGTCGCGAATCTGGAATTCGACGCCCTCCTCAGTGGGTCCCAAGAGCCGCATCCTGCCGTCAGGCATCGACACGCCGTCGACAATGATCATCGCAGTTCCCCTGAGCTGGACGAGGAGCTGATCCGAAGGGCGCCCCGGCCGCGCCCGCACGGTGTAGATCTTCGTCCCTTCTTCCAGCACCGCCTCCCCCACAACCTCAAGGGTCGGGTCCGCGTCGGCGGACATCGGCGCGGGCGCAGAAGCGAGCGGACGCCACGACCAAGGGACGTACTGGAGAGGAACTCTCTCTCCGCTCGGCAAAAGGGCTCCCCCCAGCGCAGCCCGTAGCTCCTTGAGGAGTTCAGTCGCCACTGGATCACCGCCGCCATGGATCTGCCATCGCGCCGCGCCTTCGTCCTGGATATGCACGAGGTTGACGTGTCCGGGGAGCGCGGGCGTGTGCACCGGAAGCTGCGTCATGAACGCGCCAACGAGGCCAGCGGCAATCACACCGATACCCATGAGCCAGAGCCCCGCCGACCGCCCCTCGCCCATGAACGCTGGGAGCAAAAGGAGCGCGCCGATCAGCGCCGGCAAGGCGGCCACGCCGGGATCCGCGACGCCGAACGCACCGATGAGGCCGCTATGGATCGGCGTGAGAATGGTGGGCACGGCCGCAAAAAGAGCGGCAATACCGAGGCGCCCCCAGCGCGCGTCAACGTCGCCGCGCTGACGCAGGACAAGCCCACCGATGGCTAGCACTCCGGCAGGCACCGCGAACAGGAACGAGACCCCGGGCGCAGCCCACGCGGCGACCGCGGAGAGAAGCGCGAGCAGCAGCGTCGCCGCGAGCCCCACCTCGGACGCTCGACAAATCCGGGCGACAAGGAAAGCACCCAGCCCAACGCCCGCTGCCGCCGCCGCTAGGTACCCCACCACCACGGGCCCAATGTGCGTTGGATGTCCGACGCCCGAATCGACGCCGATCATCTGCAGGAACGAACCTTCAGCCCGTGCGAGCACGAAGCCAAGGGCCAGTACTGCGATCGCGAGCACACCCGCTCCGACGATCCAAAGCGCCCGAGCCGTGCCCGACCGAATGCTGCGAGCGGCCGCGAACAGTCCCGCGATCAGCAGCAGCACTCCAAGGACCCGCGCCGTCCTGACCTGGTAGAGCACGACGTAGCGCCCGAACACATCGAAGAAGACGGCGTCCTGAGCCGCCTCCCCCGCCCCTGGCCAGGCCGCGACCGTATCCAGCGCTCGAATCGCTTCGAGCCCGTTGGTCACGTGGTGCTGGAGCGTATCGACGTTGAGGTTCGCGAGATCGTCGAGGGGCGTGTGATAGCGATTGACGCCACCGATGCACGCGAAGTTGAGCCC
>CAYQKK010000108.1:10216-16357 GCA_964417955.1 uncultured Planctomycetaceae bacterium
AGCGGTCGGTCGTTCTGCAAAGCGCGGATGACTTCGATCCAAGCCGCGACGCCCGCGAGGTCGTCTGCGACGCCAGGACCTGCGCCCACCGAGTCGTAGTGCGCCATGCAGAGGATCGCTTGACGCTCTGAAGCCGGGCTCCCCGCAGATTGGGCCCCCTGCCCGGTCACGCGGCAGACGACGTTGCGCACGACCCCCGCGCAGTCCTGGTAGGACGATGCGCCGAAGGCCTCCTGGACCTCTGGGCTCAACCCGAGCCCCCGGAGCTCTGCCAAGATCCGTTCGCGGCAGCGCGCATTCGCCGCCGACCCGATGGGACGCGGTGGCGACACCTGACCAGCGTCGACGCCCCCACGGGCGAGCCGCTCCAGCACGTCCATTGCACGCTTGCCAGAAGCGACGCTCGCAGCCTCGTCCGCCGGGACCGCCCCGGGGGGCGCGACGGACCAGAGCGCGATGGCGGCGAGGAGCCCCCAGCCTAGGAGACCCAGAAGAACGCGCCTCGGGCCCTTGCTGCCGGCGGCGGGAGGGGCCGGATCCGTCGGTTGCCTATCAGCCATGGCCAGATCATCGCATGGGGCGCCAGCAATCGCAGAGTCCCCTTCCGATTCCTTAGGTTCGATAGGGGTTTGCTGACTAACCTCTATCACCGCCGCTGTCCCGGCGTACGAAGCACCATGCAGAATCCCCCCCATCGCCCGCTGCACGACACGCCGTCCGCAGAGCTTTCCCATCCCCGATCGACCTGGCCGCTGCGCTGGGCTGGCATGGGGCTTGCTGGAGCAGCGCTTGCTGGCGCTGCCTGTTGGAGCTGCGGCTCAGACGACGGGGCCAGCGGTGGCACGACGAGCCCCCCTGGAGCTTCACAGACGATGCCGGAGGCACCCGACACCGACGCGGTCCTGCGCCGCGAGCGCATCGCGGTGTTCTACGCCAAGGAAGGGTGGGCCCAGGCGGCCGAAGAACTTGCGCCGCTGCTCGCCCGCGCCAAGCCGTCGGCCTCGGACCTCGTACGCGCCGCGCAGATCGGCCTGCGCCAGGGGGACTGGGACGTCGCGACGGAGAGCATCCAGCGCGCCGGCGAGCTCTATCCCGACGACCCCGGCGCACTCTACGTGAAGGGCCGTCTCGCCTACCTCGACGGCAGGGTCACCGACGCCCAAAAGGCCTTCGAGCGCGTGCTGGAACTCGTGCCCGAAGATCCGGCCACGAAGATCATGCTCGCGGACATCCTGCGCGACCCCGAGGAGGGAGAGCCCGACCTAGACCGCGCCCGGAAGCTGCTGGAGGACGTCGCTGGCCTCGGCCGCGAAAACGGGCTGCAGTGGTTTGTCACCGCCGTCTACAAGCGCGGCGGCATCGCCAACGAATACGACGAAGGCGAAGAGGCCTATCGCGGCTGGCGCGACCTGTACGACTCGCTGCTGGCCCAAGGCTTCAAGCCCGCCACAGACACGATCCTCGACCAAGGCACCCTCGCCCTCGTCCAGCCCCCGCTTCCCGGCGGGACGTTCCCATCGCGCTCGCCTGTGCCCTTTCAGCTCGCGGCCCCGCGAACCATTGCTGAGCTGCCCGTCGGTACAACTCACTACGACATTGTCGACCTCGATGGGGACCGCAGCCCCGACATCGTGACCGTGTCCAACGGAGCCGTTGCCGTGCACGTGCGCGATGGCGATCAGGTCGCGAGCGAGACCGTGCTCGAGGCTGGCGCCCAAGGGCCCGTGCGCGCGATGGACCTCAACCAGCGCATGGCAGGCGACAGCCTAGACCTCGTGATTGCAGTGGGTTCGAAGCTGGAGATCCTGGAGCAGGCCGATGAGCTGGCGGCGGAGTTCGCCACCTCCGCTTGGTCCCCTTCGCCGGTGCCCATTCCCGACCTCGGCGGTGCGATCACGGACCTCGAAACCGTGGACTTCGACCACGACGGCGAGCTGGACCTGCTCGTCACCGGCGCATTCGGCGCGAAGATCCTCCGCAACGACGGCGTGGGAGCCCGCGTCAACTCCGAGGGCTTGACGCAGCCGCGCGGCGCCTGGGTCGACGCGAGCGAGGCCGCCACCCTGCCTACCTCCCCCCAGTCGTGGTGCATCACCGAGGACTTCGACGGCGACAACGACGTGGATCTCTGCGTAGGAGCGCCGGGGACGGTGCACCTGATGGACAGCCAGCGCCAAGGGATCTTCATCGATCGCGGCAAGGTTGCGTTTGGCGACCAGTCATTCGCCCGCAAGCCCGTCGTCGCTGATTTCGACGGCAACGGCCTGCCCGACTTCTTTGTGCCAGACGTCGAGGACTCAACCCTTTGGCTCCAAGCGTCCGCGTGGAGCTTCAAGCCGTATTCCACCGGCGCCTCGGTCCCCGAGGGCGCCGCCCCCGACGCGAACGACCTCGACTTCGATGGAGCCCTCGACGTGTTCTGGCCCGTCGCAGGCACCTCCGGTGCTGGCATCCTCGCCGTGGGCCTCCCCACTCGGCAAGCCGTCACCTTCGGTGAGCTCGCGGACTCACGTGGCCCGCTTCTCGTACGGGAGATCGACAGCCCCGATCCCTACGGCACACTGGCCCTTGAAGTGCTGCAGCTGCAAGGGAACAACCTGGTCGCCCAGAGCCCTGACCCCGACTCCTTCAAGGACGGCAAGATTGGCCACGCGATCTACCTGAAGTTCATCGGCAAGAAGGACAACCGCCAGGGCGTTGGCGCCGTCGTCGAAGTTCGCTCCGGCAACGTGTACCGCCGCATCTATTGGCGCGGCCGCTCCGAGCTCGTCGGGATCGGCGGCCAGAAGTGGGCCGACGTCGTACGCGTGACCTGGCCGAACGGCGTGGTCCAGCAAGAGCTCGACGTCGAAGAGGGCGTCGCGATCCTGCTCGACAACCCAGACTTCGGCGAGCAGCCCGAAGGCCTCATCGGCTCGTGCCCCTTCCTCTACACCTGGAACGGGGAGACCTTCGAGTTCATCAGCGACGTGATCGGTATCACGCCCCTCGGCCTGCCCATGGCCCCGGGCATGCTCGTTCCGCCCGACCACGACGAGTATGTGCTCGTGAGCGGCGACCAGCTGAAGCCCGACGCGAACGGCGAGCTCGTCATGCAGTTCACCGAAGAGCTGCGCGAGGTGACCTATCTCGATCGAGCGCGCCTCGACGTGATCGACCACCCGATCGGCACTTCGATCTACCCGAACGAGCGCTTCTGCTTCCCGCCGTTCCCTGAGCCCCACGTGCACACGGTCGACCGCGTCGCGCGCGTTCAGAAGGTGACCGGTTCGGACGGCCAGGACTGGACCGAGGAGCTCCTTGAGAACGACATGCGCCACCCCGCGCCGTTCGAGCGCCTCGCCGGCCAGTTCCTCGGACTCGCGGAGCCCCACTGGCTCGAGCTGGAGTTCGATCCCAAGGACCTCGCAGACGCAAAGCTGATCCGCCTCGTGGCCACCGGCTGGTTCTTCTGGAGCGACGCGAGCGTGAACGTCGCGGCGGCCGGCACCCCCGGCGTTGAGTTCATACCGCCCATGATCACCGTGCAGAACGCCGACGGCCAATGGGTCCCGGCGGCGCCTCCCCTCGGCTTCCCCGCGGGCAAGACAAAGACGATGGTCATCGACATCACGTCCATGATCGACAAGGCGAACCCGCGCTTCCGCATCGGTTCGACCCTCGAGCTCTACTGGGACCGCATCGAGCTGGCCGTATGCAACGACGACGCCGAGTTCGTCACGACCTCCCTTGAGCCCATCGGCACGGACCTCTGGTCGCGCGGCTTCTCGGACCCCATCGTGCCGGAGCGCCAGGACATGCCGCTCTTTTTCGACTGGACCAAGACGACCCTGGAGCCCCGCTGGAACCAGCATCCGGGCATGTACACTCGCTACGGCGCCGTCGACCCGCTCCTCGAAGAGATCGACGACCAGTTCGTCATCATGGGCTCTGGCGACGCCTTGACCGTTCGCTTTGACGCGTCCGCGCTGCCCGAGCTGAAGGAGGGCTACACGCGGGACTACCTCGTGTTCCTCGACGGCTGGGCCAAGGACCGCGACCCCAACACCTACGAGGCCCTCGAAGTCGAGCCCCTCCCCTTCCACGCCATGAGCGGCTACCCCTACGGCAAGGACGAAGCCTTCCCGAACTCCCCCGAGATGCAGGCGTGGCGCAAGGAGTGGAACACACGCCCCGCCCACAACTGGATTGTGCCGCTGAGCGCCGAGCGTGAAACCCAGTGGGTGCAGGAGCTGATCGCGAAGTCACGAGCTCGCTAGTGCGGAATTGACTCCGGTTCGGTACCGCCAAGCAGAGCGAAGACTACGTGTCGCTCCACGCTCGCAGTGCGTGATGTTGGACCACGTGTCGGTGGGCGCGCATCGCTAGCTCGGATCGAAGGCTTGGGTCGGTGAGTGCCGCGAGCGCAGCGGCGATGGCCCTCGCGTCGCCCACCGGAACCAGGATGCTGCGTTCTGGCCCTTCCTCACCGTCCAGAAGCGCCGGGAGGCCTCCGACCGCGCTAGCTATCACGGGTCGGGCGCAAGCCATGGCCTCGAGGATCGTCATGGGCTGCCCCTCGTGATCGGAGAAGAGGCACGCGGCGTCGAGGCCGCGGAGGAATGCGGGCATGTCACGTTGGTGAGGCAGCAGGTAAAGACGGCTGGTGCGCTCCACGAGGGCCTGCACACGCGGGCGCTCGGGGCCTTCGCCGGCGATAACACCCACCCAGTCATCGGCGCCAAGGGAGAGGGCTGCCGCCAGGTCCTCGAAGCGCTTTCCTGGGCCAAGGCGCGCTGGCATTCCCACCAGAAGCGCCTCCTCCGATAGGCCGAGCCTCGCGCGCAGGTCCATGGCGGGCCCGTCGGGGCAGAACTGGGAGAGGTCCACTCCGTTGGGGGTCACCGTGGCCGCTGCGATCCAACCCGTCTGCTGCAAGCGGTCCCGCAATTCCGCCGAGACGCAGGTCACCTCGTGGGCTCGGCGCGCGCACCAGCGAGTGAGGCGTCGCGCAGTGGACGTGGGGTGGCTGGGGGCGTTGTGGAACGTCGCGATAACGCGCGGCTTGGGTCGGCGTGTCTGGGCGGCCGCGAGCACCGCGTAGACAAGGGCGCTGTCGTTGTGGGCGTGGATCACGCGCGCTCCAGAGTCAGTGAAGTAGCGCGCAAGCTGCCGGGTATAGCGAAAGTCGAGTCCGCCCCGGCGCGCTCTGAATTCAACGGGCACGTCGCCCGGATCCAGCTCACTGTCCGTCTCTCCGGGCGGGTGGTCGAAAACGAGGACGCGATCGTCGTGTCCAGCGGCGCGACCCGCCGCAGCCAGACCGAGCAAGACGCGCTCCTTCCCTCCAGCGCGAATCGAGTGCCCCAGATGGAGGACACGGCAGCCAGGCGCTGGCGAGGTCACGCTCCATCCTGACGCGCGTAGATCGCGTCGACTTCCAAGAGGCGTCCGTTGGCTGGGTCCAGCGTGTTAGGAGTCACCGAAACGAGCACAAAGCCCGCAGCCTCCAGAGTCGCCCCGAGCTCCTTCCAGCTGGCTTGACCAGAGTAGAGCGGGGCGAGGGGGACCTCCAGCTCCACTAGGCGAGCGCGACGCAGCGTCTCTACCGCTCCCTCAAGGGCCTCCCGCTCGGCGCCTTGCACGTCCAGCTTGACCAAGAGACGCTCTGAGCTTGGAAGCGCCATCGGCTCAATCTCATCGAGTCGTACCAATGGAGTGGTCTCCCGTCCAGTCAACGCGCAGCTGGGAAGCGCAGCCCGCATCTCCTCGGTGGGTTCCAGGAGTGAACTCGATATTGAGTTAGCGCTCAGTCCGAGGCTGGCCTCGCCCCCAGTGGCGCCGAGCGCCGTGCGTCGAGCTTCCCAGGAACTGTCTTTCGCGCAGCGCTTCTGCAGCGCGGCAAACGCCGCGGATCCAGGCTCCAGGGAGAGGATCGGGCCACGGTACCCGTAGCGCCGCAGCGCATGGCCGAACTGCCCCACGTTGGCGCCTCCATCGATCACGCCGTCGATACCCTCCGCCTCCATCAGCCCCGCGCGCCGCAAGTGCGGATCCTGCAGGGGGGTCATACGTTTGAGGTCCACACCGAAGCGCCACAGCAAACGGTGGAACGTGTCCTCAAGCCGGCTCCTCATGCATGAGAGGTTAGCCCAGCGAGAT
>CAYQKK010000108.1:16457-19520 GCA_964417955.1 uncultured Planctomycetaceae bacterium
TTGGCTCATCGGCGGAGGCTGACTGGGGAACTGATCTTTGCCGATCGAGTTTCGTGGCGGCGAAGTGCCGTTGAAGGCACCGCGACGGCTACGCTACTACCCCTACCGCCCCGCCCCTTGTCTAGCTCATCCCACGACACCCTTGCTTGGTTCACCGACCGCCGCGAAGTGACACTTCCGGCGGAATTGAAGCCCATGCTCTTGGTCGTCGTAGATACCGAGGAAGAGTTCGACTGGCAGGGGAAGTTCGACCGTTCCAACACCACGGTGGAGGCCATGGAGCGCATCGGAGAGTTCCAATCCATCTGCGACTCGTTTGGGATTCGGCCAACCTATGTGATCGACTATCCGATCGTCTCCCAGGAGCAAGGCCGCAGAGACCTCTTGGAGTTCTTCCACTCAGGCCGGGCCCAGATCGGGGCGCACCTGCACCCCTGGGTGTCGCCTCCCTTCAACGAAGAAGTCTCGGTGCTCCACTCGTACCCCGGCAACCTCGAGCGCGGGCTTGAGTTCGAGAAGCTGAAGCAGTTGACCGAGGCCATCCAGCAGCAGTTCGGCACGCGCCCAGAGATGTACAAGGCGGGGCGCTACGGCTTTGGTCCAAACACCGCGGGGATCCTCTCCGAGCTCGGCTATTCGATCGACCTGTCAGCCAGCCCTCCCCGCGACTTCAGCGATGAGTGCGGGCCCGACTACACGCGCTTCTCCAGTCGTCCGTACTGGTTCGGGGAGAAGCTGCTCGGCTTTCCGTTGACCGGCGCTTACGTGGGTTTTCTGCCCCACGACGTCGCGCGCATCATCTACCTCAAGGCCAAGCAGCCCAGCCTGGAATGGGCTCACCTGCCGGGTGTCCTTGCGCGCCTCAAGGCCGTAGACCGCCTGCAGCTCTCACCGGAGGGCGGCTACGATCTGGCCGATCTCAAGCGCCTGACGAGGCACCTCTTCAAGGGCGGAGAGCGAGTCTTCTCCCTCGCCTTGCACAGCACCTCCATGTGTCCCGGGCACACGCCATCTGTTCAAACAGACGAGGACCTGGCAAGCTTTCGAGACACGCTGAGGGGATACTTCGACTACTTCCTCAACACACTCGGTGGTGTTGCCGCCACCCCGTTGGAAGTGCGCGAGCTCCTACTCGACTCCTGACTCAGGTCCCCGCCTCAGCCTATCAGCCACTTGAGAGTTCTCGGTATCTCCCCCCTCGATAAGGACGCCAACGTCTCGCTTGTCATCGATGGGGAAGTCGTCTTCGCCGCAGGTGAGGAACGCTTCAGTCGCAAGAAGCGGCACTCGGGCTTCCCGAGGCTAGCTCTCCAGGCAGCGCTGAGCTATGCAGGACTCAGTCCCGAGGACATAGACGCGGTCGGGTACGCGTTCTTCGAGCCTGAGGAAGAGGCGCGGTTGATCCGCCAGAGCCTTGCGAAGGAAGCGGACTTCACCAAGCAGCACACGAACTCGAACTTGAAGGGACTGCTCGACGCTGCGTACAGGCAAGTGCCCGCACGCACGGACCCAGTGCACGGACTGTCCCATCCCAACCAGAAGATGCGCAAAGGACTCGCCAAGGAGACGTTCTATCGCTTGGCGGGCGTTTCGAACGGCTTCTCGCGACGCGCCGCAGCTCGCGCGTCACGCCAGTGGGAGGAGCGCGCGATCAAAGATCACCGCCACTGGCAAACCGAACTAGAAGAAGGATTGGGGGAGTTCGGCCTTAGGGGCAAGCTCAAGCGCTTTGAACACCACCTTGCTCACGCCGCCAATGCCTACCTCTCCAGCGGCTACGACAAATCCCTGATCGTCACCCTCGACGGCTATGGAAGCGGCCTCGCGGGCTCGGTAAGCCTGGGCGAAGGCGGCCTCATTCAACGCCTGCACAACCTGCGCTTCCCCCACTCGCTTGGCTGCTTCTACGGGATGGTGACCTCGTCCTTGGGCTTCTCACCCGATCGGCACGCGGGCAAGATCGTGGGCCTCGCAGCGTACGGCGACTCCGATCTCCTTACCGATGTGCTGCTCGATCGAGTCATAGAAGGGCCGGGCGACTTCAAGCTCGCGCAGAGCTTGAACGTGTACTTGTCGCGCCACTTGGCCAGCCGCTTCCCGATGATCGACGTAGCCGCGGCCTATCAGAACGTGCTTGAGTTGCTCGCGAGTCGTCTGGTCAGTCACTGGGTCGAGGAGACCGGCGTGCGCAGTGTCGTGCTCTCCGGCGGCGTCACGGCCAACGTGAAGATGAACCAGCGAATTCACGAAACGGAAGGTGTCGAGGACATCTACGTCTACCCCAATATGGGCGATGGCGGCTGCGGCACTGGTGTCGGCTTGTACATGACGCGATCTGGTGGAATCAGACCACCGATGCAGACGGTGTACCTCGGGCCAGAGTTCAGCGCGGATGAGATTCGCGCCGAGCTCGAGAAGGCTGGACTCGACTACTTTGAGCCGCAGAACTTAGCTGCGGAGGTCGCTCAGCACATCCACGGCGGCGCGGTGGTGGCGCGCTTCTCCGGTCGCATGGAATACGGACCGCGAGCCCTTGGCAATCGATCCATCCTCTACCACGGCCGCGATCCGGGAGTGAACCAGTGGTTGAACAAGCGCCTTGGCCGTACCGAATTCATGCCCTTCGCACCGGTGACCCTCTGGGAGGATCGCGAGCGCTGCTATGAGAACCTCACCGGAGCCGAGCACGCCGCCCAGTTCATGACGATCACCTTCGACTGCACGGACTTCATGCTCGAATCCTGTCCCGCTGCTGTCCACGTGGATCGCACCGCCCGGCCGCAGCTCATCAAGCGCGAGTTCAACCCGGGCTACTACGACATCGTGGCGGAATACAAGAAGCTCTCTGGGCACCCGTCGCTCATCAACACCAGCTTCAATATGCACGAGGAGCCCATCGTGTGCACCCCGAGAGACGCGATCCGCGCCTTCTTGCGCGGACACCTCGACGTGCTTGCCATCGGTCCCTTCACGGTGAAACACCCGGGCGAAAACGAGTAGGAGCGGAGCGTCGTTGGCGAGTCGAGTTCCGTGGCGGAGGGGTGCCGGTGTTCGTATCGCCAC
>CAYQKK010000109.1:0-18959 GCA_964417955.1 uncultured Planctomycetaceae bacterium
CCAGGCCAACCAGCAGCCGCAGCTCGCGCTGTCGCTGCTCGGCTGATCCGACGGGGGCCCCCGCGCCATGTGGGTGCGGTGGCTCCTTGACGGCCTCCGGCTGTTCTCGGCTTTGCTTGGAGTCGAGAACGGCCACTGACGTATTTCGTCCACTCACCACCAAGCCGGAAAATTCTTCCGTAATCGCCAGGGAGGAGCCGCTCCCCGGGCTGCTTGCTCTGGGTATCTCGCGATCCCGACGGTTCCTAGCTCAGGCTAGGCCCAGAGCAGCCGAAAACAGCGTGTAGGCGCGCGTCCCCTGCGCCGCTCTCCCTCGTGCAAAGTCCGCACCGAACGAATCTATGGTTAGTAGCTCCGGAATCAGCTTCTCAGGCCTCGGCAGCGGTCTCGATACCCAGGCGATCGTCGCGCAGCTCGTGTCGATCGAGCGCATCCCGATCACAACGCTTCAGACCCGGCGCAGTACGGAAGAGCGCAAGCTCGACCTCGTAGGCCAGCTCGGCGACCTCGTAAAAGACCTTCAGGAGAAGGCCGAAGCCCTCGCCACCCCAGAGGAGTTCTTCGCCTACTCGTCGACGATCAGCGATGAGAGCGTCGCGACCGTCACCACCGACTCAAACGCGGAGCCTGGCACTCACATCCTCGACGTCCAGCGTATGGCTGCCACGGATCGCTGGGCCTTCGATTCCGTTTCGACGAGGGACACCAACCTCGCGTCCGGAGAAGGCGAGCAGGTCAGCTTCAAGGTTGGCACGACGGACTACTCGTTGACGCTGGACCCAGACAGCTCGTCCCTCGACGACATCGCGAATCAGATCGAGTCCATGGCCAGCGGAACGGTGAGCGCGTCCGTGGTCAACACGGGAACAGAGTCCTCTCCTTCGTTTCAGCTCGTTCTCTCGTCACTTGTATCGGGCGAAGAGGGGCGTTTGACGGACATCTTCTCGAACGTTGGGCTTGACCCGGCTTCGTCGGGCGAAGGCCTCAACATCGACTACTCGCCCCCGGGTGCCGATGGCGAATCCCAGAGCGACAACAACATCACCGTGGGCAACGACGCGCTCGCCGAGATCAACGGCCTCCTGATTCGCCGCTCGACGAACTCGTTCACCGAGGTGCTGCAGGGCGTCACGATCGATCTGCGGGCCCAAAACCAGAACGGGCCGGTCACGATCTCCGTTGACTCCGACCGCAGCGAGGTTCGAGGTCGCATCGACGAGCTAGTGTCGAGCTACAACGCCGTGATGTCCTTCATCGACACCCAGAGCACCTTCACGCCCTCCACCGACGAAGACGACAACGGCGGCACCACCGGGCTGCTGTTTGGCGACTCGATCGTGAGCTCAGTCAAGCGGTCCATTCAAGGCGCATTGTTCGACATCGACATCGATGCTGCGATCAACGACACGGAGGGCTTCAGCACCCTGAGCCTGATCGGAATCGAGCAGGACAGTGACGGGCAGCTCTCCATCGACTCCACGGTCTTCGACGAGAAGTTCGCGGAGAACCTCCCGGCTCTGATGGATCTGTTCGCCGACACGGACGGCTTCGACAATGGCGACGCTGAGCCGAATACGGCGGGTTACTACACCGACACCACCGCCGATTCGGGACTCATGGATCGCCTTGTGCGCAGCATCGACCAGATGTTCGGCCGCCAAGACTCGGGCGATCTAGACTTCAACATCGAGGGCATTTTCGACCTTCGCGAGAGCGCCATCGAAGGCACCATCGAGCGCTACGACAGCCAAATCGAGCGCAGAGAGGAGCGCCTCGATAGCTACGAGGAACGCCTCATTCTCCAGTACGCCACCCTCGAAGAAGTGATGGCGGGACTCAACGCACAGAGCTCGGCTCTCAACGCGGCGTTTGGCTAGCACACTCCCAGGTAGGCGCCGCGCAGCGACGCCTACGACCCATTTTCTTTTCGACTGAATCCCCACCATGTCTTCCCACGCACAGGCCGCCGAGGCCTATCTCACCGCCTCCGTCGAGAGCGCTCCGCCCATCAAGATCGTCCGCATGCTCTACCAGGGTGCGCTGCGCTTCTTGTTGACGGCTGAGGCAGAAGATCCGACAGATCCGCACTCCTTGTTCATCGAGAACTGTGGGTATGCGGATGCGATCGTCGCTGAGCTGCGCCTGTCGCTGCGCGAGGACATCGGTGGCGAAGAGGTTGTGGACCAGCTGAAGTCGCTCTATCTCTTCTGTGAGGACGAGATTTCCCGCGCCATGCTCGACCGCACGGTCGAGCCGCTCCCGGGTGTTCGAAGCGTCTTGGTCAAGCTCCTTGAGGCTTGGCAGCACGTGGAAGTCCAGAGCGTCGGAGCGGCAGCGTGAGTCACGCCCTCGATCCATTCGCCGAGCTCGCCAGCGCTAAGAAGGCGCTGCGTGACGGGTTGGCGCTACTCGACGGCGGCGCGTCGAGTGAGTTGGATCAGGGCGACACGGGCCGCTTGACGGCCTGGCGGGAAATTTCCCAACGTATCGCGGATGCCGGATCCCCGGAGTCACTCCGCCAGCGAGTTGCCCCAGAGCAGCTCCAAGAGTTCGACGAAGAGCTCGCAGAGATGATGCGCCTGAACGCGGTACTAGTCGCCGCAGTAGCCGAAGAAAAGGACCTCCTCGTCGGCCGACTCCGCGTCGTCCGCGAGTCCCGCCGCGACCTAGCCTTCTACAGCGCCGTCGCCACCGAAGGCGAACGCTGCGACATTTCCGGCTAGAAATTCAACTGACGTGTTCGGTACCAGGTTCCCAACGCGTCACCACAGCGATGCTGACGTGTTCAGTACCTGGCGCAAATCGCGTCAGTTGGGGCGCGGGTTGGGGGCTATCGCTGGTTTCGGGGTTGAAGATGGGGGGCGGGCACGTGAGGCTCTGGGGGTATGAGTAGCCTGAACACTCCGGAGTCCGTCGTGGATGCGCTTGAGCATCTGTACCAGGAGGCGACCGCTGCTCTGGGGGCAGCTCTTGCGCGGTATTTGCGAGAGGGCGTGCCGCCCACGGCCGAGGGGCGTGCGAGCGGGGTCTTTGCTTACCCCGAGCTGCGCATTACCTATGCGCCCGATGGTCCGCCTCCGCCGATTAGCCGGGCCTTTGGCAAGATGTCCCAGGCGGGCGTCTACGTGTCGACGATCACGCAGCCGAGGTTCTTTAGGGAGTACCTCCTCGAGCAGCTGGGGCCGCTCATGCGTGACTACGACGTGCGCATTGAGGTGACGCGCTCGTCGTCCGAAATCCCCTACCCCTACGTCTGGGACCAGGCTGAAGCGGCCGGGCTCGAGGATATTTCCCCCGCCGAGTTGGCGCGTTGGTTCCCATCGCCTGACCTCCAAGCGATCGGTGACGAACTCGCGGACGGTGAGATTCACCTGGATGGCGAGACGCGGCCGCTCGCCGTCTTTGATGCACCGCGGACCGACTTCTCGCTGAAGCGGCTCGCGCACTACTGCGGCACGCCTATCGAGCAGTTTCAGAAGTTTGTGCTGTTCACGAACTACCACCGCTACGTGGACGCGTTCTGTGACTGGGCGTTGACGCAGATAGGAGAGGACGGGGAGTACGATTCCCTGGCGGTGCCCGGCGGCGTCGTTCTTTCCTCGAACGCTGACGACGCGCGCGAGCAGCTCGCCGCCGCGCCGTCGCGTAGCCATCAGATGCCTGCGTATCACCTGATGCGCAAGGACGGCTCGGGCATCACCCTCGTCAACATTGGCGTGGGACCGTCGAATGCCAAGACCATCACAGACCACCTTGCGGTTCTGCGCCCCGAGTGCTGGATCATGGTGGGTCACTGCGGTGGCCTGCGGCACTCCCAGGCCATTGGCGACTATGTGCTCGCCCATGCCTACCTGCGCGAGGACCACGTCCTCGATGCGGTGCTGCCCCCCGAGATTCCCGTTCCTGCCCTCGCCGAGGTGCAGCTCGCGCTTCAGGACGCGACGGCTGACATCACGGGTGAGTCGGGGGCGGCGCTCAAAAAGCGCCTCCGCACGGGCACGGTCGTCACCACCGACGATCGCAACTGGGAGCTGCGCTTCACGGAGTCCGCGCTCCGCTTCAATAAGTCGCGCGCCATTGCCATCGATATGGAGAGCGCGACGATCGCGGCCAACGGCTTTCGCCTCCGCGTGCCCTACGGAGTGCTCCTGTGCGTCTCGGACAAGCCGCTCCACGGGGAGCTCAAGCTCCCGGGCGCTGCGAACCGATTCTACGAGCGTGCGATCGGCGAGCACATTCGCATAGGCATCCAAACCCTGCAGCGTTTGGCCGCCGACAAGCAGAGCAAGCTCCACAGCCGAAAGCTGAGAGCCTTCGACGAGCCGCCGTTCAGGTAGCGGTGTCGCGAGACACGACAGCGGGTGTCGGAGTTCGCGACATGGCCGCGTTCACGACCCACTGAAGGGGGCCCTACGGAGCCAAGAAGCCACTCGAACGAGGTTGGCACGGGCATTGCGAAGGGGGAGCAGCGACGCGGCTAGATCCGCTCGCAGGCTCCCATGCTCAACACCATCCTACAGCCAGCATTCCTCCTCGAAGCCGCGCCGACCCTCGGCGGTCAGGCCGGCCCCGATCTCACTTGGCTCATGACCACCTCGGCGGTCCTGATCTTGACGATCGGTGTCATCGCCTACGGGTTCCGCAAGCTTGTTCTCGGCGGAATCAAGGGCCGCGCTGCCCAGCGCGATCTACGCGTTCTCGACGTCTTGCCCCTTGGAGGGAAGCGGCAGCTGGCCGTCGTTCGACTGTACGACCGAACGTTCGCCCTCGGGCTTGGGGAGAAGTCCGTTGAGGTGGTGGCCGAGCTGGACTCCAGCGCCGTCGACACCGATCGCGACTCAGCTGGCCCGTCGGCCCCCAGCCGTGCGCGCGAAGCATTCGAAGCGCGACTCCAATCCGCGAAGGAGCGCCTCTTGGGCACCCACGAACTCTCTCCGCAGCCCCGCCCCGACGCCCTGCAGCAAGCGGCCACCGGGCAGCCCGCGCCCGTCGAGCCCGGACCCAACCGCAAGGACAGCACAACGGAGTTCATCGCATGACGGGACTCCGCCGTGCATTGACCGCTGCCCTACTGGCCGTGGGTCTCCTGATGCTTGCGGGCGCGAATAGCGCGTCCGCAACGCAGTCGTTTTCGGATCTCACGGCACGCTCGGGGCAGGCGCAGGCCCCGGTCTCGTCAGTGGGGGCCGATGCGGCGCCCGTGGGGGAGACCATCGCGGCCCAGCTGGCCGAAAACGCACGCAACGGACTCTCCGAGGGTCCTAGCGAGGAGTCCATCGGAGGCGAAGGCCGCCTGTCGGCCGCGGTGGAGATTGCTCTTCTCCTCACGGTTCTCAGCCTTCTTCCGGCGGTCCTCGTCGCGCTGACGAGCTTCACGCGCATCGTCATCGTGCTTTCGTTCGTGCGTCGTGCGCTCTCGCTGAACGAGCTCCCGCCGAACCCCGTGATCATCGGTCTGGCCCTGTTCCTGACCATGTTCGTGATGGCGCCCGTGGGCAAAGACCTCTACGCCGAGGCCTGGACGCCCTACGAAGCGGGCGACATCAGCGTCGAGGAGATGGGGGACCGGGCCTGGGACACGCTCTCGACGTTCCTCGTGGCCAACACCCGCGAGAAGGAGCTACTGCTCTTCGCGGAGCTCAGCGGCAACGCCAATCTCTTCCCCGACAGCTTCGGCCAAGAGCCCACCTCGGCGGTCTACGCCGGTGGACCCGACGCTGACTCCCCCATGGGGGACACGGAGTTCCCCGGCATCGCGCCCGATGTGGATCCTTCCGACCTTCCCCTCACCGTGGTCGTACCTGCGTTCATCTTGAGCGAGCTCAAGACCGCGTTTCAGATGGGCTTTCTGCTCTTCTTGCCGTTCCTCGTGATCGACCTCGTCGTCTCCAGCGTGCTGCTGTCCATGGGCATGTTCATGCTGCCGCCGGTGATGATCTCGACGCCGATCAAGGTGCTGATCTTCGTTCTCGTCGATGGCTGGCGACTCGTGACCGAGTCGGTGGTGACTTCTTTTGTCATGCAGGCGGCGGGTTAGACCATGGAACTTGACCTTCACATCGTTGACCTTGCGCGGGAGCTCGTGCTCACCGTGGTCATCATCTCTGGCCCCATCATGCTCGTCGGCCTCATCGTTGGCCTCTCCGTCAGCCTGTTCCAGGCGTTGACCTCTGTGCAGGAGCAGACCCTCTCCTTCGTGCCAAAGATGCTCGCCGTGATGTTCACGACGCTGCTTCTCTTGGCGCCAGCACTCAAGTACCTGGGCGACTACACCACAAAGCTCATCGCCCGCATGACGGAGTTTGGCCTGTCGTGAGCGCTGCGCTGACCTTGTCTCTGGCGATAGATCAGAGCGCGAGCCCCTCCGCTGGCTTGTTCTCTAGCCTGCCGCCCGGCCTCATCGAAGGGGGGGCGCTGTTCCTTACTCGGTGCAGCGCTCTGCTCCTGACGGCGCCATTGCTTGGCACGGCGGCACAGTTCCACGGCTACAAGGTCGCGCTCGTCGCCTCGGTCACAGTCGCCATTTACGCGGCCCAGGGGATGCCGATGATCGAGCCAACATCGGGCGTTCACTTCGGCGTTCTGCTGTTGCGCGAACTGGTCCTCGGCCTCGGCCTTGCGTTCATCCTTCACCTCACCCTCCTTGGACTGCGCATCGGTTCCGAGATGGTGGGTAACGAGATGGTGTTCTCCATGGCGAGCGCCGTGGATCCGGCCAGCGGTGAGTCCTTGCCGCTGCTTTCCAAGATGAACGAAACGCTGTTCTTCCTGGCTCTCCTGTCCGTGGACGGGCACCAGTGGCTGTTGCGTGCGCTCGCTGAGTCCTTCGATCGAGCCCCCGTGGGCGACCTCGATTTCGGCGGCGACTTGCCCGCCGTTCTCAATCACCTCTTCACCGAGTTCTTCTTGGCCGGGATCGCGTTCGCCGCCCCGGTGCTCGTGATGCTCATGATGATCTCGGTCCTGATCGGGCTCATCGCGCGCGCAGTACCCCAGGTGAACGTCCTTGAAATGGGCTTTAGTCTTCGGGTCGGCGGCGGCCTCTTGGCCCTGTGCCTGCTGAGTCCAACGCTGAGCACGGCCATGACCTCCCTGCTCGAACAGTTTATGTCCGGCCTCGAGGCTGGACTCGACGCAATGGAGGTGCACGGTGGCTGAGAGCGACAGTGGCGACAAGACAGAAGACGCGACGGCTAAGCGCCTGAGCGATGCCCGGGCGAAGGGACAGGTGGCTATGTCCACTGAGTTCATCGGTGGGCTCATGCTCGCTGCCTCGATCGCCTCGATGTCGGTGCTCGGCAAAGGCCTGACCGGTGCCGCGGGCCAGCTCCTCTCCGGGAGCATCGATCGCATGTCCGCCCTCGGCCCTAAGGAGCTCACGGCGGGAGATTTCTCCGCGCTCATGAGCAACTCCGTGCAGGGCATGGTAGGCGCGCTTGCCACCCTTCTCGTCCCTGTTCTCTTGGTCGGCTTCTTCGCGGGCTACGGGCAGATCGGTTTCAAGATCGCCCCGAAAGCCGTCGGCTTCGATCCCCAAAAACTCAGCATCTCGTCCGGAGCCAAGAAGGTGTTCGGCACCCGCGGCGCCGTCCGCACGGGGCTTGGACTCCTCAAGATCATCCTCATCGGGACCACGATCGTCACCGTGGCCTTTTGGCAGCTCCCGACGATCTCCGTCATCGTCGGAACGGACGCCAAGCAGGTCGTACGCGCCATTGGGCACGTCTTCCTGATCGCCGCGACCGCGGGCGTCATCGTGATCGTCGCGCTGTCCCTCATCGACTTCGTCTACCAGCGCTATCAGCACGCGAAGGACATGAAGATGAGCAAGAAGGACGTTCGCGACGAAGCCAAGAACAGTGAAGGTGACCCCCAGGTCAAGGCACGCATCCGTCAGGTTCAGCGCGAGCTCGCCATGAGCCGCATGATGGATGATGTGCCAGACGCGACGGTCGTGATCACGAACCCGACCCACTACGCGGTTGCGCTTCGCTATGAAGACGGCCGCGATGCGGCGCCCACCGTCGTGGCCAAGGGACTCGACGAAGTGGCGCTCCGCATTCGCGCTCTCGCCACGGAGTCGAACGTCATGATCGTCGAGGAGCCGCCCCTGGCACGCGCCCTCCACCGGGCCTGCGACATCGGAGACTCGGTGCCTGAGAACCTGTTCGAGGCCGTGGCCAAAGTGCTCGCCTACGTCTACCGCATGGAGGGCCGGGCCGTTTCGGTCTGAGCTAATACGCCATGGCGAACGTACCGACCAAGGGTCAGCTCGAAGGGGGCGGCCGCACGAAGAACCTAAGCGACTGGTTCCTGGGCTTCGGCGTGCTTGGGCTGATGCTCACGCTCATCGCGCCGCTGCCGCCGATGGCCCTGGACCTGCTCCTGGCCGTCAACCTGTCCGGCGCGGTGATGCTCCTCATGCTCACCATGCATGCGCGGGACGCCACCGAGCTCTCGGCGTTCCCCACGATTCTGCTGTTCGCGACCCTCTTCCGACTGGGGCTCAACGTCGCGAGTACGCGCTTGATCCTGACTGGAGGAGAAGCCGGCAACGTCATCCAGGCGTTCGGGCAGTACGTGACCGGGGACAACCTCGGCGTGGGCCTCGTCGTGTTCCTCGTGCTGATCATCATTCAGTTCGTTGTCATCACGAAGGGTTCCGGCCGGGTCAGTGAGGTCGCGGCGCGCTTTGTGCTCGACGCGATGCCCGGCAAGCAGATGGCCATCGACGCGGACCTCAACGGGGGACTCATCGACGCCGACCAAGCCCGGGACAGGCGCGAGTCCATCGCACGAGAGGCGGAGTTCTACGGGGCGATGGACGGTGCCTCCAAGTTCGTCCGCGGAGACGCCGTCGCGGGACTGATCATCACCGGACTCAACCTGGTGGGCGGTATTGCCATCGGAGCGTCCGGCGGCATGTCCGTGGGGCAGGCCGTGGATCAGTTCTCGAAGCTCACCATCGGTGACGGCCTCGTGAGTCAGATCCCCGCGCTGCTGATCTCGACCGCGGCAGGCGTCCTGGTGACGAAAGACTCTAGCGACATTGGCCTCGGGCCGAATCTCGCCAAGCAAATGGGCCAGCGGCCCAAGGCGACGCTCATTGCCGCGGCGACCATCTTCACCATCGGGCTGCTGCCCGGCATGCCGAAGCTGCCGTTCTTCATCCTGAGCACAGCACTCGTGCTGATGTGGCGATCGAGTCAAGCGGCCGAGGTGGCGCGCGAGGCCGAGGAGGTCGAGCGAGTCGAAGCGGAGGAGGCCGAGGCGGCGCCCCAGCCTACCGATGAAGAGGAAGTGGCCGAACTCCTGAAGGTCGACCGCGCAAGCCTTGAGATCGGCTACCAACTGATCCCGATGGTCCAGGACAGCACCGGCTCGGGCATCCTCGACCACATTTCCCAGCTGCGGCGCCGCTTTGCGCTCAAAGAGGGCGTGGTGCTGCCGCCCGTCCGCATCCGTGACAACATCAAGCTCGGGCCCAAGGCCTACCGCGTGCTGGCCGGCGGTCAAGAGATCGCTGCTGGAGAGGTCGAGCCGAGCCTCTTCATGGCGATGGATCCGGGGACTGCCGCATCGAAGATCAAGGGCAAGCCTGCGATCGATCCCGCCTTCGGGCTGCCAGCGGTTTGGATTGATGGGGGCAAGCGCGACGAAGCAGAGATCCTTGGGTACACGGTGATCGACCCGACCAGCGTTCTCGTGACGCATCTCTCAGAAGTTCTGCGCGGCGCGCTCCCCGAGCTGATCACGAGGGACGACGTCAAAGACCTCATCGAAACCGCGAAGTCGGTGGCGCCTGCCGTGGTGGAGGAGCTGATCCCCGACCGCTTGGGCGTCGGGGAAGTCCAACAGGTGCTGCGCAATCTGCTCGCGGAGTCCGTGGCCATTCGCAACATGCCCGCGATCCTTGAGACGCTTAGCGACAACGCGCCCAAGACTCGCGACGTTGAGACATTGACAGAGCTCTGCCGGCAACGCCTCGGTCGCGCGCTTTGCGAGCAGTACGGCGATGCCAGCGGAACGATCCACGCCGTCACGCTCGATCCCGCTATCGAGGCGCAGGTCGCGGGCGCCGTTGGCCGCACCGGCGACGCCGAGGCGGCGATGGTCGGCCCCGCCTACCTCACCCGACTCGTCGAAGAGATCGGCGAGTCCGTGGGCGCCGCGTCCCAGTCGGGCAAAGAGGTCGTGTTGCTCGTGCGCTCCGGCGTGCGCCGCTTCCTCGCTGAGCTCGTGCGCTCCTCCCTGCCCAAAGTGGCCGTCCTTTCCTTCAACGAGGTCGTGCCCGCCAAGGGCGTCGACACCGTCTCCGTCGTGCGCATGACCGAAAACGCGCCGGCTGCCTGATCCTTCGCTTCACTCCGTCCTTCAAGACCCCATCGCAACCCGTACCGAACCCATGTCTACAGAACCTCAGCCTGCGGCCGTCGAGCCGACGGTGGCACCTTTGGATCCGCCGGCCGTTTCGCCACGCGCGAACGACTCTCTTCAAATCGTGACCGGGCGGTCGATGCGTCAAGCGCTCATCGCAGCGCGCTCTACGTTCGGCGAGAAGTCCGTCGTGGTCGATCAGCTGACGAAGCCTGGTGAGGTGACGCTGGCCGTTTCCACTCGAATTCCGCGGAGCACAGAGGCTCTGCGCGAAATGCGGCGGGAAGCAGCCGCACTGCTGAAGGTGCCTACCGTGCCCAAGAGCGCTCCTGCCGCTCCGGCAGGCGCAGCAAGTGGAGCGCCGCAGCGTACACCTCTGGCTGACGTGGAGCGCCGCCTTCGAGAGCATGGCGCCTCCAAGAAGCTGCGCGAATCCATCTTGGAGGGCATCGTCAAAGTGAAGGACGACGAAGCCCATCCCCTGGACCTTGCCGCCGATGAGATCGCCAAGCAGTTCGACGTCGCGGCGCTTCCGCTTCCCAAGGGTGAGACGGCCGTGGTTGCGCTGCTCGGGACCACGGGCGTTGGTAAGACGACGACGCTGGCGAAGTTGGCCCTGCGTCTCAGTCGCGCCGGGCGCAGGGTCGCCATGGCGACCCTCGACGCCGACCGCGTCGGTGGCATCGCGCAGGTGAAGGCCTACGGCGATCTCCTGCGGATCCCGAGCATGGCGCTACGCGATCCCATGCGCTTGGCAGAACAGCTGGCCCTCGAGCCAGACCGCTTCGACGTCGTCCTCGTCGACGGCACGGGCAACGTTCAGAACGACGTAGAGGCGCTGCTCGGAATCGGCGATGCCTGCGATGAGGCAGACGCCAAGATTCAGCTGGCGACCCTCGTAGTCCTGCCGGCCACCGCTTCGACAGCCGCCATGGAGGCGACGACGGAGGCCGCTGCGCCCATCGCGCCCCTCGGCGCCATCGTGACGAAGCTTGACGAAGCGCAGCAGCCGCTGCCCGCGCTGGAGCACGCTCGGTCGAGTGGGCTCGGGCTTGCATTCCTTACGAACGGGCCAGAGCTTGGGCCGCATTTCTTCCGCGCGAACCGCGCGCGCTTCGCGGACCTCGCATTGATCGGGAGGATCGGATGAGCCCTTCGGAGAAGACTCCCTTTGTCCTCGTGACGGGCGGCAAGGGCGGCGTTGGCAAGACCACGGTGGCCGGCAACGTCGGCGTCGAGCTCGCACGCGCAGGCCGCCGCGTTCTCTTGGTGGATCTGGACCTCGGGCTGTCGAACCTCGACGTCCTGTTTGGGATCTCCGCGGTGGATGCTCGCATCGATCAAGCGCTGGATGGAACCTGCAGCATCCGAGAGTGCATCGTTGAGGGGCCTGGTGGGGTGCACTTGATCCCTGCGGCCTCCGGTGAAGAGGCTATGGGGTCTCTCTCCCAGGTGCGGCAAGCCAAGCTCCTCGAGCTGATTTCAGAAGTGGCACCTGAGTACGACATCATCGTGGGGGATAGCGCTGCGGGTATTGGGCCGGAAGTGCTGGGCTTTGCCTCGGTGGCGGACCGCGTCTTCGTGGTGACGACGCCAGAGCTCGCCGCGCTTACCGATGCCTACGGACTCATCAAAGCGCTGGGCCAGTTCGGCGCGCGCTCGGACGTGGACATCCCAACGCCTGAGATCATCGTCAACCACGCCACCGGCGTGGAGGAAGGCAAAGCTGTTGCGGCCAAGCTGCGCTCGATCTGCGAACGATTCCTGGCGCGTTCGCCGCGCCAAGCTGGATGGCTCCCGTCGTCCGTGCACGTGGCGCGTAGCGGTGCAGCCCAATCTCCCTTTGCGCTCCGGCCCAAGCGCGCCCTAGAGCAGCTGTGCATCGGGCAGATCGCGAGTCGACTCGACAGACTCGCCGGTCGCAGTCAGGCGCGCCAGCTGGAAGCGGCCGGCGCAGCGCTTGCGCACAAGCTGATCCCAACGCCAGTCCAAGCGGTCTGATCCATGGACTCGACGACCGACACCGAGGCGATCGAAGTGAGCCCTACGGCTCTCGTCGAAGCTTGGCGCGCTGTGGGCGGCCAGATTGCGGTGATCGCGGGCTCCGGCACGGCGCTCGCGTCGCTGATCCAACACACCCCCGTTTCAGTTGCCTCGATGCGCGGGGGAATCGCGTGGGGAGCCGTTTTGGCGGTGACCTCGATCGGCGCTTGGCTAGCGGCGAAAACCTGGCGCGAGCCGATCGCAGTGGACGAGGAAGCGCCCGTAGAGGGAGACACTCAGTAGCAGACCCCTGCGGCTGAGCCTCTGGCACGAGAGAAACTTGGGATAGGTGTCCGCATGGGGGCACCTACGGGCATTTGGACGTGGTAGCGGGGCTCAGCGTGGGCCCTGCCGGTTTCCCGACCCACCTCCTCCCGCTTCGCGACGGACTTTCGCGTGCCCATCCATGCTCACTCGTCACCTCATTCTCGCTGGCGGAACCCTGATCCTGGCCACGAGCGGCTTCGCGCAGAACCGCTACGTCTTCTCCGTCAACTGGCACGGTCCCACGGTCGGCGCTGCAGCCCCTAGCGGCGTCGCGATCACGGAGGGAGATCTACTGACCCCTTCCACGGGCACTTCCAACCCCGCACTGGGCCCGTTGGTGACCCCGTCGATTGTCTTCGACCACATCACGTCTCTCGGCCTTCCGCCGCTCTGCGTCGGGCACCCCGGCGGGACGCCGTGCATCGTTGAAGTGGATGCGTTTTCCCGCGGTGCGGACCGCGCGTTCCTCCCGAACCAGCCCATTCGAGAAGGCGACATTCTCTTCTCGGTGGATGAGTTCGCGCGGGGCTTTGCGTTCGGTAGCGGGCCGCTCCCCAACTTGACCTCAGAAGCGCTGGCACGCGAGGCCGCGCCCGATGCCTTCACCAACCTCGTGAGCCTGCCGCCGGGCCCGATCACTCCCTTCCCCGGACGCAACATCGGCGTGATCGATGGCGATGGTCTCGCGTCGGCGAGTGGCTACGCCTATCCGGGGGTGGGTACGATCGAGCCTAACACGCCCTTCGGAGGTCTCCCGGATACGGGGGACAACAAGGACGCACTCGATCTGATCGAGCCCACGTCGACGCCGCAGCGCGAGTACTTCAGCCTCGACGCCGGGTTCCTTGATCCCTTCGAGGGAGTGCTGAACTCTTCGTCTGCGCTGGCCAACGGCTTCGTGGGCGGAGACATTCTGGTGGCCGCGGCGGGCGCTCCGGCGCTCTGGGCCCCAGCGTCAGCGCTCGGACTCGACAACGTCGCGGGCGCCGACACGGACGACCTCGACGCCCTGATCCTGGCTGAGAACGGCAACGGCGTGTACGACCCACCGTCGGGCCCGTACTCCTGGGTCAGTGGCGCATCGGACATGGTCATCTTCTCCGTGCGCCGCGGCTCTGCCGTCATCGGCATGCCGGACAGCCTCTTGGGGATCCCGATCGAGGAAGGCGATCTGCTCATCCCCCCGGGGCCGACTTCGATCACGCCTGGCATCTTCATTCCAGCGGAAGCGCTCGGGCTTGCGACGCTCCGCCAGGGAACGGCCAACATCGGTGACGACCTGACCGCAGCCGATTCGCTGTGGACCAACGTCAACGACTGCGACGGAGACGGCATCGAGGATGCGGTGGCGATCGCGCTCGGCATCACGGCGGACTCCAACATGAACGGGATCCCGGATCCGTGCGAGGGCTGCCCGTCGGTGGGCATTCCGTTCTGCTTCTGCCCGATCGCCATGTCGCCCTGCGGGAACGCCGACCCGACCGCGGGCTGCCAGAACGCGACGGGTACTGGCGCTCTTCTGGAGGGCTGCGGCTCGACGAGCGTCTTCGCGGACGACCTCAACCTAACGACCTCCGGCATGAACCCAGGCTCGTTCGCGCTGACCTTCATGGGTCAGTCCCTGATCTTCCCGGCCGCCATCGGCAACGGGATCCTGTGCCTCGCCGGGCCGCTCTATCGCTTCCCGCCCTTCCCAACGGGCGCAGGAACGGGCTCGATCGGGCCGGGCCTTGTGGCGTACACGATCGTGAGCAACCCGATTGCCGGACAGATCACGGCGGGCTCCTCTTGGAATTTCCAGACCTACTACCGCGACATCGGTGGGCCCTGTGGAACGCCCTTCAACCTGTCGAGCGCCCTTGCCGTCACGTTTACCCCTTGAGTAGGAAGTCGCTTATGGCCTCCGGGGCGTACCTGGGGGCCTGCGCGACGGAAAAATCTTCTAAGGGTCTTCTCTCAATGGGTCGATAGCGAAGCAGTGCAGGAGGTCTTCCCCGGGCCTCCTGCCCACTCTCCTATCGCCATGAACGAAGCCCCCACACCACCGAGCACCGTCGATGTTGTCGCCGCTTCGTCGGCGGCCGGAGCGGGTGATCGGGATCAGCTGATTCTGGACCATGTGCCGCTCTTGAAGCACATCGTCGGACGGCTCTTCTTCGACGTGCCAGGCACCCTCGATCGGGATGACCTGTTCGGCTACGGGATGATGGGCTTGATCACGGCGGCTGACGCGTGGGACCCATCGCGGGGCCTCGCGTTTTCGACGTTCGCCTACCCACGCATCCGCGGAGCGATCCTCGACGAGATTCGCCGCCTCGACTTCTTGCCACGCGGACGGCGGGAGAAAGTGCGTGCCGTCGACAAGGCCATCCAGAAGCTAGAGCAGCTGGGGAGTGCGAAGCCGACGCCAGAGGAGATCGCCTCCGAGCTCGGATGGAGCGTCGCCGACGTCGACGAAGTCTTTGTGACAGCATCCACGGCTGTCCACACGTCCCTCGATCAAGATCGCGGCTCCGAAGAGGTGGGCGGCGGGCTCGCAGCGATGCTCCTCGACCCGAAGTCCGAAGACCCAGTGGGATCCGCGGAGTTCGAGGAGATGAAGGAGCTGCTTGTCGCGGCGATCTCCGACCTGCCAGACCAGGAGAAGACGGTCATCACACTCTACTACGCCGAAGAGCTCCTCCTGCGCGAGATCGCCGAAGTGCTCAGCGTCACGGAGTCGCGCGTCAGCCAGATTCACAGCCGTGCGATCTATCGCTTGAACCGCAGCATGCTCGGCGCCGAGGAAGAACAAGACACCAAGAAGTCCCAAGAGCCCGACAGGGCGTATGGAGGATGAGCGATGGATAGCCGCATCAATTTTCAAAGGCCAGTGGGTCCCGTACTTCAGCGCAAGCTGGGGGATCGGTCTCCCAAGCGCGAGCAGACATTCGTGCTACCGCGCAACGAGTCGGCCGAAGGAGACGACCCGGAGGACGAGTCCGAGGACGCCGGCCTTCTTTCTCCCCAGCCGCGCCGAGAAGCCCCGACCGTCTCCCGGGTTCGTCTTGAGGACGAAGCCGGACAACGCCTAGACCTGCGAGGTTGAACCGATGGAACCTGTCATTCTCAAGGGCCGCAGCGTTCGCCGCGAAGCAGCTCCCTCCCGCCGCCTCGCCGCCGCCATCGCGACCGGCGACAAGCAGCCGCCCAAAGTGCGCACTCTCGTTGTCGACGGCGTCGTCCGCTCCGTTGAAGTCACCTGTTCCTGCGGAGAAACGACCACGATCGATCTGATCGCAGACGGCGGCTCAGCGCCGGCGAATGCCGACACCCAATCCCAAGGAGGCACGCAGTGAGTCGCAAACCGCAACGCACAGAGCGTCCCTTTGGAATTCGCGAGTGGATGGGAGGCGGGTGGTGGGTCGCTCTCGCGCTCTCGCTCATCATGATCTTCGCCCTCAGGAGCGGCACCGTCGGAGCACCTGCCCAAGCTAGCGTGCGGAGCCTCGATTCCACCCAGCGACCGAGCGAGCTGTTCGGTCCGAGATCGCCCGAGAAGCTCGCCTTGGAGCGTGATCTCCGTGCCGCCGCGAGAGAGCTCACCCAAACGCGCAGCGCCCTCGATGCGGAGAAGGCTCGTACGTCCCTTCTTCAAGAAAGCTACGACGGCCTCGACCACCAGTTCACCCACGTCACCGAGCTGGTTCGCTCCCAAGGAGCGGAGAACTTCACGCCGGCAGCGGTGGAAGCGCCCCTTCCGGTCGAGACCATCATCGTCCTCCAAAGCGCTCCGTCCAAAGGCGCCAACGAGTCCCAGTGACCACCTAAGCCATGTCCATTTTCCCCCAGTTCACGCATCTTCGGCTCGTCTTCGCCGCGGCCCTCTTGGGTCTCGTCGGCTGTCAGGCGCTGCCTACGCTCGAGTCGATCAAGTACGGCTACAGCCCATCGCGCGCGGACGTTCAGCCCGCGCCACCCAAGCTCGACGACTACAACGACGTCGCCGCTGGTTGGGCACCGGAACGTCAGCTGGCCGACCAGACCCAGAGCCCCACCGGCCTGTACGGCCGCGACGGCCGACCCGTCGGCGTTCAGTCGAGGGATGGTTCACCCGTCGTCGCTTCCGCCCCGGGCGCTGTGACCCAAACGCCGCATCCCATGAACGACGGCGTCGTTTCGGAGGCCGCCGTTGGCGGAAGCCGCGGCACGATGCTCGACAAGTACTTGGCCGTGGTGGACGAGCTCGAAATCCTGCGTCCAGAGAACGAGGACCTGCACCTAGCGCTGGAGATGTCCGAGCTGCGCGCCAACGACTTCTCCGAGCAGCTCAAGTCGATGCAGATCGCCTACGACGAGCTCGGCAAGTCCAAGCAAGCAGCAGATAGCCAGACGTACGAACTCGCCGCTCGACTCGCGACGGCACAGATTGCGCGCCTTGAGGCCGAGCGTGCTCTCTTGGAGGCGACTCTCGAGTGGCGCAAGATGTCCGTGGAAAACAACCGCCCCCTCGGCGGTGATTCCGGCCAGTCGGGAATGAGTGGCCGCTGATGCGTAGCCCGCGACTCTCCTGGGGCTGGGCCCTGTGTGCCTTGGTCTTCTCAAGCGCTCTCACCGGTTGTCAGGCGTCGAAGACGGTTCCCCTGATGGGCTCGGCTCAGATTACGTCCGACTTCGAGTCCTACTCGTTGGTTCGAGTGGGCGTGCTGCCGTTTGCGGAGCTCAACAAAGAGCCCATGACGCGGCACGAGATCGGTTCCGTGGAGACTTCTTTCCACTCTGAGTTCGCCGCGGCTACGCCGTACGACCTTGTACCGCTGCGTGCCTCCGACCTGGAAGAGCTCCTGCCGCCGGATCCATTCCGTGAAGGTTGGTACTCGCCGTCCACGTTGACCACTCTGCGCGAGAGGTATCGCCTAGACGCGCTTCTCGTGGGAACGGTCACCTCCCGCCGAGTCGTTGCGCCCCAGGTCCTCGGCGTCCAGCTCGATCTCGTGTCCTGCGAGACGGGCCAGACCATCTGGACGTCGGATCTTCTGCTCGACGCTTCCAATGAAGGGACGCGCCGCGCGGTGGACACCTGGGCCAGGCATCACCTAGGCGAGGAGCACGGGGCCCGCATCGCGATGCTCTCCCCGAAGAAGTTCGCGCACTTCGCGGCCTTCCAAATGGCGCGCCTTCTATAGTCGGACCCATGTCCGTGGCTGCCCCGAAGCGTCTACTGCACCTCGTCAGTAGCCTAGAGGTAGGTGGCAAAGAGCGAGTCGTTCTGGATCTCGCGCTACGAGCGCGCAAGCTCGGGCTTGAGCACGAGCTCTTGCTGTTCGATTCCCCGTACCGCACGACGGGAGAGGACTTCGACCCTGGGGGCGTTCCCTGGACTTACATCCCGCGCGGACCTGGCCTCGATCTAGGCTTCGCGCGACGCATCCGCGCGTTCGTGAAGAAGGGCCGGTTCGAAGTGCTCCACGCGCACAACGACACCGCCGTTTTCTACGCGGCGCTGGCGAACTTGCCCACGCGCGTTGCGCGAAGTTACGGCACGTTTCATACGAAGCCGGGGCACGACACACCACGGGCGCGTCAGCTCACCCGCTGGGCGTCCAAACGACATGCGGGCGTCGTAGCCGTGAGCCAGGAGCTGAGCGACGTCTTAACCGAGCTGCGCTGGAGCCGGCGACCCCAGGTGATTTGGAACGGCGTTGATCTCGAGGTGTTTGCCCCAGGGCAGATGGCGGCTAGCGAAGAGTCCCGTCTCGCCGAGCCCGTACACGTAGTCACCTTGGCCCGCGCTGATCCCATCAAGCGCACGACGGACCTGATGCGCGCGGTGAAGCTCGCGCGCGAAGGAGGCGCCAATCTCCATTTGACGGTGGTTGGCAACGGACCGCTGTTCAGCGAGCTACAGAGTGAAGCCGCGGGCAGCGACGGCGTTGCCGTTCAAGAGCGCGTGGAGAACGTGGCGGAGTTCTTGCGTTCCGCCGACATCTTCGCGCTCGTCTCAGATCACGAGGCGGCACCAAGGGCGCTCCTGGAGGCCATGGCCGCGGGTCTTGCCTGCTGCGTTTCTGCGGTGGGAGGGATGCCTGAGATCCTCCTGACGAACTCTGACACCCCATGCGGGGAACTCGTTGCGCCACGGTCCGTGGATGAGCTCGCTGGCGTGCTTGGACGCCTTGCGGAGGAACCTGCCCGACGCCTGCAGCTGGGTGAGCGAGCGCGCGCGCGCGCCGCTGACTTCAGCGCCGACCAAGAATGGCAACATCACGTTGATCTGTGGGGGAGGGCCTAGG
>CAYQKK010000110.1:0-18917 GCA_964417955.1 uncultured Planctomycetaceae bacterium
GCAGGGCGTCAGCGCGCTCCGCATCGGACCCGTAGACCTGGCTGCCGTCGATCCATGCGGTGATGCCGTTGATCTGCTCGCGCACGCCGCCTGGGTAGACGGGGAACGAGCGGCTCAGCGGGATCTCCTGGGTGCCGGTCCCGAGGGGGTCGAACCAAAGGTCGCCCGTGGGAACGGGGATAGGGAACGGCTCCGCTGGGTCGTGCACGGGGGTCTCGGTGATGTCGTGATCGAGGAACTGACCCCATTGCCAGAAGAGATCGCTCAGGCCCGCGTCGCCCGGCACGTCGCCCGGCTGTGCGAAGACGCCGTTGCTGACGAAGCGCGCGCTCGGAAGCCTCGCCCCTGAGGGGGAATCGACTCCGTCGGTGTAGGCCGTGGAGGCGAGCCGGCGGAAGGCAATGTGCGTGGCACCGCGCTCCACGTCCACTTCGTGGTTACCAGTTCCATCGATGAAGCGAACTTCGTCGAGGGGAGGGAAGGGGCGACCGTTGTGGCGGTCGCGGCGCTGCGTCAATGCCGCGGGGTTGACCGGCGGCGGCGCGAGCATTGGGTCCACAGCGGAGGCGCTCGAGGGAGCGGCGCTGAGGAGTGGGACGATGAGGAAGGGGGCTTGCATAGTGTGTCCTCCTGGTAGGTGCACTGGATGGGGAACTGGATGAGTTCACCCACCACAGCGGCAGGAAGCACACGAAGCGCATGGTGAGAATTCTATGAGAGGTCCGTCGAGCTGCTACCGGTCGATCACTTCCTCGATGGGGAGAAGTAGTTTTCGACGCTGCATCCAGCGCACAGCGAAGAGGTCTCGGCTCGCTCGGAAAACCCGGTTGAAAAGGCCGTACTTCGATCGGCCCGCAGCACGCGGATGATGCGCGACCGGGGTCTCTTCCACGTCGAAACCGTGCGTGACCAGAAGCGTCGATAGGAACCGATGCATGCCTTCAAACAGAGGGAGGGCCTGGATCGCTTCACGCCGCATGACCTTGAGCGAGCACCCCGTATCACGGATGGTGCCACCCGTGAGCTGCCTTCGGATCACGTTCGAAACGCGAGCGCTCACCCGCTTGAGCCATGGGTCCTGGCGTTTCTCGCGCCAGCCAACGACGGCGTCGTGCCCGCCGTCCTTGAGCATCGCGATCATCCGCGCGAGATCCTTGGGGTCGTTCTGTAGGTCTGCATCGAGGGTCGCGATGAGCTCTCCGGCCGCGAACTGCAGTCCGGCCGCGAGGGCCGCCGTTTGGCCGCAGTTCTGCCCAAGGAAAATGCCCTTCACACGCACATCGCGCTCGCACAGCTCGGCGATTCGCTGCGCCGAAAGATCACGGCTCCCGTCGTCCACCAGGACCAGCTCCCAGTCGAGATCGTGGCCCTCCCCAAGGGCAGCAGCGACCTGTTCATAGAGAGGCACAAGGTTGGGCTCCTCGTCGTACACGGGCGCGACCACCGAGAGCTCCCGGGGGCTACGCCCGCGCCACGCCTCCCGCGCCTGGGTTGGAAGCAGCGTCTCCTTACGCGTCAGCGCCACGGCGGAAGTGCGCTTCCAGTGCGTCGAGATGTTCGGTCAGTCCGCGCCGAAACAGCGGCTTCATGAGTGGGTTCAACAGGCGAGGCAGAACGCTCTTTGCCCGGGCGTCCATGGTGATCACTAGCTCGGCGCCGCCCGGGTGCTCAGCCATATCGAAGGATGAGTCCCAGAGCGTTCCATGCTGGAGGCACTGGATGCGCAAGTGGCTCGGCTCCGTCCACTCGGTGACCTCGAAGTTCATGGTCATCTCGCGCTTGCCCATCCTATGCGTCTCCGAGAAGCGGAGCCCCGGACCCCGCACTGCCTCCCCAAGGATCTCAGCTGAGACGACGCAGGGAACCACGTCGGCCTTGACCGTGGGATCGCTCAGGACCGCGAACACCGCTTCTGGGGTCGCGCTCAGGACTCGGCTGGCTTGGACGGGTTTCATCGCCCCAATTCCAGCACCCGCGGAGCCCATTGGCAACCGCTGCTTCGCTTGCCTAGGCCGGGCGGAGCTGGTGCAGGCTGGCGGTGCCCGCGCTGTCCGCCGACTCGTCCGGGTCGACTTGCGAGGTGATCGCCTTCAGAAGCTCGACCTGGGGGTCGATCGTTCCACCGCTGCGGTGGTAGCTGCCGCTGGGGTCCAGATCCCAGGCGGCGACCTCACTCCCGAGGTAGATCTCGAGGTCCTCCTGGATCAGGCGCTCCTTCATCTTCGGGTCCTCGATGGGGAAGCATGTCTCGACGCGCCTGTACAGGTTGCGGGACATCCAGTCGGCGCTGCTGGCGAAGAGCAGCCTCTCGCCAGCGGCTTCAAAGAAGACGAGGCGTGAGTGCTCGAGGAAGCGGCCGAGGATCGAGCGGACTCGGATGTTGTCCGATACGCCGGGGAGGCCCGGGCGCAGACAGCAGGCCCCGCGCACGATCAGGTCGATCTGCACGCCGGCTTGGCTCGCCTCGTACAGGGCTCGGATGGTGCGCTGCTCGGTCAGAGCGTTCATCTTGGCGATGATGCGCGCGGGCTTGCCGGCCCGTGCGTTCGCGGCCTCCTGGGCGATCAGCTCGCGCATCTCGTGCCGCAGCGAGAAGGGGGCGTCGAGGATCTTCTGCAGCGGCTGCATCGCGCCAAGGCCCGTCAGACGGTGGAACATCTGGTGCACATCGTCCGCGATCGTCTCGTCGGAGGTGAGCAGGCCCACGTCGGTGTAGGTGCGCGCCGTGCCGGCGTGGTAATTGCCGGTGGAGAGGTGGGCGTAGCGCACAAGGCCGTCGGGCTCGCGGCGCACGATCAGCGTCATCTTCGCGTGGGTCTTGTAGCCCACGACGCCGTACACGACTTGGGCGCCCACGTCCTGGAGCTGGGTCGCAAGGTCGATGTTCTCGGCCTCGTCGAAGCGTGCGCGCAGCTCGACGACGGTCGTGACCTGCTTGCCCGCCTCGGCGGCTTCCACGAGCGCGGCGACGATGGGGGACTTTTTGTCGGTCCGGTAGAGCGTCTGCTTGATCGCGAGCACGTCCGGATCCTGGGCCGCGCGCCGGATCAGGTCGACGACGGGCGCGAAGGACTCGTAGGGATGGTGCAGGAGCACGTCCGTCTGGCGAATCGCCTCGAACGGATCCTCGGCGCGCACGAGCTGGCGCGGGAAGCGAGGAACGAACGGCGCGTACTTTAGGTCGATGCGATCGGCGAGTCCGTGCAAGACGCCGAGCCTGCCGAGGTTCACGGGGCCGTCCACGCGATAGAGGTCGGACTCCGGGAGCTCGAAGCGCTTCAACAGAAAGCTCGTGACTTCATCGGGGCAGTCCGACGCCACTTCGAGGCGCACCGCTTCCGCGTACTTGCGCTCGGGCAGCTCGCCTTCGAGGGCTTCGAGGATGTTCTCGACCTCCTCGTCGTCCACCCAGAGCTCACTGTTGCGCGTCACGCGGAACTGATGGCACCCAAGCACCTGCATGCCGGGGAAGAGCGTTTCGATGTGCGCGTGCACCACCGATGAGAGCATCACAAAGGCGGTGTCTTGGCCCGTGATGGTGGATGGCAGAGCGATGAGGCGCGGCAGCGCACGCGGGACCTGCACGACAGCGATCCCGGTCTCCCGTCCAAAGGCATCTTCGCCGTCGACGAGGACGATGAAGTTCAGGCTCTTGTTGAGGATCTTCGGGAACGGATGCGATGGGTCGAGGCCCACCGGGGTCAGGATCGGTTCGACCTGACGCTGGAAGTAGGCGCGGATCCAATCGGCTTGCTCGGGCGTCCAGAGATCGCGGCGCAGGATGCGAATGCGCTCTTTCTCGAGCGCCGGCAGGATCACGTCGTTCAGGGCCGCGTACTGATCCTTCACCAGGGACCGAGCGCCCGCACCGATGTCGTCGAGCACCTGCCGCGTGGAGCGGCCATCGATCTCGTGGGTCTTCGAGCCGAGGGTGGCGCGCTCTTGGTGAGCGGCCTTGCGTACCTCGAAGAACTCGTCGAGGTTCGTGCTCGAGATCGTCAGAAAGCGAAGCCGCTCGAGGAGGGGCACCCGCTCGTCCAAGGCTTGAGCCAGGACCCGACGGTTGAACTCCAGGAGGCTGAGCTCGCGGTTGAGGAAGAGCTCTGGAGAGGAAAACCCGGTCACCTGGGAACGCCCAGGCGCACTGTGGGCCTGGTGGGCTTCAGGCTCGTCGTGGGGGGGTCCGGTCTCGTCCAACATGTCTCAGGCGTTCGTCGGAAGATTCTTCCCATTCCCCAAGCTGAAAGGGCCAATACACGGGGTTTCTCGCCGAACAATGCGAGCTGTCCGCCTTCCTGCACGCCCAGGCGGGACCTTTGCAGGATCTTCACTCTGAAGGGCCCTCCTAGGAGCTTGTTGCGCATAGACGAACTCGCGTAGCACGCTTCCCGAATCGCAATACTGCGTTGATTCGAACCCGCGTGACTACTGCCACGCGAGGGGTCCAAATCGCCTTGTCTTGCGATCCGGGCAGCGCACTACCCAAGTCCGTCTATGCGCAACAAGCTCCTAGCCCACGTCCAGCCCTGTTTCTAGCGCCCAGGCCGGAGCTGGCAGAATCGGATGACGTCGCCCACGAGGCCCGAGGTGCGGCCGGTGGGGGCCACTTTTAGGCTTCCCCCGTCCTCCTGGACGATGGGGCCCCAGACCTCTAGCTCTTCATCCGTGGTGCTCAGGAGCGTGTCCTTGGCGGCGGCGGCCAGGGCGTTGCGCACGAGCTCGACGGCCAGCTCGCGCTCCCGCTTCGGCTTGCCGCCGCGCACGGCGTCCTTGGTGCCTTGGCGCTTGTACAGACGATCGTGGAGCGCGGGAAAGGCCTCGGGGTCGGTGAGCACGCTGGTCATCCAAACGTGGTCTCTGGGACGCAGATCGGCCCCGCGCCACTCGCCGGTGCGGGGCGTCGGTAGATGGCTGTCGATGTTCTTGATCGCGCGCGTGAGTTCTTGGGCCTCGGGCCCGTCGAGGGTGATCCAGGCCACCTTGCGATTCAACACGATGGCTTCAAACATCATGGGCGCCAGTTCGGCCACGGCGGCGCCGACGTAGAGCGACTTGCCGCCCGGTCGGAGCTGCTCGCCGATCTCCGACGCGAGCTTCAGCCCGGCGTCGACGATCGCGCCGCGGCGCTCTTCATCGAAGAACCCCTCCGCGTCTCCGGAGCAGTAAACGGGCTCAAGGACCTCCCAGCGGATGGTCGCATCGAGTTCGGCAAGGACCGCGCCGAAGCGCTGGATGGGATCCCCCTCGGGGGCGCTACGATCCGTCACGAGAGGGACACCGCTGGGCTCGAGCCTGACGTCCCAGAGCCCGAACTCTCGGAGCTCAGCGGAATCCAGCGCGTCACCGGACGCGCGGGGGTGATCTGGGCGTCGGCTTCGAGGCCCGCGCGCCAGCGCAGACCGCCCGGTCCTTCGTAGATCACGCCGTCTTCCAGCTCGCCGCCCTCTCGGGCGAGGTGATGCGCGACGTCGAAGAGAAATCCCAGCACCTCGTAGGGCGACACGTCCGCTAGGTCGGCCGGGAAGACGGCTTCCGCGTCCGGGAGGCCTATTTGCCTGAGTCCGATCACGTCCGCGATGTGGGTGCCCATGCCGGCGTCCGCCAGCCGTCCGTTGATCCAAATCTGCATCGGGAGCGCTTCTTGGTCCTCGGCCGACGCGCGGATGTGGCCCATGATGTTGCCGTCGCGCAGTGCTTCGCCCGCAGGGAAGAACGTGCACAGGGCTTCCGGGTCCGCGAGGAACGCAATGGAGAGCCGTTCGAGCTGCTCGGTCTGGGCAAGGGCGCTGCCCGTGGCCTCGACCACGGCCAAGTGCAGGAAGCTCCGGTGCACTCGCACGCACAGCTCCGCCGGTTTCCAAACGGCGTTCTGATCCCCGGCGCGCATCAGCGCGCCTGGGTAAAGCCCCGCGGAAGTCCCGCCGAGTTCGGCTAGGGACTCCGGGTCATCGTCGGGCCACTGGGCGTTGAACGCCTGCACGTGCACGACACCCACGGGGGTGTCCACGCGCACATACTGGCGGGTGAGAGCGACTTCTCCGAGACCTGGTAGTTGGCTCACTCGGGCGTAGATGCCCTCTAGGTCCGGGGCCTCTCGGCAGAGGACGGCGGCGACGTTCACGCTACTTATCTCGCTTCAAGACGTGGTACTCATCGGCGTCGAGGTCGCCGAACACCTGCTCGGTTCCGTCGCGCCAGCGAACGCGAACGTCGACGGCTTTGTCGGCGCTCCCGAGCCCGAAGTGCGCCCGCGCGTCGTTGCTGGAGAGATAGCTGTAGGCGGGCTCGGCTGCGCGAATTTGGCGCTCGCCTTCTCCCGCACCCGCGATCGAAACCCGTGCGCCGTGGGACGGCGTGACCTTTCCGCGGTAGGTCTCCTCGACGCTGAATCCAATCCAGTGGGTGCCTTCGGCGGGAGCGTCGTTGCGCAGGAGCTCGACGTTCGCGTCGAGGTCCACGATCACCGCGTCCACGTCACCGTCTCCATCGATGTCACCGAAGGCCGCGCCGCGGCTCGTTCCCATGATGGGGGAGGCCGTCACGCCTTGTTCTTGCACCAGCGACCAGCGCAGGTTCTTGCCGCGCTTCTCTCCCTTGAAAAGGTGGTTCGGCTCCGCGTACGCGTTGTCCTGGCTGAACCGCTCCTCTTCCTTCCAGGCCTGAACGGCGCCGTTCGCCACCATCAGGTCGAGCACTCCGTCATGGTTGAAGTCATGGATGCCCATGCCGAAGCCGGTCATCCGGAGGCTGGCCCGGGAGGTGCCCGTCGTGTTCGTCTTGTCGGTGAACTTGCCGTTCCCCAGGTTTCTGTAGTACGTGTTCGTCTCGCGGCGCAGGTGCGTCATGTAGAGGTCGAGGTGCCCGTCCGAATTCATGTCGACGAACTGAACGCCCATGCCAGCCTCAGGCGCCCCTTGGCCGTTGACTGCACAGCCCTTCGCGAGGCCGATGTCCTCGAATTTGCCTTTGCCGTCATTCGCCCAAAGGACGTTCGGCGTCGCGTCGTTGGCGACGTAGATGTCGACGTCACCGTCGTTGTCATAGTCGCCGACGGTGACGCCAAGGCCGTTGCCGAATCCGGCTTCGATGCCGGAGCGAATCGTCGCGTCGGTGTAGCCCAGGCGCCCGAACGTGTACAGCACGTCCACGGCGGGCGCGTTGTAGTTGTTGGGGCTGCAGTAGTCAGGCTCTCCGTAGTAGTTGACGCAGGGCGTCTCAATCGAGTTGGACCACGCAAGGTTGTTCACGACGTAAAGGTCGAGACCGTTCTTGCCGTCCGCGTCAAAGAAGGCGGCGCTCGTCGCCCAGCGTGGGTCGCCCACCTTGAGCTTGCGCGTCTGATCCGTGAACTTGCCGTTGCCGTCGTTCACGTACATAACGTTCGGCCCTACGTTCGTCACGTAGATGTCGATGTCGCCGTCCCGGTCGAAGTCGGCGCAGGCTACGCCCATTCCGTAGCCGGTGTCACCGACTCCAGCGGCCTCCGTTTGATCGACGAAGATCCACTTGCCATCCGCAGAATCGTTGCGGAAGAGCTTGTTGCCTGGACGCGGCTCCGCCTCGGGAGCCTCCGGGTCGGGGGCATCGAGGATGCCGCCCTGGATGAGGTAGAGGTCGAGGTCGCCGTCCCCGTCGTAGTCGAGGAGCGCCACGCCGCCGCCCATGATCTCGGGGAAGCGGTGCTGATCGCTGCGGTCCGACTGCTGGCTCCAGGTGACGCCGGCTTCCTTGGCCACCTCGGTGAACCACGGAGTGGTGACGTCGCTCTCGGACTGGGGGGCCGCGAAGGCTGCAGAAACGGCGCCGCCGGACAGCAGCGCAGTAAGGAAACCAGCAGGGAAACCAGAAGGGAAACCAGCTGAAACGAAGGGGCGCGCGGCTTTTTGAGTGTGCATGTGAAGGAGTGTCATGGCTTGTGGGCTCAGGCGCCTTGGTTCCCGTCTTCGGTCTTGGTTTTCTCGTCGCTCTTGGGCGCAGGGGGCGGCACCGGAGCCGGCGTCTCGCCCTCACCGGCTTCCTTCTCGGCTGTTGTCTCCGCTGCGTTCGCCGCGGAGGCTTCTTCGGCCTTCGCGGTCTCGATCGCCGAGCGCACGGCGACCACGAACTCTAGCGCTTGGGGGTTGCCTGCTGTTCCTTTCTCGAACTCGGCTAGCGCCTTCTCTGCGCCGTCGTTGTTGCCCACCGTCAGGTAGGCACGGACGGCGAACTGCGCGGCGCCGGGGTTGCCCTTGCCGGCTGCGAGCAAGCGATCGATGAAGGGCCCTAGGGACTCCGACGTCACCCGCGCGGGCTCGCCGCTGCGGATCGAGTTCTCGATCATCATCTGGAGCGCGGTGGGGTCCAGCGGGTTCTCGCTGAGGTGGCGCTCGGTGTGCAGCATCATCTCGCGCGGGCGCCCCATCTGGGCGTAGAGCGTCGCGAGCTGCTGGTTGAAGCCCGGCTCGGCGCAACCGAGGCGCGCGGCGCTTTGCATGGACTGCAGGGCAGCCTGGAACTGCTGTCCCTGTGCCTGCGCGTCGGTGGCGAAGCCCGCGAGGCTGCGCTGGGCGACGCCTAGCCAGTAGTGGTGGCGCCCGACGGCGGGGGCGGCCTGGGCGGCCTCGGTCGCGTACTTCACGGACTCGGTCGCGCGCGCTGCGCCCTCGGTGCGCAGGGCGTTGAACCGGGCCTCGTCCAAGGCCTGCCCCTGCTGCTGGGCGAGCTGCATCTGACCGAGTTGCGCCACGATGGCCTCGGCCTCGCGGAGCTCCAACAGACTGGCTTCGATCAGGGTGCCCGGCTGACCCGGCGCGACCTCCAGGCTCTTCTGCAGGAACTCGCGTGCGCCAACGCGGTCGTTCCCGCGCAGCGCGACGCGCGCGCGGAGATTGAGCACCATGTGATCTTCTGGGCGCTCCTCTCGAATGACATCGAGGCGCGACTTAGCCTCGTCGAGGTTGCCTGCCTGCACGAGGTTCTCGATCAGCATCATCCGGCGGCTGAACCCGCGGGTTGAGTCGCTCAGCTGCTGGGCGTGGGGGTCGGGGGGGAACATCTGAAACGCTGTCTCGCCCGCGACCAGTTCGGGAGCGGCCTCTGCGTCTCGGCCTTGGTCGCGAAGGGCGAGGCCAAGGGTGTAGTGGGCCTGCTTGTAGCCCGGCTGAAGCTCGAGCGCGCGGCGGCAGAGGGCTTCGGCTTCCTCGGTGTTTCCGAGGTCGATCAATACCTGGGCGAGGCCCACGCGGCTGGGCGCGTACTCGATGAGCTGGGGCTGCTTGGCCTCGGCGGCGATGGCCTGGCGCCATGCGGCTTCTGAAGCCTCGAGCTCGCCGACGAAGCGCAGCACGTCGCCGAGACGGGCCTGGACCACCGGCGTGTTCTTGTAGGCGTTCGCAGCCGTTTGGATGTCCTCGATCGCTGCGTCAACGTTGCCAATGGCAAAGCGAACGACGCCGCGGCGGAAGCGCCACTGGTTCTCATCCGGTGTCAGCTGAAGCGCCTGGGTGTAGCACGTCTCGGCCAAGGACCAGATCGTGTTCGACTCGTAGGCGAAGCCGAGGGCGACGCGGGCATCGACGCTGGTTGGATCCTTCTCGACCGCTTCGATGCGCTCGTTCAGAAGCGCGACGAGCGCTGGATCCATGGCGGAGGTGTCCTGGATCCGAGCGGGCGGGCCGGGATCTTCAGCGGGATCTTCAGAGGAGCTCTCGGCCGCAGGTGCCCCCTCGGCGGTCTCCTGGGCCGGCCAGATCGGCTCGGCCGCCAAGCCGGCAGCCAATCCAGCAGCATGACCAGCCGGCGCAGCGAGGAGCGTCAAGATGAGCCCACTCGGAAAGCGCCATGCGCGTGGGGGGACGGCCAGGGGAGTCGTGGAGGCGTTGCGCCTGCGATCGAAATGGAGCATAGCGGGTGTGAGCGGTGAGTGACGTCGTGGACGCTCGACCCATCGTAGCCGCCCGACGCTCCTCATATGGGAACGAGTCGGGTCATACGAGTGGCCTGTGCCAAACGTTGGCGCCTGGAGGGGCGCTCCGCCCGGCTCCTCGCCGCTCTAGCCCCTTTGGGCGGCTTCCGCCTCGCCCTCGGGCTGGGTCCGTAGGGCATGGACCTCGTCGAGCACGTCGAGGATGGCCTGCATGACTACTTCGGGGCGGTCGAGCTGGAGCTGGTGCCCCGATCCTTCGACCAGCACGCGTTTGGCGCGGCGCGAGAGGTCGAGGAAAGCTTCGCTCTGCTCGGTCCAGATCCGGTTGTAGGTGTCGAGGGGGAAATCGGCGGGGACCATGTCCGGGGACATGGTGTTCGTCGACGTGAGGATCCGCATCGGGAACTCACCGGACTCCTGGATACGGCGCAGGTATTCGAGGGTCTGAGCCTCCGCGACGAGCTCTTCGGTCGCGCCGCGACGCACGCGCGGGTTGAGCTCCAGCGCGTCCAGGGTGGCGCGCTTGCGCTCAGGCAAATTCAGCGCCGCGTTGCCCGACAGTTTGCTTTGCAGGAGCCGCAGAATGCCGAAGGTGCCAAGGAACGACGTCAGGCTAATGAGGAATGGCGAGGCCGTCGCGGGCGGGATCTGCTCGCGCCTGAGGCGATCCCCGATGCCATCGTGGAAGGGGTCGACGAGCACGAGGCCCGCGGTCTCGAAGGGATAGCGGTGGGCGTAGGCGCGCAGAATGTGGGCGCCGGTTCCGTGGCCCACAAGGATCGCGGGCTGCCCGGGGGCGAGTCGAGCGAGGAGCTGATGAAGTTCCCGTGCGAGGGTCTCGGCATCCCTAGGTGGGGGGCCTGCCTCGCTCCAGCCGAGGCCGCCGCGGTCGTAGGCCACCGAGGCGGTGACAGATCCTAGATCTTCGGGCAGTCTGCCCCAGTGGGTCGACCAGCAGCCCTCGTCGGCCTCGAAGACGACCACCACGTCCCCTTCGCCCTGGGCCCTGACGTGGAGCCGATGGCCACCGACGTCCACGAGCTTGCCGGGATGAGTCCAGATCTTCGCGTCCCTAGACCTCGCCCAGGCTTCCCATAGGAATCCGAGCCCGAGGACGGCGGCGATGATGAGAAGGGTGAGAGTCACGGGGAGTCTTGGGGGCTCGCGATGAGCGCGGGAATCTTACCCCTAAACCCAACCGGTGTTTCGCTGGAAGCACCGGGACGGTTCCCGTGCGCGAGATCGAGACGATTTCCGTGAGCCCGAATCGTGGGGCCGGGACCCAGACCGCGAACCCAGGGGACAGGGTTCGCGGTCTGTAGCTGGTAGTTGGTGGCTGTGGGCTAGCGTGCCTAGTAGTTCCTGGCGAAGAGAACTCGCTGGGCGCTGGGGTTGCCGGTCTTGATGCACTTGCCTTCCTCAACGCCAGGGCCTTCGCCTGGAAGCGGCACACAGCGAAGCGTCGCCTTGGTGGCGTCCTTGATGGCGAGCTCCGTTTCGGTGGTCCCGTCCCAGTGGGCGTAGACGAACGCGCTCTTTGTGCCCTCGAACGCGGCGGTGAACTCCTCCCAGGTGTCGACGACCTGGGTGCCGGCCTCGCGCATGGCGAGGGCGCGGTCGTAGAGGAGCTGCTGGAAGGCATCCAGGCGCTTGCCCACCTCCACGCCGAGGTTCTCCCAAGCCAGGTTCTCCTTGACGGGGCGGCCGCGCTCGTCCTTTTCGGCGAGGCGCATCTTGGCCATGACCGCTTTGCCCTCGAGGTCGCGCGGCCCGATCTCGAGCCGCATCGGGACTCCCTTGCGCTCCCACTCGTAGTACTTCGCTCCCGGCTTCATGCCCGTGCGTGAATCTACCTCGACGCGGAGCCCATCGGAGCGAAGGTCGCCCGCGATGCGGTTCGCCGCTTCCAGGACGGCGTCGCGCTCCTCGTCTTTGCGATAGATCGGAACGATCACAACGTGGATCGGTGCGAGCTTCGGCGGCAGCACGAGGCCGTCGTCGTCGGAGTGCGTCATGATGAGTGCACCTACGAGTCGTGTCGACACGCCCCATGAGGTCTGCCAGACGAAGTCCCGCACTCCTTCTTCATTTTGGAATGTGACGTCGAACGCCTTGCCGAAGTTCTGGCCGAGGTCGTGACTGGTTCCACACTGAAGCGCTTTTCCATCCTGCATGATCGCTTCGATCGTCAGGGTTTCCAGCGCGCCGGCGAAGCGCTCGTTCGCGCTCTTGATGCCGCAAACCACGGGCATCGCCATGATGTCCCGTGCGAAGTCTCGGTAGACGCCCAGCATGCGCTCCACCTCTTCCTTCGCCTCGTCATGGGTGGAGTGGGCCGTGTGTCCCTCCTGCCAAAGGAACTCGCCGGTGCGCAGGAAGATCCGCGTGCGGAGCTCCCAGCGCATAACGTTGGCCCATTGGTTGATGAGAAGCGGGAGGTCGCGGTGAGAGTCGATCCACTTCGAGAAGAAGTGCCCGATGATCGTCTCGGAAGTCGGGCGGATACAGTAGGCCTCTTCAAGCTCTTTTCCACCCGCGTGGGTGACCACGGCGAGCTCTGGCGCAAAACCCTCGACGTGCTCGGCCTCCTTCTCGAGGAAGCTCATGGGAATGAGCAGCGGGAACATCGTGTTCTTGTGGCCCGTTTCCTTGAAGCGCCGGTCGAGGTCCTTCTGCATCTCCTCCCAGATTGCGTAGCCGTGGGGCTTGATGACCATGCAGCCCTTGACGACCCCCGCCACCTCGGCGAGGTCAGCTTGAGCGATTACGTCTTGGTACCACTGCGCGTAGTCTTCCTCGCGCGTCTTGATTCTGGCCTCGGCCACGATGATGTCCCCTGGGGATTGGGGTCCGCTGACGGACCCTCGGCTGTGGGCCTTCGCTGGGGGCCCGTCCGTTCGGGTCCCCGCGATGGATGCCCGCGGTGGGTGGGGAGGTTAGCGGACCTGCCTCGGGATGAGGCTAGTTTTTGGGTCCTGATGGGGGCATTCCGAGAGGGGGGCGGTGGGGATCTGGATCTGGCCTGGGGTGGCGTTGCACTGCGCTGCGATTGTTCTGCGATTGTGCTGCGATTGTTCTGGGAGGGAGGGGGCTCCCATCCCTAACCCCCTCCCACCCAGGGGGACCGAATCACGGCGAAAGCGGTTTCGAACCTAGGCCGTGGAACCGATTAGACTATGAGCCCCCCAAGTGACCCTCCGCCCCCAGACCACAGGCGCCCCGCCCCACCTTCTCGCTCCCATGACGGACTCCAGCCTCACCATCACTCCAGAAATGACGATGGAGGAGATTCTTACCGTGGCCCCTGCCGCCCAACGGGCCCTCTTTCAGCGCTACCACGTGGGAGGGTGCTCGGCCTGTGGGTTTCAGCCCTCGGACACGTTGGCCCAGGTCGCGAAGGACCACAACATCCTCGACATGAAGGATGTGATCCAGACCATCATTCGCGCCGAGACCCTCGACCGCGAGCGTCAGATTCAGCCCGACGAAGTCCGCAAGCTCGTCGCCGAGGGAGCCGACATGACCTTCGTTGACGTCCGCGTTCCGGATGAGCGTATCGCCGCGGCAGCCGAGGGATCTGAGCCCCTCGACTACGACGCCTCCGACAAGTACATGTCGCTGCCAAAGGATCGCAAGATCATCTTCATCTGCGCCAACGGCGACCGAAGCCTCGACGTCGCCAGCTACTTCATGGGCCACAGCTTCACCAACATCTACTCGGTGCGCGGTGGGCTTGAGGCCTGGCACGGCGCCTGATCGACGGGACAGAGTCGTCGTTCTGACGGGCCCAGCGAGCTGCTCTCGGATTGGCTTTTAGCCCCCGAGATCGATCCAAGGTTCGTCGAGCCCATCGATCGCGAGGAGCCCTGATCGACTTCTGATCTTGACCGTCCGGGAGTCTCCGCGAAACTCGATGACGATCTTGCCGGACTCCATCGGGCGCCCTTCCGCGCTGAACGAGATCGCACGGTCGTCGCCTGCGTGCACTTCCTTGATCGTCACCCCGCGGAAGACGGCATCGGCGGGATAGTGCCGGCGGAAGTCGCCGACTCCATAGGGTGAGATCAACGGTTCGCCAGCGCGATCCGTCGCGGCGTAGCCCGATCCATCGTTGGCGAAACGAATCTCCAGTTGCTCCTCGTACCGAGCGGCGCGGTTCTGCACCTCGCGAAGGTCTTTGGCAAGGAGCTTGGCTGCGTTGTCCAACGTCACGGAGGGCCGCGAAAAGTAGGCCGGAATCCCGATGCTTGCGGTCATCGAGAGGAGCACGAGGACGAGCAGGAGCTCGACGATTGTGAAGCCGCCCCTTTGCGCTCGGACGCGCCCGCTCTCTGCGCCCTTGCGGGCTGATTGAATGCCAAGATCCATCATTCGGAGGATCGACCACAGGAACAAGCCCGCTTGAGCCAACCGCTGGATCTTGTCGAGCCCCCGAAAGGAGTCACGAAGAGGCAGCTAGTTCGTCCCGGAGACAGCTCCGTCCTCACGAAGCTCTTGAATCACCTCGGCCAAGACCTCGGGAGAGATGGGCTTCGGAAGACAGATCTCGTTTTGGAACTCAGCTGGCAGCTCATCCTCCATGCTGTGTCCGCTCATGAACAGGAAAGGAACTCCTGCTTCGCGCAGTCGAAGCGCCGTCGGGGTCGAGTCGCCCTTTTCAAGCTCGAGGTCTAGGACACCCACAGCCAGGTTCTCCTTCGACACTTCACAGTCCGCAAGGTCGTTCGACGCGAACGGGCCCACGACTTCGAGGCCGTACGTCCTGAGCGCGAAGGCGATGGACTCCGCCAGAACGGGATTGTCCTCGAGGAGAAGCACGCGTGGATTGGGTGGGGTCATGCGGCCGAGCGTAGAATTCAAATGGGGCGGAGGCGGCGGTGAGCTACGCTCACAGATGGCCTCTGGGGATCGACCCACAATAAGAGTTAGGAGTGAAGGGAAGGCCAGTCTCTGCTGCCTTTGGTGCACCGACAGCATCGTCCTCCACGGCCGCTCGTCCAGTGCCTCAAAACAGTAAAACCCCCAGGACGGTACCGTCATCGGGCCACGCGCGATTCGCTGACCACCTTGTCATTCCACCTGATTCATGTTCACCAAGGTAAGAGAGGGCCCCGCGGGGCCCCCAGCGGCCTGTCGCTCGACGGGGCGGCCGGTCCGCTGGGCCCTCCCATGGGCCCTCCTTCTGCTCTTGACGGTGATGGCGTCGGCGAAGCTCCTCGTCTTGGTGATGCCCCCCGAGGCAATCTCGCCGCTGGGGTTGCCTGACAAGGAAGAGTGGCGTCGCGGCATGGCTGCCTCCGAGTGGATCCGTGGTCCGCTCCTTCCGTATCTCGACTATCAGCAAGGGCACTTCCAAGGCGGCACGCTGCTCACGATCCTGCTCGTGGCACTGAGCTACCTTGGGTTCGGGGAGTCGCCGTTCACCATGCGCCTTCCGAACCTGCTCTTCGATGGGGCGACGGTTGCGTTTCTATTCTTGCTGGTGGACCGGCTCGTTTCGCGGCGCGCCGCATGGGTGGCGGGCACTCTCGCGGCGATTCCCTCGCCGGGCTACCTCATGGTGGGGTCGATCGTCTGGGCTTCCCATGTCGAGGCCAACGCGTTCGCCATGGCCTTGCTGTGGGCTTGGCACCGCACGGTTTTCCGCGGCCGTCAGGGCCTTGGGACAAAGCGAGCGGTGGGGGCTAACGAGCCTGCCACCCATCGCCAGGAGTTCCTACTCGGAGTCTGCGCGGGGGTAGCGATCTGGTTCCACTACGGCCTTCTGGTTTGGCTGGCCGTGATGCTCCTCGTGGAGTTTGCGCTGCGTCCCCAGTTCCTCATTCGACGCGGACTCTACGTGCGGATCGCCGGGGTCGCCGTGGGCCTGGCTCCGTGGTGGCACTACAACCTACAAAACGACTGGCGCGGCCTTGGGGTCTACGGGAAGTCGGCGAGCGCTCACTTTCAGGTGAGCGCGGACAGCGTGCAGGAGACGTTCCATCGCCTCGTCACGCACTTCCTGCCGCACTCCATGTACCTGCCGGAATGGGGCGGCGCGGGGCCTGTTCTCGAATGGCTCTTCCTAGTGGGGGCGGTGCTCGCCTGGGCAGTCATGACCTTCCTAGAGCTGCGCTCTTGGCTGCGCACAAGGAGGCCTTCACCGCTCCTCGCCGTTGCGCTCTACCCGCTGGTCTGGGCCGTCCTCTACACCTTTGGGACCTTCCACGGGCAGGATCGCTGGGTGTCTGGGTATCGCTACATGCTACCGCTGCACCCCGTTGCCTGGATCGCCATGGGAGTCGCGCTGTCTCGCATCCCGAAACGGGTGGAAATCGCTGCCGTGGGCGCGACGGTTGCGGTCTTCCTGGCGGGGATCATCGGCTACCTCAACCCCAGCGCGATTCGTCCGAACTGGTCGAGCCCGGGTACGAATCCCATGAGCGTCGCTCGGCTGATCTTCATGCGGCACTGGGAGAATCCTGAGGTCGTCGCGGGCGCGATTCACAGGGCCGCAGAGGAACGCAGCGCCCTCGAGGCGGAGATGCTGATCTTCACGCTTGGAAACAGCTTTCTCTACAAGTCGAACGACACCGCTGTTCCCAGGAAAGCGCTCGCCAGCTACGAGGCCGATCTCGCCGTTCAGCGGGCCAAGTACCGCACCAATATGGCGCTCATCAGGGAGAGCATCCCCCCGCGGTACAAGCCCTACTTCACGCGGCTTCCCGGCACGAACCAGACCGCCTTTGGCTGGCAGCGGCGCCATGAGTTCTGGCGTCAGTGGAAGAGACTCGGCTTCGAGCGCCCGCCCGGTGGGTACCAGTTCTAGAGCCTCTGGGCTCGTCCGTCCTGAGCGAGTAGACTAGGAATACTGAGGGGGCGGACCGATCCCCCGAAACTGATGAAGAACTCCAGCGCAGAAAACGCGGCCCGCCCGCGCGAGGTGGGCCTTCGCACGCGGCTTCATTTCTCCATCTACTCCTCAAAGGCGGGGTTCCGACTGCTTCAGGCCCAGCGCCGCGCGGCGCGTCCTTTCGAGCTTTTGAGGCGCAAGCGCGCCGCCAGCGCCCTCAGCTCCCGGGTGGCCGCGTCTGGCTCCACGCCGCTGCGGATCGATCCCAAGCTCGGCTACCGCTGGATCGAGCCCGGAGAACTTCCCGGTATCGACACGATCGTCAAGTCTTGCACTGAGGCAGTGACGGAGGCGCGGCCCCATGTTCAGCGCCTCGTGGACGCCGCCCCGGGCCGCTTCCGCATTGCCTTCGACTTCCTCGGGGACGAGCGCGTCGCCCAGCGCCCGGAGCTCGTGGACTCCATGGTGACGGACGAGCTGCTCGACTGCGTTTCTGACTACCTCGGCGCCGTGCCGGTCCTGCGCCGTGTCGCGATTGGCTATTCACCGGGGCAGCCCGAGGAAGCCGACGAGGAGGAGTGGGGCGGAAGTCAGCTCTTTCACTACGACGGCGAAGATGATCGCCAGGTGAAGCTGTTTGTCCTGCTTAGCGACGTCGAGGACGACCGCCATGGCCCCCTCACGTTCCTTCCTGCCGCCGCGTCAGCGCGGGTGAGCGATGCCCTTGGGGGCAAGCCCGAAGGCCCCGCTGGATCCTACATGCGCGCTGGACCCTACACGGATGAGGCGGTTCGCCAGCACGCGTCCCCCGATGAGTTCATTCAGATGACGGGCAAGAAGGGCCGCGCGCTTCTCCTCGACACCTGCGCCACCTTGCACCAGGGCAGCCGTGTCAAAGCGGGGCACGAGCGCATCGTGTTTATGGGCGCCATCCAGCGCTACCACCTCGTGCACGCGACACCCTACAACTGGTTTGACTCCGAGCGCTTCGATCCCGGGACGCCCCAGCGCATGGCGCTGTCCCCGCCGGATCCGCGCGAGCGTGGGTTCTTCTTTCCCGATCCCCTGCGCGGCGATCACGCGATCAACGCGCGTGGCGCGGGATGAGACAAATAGCGCAGCGGATGATTCGGAGCCCTTGGGATCCAAGCTTTCGCTGGGGCGAACTACAATGGCGCCATGACCATCCCCGTGCCCACCCAGCTCGCCGAGCTTGAGCGCGCCAAAGCCGCGCTCGGCGACCACCCCGCCTACCACACGCTCCAATCGATCGAAGCCCTGCGGCGCTTCATGGAGCATCACGTGATCTGCGTGCTCGACTTCATGTCGCTGGTCAAGAGTCTGCAGCGCGACCTCACGTCCATGGGGCCCGTTTGGCTTCCCCCCGCCAACCCCGAAGTGGCGCGCTTCATCAACGAGATCGTTCTCGATGAAGAGTCGGACGGCGAGTTCCCGAGCTACGCGAAGGCTGCGGGACTGGGCGAGCAGCCGCCCGCGAGCCACTTCGAGTGGTACCTCGCAGCGATGGATCAGGTGGGGGCCAACACCGCTCCGATCCGAGAAGTCGTGCGACGCCTGCGCCTCGGCGAGGCGCCAGCGAAGGTGCTCAGCTCGTGCGATCTTCCGGCGGCCTCCGCCGAGTTCGGCAAGACCACCTTCAAGCTTCTGGAAGGGCCGCTGCACGTGCGCGCCGCGGTGTTCTTCCATGGACGCGAAGACGTGATCCCGCGCATGTTCATGCCGCTGGTGAAGGAGCTGCAGGCGAGCGGAACCCCGTGCGGTCTCCTGCTCGGGTACCTCGAGCGCCACATCGAAGCGGACGGCGACCATCACGGCCCGTTGGCGCGCCGGATGCTCGATGCGATCTTCGGCGGTGACAAGCGCAAGCTCGCCGAGGGCATCGTCGGCGCGGAGGCCGCTCTCGTAGCGCGTCGAGCGCTCTGGGACGACCTCGCTGAACCTGCGATCGCCTAGAGCCCTAGGCCTGAAATATGCGCTAAGAACCGACAGACCACTGCGTTTCGCGCAGCAGCACCGCGTCCGCGGCCCTTGCGCTTCGCTTCGAGAATTCACCTGACTAGGCTCGCGTTCCGACCGCCTCGGCCATCGTGCTGAAGCCGTCGGCTTCGAGTCGCTGGGCGAGTCCTTTGACGACTTCCCCGGCGAGGCCTGGACCCTTGA
>CAYQKK010000111.1:0-18596 GCA_964417955.1 uncultured Planctomycetaceae bacterium
TCCATGAACGCCACGAACTGCTCGACGTGCCAGCGGTTGATCAGCGCGTACTGGGCCTTCTTCTCATCCTTCTTCTCGTGGTGGGAGAGGGGGTGGTGCCCGCCCTCGACGCCCTCTAGGAACGAGAAGTTCTGCCCCGACACCGCGTTGCCGAACATGAAGGTCGCGACGCGGGTGGAGTCCGTGCGAAAAGCCTCGACCATGATGTCGAGCATCAGGTCCACGCGGTCGGCGTAGGTCTCGGCGGCCTCGGCCGAGGTGGGGTCGAGGCCCAAGGGAGAGGCCTCTACATCGCGCGCTTCCATGGCGGCGATGCGCTTCTCTAGCGAGTCGACGGCGTGCAGGTACTCGGCCAGCTTGGCGCGGTCGGCGGCGCCGAGCCGTGCGCTCAGCGCCTTGCCCTCGCGGTGCACGAGGTCGAGCACCCGCTGGCTCCTCCCGTTCGCGGCGCCGGACCAGCGCACCAGCCGCTCCATCGCGCGCCGGGGCGAGATCTCCCGCTCGGCCGGGATCGCCGCCGTGCGCCACGAGATGTTCGCGCCGTACACCGTGCTGTAGCCCATGTCGACGCGGTTGCGGACGGGCTCGACGCCAAGCACCAAGGAGGACAGAGGCGCCGCCTGCCCCACGCGCTCGGCCAGGAACTGATCGATCGAAACGCCCACGCGGAGGTCGCGGCCGCCGGTGCGCTTGACGGGCGCGCCGGAGAGCCAAGCAGTGGTCTTGACGTAGTGCCCCTCGCCGACGCGGCTCGCGTAGTTGCGCAGGTTGCCCAGCACCGAGACCGAGTCGCGGATGGGCGCGAGGGGCTCGAGCGTCGGCGGCAGCTCGAAGCCGGCGCCTTCAGTAGCTGGCCGCCAGGCCGACGGCAGCATGCCGTTGGGGCAGAAGAGCGCCGCAAAGCGCTTGGGCGCCGCGGGCCCCGTGGAGCGCAGCGGCGAGGCCGCCGCCATCGCGTCGAGCCAAGGCAGCGTCAACGCCGCCCCCGCGCCGCGCAGCAGCGCGCGGCGATCCAGCTTGCGGCCGGTCAGCACAGTGGGGGACTTGGACGGGCTCATCGAGTTCTCCGAGCATCGGTCATCGCGCTCGAGAGCGCAACGCCTTTGATCAGCGTCCGCACGCGGTACCCGTCGGCTTCGCAGGCGCGCACCGCCTCCTCGATCTCAAACAGGTCGCGCAGGGTCGGCGGCCGCCCGACCGCGTAGGTGAAAAGGGCGCTCCCGAAGGCCTCGAGGAAGCGCGACGAGTCCTCGAGAAGAGCCGCCTTGAGCCCCGCGACGCTCGCCACCTCGGCTCCGCCCGGCAGCGTCACCGGCGCCGCGGCGCCCTCCTCTAGCGCTCGCACCTGACCGATCCCATCGAACATCTCCAGCGCGAGACCGTAGGGATCCATCTGATCGTGACAGGCGGCGCACGCGGGGCTGGCGCGGTGCTGGGCCAGCCGCGCGCGCAGGCTCACGCCCTCTTCCGCCTGGTCGTCCTCGGGGAGCGTGCCGACGTTGGGCGGTGGGGGGGGCGCAGGCGCGTGGAAGAGCCGCTCGAGCATCCACTGCCCGCGCTTGACAGGGCTGGTGCGCAGGGGATTCGAGGTCACGGTCAAGACGCCCGCCATACCCAGCACCCCGCCGCGCACTTCGTTCGGCTTTGGAACGCGCCGCACGTCCCCGTGCTTCACCCCCTCGATCCCGTAGTGCTTCGCGAGCCGCTTGTCGACGAAGACAAACTCGCTGTCGATGCACTCCAAAGCGCTGCGGTTCTGGCGCACGAGGTCGTCGAAGAACTCGACCACCTCAAGGCCCATCGAACGGCGAAGCTTCTCGTTGAACGGCCTGTAGCGGCGGATGTCGGGCGTGACGTCGCGCAGCTCGGACGTGCCGAGCCACTGGGCCGCGAAGTCCTCGGCTAGCGAGCGCGCCGCGGGGTCGTCGAGCATGGCGCTGACGACTTCGGCAGCCGAGTCCGAATCGTCGAGCTTGCCGCTGGCCGCCAGCTCAAGAAGCTCTTGCCCCGGACGCGCGCCGTGGAGGAAGAACGACAGCCGCGACGCCAAGGCAAACGCACCGGCGTCTGCTTCTAGGCGATAAAGGAACTCTTGGGATAGCAACGTCGCACGCACAACGTCGCGCCAGCCAAGCTCCATCCGACCCGCGACTTGTTCCTCCGACGGCTCCCGCGAAAACGCCAGCCGAAGAAACGCCCGCACGCCCGCCGCAGACGCGAGATCAAACCGCGCGCGCAGCTCGTCCGCATCGAGCTCGCCCACGACGTAGTCGACGCATTCGTACCAGCTCTCGTAGTAGAGCGGCGTCACGAACAGCGTGTCGCCGGTCGTATCAAAGCCGTACCCGGACGCGTCGCGCGGCAGGAACCGCTCGACGGGAACGTCCAGCCCAAACAGCCGCTGCAAGGTCCGCTCCATCTGCCGCCGACTCATCCGCCGCAGCGTCGCGGCCCGCGGCGGTCCCTCCACCCCGCGCGCGATCCCCCGCACCCCGCGAATCCACTCGTCCCGCTCGGCATCATCGAACCCGCCGCCCGGCGCGTCCGAGGGCGGCATGAACCCCTGGCGCACCTGGGCGAACGCCGTGGTGAGGAGCTCCAGATGCTCCCCCGGCGCCCGCAGCGCGCCCTCCAGATCGATCCGACTGGCCCCCGTGCTCTCTGGCCCCGAAGCGCCCCGGTGGCAGTCCAGGCACACGAGCTCGGTCAGCTCGCGCATCCCTTCGATGTCAGGGGGGAGGCTTCCCAGGGGCGAGCCGAGGAGAGCGAGCGCTGGGATCAAAACCACGGTTCAGAGGGTACTCCACGGCCGAGTGCCCTTGCGCTCCCAAGCGGCCCGACAGGTCGTGGGGGAGAAGCCCAAAATGAGAGCCAAATCCGCATCGAGGCCCAGAGCAGCCGCTGCCGATGGCCCCCAGGCCACGCAAACGCCGGATATCATCGTTATCCCCATCAAAGCCTGATGAAGTCTCGTGACTGGGACCAAATTCTGCCGATCAAAGGCCCAAGAATGGCCGTCTCATGTCTAGGATCCGTCTACGGACACTGTCCGCTCGTCTCACAACTCGCCCCCAGTCTGCCATGACGTCCCTCAAGAGCATCGCGAAAGCGGCCGCCGTAATCGGCGGCGCCACCCTCCTAGCCGTCGCTGTTCAAGCCCAGAACAGCCAATCCAGCGGCAACTCCGCCGACTTCGACTGGTTCCTTCGGTTCCAGACGTCCGCCTCGACCGGCGGAACGACCACCGGCTCGACCGGCGGTACCGGCGGCATCATCATCGGTGCAACGCCCCGCCCCCTCTCCGAGGTGGTGGTGGTCAACCCGTCGCTGTTCACGAAGCCCTAGGGCTGCCTCTAAAACTGGCCCCCAAGCTGGCACCCGACGTCAAGCGCGTGATCTGTTGGGCCGTTCGTGGCCCCGCGCAATGAGTGTATCGCTGGCGCTGTTCGGCGAAGATCACCTCGAGCCCGGCGCCTACGCCATGGCGGGGGTTGGTCTTCCAAGTTCAGGGCGGCCTCTCACTTCGTGCGCGCTTAGCGTCGGATCCGTCTCAGCGCTCGCGCGCAAGGGCGGTACCGAGGTGCCCAACGAGGACTGCCTCTTCGCCCTCGACGACGGCCGCTTCATCGTCCACATCATCGCGGACGGTCACCACGGGTACGAGTCGAGCCACGACTTCATCGAGGTGCTAGCGCGGCTCTACGACAGGCACGGTCCGCATCTGAAGCCGGACGAAGCGCTCGCCCTAGCAGCCGACGACTGGGCCAAACACTCGGCGCCAGATCTCGAAGCGTCCGAGTCCCGCACGACACTCCTCTTGACCCGCGTCGATCGCCGTGAAGGTACCCTAGAGGGTGTCAACCTTGGCGATTCAGCGGTGTTCCTTGCGGGAGTCGAAACGGGCGTTCGTCGCGTGGCCGCCGCCAACGAGTGCTACGCGGCGCCGTGGGCTCCAGAATCGCTCCATCCGTCCATGGACTGCGCCTTCCATGCTCCGGCGAGAGCGGGGGAGTGGTTGCTGTCCTGCTCCGACGGCGTAACAGAGTGCCACTACGGAATGCCCGACACCTCGATCCAGTCCACCGACCTCGAGTCACTCCTCATCCGCGCCGTCGGCTCAACGGACACCTTCGTCGAAGCCCTCGCAAGCCTCGCACTCACAGGCGTACGCGGCCACCCCGGCGGCGAAGACAACCTCGCGATCATCGCCTCGGTCATCTAGCCCCGTGCAGCACATGGAGACTTCCGTGAGTTTCAACGTATCCTAACTCTGCGACTGGCTGACATCCCTGTTAGCATTCCCGACTGCGGGACTCCCCGCACCCCTGCCACCTCTTCGCGCCGCCTTCTCTGCCAGGAAGGCTCGCCCGTTCCTCGCCTTGGGTCGCACCTCTGATTCGCTCAGACAACGCGGCCTCCTCGCCCCTCGCCTGGCCTGCCAATGCCTGCCCCCGACCGCGCGGCAATTCCGCCTGTCGTTCATGACGACATGATGGGAGACGACCTGTCTCTACGCAGCCTGTTTACGGCTGCGTGGCGGGGCCGTTGGATTCTCCTCCTCTGCACGGCGGCCGGCGCCTTCGCAGGATTCCGCAAGGTCCAAGAGCAGGGCGACATCTGGAAGGCCGAGTCGCGCCTCTACATCCAGGGCCAAGCGCCCACCGTGATGGGGGCAGACGGCCTGCTCGCCTCAGGCGCGCGGAACTTCGCAAACACGCAGGCCGCGGTGCTTCGATCCGTGTCGCTGCTGCAGTCGGTGGTGCTTCGTCCCGACGTAGGAGGTAGCTCGATCTTCGAAGAGGAGACCAACAAGGTCGGCTGGCTCCGCGAGAACCTCAAGGTAAAGGTCGGTCGCGACGACGACGTTCTCTCCATCTCCCTACAGTCGCAAGAAGTCGAAGAGGCCACCATCGTCGTCAACGCGGTGGTGGAGGAGTTCCGCACCTTCCTCGGCCAGCGCGGCGAGAGCACCGTCAAGGAGATGCTCACGGTCAAGTCGGAGGGCCGCGACGCGTTGCAAAAGGAGCTCGACGTCCGCATGACGGCGCGCCGTGAGTTCCTCGAGGAGAATGAGCTCCTTGCGGCAGACCCCAACGGAACCGCTGCCTACGAGAACTCGGTACTCCGCGAGTACCGCGAGGCGTTGTCGCTCGCCGAGCGCGAGCACCAAGCCGCCGCTGCGCGCCTCGACGAGGCCCAACTGCTCAAGGACAACCCCGAGGCGCTGATGGCCCTCGTGAGTGAGGCCCGGGTCCTGCTTCCGGCGTCCAGCGAAGCCCTTGACCCCGATCTACTTGATCTCAACGAGGACATCGACGCGGCGGAAGACGAGGCCGAGCGCCTGCAGCAGCGCCGCATCGAGCTGCGTCGCTCGATGACTGCCAATCACCCAGCCATCACTCAGCTCGACGAGCAGCTCAGCACGCTCCTGGCGCGTTCAGAGACCCTCCGCCTAGCGCGCGATCGTTACAAGGAAGCGACGACCAAGGCTGACCGCACCCAGCAGGAGGACGAGACCACAAAGCTCCTCGCTTTCCTAGAGAAGCGCGTAGAGGTCGCGAGCGCCAAAGAGGCACGGGAGCAGCAGCGAGTAGACGATCAGCGCAACGTCACGACCCTTGCAGGCCGACTCTTCACCGAGTACGGCCGCCTCGATGGAGAAGTCGAGCGAGTCCGCGGCATGCTCGACGAAGTCGCTGCCGAAGTGAGCGAGCTCAATCTCGCCGAAATCGGCAACGAGCGCATGAACGAGATGACGGTCGACGTCCTCGATCCCGCCAGCCCAAACACGGCGACTCTCGCGTCCTCTAAGACGCGAACCCTTGCGCAGTTCGTCATCCTCGGACTCCTAGCCGGCGCCGCCCTCACATGGCTCCGCACCATGCTGGATCACAAGATCCGCTCCGAGGAAGACCTGGCCCGAGTCATTCCTGTGCCGCTCATCGGCGTCCTCCCCAAAGCGAACATCCGCCAAGACAAGGTCGACGCCGTCCGAGGTTGGGCCGAGCAACGAGCCCTCGCCGAAGCCGCCCGAGGCCTCCGCACTGCGATCTACTTCAGTCTCCCGAAGGAGGAGGGTCAGATCATTCATCTGACCTCGCCGGACAAGGGCGACGGCAAGTCAACGGTCACAGCCTACCTGGCCATCGCGATGGCCCAGGCCGGCCAGACCGTCCTCGTCATCGACGGCGACCTCCGCAGCCCGCGCCAGAACAAGATCTTCCACCTCGACAATGAGGTCGGACTGTCCGACGCCCTGATCGACACCGACGTTCCCCTCAGTGACCTGATCGTCCAGTCTGAACTCGCCGGCCTCGACATCCTGCCCACGGGGCCGATCCCTAGCGCGCCGGCAGAGATGCTCAACAGCCGCCGCTTCCAAGATCTCCTGATTGGCCTCTCCGGCATCTACGACCGCATCCTAGTCGACTCACCACCGGTGCTCGCCGTCACGGACTCCCGCGTGATCGCCACCAAGTGCAACGCCACGATCCTAGTCACACGAGTCGACAAGAGCACTCGGGACGCCGCCGGCGCAGCCTTCGAGCGCCTCCACTCGGTGGGCGCCAACATGCTCGGCGTCGTCCTGAACGCCATGCCCAAAGGCATCGGGTACGGATATGGCTACGGTGGGGGATACGGCTACGGCTATGGCCGCCAGTACGGAGATCCAATCCCAGAGTCAAAGTCGCGCACAAGCAATGCCGCTTGGATCGACACGGAGGCCACAAGCGGCCCCTTCGACGAGTCCGAGCGAAGCGTAGTCGCCTTGCCCACCGACGCGCGGCACGACTTTGAGTCACTGAGTCCCTCAAAGCCTCAGCCAGCGAAAGCTGCCTCATCAGCACACTCCGAAGAACTCGCGGCGGCAGCGAGCAAGTCAGTAGCACCCTCCAACGGCAAGCCCTCTCCCCGTCGTGTAGCCGCGCGCCCTTCATCCAAACGTCGCCAGCCGTAGACGAGACCCCTTGCCAGCGGTCCGGAACTAACAACCCCTCGTCTCGCCCGTCCCAACAACCAACCCAGCTTCCTTCAGGACACCACCTGAAGGCTCCCGGCCAGCCTGCCAGCCCGCCTCAATGTCCCCAACGTTCGCTCTCCCCATCCTCGCGTTTGTAGCAGCCCTGCTATTTACGCCGATGACGTCCCGTCTCGCCCACATTAAGGGCTGGGTCGACGTCCCCGGTCTTAGGAAGATCCACAGCTTCCCCGTCGCCTACCTAGGCGGCGCCGCAGTTATGGCCGCGCTAGTTACCGCCCTCACGGTCGGCCTCTGCTTACCAAGCACAGCCGAGCTCCTGACCTCCGGCGACCGTCGCCTAGTCGCCATCATCGTCGGCACCTTGGTCATGTTCGCGACTGGCGTCGTGGACGATGTGAAGGACTTGGCTGCCACAAAGAAGCTCGCCCTCCAGATGCTCGCCGCTCTCATCGTCGTCTCGTCGGGGGCGATCATTGACGGAATCAACCTGGCGGAAGGCTTCCGGATTGAGTTCGGCGTCTTTGGCTACCTGATCACCCTCCTCTGGATCGTTGGGGTCACCAACGCGGTCAACATCATCGACGGTCTAGACGGCCTAGCCTCCGGTCTTTCCATTGTCGCATCAGCCGCGATCGCCTGGACTGCAATCGCAACGGGCCACTCCGCCGCTGGCGCCGTTGCCATCACCCTCATGGGCGCAGTCCTCGGCTTCATCCCCTACAACTTGCACCCAGCGAGGGTTTTCCTAGGCGACGCAGGCAGTCTCTCCATCGGCTTCCTCCTCGCCTCAATGGCTGCCCTTACTGCCACCGGTGCCCCAACCCTCCTTGGCTTCGGAGTCCCGTTGGTCGCCCTCGGCATACCGATCCTTGACACAGCCTTCGCGATGACGCGCCGGCTCATCGAGCGCCGCTCGATGATGTCTCCGGATCGCAACCACCTGCACCATCGCTTGCTTACGATGGGCTACGGGCAGCCAGCCACGGTAGTTGCTCTATGTTCAGTGACTACCTTTGCTTGCCTCGTTGCCGCTGTCGGATCACTGGCAGCCCACTGGAGCGGAGTCGCGGCGATCTCTGGTTCACTGCTCTGCTACATCGCACTTTTCCGCATCGCTGGAGCCGTCAGGATTCGTGAGTCGCTCTTCGCAGTTGCGCGAGTCGCGACGAAGGCGAAAGTCGCAACGGAAGATCAGCAGGCGATTGACCATCTTCAGCTGCAGCTTGGCGAAGCAGACGATGTCCATCAATGGTGGCTAGCTCTAGAGCAAGCTGCTGCTCAGCTCTCTCTCACTGGGCTCGAGCTTCGCGTCCGGGACCAAGTTGGCACTTCGAAAGGACTCGAGTGGATCGCTAGATCAATCCAACTTGGGAACGCCACCGACGACCGTAGAACACTCGTCTTTGAAGTGCCAATTCCGAATGGAAGTGACGACGCAATCACTACGCTGAGAATTTTGTCTGTAAGCGCTGACCCTGTCGACGTTGTTGCTCGCCGCTTGGGCGCTTTCGCTCGATTCGTGGCTACGTCGAGCCACACTTCGATCTCGTTGGGAGAGTCCGATCGGGCGAGTTTGCCTTACGAGCGGCATCAAGGCGCGATGGACGTCGAGGCGCTAGCAGCGCAGTAGAAGTAGTTCGAGCGTAGCCCGTATGTCCGCCAGCGATACTGGAGGAGCGTTTTCCTACTTGCAGAGCGAAGAGATGGCTGTCGCCATAGATCAACGCTGTTCGATGACGCACCTGGACGCGGCAGGTAGATGCTCGTAGCGTCCATCTGCTTGCAGTATCCTGGACTCTCAGGTCACTACAAAGTCAGGCTTCTCCGAAGCACCAGCGAGCCAGCCGTAAAGAGATGCAAAATCGCGGGAGATCTTCTTCCAGGTGAACTTACTCGCCACCAGCGCCATACCCGTTTCACCGTAGCTGCTCAGTCCAGGGTCGGAGAGGCTCGTTGAGATCTTCCTCGCTATCTCAACTGGGTCGGTTGAGATCTTGATCGCCGCCCCGACGTCGAATGCCTCAGGAAGGTTGCACTCAGGAGTCATCAAAACGGGGAGTCCGTGCGACCAAGCCTCCAGCACCGACATCGGAAGACCCTCAGAGTGTGATGCTAGAATGAAGGCGTCTGAATGGCAGAGGATGGACTCCTTGTCCGCACCGAACGCAGGCCCTTGGAAGATCACAGATCCTGACAGGCCCAATGAGTCGGCTTTGCGCTGAAGGTCGTTGAGATGTCCGCCATCATCCCAGCCTGCAATGACTAGGACCCAGTCTTTGGCGAGTGATTCGTCGATCTGCTGCGCGCCAGCCCATCCTTCTAACGTTTCGTTCAGACCCTTCTTCGGGTGAATTCTGCCCAGGAACAGTAGCTTTCGACGACCATCCCGAAGGTACGCGCTAGGGCGCTTGATCATGGAGTCCTTCTCGTTCGGAGCAACACCGTTCGGTATGATCGCCACCGGATTGTCGAGGCCGAGCTCTCTCATCGTATCCATCTCGCTTGTGTTGAGTGCGTGCAGGCAGGAAGCATTTCTGAGATTCGATCCTTCGAAGAGCCTCATTGCGATGCGCTTCTTCCATGCTGAGTTTTGCATTGCCCACGCATCAAGCATTCCTCGTGGCGAGACAACGACGGGACGATCATTTCGCTTCCCCCAGGCTCTAGTGTTCAGCGAGAATGGCTGCCAGATGCCATGCTGGTGAACCACGTCATACTTGCCATCGTCGAGGGCGCCAGGTATCCCAACCCGAGACGCAACGGACCGAAGGCTAGAGCCGAGCGGCTTCGGCACAATTGGAAGCCAGGCATCTAGGTCGCTCGCCACATCGACCCGCTCAAATCCGAATACCTCAACATCAACACCTTGCCGGAGAAGGTAGTGCGAGGACATGCGGACGGAGTTGAACAGCCCACCTGCCGACCTTGTGAGGCTTCCAACTATAACAGCGACTTTCATGCTCTCAATCGCCCTGACTATGGGTGTTCCGCGGAGCCAGTCAAGAAACGTGACCATCTCTACGGGTGAAGTACGGACTTGACTGGTCCAGGTCTAGAACCCGCCTGGCGGGCACTCCCGACCAGAGACCACCAGTGGAGTCGGGTGTTCCCCTGAAGACACTTCCTGCGCCGACTACGGCCCGATCTGGTACGTGCGCCCCTTTCAAGATGACGGCTCGAGTTCCGATCATCGCGTGCTTGCCCACTGTTACCGGAGAGGAGACCTGACGATTGTTTCCAATGTCGATCCCATGCGTGAGGATCTGACTGTAGAACCCAGCGACGGTTGAGAAAGCACCGATGGTGACAGTATTGGTGCAGTCTACAATGTGACGAGAGGTGATCGAGGAACCCTGGTGCATCACGAGAGCTGAGACTCGGTCGGTTTCTTCTGCGAAGTGGCGAGACGAAGGAAGCATGCCGAAAATCCAGTTGAACGTCCCGATGCGGCACTCCGACGCGAGCGACAGGTGTTCAACGTTGCGCACGAATGAGAAGTGCCCCACGCGGCATCTGCTCGCTATGTCTACCCTTGAAGCTGAGATCAACGACAGGCCGATCGTTGCGTCGTGCGCGATGCTGTATCGACACAGCATCCGGTAGAGTGTTGCGCGGCCGCGCCCTCCGAAGATCGAGCCGATGACCACTGCGGCAAGTGGACGCCATCGTGCTGGGAGGCTGTTTGTTGTTCGAATCTGCATTGAATCTGAGCCTTACTACTTGAGGTGTCGAGTGGGGATGCGTGACTACCTATCTTGTTTGGCATCGGAGACGAACGGAATGGTCTCACCAGTCGGGAGAATCGTCCGACGCGGAGATGCTGGAAGTCCGGCAAGCAAGACGTTCCGTGGGTGAGCGCCTCGGACCACTGCGTTCGCTGCGACGATTGTGCCGGACCGAATGTGGGTCCCCGGCCCAATGTGTACACCCCGTCCTATCCACACATTGTCTTCGATTACGATCGGTGCGACTCTGTACCCCTGTCCGCGAACGCCAGTCGCCGGCGTAAAATTGTGATCTTGATCACGGATGGAAACGTATTCGCCAATCGCGACTCGTTCTCCGATCTCAATGGCTTCGGACGCAACGATGTGGCAGCCGGTGTTGAAGCTGGTCTGGTCGCCAACTTCGATTCGCCCTGTTCGGCCGGTGTGGAAGTAAACGCCTGAATTGACGATGCACTTTCTCCCGATGCTGACTCGTTGGAACGGTAGAGGTAGACGTGTCTTGCCAATGAACATCGTGCCTGCGCCAACTCGCCTGAAGAGGATCGGAGCAGTCATGCGCAACATTTGTCCTTTGATGCGCCAAAGCGCTTGGATCGGATTCATAGGGAACCTCCGTACGCTCCGCTTGCTGCACCAGATCGCGCTGCTGAACGGAGCCGGGATCCGAACATATCCCATCCGAATTCTTGGGCGTACGCCCGCGCGCTCTTCGACATGCATTCGCGGCGCTCTCGATCCGTCGAGATGGCGGCAATGGCGGCTGCTAGTGACGCTCCGTCTGGGTCATCGAGGACGAGCCCGTCGACGTCGTTGCGCGCGACAGAGCCCGCGGCTCGTGAGACGATCTGTGGGAGTCCCGCGGCCATGGCCTCGTAAGTGACTCCTGCAGAGCCCTCCGCGATGGAGGGAAGAACAAGCAAGTCTGCGCGCGAGAATTCAGAATCGATCGTCGAACGTGGCACTCTTCCGAGAAACGTCAACGTCGAGCAGTCGGCTTGCCCGCGGATCGTCTCGCTGGCTTCACCAGCCACAACGAATTCGTAGCCGTAGGGCGAGAGCTGCTTTGCAGCCGCCGCAAAATGATGTATGCCTTTCCGCAGATTCGCGGATCCAGCGAAGAGGATTCGTTTCGGTTCAGTCGCCGATACAAGATTCAACCATCGCGGCGAAACTGAGTAGGGGACAATATGCGTCGAGGCGCGCGGGGCGCCATGGTTCTCGACGAGGTCATCTGCTACGGCCAAGGACGGACAGACAAAGAAGTGGCAATTGTCAAGCATATGGCGGTAGTGACGAACACCTGAGCCAAGCGACTCTTCCAACGTGGGGGCGGGTCGCTCCCAGTCCGGGAACCGTTCCTGCTCGGCGCGAAGTAGTACATCCCAGGAAGGGGTGATGCAGACGTCCGCGCCGACGATCAGGCCCCTCTTGCGTGCAGCCTCTGCCGCCGGCCCCGCCTCATGCATCACGGAATAGAAATGGGTCGCTTGACCAAACCCTGCCTTCTCAATCAGACCTCCGAATCGCTCAAAGGCAGCGTCCTTAGCCCGGATACTCTTCTGTGCGTCGGTGATTGATGTAGCACGTGCGAACGAGAGGCTAAAGCGCTCGAAGGTATAGGTGATGGGTTGCACAGAAGCAGGCAAACTTCTCCCAGACAGCCTTGCGCTGGCCTTGCGCCTGCCAAGCGCAGCACCTAGTCGGGAGGCGAGCCCCCCGAGTCCCGCGTTGCCGCATGCATCCGTATAGAAGCGTTCAAGCCCTTCGTCTTCAGCAAACGCCGCTGGTATCGCGTACCCATGACGCGCACCAACTTGTGCCACTGTGACGTTCATTCTACTCATGAGTGCCTCTCCTTGATGTAGTGCTTGACGCACGTTTTGCATATCTCAATCCTGCGCCAACCAGGAACCGCAAGTCGAGGAGGCTCGGTGTAAGCGTCTGCACCGCAAGTGTCGGACCTCCCTGATAGATGTGCCGCAACCCTGCGGCAATCGAAGCCGCGTTGGCGATCGACATAGCAGCAAAGAGATGGACGGGCTCTCGAAACCCCGTCGTGACGTAGGTTGCCGCATATACAGTAGTTGTCGCCAGAGCCATTTCCACGCCGGGCCGACCGCGTCCACTGGACCGATTGGCGACGTTGATCACCCATTGTGCGGGGACGAGCGCCATTGGGATGACAAGTCCTTGCACGTAGCCGACCGCGGGCAGGAATTCCTGTCCGTACGCGAGTGGCACGAGGATAGGCGTAATCAGAAACACTGGCACTGCCACGGCTCCGCCCGCTATCAGCGAAAGACGAAACGCCCTGTAAGTGACTTCGCGCTTGGCCTCGTCCGCGATACCGGACAAGTAGGGCAAGAGGGTGATCTGGACGGCTTGGCTTGCCAGTGACACTCCGGCTCCTGCCGCGGCGAACGCGACGAAGTAGTAGCCCATCCGGTCAGATGGCCAGAGCGACACCACTACGATCCGATCGAGTTGGCTGGCCAATGCCAGCGCAGCCGTTGCTAGGTGGAGACGTGGTCCTAGCTGTATCACCTCGCGGGCCAAGCCCCAATCGATGGGGCGAAGGACGTCGCGACGAAAACGCCAGACGCGGGCACCGATGACCGGGAGCTTAGCGGCTGCGAATGCAACTAGAAGCGTCAAGACGCTCGCATGATCTAGAGCTGCGAGCACAGTGACTGAGAGCACGAACAGGATAGGAGTAAGCACACGGTCGAGGTTGACGCGAGAGAATTCGAGGCCAGCAGTCTCAATGGCCATCAGGCCTTGATTCAACAGTCCAATCGCAAGGAGGACCCAGACCAGCAGGGTACTTGTGGTGCTGCCAAGCTCCGGGATCGCTACCAGCTCGACGCTACCGGCTCCGAGGGCGACTAGAGTGGCAGGTACAAGAAGCCCAAGGACTAGTACGATCGCAACTGGTACTGCCAAGCGTGGCTCCTGAGCACGGTTCCTGAGGCGTACGATCAAGGCATCTGGCGCCGAGATGGAGAAGACCATGACTCCTAGCTGGCTCCAGAAGAGCACCGTCCCATAGGAGCCGCGGCGTTCGGGGCCGACTGCGCGGGCGATCATAATTCCCGTGAGCAAAGTGATGACAATGAGCACTCCGGATGCGATCGCTGTATCAATAAACGATCGACCAGGTGGGTCGTCGGTCCCATCATCTCCACTCGGCGCATCGCAGCGCATCGGGCGAGAGAGTTCGCAGTCTTCCTGTGGCAGTTTCGACATCTCAATTATGGCTAGTACTGATATTCGAACGCTTCGATATCATCGCCGAACTCCGTCTCAATTAGCATTCGCGAGGTGGCGGTCAGGTACTCGCGATGGTTGCGAGAGCGGGCGGACTGGCCGTGCCAAGGAAGTGTGATCCTCGGGAGCCCGACGCTCTTCATGAACGCATCAAAGTCTTGGGCGAGCTCTTCGTACCTCAAGACGGTCTCGACAGCACGTTCGCCGCGTCGATCGAGCAGGAAGTCAATCTGCGGGCGCCGATGAGCTCGTTCGTTGTGATCGTTGGGAGCTCGGTCGAGCCACAGTTGGAGGGCACGTTCGAACTCTCCCGGCGTGTTCGGCATAGCCTCGTGCTTGCGCGCGTCTGCGAAATGACTCACGGACGACACGACTCGATCGTACGGGTTGCGGCAAACTGCAAAGCGGGCCGAGCTGTCTTCGGGCAGCAGACCGAGAAGATCCATCTCACCGTACGTAAGGTGCTGGGCAACGAGAACTTGATCGAGAGTGCCAACGAGATTGGAAGTGACATCCCTTGGAGCAGTCAGAAGGCAGAGGCTATGCGCTGCTCGGTTGAGGAAGGAGCGCCGCCCGCTGTGAGGGGCACGTGCGTTCCCGTACAGAGCTTCTTCGATTGAACGGCCGGCGTTCTTCGGGATATGTACGAATAGGAGATTGAGGTCGTGGAAGATGGGCATCAGTAGGTCTGGAGTCGTGTCAATTTTGCCGCTAGCCGATCGAGTGCTGGAGAACCCAAGGCGCGCGCACCGTCGCGATACTCGCGATTCATGGGCGCCAGCCATCGAGCGGCTTAGCTGTCGGCGCCCCCAGGTGTTGCTGGCTCAATCGGAATCGATACTTCGAGGTTCCGACAGTTGGGCGCCAAAACAGGAGAACCCCTACCAGAGCAACGAAGAATCCGCCCGAAAAGAACCTCGACGTTGACTCGGTGATCGCAAACATGGAGTCGTTGATCAGCAGTGGGTACAGGAAGATTGCCCAATGTGAGCCGGCACATGCTTTCACGTAGAGGATGCTCATGAGCCAGCCCAGGAAAGCGAACACCAGTACTCCGAAAACACTGTAGCTCCTGAACGAGTCGGAGAAGCCGGTGCGCGTTGCGCCGTGCCAGTCGAATCTGTCTAGCCTGTCGTAATTTTCATTGGGCAGAGCTACTTTCAGGCTCGCTTTGACCTCTTGCCCGAGGAGGAAAGCCGGCACGTACTGATGGACTATCCGGTTCCAGAGGGGCGCCGGGCCCGTCCAGCGGCCATGTTGCCTATACCGGTAGATATCTACTAGTCCCTGTGTTAGTTCCGGTGCTTTCCCTGGGGCGAAGTATGCGAACTGCTCGAAGGGGACGCCTTCAAGGACGGCTTGGAAAGCATTCCCGTTTCCTGACTTGACGTAGTCACGGATCGGACCAACTTGGTGCACCAGTACGGTTCCAAAGACCATCAAAGCTAGGACGCTCGATCGCGGCGGTGTCCAACTACGTAGAAAGAAGAGCGACGCCCCTGCTATGAAGAAAACCTCAGCCGTCAGTGAGCGCTTCGCATTGGCCGCAATCGCGATGAAAGCAAGTGCAGCGGCAGTTGACCCAATCACCATCCACGCTCTCCGCCCCGTTGCCAGCCAGCGTGTCACGGCGATCGACAGCGCCATGAAGATGCACTGGAATATGAGGTAGTACAGCGTGATGACACCCGTCCAGGATGTCCCGTGACCCTGCGCCGAGCTCATTTCGTTGATCTTCGATAGTGAAGCTGCCCCGAGGGCAAGCATCACAGTTGTCTTCACGACAAGTGGGCCGTCACTGATCGGACGCGACTCACGAGTGCTGGATCGCAGCGCCTTTCGTTTTGTCGTTTCGAAACCCCACCAGAAGGCTACGAGGCAGCCGGCAATGTAGTACCAAGCCAGCCAGGCGTCGAGGGAGTCTCCGATCCCGGAGGATTCAATGTGAATCGCTTGCGGGACGATAAACGCAACGAAAATGAATCCGACCCAAGTGGGTGCCTCCCAGAGTCGTCTACGATCGATGACACCATTCGCGAGCATCGCAGAGCCGATAGCGGACATAGTGAAGAACGCTAGAGTCATTCCAGGATCTTGGGAAGGGCGACTGAGATCGCCGTAGAGATTGTCAGTCTTAGCTGAACGACACTGGATTCAATTCGAGCAGGGGCGTCCCCTGGCGGTGTCATGCTGCAGTGAACGGTGAATCGGTTCTTGGCTCGTTGCGTTGGGACGACAAGTAACGTGCAGCCAGTAGCCGATTGCAGCTGACCCACAGGTTCAGGGTTGCTGCTCGCAGTGGTTTGCACCATCGGTCGCGGAACGGTTAGTGGTTGCTTGTTCGGTCGAATGCGGGATGGCGCACAGCCCCGAGGGGCGAACGCTTGGCCGCAGAGCTCCTGTTCTTTCTGTTGAAGGCACACGTTGGTTACGCTAGACCTTTGGCGGTCCTTACAGAGACCTTCTTGCATGGGTTGCCTCCGTATACCGACCAAGGCTGAAGGTCCTTGAAGGCGCAGCCTCGTGCACCGAGAAGAGCCCCTTCGCCTACCTCGACGCCGGGTCCAACGAATGCGTCGGCAGCTATCCAAGCATCATCACCGATTCGAATCGACGGTCGGGCCAGCGGCATATCGGGGTGCGAGAAGTCGTGGCTTCCAGCGCAGATGTGCGCGTACTGACTGATAGTGACCCTTCTCCCGATAGTCACCTGACCGAGGCAATAGAGCCTCGTCGACTCCCCGATAGAACTCTCCGGACCCATCGCGAGATTCCATGGGCACGCGATTCTTGCGGTACGGCGTACTCTGCAGTTTGGCCCGATCTTCGCGCGAAAGCGTCGGAGGAGCCATGCTCGGTACTCGTACCAAGTGGGCCAAGAGCATCGGAACACGGACGCTTGAACAAACGACCACGCCATCCGACCCACCTTCTCCTTCGTACTGTAGGGGCTCACATGCCGTTGCGTGTACCCAGCGATTGTCGGTGTACTCATGCCTCGTTTTCAGACTTGAGCTTGAGCTCGTGGTGCTTCGCGACAGACAAAAACTCGTAGGTCTGCATAAGTCGGCAAAGCACATATCCGCGATAGCCGTCGAGGAAGCCTCCGGTCAGAATGAAGTGGTAAAGGAAGCGTGCTGTTGGGCGGAAAGGAAGTCGAAGGGAGAGCTTTTTCAGGAAACGGCGACGTTGCGCTCGGTTGCCGAACAGGGTCGGTTGCATACTCGCCGGGTTGGCCGTCGTATCGCTCCGCGATGACCGCTCGGTACGCTTGTACTCTTGTTGCAACTGAACCTCTGCCTCCCACGATGAGTATCTGTTGTGCTTCTCCACCCAGTCGGCGATCGAGCGATACGCGTAGTGGAGGAAGTCGCTCTCAAGCCAGCCAGCCTCGCCTGTCGTCAGAATGACGTGCTCGTGGACCTCGTTGTCGCCGGAGCCTGTATCGCCGATGGTGTCGAGTCGTTCGTATCGTCCGATTCGGTGTTTGAACAGCCGAACGTTCCACGATGGGTAGTACCCACAGCGACGAATCCAGCCACCAAGGAAGATCAGCTTGCGGTTGATCCAGTAGCCATCACCGCAACCTCCGCGAGGGGGTTGCCCCTTTCCAGTTACGATGGCCTCGACCTCCGCTGCAAGCTCCGGCGTTGCATGTTCATCCGCGTCGAAGATTAGGACCCACTCGTGCTGCCAGGGCACTTTCTCAAGGGCCCAGTTCTTCTTCTTCGGCCAGCCAGAGGGCGACTCCTGTGCGTAGTTGAAACGATACACCTCAGCACCCATCGCTTGAGCGAGAACCTCGGTGTCGTCGCTCGAACCAGAATCGATGACGGTGATCTGCTGTGCCCAGCTCACATGGCGGATGCACTCAACTATGTTGAGTGCCTCGTTCTTTGCGGGAATCAGCACGGCGACCGGAACAGAACCCCTCGCTGGCCAGGAGCCGCTGGGCAACTTGCTCGGCTGGATAGACCGCGCGTAGTCCTCTGTGTGGGGGCTTTGGGGCCTGACCTCGGCTGTTCCGTCGACGGATGGTTGAGCGCGCTCTCCCCCAAAGTTGAGCGGCGTTTGGCTTCCCGGGGTGCGGGCGAGACTCGAACGTGGAGGAGGCATCATCGAACCATGCTCACGCCAGGCCCTTGAGAGGTTACGAACACTGCTCGCCGTGCAGCGACTAGATCAGACTGCGTCATCTCAACGCATAGGTCGCGGACAGAGACCGTAGGGGTCCAACCAAGTTGACGCTTCGCCTTGCTCGCATCGCCCAGGAGAGTTGCAACTTCTGAAGGACGGAAGTAGCGAGGGTCAACTTTGATGATCGTGTCACCAACGAACACACCGGGGGAACCGTCTCCCTTTACGGACACGACCACGCCAGTCTCCTTTTCGCCCTTACCGTGGAACTCGAGCCCAATGCCGAGTTCTTCAGCGGACCATCGGACGAAGTCCCTTACGGAGTGTTGGATCCCAGTGGCAATGACGTAGTCATCGGGAGAGTCTTGTTGAAGCATCAGCCATTGCATCTCCACGTAGTCGCGTGCGTGGCCCCAATCCCGGAGGGCGTCCATGTTGCCGAGGTAGAGGCACGACTCGAGGCCCTGTGAGATGTTGGCGAG
>CAYQKK010000112.1:0-18488 GCA_964417955.1 uncultured Planctomycetaceae bacterium
TCGGGCGCACCGCTGCCTGTGTCTTGGCTCATGAGGTCACCCCGCGGCCCAGGGACTGAATGAGGTCGTAGACCAGATCGGGCTTGATGAACAGAAGGACGGTGATCGTCGCGGTGGTCACCATCGCGATCTGACAGGACAGCGGCGCTTCGCCGTGACCATGGTGATCAATGTCGGTGCGCTCGGGGCGCAGGAACGCGCGCATGGGGATCGAGAGCAGGTAGACGATGTTGAGCAAGGAACTCACGAGGAACGTGCCCACGAGGAGCCAGTCGCCGCTAGCGGCGGTGCCCTCCACGAGGAGCAGCTTGCTCCACATGCCGCCCGCGGGCGGCAGGCCGATGATCGAGAGCGAGCCGATCAGGAAGCACGCCATCGTGATGGGCATGCGCTTGCCGATGCCGTCGAGCTCGGAGACGTTCTTCTTGTGGGCGGCCACGAGGATGGCGCCCGCCCCGAAGAAGAGCGTGATCTTGCCGGCCGCGTGGGTCGCAATGTGCATACCCGCCCCGTCCACAGAGCCCTGGGTCGCGACGAGCGCCCCGAGGACGATGTAGCTCAGCTGGCCGATGGTCGAGTACGCGAGGCGCTCCTTCAGGTTGTCCTTGCCCATGGCAATGACCGACGCGGCCACCACCGTGAAGCCCGCGACGTACGCGAGAACCGTGTGAGCGTCGAGGTCGCGCACTAGGTCGATGCCGAAGATGTAGACGACGACTTTCAGGATCGTGAAGACGCCGGCCTTCACGACGGCCACCGCGTGCAAGAGAGCGCTGACAGGCGTCGGCGCCACCATGGCGTTCGGCAGCCAGCGGTGCATGGGCATCACGGCGGCCTTGCCGGTCCCGAAAACGAACAGCCCCAGCACCACGCCGAGGGTCGCCTTGCTGACCTTGCCGTCCGCGAGGGGTCCGCTGAGGATGCCGCCGGCCGTGAACTCCGTCGTGCCCGCGATGCCGTACACCGCGACGCAGCCGAACAGCAGAAGGCCGATGGACGTGCCCATCAGGATGCCGAGATAGATCCGACCGGCGCGCCACGCGGAGCGGTCGTTCGCATGCGTAACGAGGGGGAACGTCGCGAGGGTGAGGGCCTCGTAGCAGACGAACAGCGTCGCGAGGTTCGCGCTGAACGCGAGGGCCATCACGACCGCGATCGAGATAGCGAAGAAGCAGAAGAAGCGCGTCTGCTTGACCTCGTGGTGCTCACGCATGTAGCCCATGGCGTACAGCGTGGTGACGGGCCACAGTAGGCTCGCGACAAGCGCAAAGAGCATCCCGAGGGGCTCGACGTCGAACGCGATCCGCAGACCGGCCACCGGCTCGAGAACCGTCAGCGCGATGGACTCGCCCGCGTGGAGCGCCTTCGCGACCTGGGTGACGGCCAAGAACGTGACGGCACCGCTGGCGAGGGACAGGCCCTCGCGCACGTTGGGCCAGCGCCCGACCAACACGCAGAGGAAGGCCCCGACGAGCGGAGCGATCAGCGCGACGAGCATCGCAGTTTCAGCCGAGCTCATCGTGCCACCTCATCGATCAGTGCCGCAGCAGCAGCCCGCGCAGCGTCAGCCGCTCGGCCATCCGCCACGCCGTACCAGAGATTGGAAAGGGCCAGCAAGAAGGTCGGGACGACCATCCAAAGCGGCGCCTCCCGGAGCTTCTCCGACCCGACTGGACGCTTGCGAATCAGCATCACATGAAGAATTTGAGCCACGTAGACCACGGCGATCAGCGAGCTAACAATGATGAGCATCGCGATGACCCAGCGGCCCTCGGCGAGCACCGCGGTCAAAAGCGCCCACTTGGAAACAAAACCGGCGGTCAGCGGCACGCCGATGAGGCTCGCCCCACCGATGACGATGGACGCCGCCGTGAACGGCATCTCGCGGCCGACGCCGCGCAGCAGCTCGAGGCGCGTCTGGCCCACGCGGTACACCACGCAGCCGATGGCCAGGAACAGCGTGCCCTTCATGAGCGCGTGGTTGAAGAGGTGCAGCAGCCCGCTCTCAAGGCCCGCGGCGGTGGCAAGCCCAATGCCGCAGATCATGTAGCCGACCTGAGCGATACTGGAGTACGCGAGGAGCCGCTTGACGTCACGCTGATACACCGCGATGAAAGACGCGATCACCGCGCCCGCCACGGCAAAGGGCACCAGGGTCTGGGCCAGGGGCAGCGCCTCGAACGGAATCGCCCGGCCGTCGATCGTGTAGAAGACGCGCAGGAAGATGAGGATCGCGACCTTGGTCGCGGTCGCGCTCAGAAAAGCGCTGACCACCGAGGGCGCGTAGGCGTAGACGTTCGGCAGCCAAACGTGCAGCGGGAAGAGCGCCACCTTGAGCGAGATGCCGACCGTCAGGAAGCTGAGCGCCGCCCGGATCGTCGACGTTTCGTACACCGGCGTCACGCCGTCGCCACTCATGGCGAGTAGGCGCTGGGAGAGGTCTTCGATGTTGAGCGTGCCCGTCATCTGGTACATGAACCCGACGCCGAGGAGGTAGAACGTCGCGCCCACCGTGCCGATGATCAGGTACTTGAACGCGGCCGTAAGGGCGCGGCGATCGCGGCCCATGCTGACCAGCACGTAGGTGCTGAGGCTGCTGATCTCAAGGAAGACGAAGATGTTGAACGCATCCCCCGCGACCGTGATGCCGAGGAGCCCTGAGAAGCACAGCAGCAAGCAGGCGTAGAACCAGTGGTGCTTGTGGTCGTCAATCTCCTTCCTAACGCTCGCGTACGAGTACGGCAGCACGATGGAGCCGATGGCCGTCACGACGGCCATGACCAGCGCACCGGCCGCGTCGAGTCGGTACTCGATGCCGACGGGGGCTTCCCAGCCGCCGAGCGCGTAGCGAATCGTGCCCTCGTTCAAGACGCGGTTCAAAAGGTGCAGCGCCAGACCAAACGAGGTCCAAACCGCAGCCGACGCCGCGATCCAGCTCAGTAAGCCGCGACCGAGAAGGATGCACAGCGGCGCCGCCAGAAGCGGAATCACCACGGCGAGGATAATGGCGTGTTCAGCGATCACGAGAGTGCGTCCTGAAGGTCCACTTCGTCTTCCTCAATCGATCCGTACTCGTCTTTGATACGGAGGATGAGAGCGAGGCCCAGAGCGGTGCTGGCCACGCCGACCACAATGGCCGTGAGAATGAGAACGTGCGGCAGCGGGTTGCTGTAAACGCTGACGCCGTCCGTCGCGATGGGAACAGCGCCCCCGTCGACCTTGCCCGTGCTGATGTAGAAAACGAAGACCGAGGTCTGAAACAGGTTCAGACCGATGACCTTCTTCACGAGGTTCCGCGCCGAGAGGAGCATGTAGAACCCGCACATCATCAGCACGATGAAGATCCAGTAGTTGAAGAGTCCGAGGTACTCCATGGCTTAGGCAGCGCCTCCCTCGGTGGCCGCGGCCACGCCTTCCGGCAGCGCCTTCTGACGGCTGCGCATGTGGCCTGCGAACGTGAAGATGATGGTCGTGATGACGGCGGTCACGGTGATGCCGACGCCCAGCTCGACGGCCAAGATCCCGTAGTGCAGTCCGTGGACGGCGTCGTGGGCCATCGTGCGGTAGTCGAGGAACGCGCCGCCCTGGAGGATGTTCAGGACCCCCGTTCCGCCGTAAATCAGGAGCCCGAGGGCAATGAGCCGCTCCAGCGCCTTGGGTTTGATGACCTTCTCGGCCTCGTCGATCCCCACGAGCAGCATGTAGAGCATCAGCCCGCTCGCAAACACAACGCCGGCCTGGAAACCGCCGCCGGGGCCGAAGTCGCCGTGGGCCTGGATGTAGCAGGCGTAGAGAAGAATCGCGGGGATGATCTGCTTGCCGACGACGCGGAGGACGCGGTGCTTGTCCCCCATCGCGTCGGTGCCTTCGCTGGACTCGACGGGCGTTCCGTCCCGCCTGCGGCGGCGGCCAATGAGTGCGAGCACGCCAATGCCAGCGGTGAACACCACGGCGGTCTCGCCGAAAGTATCAAAGCCGCGGTAGCTCGCGAGGAGCGGCGTGACCATGTTCGGGATGTGGGTCTCCGTGGGCGAGATCTCAATGTAATGCTTGGCGATCGGGTGCGTCTGAACCGGGGCTTCCGGATCGCCGATGCGGGGCATATCCAGCGTTCCGTAGACGAGCGCGGCGCCGAGCAGCACCGACACACCAATGCCGAGAACATCGCGCTGCACTGGGCGGGGCCTGACCTTGAAGCCGGTAACGGCCAAGGTGCTGAGCATCAGGATGGTCGACACACCGGCGCCCACGGCCGCCTCGGTCATGGCGACGTCGACTGCGTCGAGGACCACAAAAAACGACGCGGAGACAAGGCTGAAGATACCGAACAGCATCGCGGCCTCGAAGAGGTTCTTCGTGCGCACCGCGGCCACCGCGATGACCACGAGGAACGACAGCAGCAGGAAATTGATGAGAGCGGCTATGACTTCACCTCCTCGTCTTTTGCACCGGAGACCGGCGCCCCCATGGGCGTCAGGTTGGGCTTCAGGCCCGAGGCGGTGGCAGCCTTCGCCAGCGCGTGCGCCGCGGTGGAGCTCGTCATCGACAGCACCAAGAAGACCAGGAACAGCTTGAAGGAGATCACAGAGATCCCCGCTTGAAGAATGAGACCCAGAAGCACGCAGGCCGCGCCGAGGGTGTCGAGCATGCCGGAAGCGTGCATGCGACTGAACATGTCGGGAAGGCGGAGTACGCCAATTCCAGCGATCAGGCTGATGCCCCCGCCCGCCATCAGAAAGGCCCAGGACAGAATGTCGAGTACAAGGCTCATGACGCAGCGCCTCCCCTCACCTCGGGGGTTTCATCCATCTGGAGCGCGGACGGCACAGAGCCGTCGACGCCGTCAGCGCGGCTTTGATCGACGTTATACTCCACGAAGCGCAGCACGGCGATCGTGCCCGTGAAGCTCACGAGCGCGTAGATCAGCGCGATATCCACGAGGTCACGGGCCGTACCCATGAAGCCGATGACCGAGATCATCAGAACCGTCGCGGTGCCGAACATGTTGACCGCGAGAATGCGGTCGAAAACAGTCGGCCCGCGGAGCGCGCGAATCAGCGCGAGCGCCATCGTGCCAAGCAGAAGGAAAGCAGCGATCTCGTACATCAGTCCGGTGCCCCCTCAACCTTGCGCACGCGGCCGCGCATCTCGCCGTGGACGAGATCGGTCGCAGCCGACTTCGTCAGGGCATGTACATACATGTGAATGTCGTCCACTTCCATGGTGACCGTCCCCGGAGTCAGCGTGATCGAGTTGGCCAAGAGGGCGCGACTCACGTCCGACTTTTGATGCAGCGTGAACTCGACGACTTCCGGCTGAATCTGAATCTCCTTCGAAGTGATGAGCTTGCCCATCTCCACGTTCGTCACGACGATCTCTTTGAAGAGCCATGACAGATACGGAGCGCTCCGCGGAAGCATACGAATCGGCACGCCTTCTCCATCGATCACGCCCATGCGCTTGGACATCCAAAGCACGAGCACAACCGACAGGGCTCCGAGGGCGAGAATGATGCCTTCGAAGTGCCCGGACATGGTGATCCAGAGGGCCGTGAGGATGAGCGCGAGACTGAGGTGACGCACAGGGTGAGTGATGAGCGGCGAGGCGCCGAACTGGAGGATGAGAGAGTGAGAACCTGCAAGTGGTCCGAGGCACGTGCTGGGAACTCGTAAAGCTGCAGAGCCCCCAGCATGGGACGCCTAGGGGGCGTGGATCGACCGGAATCCCCTAGACCTTGAACGGATTTTCCACCGACGATGTCTGATATGAATCCAGTGGTGAAGCGACTTCTCGAACTACTCCTTCTTCCGCCGACGTCCCTGTACCTCGGCGCCGCCCTGGGCTTGTGCATCTCTTACTTTGCGAAGCGTCGGGCGCAGCCGAGCCGGGCCCTCCGACGCATCGGAGTTCTCCTTACGTCGCTCTCAGCCCTCGCGCTCGTGACGCTCAGCATTCCCCAGGTCGCCTACTGGCTGCTCGACTCCCTGCAGACCGCCCCCACGATCTCCCCCACCGCGACGTCCATCGAAGCAGACGCGATCGTCGTGCTCAGCGGCGACATCGACTGCGACCCACCGGAATACGGTCCTGATCAGCCGGGCTTCATCAGCCTCCAGCGCTGCCGCTACGCCGCCCAGCTGTCCAAGCGCACGGGCGTTCCGATCCTCATCAGCGGCGGAGTCCTGCGCCCTGATCGCCGCTCGGCCGCCGAGGTCCTGCGCGACTTCGTGCAAGACGAGCTCCAAGTCCCCGTCCGATGGATCGAGAATCGCTCGCTCAACACGCGTCAGAACGCCCGGTTCAGCGCCGAGGTGCTGCGCAAGGAAGGCATCACCCGCGTCGCCGTCGTCACCCACGCTTGGCACATGCCCCGGGCCATCGAGGTCTGTGAAGCGGAAGGGCTCAGCGTCCTTCCCGCTCCCACCATGGCAGCCACGCCGCCCGCGAACCTGCGCGACGCGGTCATGCCGCGCTCACGCTCTTTTCGCGACTCCTCATGGGCCATCCACGAATGGGTTGGACGGCTCTGGTACCGGCTCTGACGGATCTACGGTTCGACCGTCAGGAAGAGGCCGTTCGAGAAGTTGAACGAGCCCATGGGGTTGCCGACGTCTCGGAAGACCACCTGCATGTACGCACGGGACCCGGGGCTCAGGAACTGAGCGGCACCGGGGTTCACATTCGCCAGGTCGAGGGGCAAGCGAAACGTTCCGGCCGAGTCGATCAAGCCTGCGCCGAGGCGCTGTGCACCCGCGCCCAAGCAGAAGAAGCCTGCTCCGGCCGGCGTGTAGCCCACCGAGTTGTTGATGAAGACAAGGCCCACCGAGTCGGGGCGGCAGTTGTTCGCGCGCAGCTCGAAGAAGCCGTCTGAAACGGCGACGGATCCGCGATAGTCAGCGGCCGCATACAAGCCGAGTGCGTGGGGTCGCATGGGACCGCAGTAGCTGCGCGGCCCGAGCTCGAGGGCGCAGATGTACGGCTCGACTCGGTCCCCCAGTCCCTGGAGGGAGTTGATGCCGTGCTGGCCGTTGGGATAGAAGAAGCCTTCCACGTCGGGGGATCCAAGACCAAGGGCCGAGAGGGCCCCGAGCAGCACCTGCGTGTGCGAGGGATCCACCTGGGTGTCCTGCAGTCCGTGATGCGCCTGGATCGGCGGCAGCGTGTCGGCGAAGTAGCAGGGCGAGCGGCGCAGCCAAGCGAGGCGCGCCTCCTCAAGGGTGAGCGATCCGTTGAGCCAGCCGAGAACGAACGACTCGTAGGCCACGCGGCCGATACCCGCGGGTTGATTCCCCTGGTTGAGGATGAGATCGAGCTGGGACTGCACGCTCGGGAGCGAGAAGTCGGTGAATCCGAAGATGTCCACGACGCGGCGAATCCGATCGTCGCGCGCCGCGAGCAACATAGCAACGGCCCCGCCGCGGCTAATCCCCCACGCGGCGACGCGTGAGTGATCCATGTCCGGAATGTTCTGCTGCACCGCCGAGAGGAGTGACGCGGTGTCATCGACGTCGCGGTCCGCCCAGCTTGGGTTGCCCCCCGAAAGGAACGTCCCGGCGAACTGAGTCACAAGCTGCTCGCCCCGGAAGCTCGGCATGAGGAGAAAGTAGTTCTCGTCAACGCAGATGCCCGGCAGTGAAACGATGAAGTTCGCGCTCTCTTCGGCACTCAGCCCCACGAGTCCCCCGTGGCAAACCACGAGCGTGCCGTAGGGCTGGCCCGGGGTGTAGTTGCGCGGGTAGCGAACGGCGCCGTAGTGACGCTGGCCATCGACCACATGGCTCACCACGTCGAACCGAATCCCGTCGGCATTCACGTTCGATGCGTCCAATTGGTAGCCAGCCACTACGGGCTGGCGAGTCGCCCAATCTGCGCGCACCGCTGCGATCTCCGCCACGGTCGGCGGCTGGAACAGCTCGGTCAGATCAGCCCGCAGGGAATGGCTCGACGCCACGGGTGAAGCGGCCGGGAGGGTCGCCGCCAAAAGGGCGAGGGTCGAGAGAAGCGCCATGGACAATGAGTGACAGCTGAGAGGTGACAGCAAGGGCCGCAGGAGCGGCACCGCGAGAGAGTAGAGCGGGGCCCCAAATCCTATCACGCGAGTCAGGCAGTCCAAGCTACGAGGGCCTCTGTGGGGCCTACTCCTATGATTGCGCTCTCACCTTGCACCACAGGCTACCTTCGGAGGAGCCCACGATGGAGGGCCGCTTCGGCCGTGGAAATCGCCCCTCCTGCGGCGCCACGCACCGTGTTGTGGCTCAGAACGACGAATCGCGTCCCGAGCAGCGGGCACGGGCGCAGGCGCCCAACCGAGATCCCCATCCCCCCTTCGAAATCCCGATCGAGCCGCGGCTGAGGCCGGTCCACTGCGTCCATGTACCGAATCGGGACGCGCTCCGCGGCCTCCTCCCAGGCCTGCCGGACCTCCCGCTCGGAAGGGTCCCCGGCGAGCTTCACCGAAACATCGAGAGTGTGTCCGTCCGCTACCGGTACCCGAAAGCACTGGGCGCTGACCACCATGGGCGCCACCTCGACCTTCGGCACTTCGCCTCCGGAGGAGACGAGCTCACCGAGGATCTTCATGGGCTCCTCGGCGAGCTTCTCTTCTTCCCCGCGAATGAGCGGCAGCACGTTGTCGATCAGGTCGAGCGATGCGACGCCGGGATAGCCAGCGCCCGACGCGGCCTGCAAAGTCGTCACCGAAACCTGACTCACGCCGAAGGCGCGATGAAGCGGCTCGAGGGCGAGGACGAGACCCGTGGCAGAACAGTTCGGATGGCACACAAGACCGCCGCTTCCGAAGGCCTGCGAACGAAGTAGATCTAAGTGCTCGGCGTTGACTTCCGCGACGACGAGCGGAACCGCCGGATCCATGCGATGGGCAGAGGCGTTCGACACGACGAGCGCCCCCGCGCGAGCGTACGCCGGCTCGAGCGCGCGCGCGGAATCGGCGTCGAGGCTAGAGAACGCGAGGCGCACCGACGAGCCGATACTGTCGACCGCATCCTCGGCTTCCTCGACCACAAGCTCCCGCGCCCACGCTGGCATCGCCTGGGGAAGCGACCACCGACAGACCTCGCCGTAGCGCTGCCCCGCACTGCGCTTCGAGGCCGCGAGCCGCGTGACCTTGAAGTCCGGATGACCGTCCAGCAGCGCGATAAAGCGCTGCCCCACCATCCCCGTGGCGCCGAGAATGGCCGTGGGGACCTTCCCGCCGCCGGTCACGGCAAGATCAACGTGTGGCCGTCCATCGAGCTGTGCTTCTCGATGTTCCGCAGGCCCATGAGCGTCGGCGCCACATCGGCCAAGGCCCCACGCTCGCGCAGCTTGACCCCCTTGGTGTCCGGTCCGATGAGAACGAACGGCACAGGGTTCAGGGTGTGCGCCGTGTGCGGCTGCCCGGACTCAGGGTCCCAAAGCTGCTCGGAGTTGCCGTGATCCGCCGTGATCGCGACGGTTCCACCGCGCGCCTCGACCGCTGCGACGATGTCCTTCAAGCACGCGTCCACCTTGCGCACGGCCGCGAGGGCCGCATCGACGATCCCCGTGTGCCCCACCATGTCCGCATTGGCGAAGTTCACCACGTATACGTCCGTTTCGCCCTTTTCGAGGCTCGACAGGATCGCCTTGGTGATGCCGTCCGCGCTCATCTCGGGTGCGAGGTCATACGTCGCGACCTTCTGGCTTTGCACAAGGGTACGCGTCTCGCCTTCGTACGGCGCCTCTTGACCACCGGAGAAAAAGTACGTCACGTGGGCGTACTTCTCGGTCTCAGCGATGCGCTCTTGGCGCAGCCCTGCCGCCGCCACCATCTCGGGAAAGATGCCGACGAGGTCCGTGGACGGGAACGCGACGGGAAAGCTGAAGTCGTCGCGGTACTGGGTCATCGAAGCGAGCTTCACGCCCGGGCGCTCGCCGCGCTCGAATCCGTCGAAGCTGTCCTGCACGAACACGTCCGTCATCTGACGCATGCGGTCCGCGCGGTAGTTGAAGAAGAGCACGGCGTCGCCCTCCTTGATACGTGCCTCTTCCTGGCCGCGGATCATCACGGGCTCAAGGAACTCGTCGCCGAGGCCCGCTTCGTAAGACGCGCGCATCGCAGCGGCCGCCGTGTCGTGCACCGCGCCCGTCCCGTGCACGAACACGTCCCACGCCTTCTTGACGCGGTCCCAGCGCTTGTCGCGATCCATGGCGAAGTAGCGCCCGACGAGGCTCGCGATCTGGCCGGCGCCTGCCGAGTCGCAGGCCGCCTGCAACGTCTCAAGGAACCCGGCGCCAGAGCGCGGCGGCGTATCCCGCCCGTCGGTGATCGCGTGCACCGCGACGTCGTTGCCCTTGAGTCCGTGCTCGGCGCAGAGATTGAGTAGCGTGCGCAGATGGTGGTCGCTCGCGTGCACCATGCCGGTGCTCAAGAGCCCCACGAGATGCAGCCGCTTGCCGGCCTTGCGCACGTGCTCGATCTGCTCGAGGAACGCAGGGTTCTGGGCGAACTCTCCGTCCTCGATGGCCTTGTCGATGCGCGTCACGTCCTGATAGACGACCCGGCCAGCGCCGAGGTTCGTGTGCCCGACCTCGCTGTTGCCCATGACGCCCGAGGGCAGTCCCACTTCGCGGCCGCAGGCGGTGAGCAGCGTGTGCGGGTGGGTCTCGAACAGGCTCTTGAAGTACGGCGCGCCCTGGAGAACGGCGTTGGCTTCGGTCTCGGTGCGGTGACCCCATCCATCGAGGACAAGGAGGACGATCGGCGGGCGCTTCATGTGCATTCTGTGTCGAGTTATTGAACGTAGTTGGAAGCTGCCTGAGAATCGGCTACGCGCAGCGAACTTCCAGATCGCACACTATGCCCGGACAAGCCCCGTATCGCCCGCATTGAACCTGAGACCCTGTCGACACCATGCAGCTCATCCCCTCCCTCCCCAAGCGCTGGACCGCCTGCCTATTGGCTGCGACGACGGCGGCCCTGCTGCCCTCGTGCACCGCGATCTCGAAGCTCAACCTGATCCCGGTGAGCCAGGACCCGGTCCTCGGTGCCCAGGCGTACCCGGAACTGCTGGCACCGGAGCAGACGATCGAATCCGGACGCGACTACAACACCGTGGTCTCCATGACGGACAAGCTCGTCCGCGCGGCGAAAGAGATCGACCCTGAGGTGGCCAACCTCTTCGACTGGGAAGTCGTGCTCGTCCGCCGCGATGATCTCGTCAACGCCTGGTGCCTGCCAGGCGGCAAGATGGCGGTCTACACGGGGATTCTGCCGGTGGCGGCGGGCACCACGGGGGACTTCGAAACGGGTCTCGCCGTCGTAATGGGCCACGAGATCGCCCACGCTACGCTCCGCCACGGAACCCGGGCCATGACGCGGCAGATTGGAGTCAACGGAATGATCCAGCTGGTCGCCGCCTTCATTGGCGGCGGCGAAGGGGCCGCTGCCATCATCCAAACCGCGGACTTCGCGGGCAAATTCGCGGCCCTCAGCTTCGGCCGAGACGCCGAGCTCGAGTCCGACCGCCGCGGCCTCATGTACATGGCCCACGCCGGCTACGACCCACGCGAGGCCGTGGGCTTCTGGCAGCGCATGCAGGCGGCCAACGGCGGCCAGGCCCCGCCCGAGTGGCTCTCGACCCACCCGTCGAACGAGAATCGGATCAAGCAGATCCAGAGCCTCCTGCCCGAGGTGCTGCCGATCTACGAGCAATCCCGATCCTCTGACGGACTCAAGTCCTTTGGAGGCAAGAGATAACGCCCGCACGCCCAGCACAGGGCTAGGGTTTCGGGTGGGAGGAAGCCTAGTGTATAGGGACAACGGGCGCTCCCGCCCTGACCTCGCATCGGCCCTAAAGGGCACGGCGCGTATCCGATAGCCCCCCAGCCCCCTAAAGGACGTGAAAATCGCGTTCGCGACCCCCGAGCTGAAAACGCTCGTCCGTCGCACACAGCTCGCCGAAATCGCCGAGCAGCTCCCTCGCACGCTCAAAGAGCTTGGTGCCGACGTCCGCGTGTTCCTGCCTCACTCGCGGGATATCGATACGTCAGCCCTCGGCCCGCTTGAGGAAAGCGCCCTGCTCAGGATCCGCGACGGCAAGACGCGGACGCCCGTGACGATCCGCACCGGATACGTCGACGGACTGACGGTGCACCTCATCGACCACGGCCAGCTCTTCCGTACGCGCCATCCCTACGGCGACGAAAACGGTCCCTACGCGGACAACTGGCGGCGCTACGCGATCTTCGCGCGCACCGTCCTAGAGGGCTTCGGCCCCCTTGCGTTTACGCCGGACGTCATCCACTGCATGGACTGGACCGCCGGGCTCATCCCGCTGATCCAGAAGCTCGAGTACAAGGGCCGCGACCACCCCGCGTCGAAGCCGGGCACGCTGTTCGCGATCCAGAACCTCGCGATGCAGGGCTCCTTCGAGCGCGAAGTCCTGCCGAAGATCGGGATCCCCCACGAGTACTTCCGCTCCGTTGAAGGCGTCGAGCTCGGCGCTCGGGTGAACTACCTCAAGGCAGGCGCAGAGTTCGCGACGGCCGTGGGAGCTAGCTCCCCCAGCAAGGCACGTAGCTACATCGAAGCGGACCGTGGCGATGGCCTCGAAGAGACCTTCCGTCGCCGCGAGAACGACATCATCGGCGTGCAGAGCGGCATCGACTACCTCACGTGGGACCCGAGCGTCGACCCGCTGCTCGCCCAGACGTACACGCCGGACGACGCGGAACTCGCCGGCAAGAAGAAGTGCAAGGCCGCGCTCCAAGAGGCCATGAAGCTCGAGGTCTCGCCGCGTACACCGCTCCTCGCGATCGTCGGTCGCTTCGACGCGGATAGCGGCTTCGACATCTTGGCGGAGTCGTTGACGCCGATGCTCGAGCGCAACGTTGAGATCGTTCTGATGGGCCCAGGTCCGCCGGAGATCATCGAGCGCTTGCACACCATCGAGCAGACGTTCGCGGGCCGCTGCCGCGTGGTCGAGGGCTATGACGTGACCACCGCGCATACGCTCCTCGCCGCGGCAGACATGCTGCTGCTACCCGGTCACTACCACGCGACCAACGCCCTCTGCGCGATCTCCATGCGCTACGGCGCGGTTCCCATCGCCTACGCCTTCAGCGGACTTGAAGACACCCTTGTCGACGTGACCGCGACGCCGAAGAAAGGCACCGGCATCCTCTTCGAGCGCTACGATCCCGAAGCCCTAGTCGACGCCCTCGACCGCGGCCGCGCGATCTACAAGAAAGCCGCGGACTGGAAGGTCATCGGCAAGCGCTGCATGGGCGAGGATTTCTCGTGGGCCGAGAGCGGCCGCGAGTACATGAAGGCCTACCGCAAGATCTCGAAGCTCGCCAAAGCGAAGAAGTGACGGACCCGAGCGCATCCGCCGGGCCGTCCGGTCGCCCGTTGATCGGCCTCGACTTCGGCGGCACCACGATCAAGGGCGGCGTCATTGCGGCGGACGGGACGAAGCCCATTTGCACGGGCTCGGCTCCGTTCGACCAAGATATTCCGTCCACCGAGATCTACGCGCGGGCGGCGAAGCTGGCCTTGGAGCTTGAGGCCGAGGCTGGGCTCGGCCCCGCCGAAGCGGTCGGTGTCGGCTGCGCGGGACTCTTCAATCGCAGCACCGGCGAGGTGCTCGCCAGCGCGAACATGCAGAACCTCGTGGGCACCAGCCTCACGGAGGGCGTCTCGGATGCGCTCACTGGAAGACGCGTCGTCATCGAGAACGACGCCAACGTCGCGGCCTTCGGCGAGCAGTGGCTTGGGGCAGGCCTTCACGAACGCGACCTCGTCCTCGTCACCCTCGGCACGGGCGTGGGCGGCGGCGTAGTCCTCGAGGACAAGCTCTTCACCGGCCCCGGCGGCAACGCGGGCGAGATCGGCCACGTCGTGATTTGTCAGCGCCCCGCGAACAGCGACTACGACGCGCCCTACGCCGCAGAGCTGGAGTGCGCGTGCGGCTCCTACGGCTGCCTAGAGCGCCTCGTCTCAGCCACCGCCGTGATGCGCCGTGCCAAGGCCAACAACCTGACGCCCGAGCTCCCCGACCTCTGCGCCCGCGCCCGCGAAACGGACGGCCCCGAACGCGCCCTCCTCCACCAGGTCGGCCGCGACCTCGGCGCTGGCCTCGCCACCCTGATCACCCTCTTCGACGTGAACGTCTTCGCCATCGGCGGCGGCTTCGGCGCCGCCCTCGACCTGCTCAAGCCAGGCGCCGAAGAGTCCATGGCCGAACGCCGCTACGGCACCCGCGAACCCAAGATCATGCCCGCCACCCTAGGCTCCGACGCGGGCTGGATCGGCGCCGCAAGACTCAGCGCTGAGCCTTCGCACTAGGTCCACCTGCGTGATCCAGACGCTCGGCCAGTAGCGCTCAAGACGCCTCTAGGTGGGCCTTCAGAGTCTTGAAGGTCACCCGAAAGCTGTTCGACCGATTGGACGCTGGCTCAAGGTGAGCAGCGATCTTGGACGCCCTTCCGATCTTCGATCGATCCCCTGTGACCTTGTCCAACTCCTGGGAGGCGTTCCCCAGACGATCGGGGTCCCGAAACTTGGCTGTCTGCCCGCTGATCACTGCCCCCGGATAGGCGGCCTTCACGGCGGCCTCATCCCCGAGGAACCAGCTCTCAAGCTCCCGGCAAACAATCCGGACGGTGATGGTCTTCCCCGCTGGCTGAGCAAGCTCGATCAGCTTCGCTTTGATCTCGTGACAATTACCCGAGTCCGCATCGCGCAGGACAATGAAGTGTGGATCTCCATAGTTCCAGCGCTGTAGAGAACCGACAAGGCGGGCTTCGAGATCTTGCTTGCCCTCAAAAGTCAGCACCAACCAGTCGACCCCCTCATGGGCATCCGGGAAGTGAACGCGGATAACCTTCTGGAGCGTCGCCTTCATTGAGGCCTCCTCCGTCATCAGGACGATCATGAAGCTTGGGCGATTCGCGCCCCCATGCCGACAAACGTCCCTTCACGCCACAAGTAGCCCGCGTGATCGCCCTGCCCCAAGAGACCCGAAACCAGCGGGTCTTCCTGGGCCCGTAGGACCGTCGTGAGCCCGTCGCACTTCTCTAGGACGAAGATCGACCCGGCCGGGATGCCGTTAAGGAACTCAGGAGAGTGCGTGGAAACGAACACCTGCCCACCCCGTCGCGAGTACTCGGCGAATTCCTCGGCGAGCAACGTCATGAGTTCTGGGTACAGCTGATTCTCAGGTTCTTCAACGCAGAGGATCTTGTAGGGCTTCGGGTCGTGCAGAAGCAGCAGGTACGCGAACATCTTGATCGTCCCGTCGGAGACGTTCAGGTCTAAGAACGAATCGCTGAAGGCTCCATCCCGGTAGCGGACCACAAGTGCGCCGTTGTCCATGGGTTTGGCTTGAATCTCAGCAACACCCGGCACGCGCTCTGCCATTTTCCTGCAGACCTCGTCAAAGACGTCGCGATGCTCCTCGTACATCCGCAGCGCCACCGAGGGCAGGTTGTCTCCCGAGGTGGACATGTGGAGCCCCTCTTCTGGGTCCTTGGATCCCCGCGCAGCACTGATGTGAATGTCGGAGATGTGCCAGTTCTCAATCAGCTCGCGGAATGCTTTCGCCGCCTTGAAGCGCTCAAGCTGCCCCAGGCCCTTGATGGCCAACGTATCCGATGACACCGCCTGCTTTTCGCGATCAAGCTCCTCGTCGGGCTTGTTGAAGTCTGCCTCGTTGCTGACCGCTGTGCCCGCGCCGTGGGAGAAGTCGATGAAGTGAAACGGGGCACCGTGCTGGGCTCGCTTGTAGCGCAGCACCTCACGCTTGACGACGGGCTTGCCCTCCTCAAGCGCGATCTCGAGGAGGTAGGTCACAAGCCGGTTCTTGCCCGCGATCTCCAGTCGGAACTTGATCTCAATCCCAATGACGTCCGTGGCTGGATCCTTGCCCTTGGTCAAGACCTCCTTGAAGCCGAGCAGCCCGCCTTCACGCTGAAGCGCAACCTTCACGTTGCTGTTCAGGCACTCTTTCAGGAACGAGAACACCCTGAAGAGCGTCGTCTTGCCGGTGCCGTTGCGGCCTAAGAAAACGGACATGCCCGGGAGGTCCTTCAGGTGGACGTCCTCCAGGGCCTTGAAGTTCCGGATGTGAAGCTCTTCGATGATCATGGAGTAGGGTCACCTTTCGCCTACAGGGGACGAGGAGCAGGACCTTAGGTCCAGTATAGACCGCGGCTTGGCCGGAGCATCAACCCGCCGACTTCTTCGACAGCAGGAGATCGAAGACCACCCGTTGGAAGCCGGCCTGCAGGGCCTTGTCGTTCAGGTACTGCATCATCAGGTTCTGGTGCGTGTCGCTGCTATCCATGACGGCGGCGTCTAGGGCCTCCCCAAAGTCGCCGAGGAGAGCCTGCTCGGGAGAGTTGTTGGCGATCTGGCTCATGACCGCGTCGTTCTCCTTCACCTTGTCGCGGATCGTATACGCGTAGTTGAGCATGTCGCGCTCGGAGAGACCGTCCGTCACGAAGAGGTCATTGAGGCGCTCGATCAGCTGCGAGAGCCACGTTTCCTCTTTGCTCTTGGCCTTTCCGGTGCCGACGCTGTCGGCGCCATAGAGGCCCTCGACGTCACCCTCCTTCACCAGCATCAGGTCCTGCTGCTGGATTTTCGAGAGGCGGTAGTGGCTGAGTTCGACGGAGCTGAGGTCGATGGGGTCGTCCTCTTCCGCCTGGTCCCGCAGGAGCGGCGCTAGGTGGCGCGCGTAGAGGCTCAGTCGCTCTAGGTCGTGGCTTTCGTAGTCGACGATCTGGGACAGAAACTCATAGGTGCGAGTGAACGCGACGAGGTCCCCCTTGAAGACGTCCAACCGATCGAGCTCGACCTTCGCCTCCTTGATGGCGGCTTCTTCGTTCGCAATGAACGTGGCGTCCCCCACGGACTTAGCGTGCGCGAGGAGTTCGGAGTGTTTCTTGTGCTCGGCCTGGGCCGCCCGGCGACGTACGTCCCACCGATCCACTGCTTCCCGGCAGATGTTGCCGATGGCGGCGCTGCTCTTGGACCTCACGAAGTAGTACTCCGCGAACTGCAGCACCTCGGTCCACAGGAAGATGCCCGCCGCGCGGAGCTTCTCGTACAGATCCCAAATCAGGTTCGGGTCCGTGACGTCCTGGAGCCGCGCCGTCTCGTAGTACACCTGGAAGGCTTCCAGCACCTCAGCGGGCTCGTTGAAAAAGTCGACCACGTAGGTCTCCAGCTTGCCCTTGTGGGTTCGATTGAGCCGCGACAGCGTCTGGACGCACTCCAGGCCCCCGAGCTTCTTGTCCACGTACATGGCGCACAGCTTGGGCTGGTCGAAGCCCGTCTGGAACTTCTTGGCCACGATCATCACGTTGAAGTCGCTGGAATCGAAGGCGTCGCGCATGTCGCGGCCCTTTAGGCCAGGGTTCATGGACGCCTCGGTGAAGGCCTCCCCCACCAGCGCCTCCGCCCCTTGATCCGACTCTTTGAAGCGCACCTCGCCCGAGAAGGCGACCATGGCAAAGCACTTCGTGTAGCCCTTCTTGTGGATGTACTTGTCGAACTCGACTTTGTAGCGCACGGCCTCCTTGCGTGATCCCGTCACCACCATGGCCTTGGCGTTGCCGCCCAAAAGCCCCCTAACGTTCGTGCGGTAGTGCTCCACGATCACCATCACCTTCTGGGCGATGTTGTAGTCGTGCAGCCGCACCCACTGGTTGAGCTTGACCTTGGCCTTCTTGCTCTCGACCTGTGTGTCCGACGCCGCCGCCTTCTGGGCGAGCTGGTAGGCCACCTTGTAGTTGGTGTAGTTCCGCAGCACGTCGAGGATGTACTTCTCCTCGATGGCCTGGCGCATGCTGTACACGTGAAACGCCTCGGGCTTGTTGCGCTTCGACGCGGGCTGGCTCGGGTCGGGCACGCGGCCGAACAGCTCGAGGGTCTTGGCCTTCGGCGTCGCGGTGAATGCGTAGTAGCTCAGATTCCCAGATGCCCGGCGCCCCTCAACCGCAGCAGCCAGCATGTCTTCGGGGCTCAGCTCCCCCTCGTCAGCCGCCGCATCCGATGAGAGCACCGCCCGCAGCTTCCCCGCCGTCGAGCCCGACTGGGACGAGTGCGCCTCGTCCGCGATGATGGCGTAGCGCCGCTCCTTCAGGCTGACGCTGTCCTCGATCGCCGCCAGCACGTGGGGAAACGTCTGGATCGTCACGATCACGATGGGCTGACTCGCCTCCAGGGCCGCCGCCAGCTTCTCGGACTTCGACCCCTGCCCCTCTTCGCGGTTGATGCGCCCGACCACGCCGCTTTGGTGCTCGAACTGGTAGATCGTGTCCTGCAGCTGATCGTCCAGCACCGTTCGGTCCGTCACAACGATCACCGAGTGGAACATCTTCTCGCCGTCGCCATCGTGGAGCTGGGACAGCTGGTGCGCCGTCCAGGCGATGGAGTTCGACTTGCCGGAACCGGCGCTGTGCTGGGCCAGGTACTTGTGCCCCGGCCCCTCTTCCCGCGTCGT
>CAYQKK010000113.1:0-18382 GCA_964417955.1 uncultured Planctomycetaceae bacterium
TCCAATCGACACAGGCTCATGACCTACGAGCGCGTCAACGGTGCCTGGGAGCGTCGTCCTGACGCCAATCTGAATCCATCCTTGGCAGGCTCTCCTGACCCATTCTTCCTTCGGCGTCAGACCCGCAGCGAAGATGAGCTCTTGGTCTGGGTCGACTCAAGCGTCTCGCCCACCCTCGGTTGGCAAAGATACACCCGAAGAAACAACCGCTGGTCCTTCTCGCAGGCGATTGGCAACCCGCAGCCCCCTCAGGCGGGCGTGACCTACTACCCGAGCGATGGGAGTGACGTTGACGCAGGATGGTTCATGTACGGAGCTCATCCGAAGAATGCTGGAGTTGGACTCGTGATTGTGATGAAGGAGAACGCCGTCACCGGTGACTACGAATATCACTCCACCCTCCAGCCGGCGAATTCTATTCCGGGAGGAGCCAATGGCCGAGATCAGTTCGGTGCATCCCTCGACTTGGATGGCGTCCGTGGCCGATTGATCGTGGGAGCCTCGAAGTCGGGTCGCCCCATTGGTGGAATCGCCGGTCGGGCGTACCTCTACGAGTACAACGAGGCGACGGATTCCTGGGACCAGATCGAGCGCATCAGCTACTCGGGGAACACGCAGCATACTCCTGATACCTACATAGACTTCGGACGTCACGTGGCGTTATGGGGGAATGGAGCGCTCGTGAGTTCCCCAGTGGCACCTGGCGACGATGGAACCGTAGCGGTCGGGCGACTGCACGTGTTCGAAGACAGCTTCGGAACGAGCTTCTGCGCAGGAACGGCGACTCCATCGGCACCCGAGGCGGAGCTCTCGGTAAGCGGCTCCAACGTGCTTCCCCATGCAGGTTGGCAGCTTCGGGCGGAAGGCCTTCCGCCCCAGGCTCCCTTCACCGTTCTGCTGTCGAGTTCATCGGCGTCGGTCCCACTTCCTGGCGGTAGCGGTGAGTCGTTTTGCGTAGGCGGACCCAGGACGAACACTGGCGGATTGAGAATCAGCGAAGCAGACGGGTCGGCGGTCGTTGGCTTTGACCTCAACGATCCAGGCCTCGCGGGAGCGCTCGTGGGCGACCACCGGTACGTGCAGGTTTGGTTCCAAATGCCGCCGAGCACAGGGCAGCCAGTCGGATTGACGAACGCGATCGACGTTCGCTTTGAGTGACGCGGGCTGAGCCTTGAGCGCAGACTCCTAGCGCTCGCGCAGGTAGTTGAACACGTCACGCGGGCCGTAGCTCGTCCCCGCGGCGAGGTTCAGCGCTGCCACGATGCGCATGCGCACCTTGGGGGTCAGCCGGCGGCCCTTTGTGGCTCGGCTCACCATTTTGTGGGTCAGACCGCTCGTCAGCTCGACCTGTTGCATCGAGGCTTCGACGAGATCGTTGGGCTTGAGACCGTGCTCCGCCATCAGGTCCCCGAGGGGCTGGGGGCCGTTGTCGTGCTGGCTGGAGGGGGACTCAGGGGTCGTCATAGGCGGTAGCCTATCAGGCTGGGTGGGGGTGGTGCCGGGGTGGAACGATCTTGATCCTGTGGGATAAGGGGCGATCCCCGGCGATCAACGACGATGGGGCGCTCCAGGGGGGGCGATATTGAGGCGGCGACGTAAGTTCTTGGAAGCGGTCCGCTTAGGTGCAATTGTGGGCGCGGAGGAGTCGGTTGGCACTCCGCTCGCTTTGACGAGGATCAGATACGGAACGTTCCGATCGCGATACTCGAACAGGAGAACGCCATGAGTCACTCACATTCACACGGAGACCTGCCCCAAGTGGCCTACGAGACGATCGAGTCGCCCAAGGGCGTCCCGATCAAGGCTTGGACGCGCGGGGTCGGCATTGAAGACAGCGCGCGGCGCCAGCTCATCAACACGGCCCAGCTGCCCATCATCCACGGTCACCTCGCGGTCATGCCAGACGTGCACTGGGGCATGGGGGCGACGATCGGTTCGGTGATCCCAACCCTCGGGGCCATCGTGCCCGCGGCGGTGGGAGTCGACATCGGCTGCGGTATGTGCGCGGCGCGAACGAGCCTCGTGGCCTCGGACCTGCCGGACGACCTCAAGCCCGTGCGTCTCGCCATCGAGCGCGCGGTGCCCCATGGCCGCACGACGCGGGGCCGCGACAAGGGCTCTTGGCACGACGTGCCGAAGCGCGTGTCGAACCTCTGGACGACGCACCTTGAGAAGGGCTTCGGCGCTCTCACGGATCGTCATCGGACGCTGAAGAACACGAACAACCTGAAGCATCTCGGAACCCTCGGTGGGGGCAACCACTTCATCGAGGTGTGCCTCGACGAGGAGGACCGCGTGTGGTTCATGCTGCACTCGGGTTCCCGTGGCGTCGGCAACCGAATCGCTTCGGTGTTCATCGAGAAGGCGCGCAAGGACATGGAGTCGGTGGTGGGCAACCTCCCCGACCGTGACCTGAGCTACCTGACCGAAGGCACCGAGCACTTCGACGACTACATCGAGGCGCTGCTTTGGGCCCAGGAGTTCGCTCGTCTGAACCGCCAGGTGATGATGGAGAACATGATCGCGGCCGTGCGTAGCGTGAAAGGCATCAAGCCCTTCAAGGCCGACGCCATGGTGGTGAACTGTCACCACAACTACGTGGCGAAGGAACGACACCTCGGCGAGGACGTTTGGCTCACCCGCAAGGGGGCCGTGCGCGCTGGCAAGGGTGACATGGGCATCATCCCCGGTTCGATGGGAGCGAAGAGCTTCATCGTGGAGGGGAGGGGCAACCCGGATGCCTTCGAGTCGTGCAGCCATGGCGCAGGTCGCGTCATGTCTCGAACGGCCGCGAAGAAGAAGTACACGGTCCAGGACCAGATCAATGCCACGAGTCACGTCGAGTGCAGGAAGGACGCGTCGGTGATCGATGAGATCCCGATGGCGTACAAGGACATCGAGAAAGTCATGGAAGCCCAGGAGTCCCTCGTGGACATCGTGCATACGCTCCGCCAGGTCGTCTGCGTGAAGGGCTAACGAACGTAAGGAACCGTCATGCCACCCATCCACAAGAACGAGCTCCGCATCGACGGTAGCCAAGGTGAAGGGGGAGGGCAGGTCGTTAGGACCTCGCTCTCCCTTAGCGCCGCGCTGGGCCAGCCCATCACCATTGAGAACGTGCGCGGGGGCCGGCGTAAGCCCGGCCTCCTGCGCCAGCATCGCACGGCGCTACGCGCTGTGCGCGACATCACGGGCGGAGAGATCGAAGGCGACGAGCTGGGCAGCCTCTCCGTGCGCTTCACGCCGGGTGAGCGCTGCCAAGGCGGCAACTACCACTTCGGCATTGGTTCGGCGGGCAGCACGATGCTCGTGCTCCAGACGGTGCTTCCGGCGCTGCTCTTGGCGGACGAGCCGTCGACGGTGACCCTCGAGGGCGGCACGCACAACCCGATGGCGCCGCCCTTTGAGGCGTTCGCCGAGTCGTTTCTTCCGCAGCTCCGGGCGATCGGTCTCGACGTGGAAGCCACGCTCCTTCGCCCCGGGTTCTTTCCCGCGGGCGGCGGGCTCCTGCGCGTAGAGATTCAGCCCGCCGGCGCGACACGTGCCCTCGGGCTCCTTGAGCGCGGTGCCCCTGGTGAAGCCTCGTGCGAAGTCATCGTGCAGAACCTCAGCCGCAAGGTCCCGAACCGCGAATGGACCGCGTTTCAGAAGCGCGTCCACTGGCACTCTGATCAGCTCACCGTGACCACGGTCAAGGGGGGCAAGGGCCCGGGCAACGTCATGTACGCGCGCCAGCCGTTCGCCAACGTCACGGCGGTGCACGCGTCCTTCGGCATGCGCACGCTTGCCTCAGAGCTCGTGGGGTCGCAGCTAGCCAGCGCGGTCCGCGGCTACGAGGCCACGGACGCGCCGGTGGACGAGTACCTCGCGGACCAGTTGATGCTGCCCCTCGCCCTCTTCAGCGGCGGCGTCTACCGCTGCGGCCAGGTTTCCGAGCACGCTCGCACCAACGCGGAGGTCGTCAACCTCTTCCTTCCGGGCGCGGTGACGATCGAGTACGAGGCACCCGTGACAGAGTCCGCGACGCGCTCTGGCGGCAGCCCCCGCACGGGGCCCGCCTTGATACGCGTCGCCGCTCGAGCCCCTCAGGGCTGAACGACGTGCACTTCCTGCATCGGGCCGAGCGTATCTCGGCCCGTTGCGGGGTCTCGGTGCCCAGCCTGGAAGAGAAGCCGGAGCGAATCGCCCCCAAATGGCGAAGGAGCCTGGATGGTCCACTGCAGCGCACCGTTCGCGTCCGTCGTGCCGGCGAGATAGCGTGAGCGAAGGAGCGGCGTTCCCAGGAGCAGGTGTCCGCTGAGGCCAGGCAAGAAGAGCGATCCGTCGTTGACCGAAACGAAGAGGTCGGTGCGCGCGTTGGGTACGAAAGCGAACTCGATCGTGAGAGGGTCGCCGGGCTGAACCACATGGGTGGCGAAGGCGCTCGGGGAAGGACCGGTGAGCAGCTGCGCAGCACCACTTCCCGGTCCACCGATGGGGTCACCCGTTGCGCCCCAGGAAGCGGGTGGCGTGAACCCGGCACCGCCCTCGGTCAGCTGGCAGTCCAGGGTCCGGAGCTGCGCACCCGCAGCGACGTAGATTCCATGTCCGCCCGACCCTGGCCCAGTGGTATAGGACGAACCGCTTCCGCCCGAGGCGGTGGAACCGCGCGCGGTGAGGGAACCGCTCTCTAGCCGAATGCCGTGCTTTCCGTCGTCGGTTTGCGGGAACTCCTCGATGAAGGCCGAGTGGCCTCCTATGCAGTGGGACTCTTCCAGCACCAGAGTGGATTCCTCGATGAGGAGTGCGTCGCCGCCCGAGGGGCAGAACAGGTCGCCGAAGGGGCCATTGATGCAGGCGGGGTTCTGGGCATGGATCCAGGTTCCATGGATGGCCACGTCGAGGCTGTTCACTAGCCGCGCCCCCAGCCGATCGGTGCTGTACCAGCCGGTGCCGCCGCCGTAGAACGCGCAGGACTCGATTCGCACCGGGCCGCTGCAGTTCGCAACGGTAAGGGCTTCGGTTGTGACGGCTCTGACCTCGAGTCCCTGGAGGGACACCCTCTGCCCTGGGGCGATGCTCTGTACCCGAACCTGGCCCTCGACCCTGACGCCCGGGCCTGCCGCGACGACGCTCATGCCCTTGCCGATGAGCCCGAAGAACCCGTAGGTCCCTGGCTCAACGAGCACAACGTCTTCGTCTTGCCCCGCCGCCACAGCCGCGAAAATGGAGGGATAGTCCTTTCCTGGTCCGACCGTTAGGACGTCGCAGGGCGCAGCGTGGCCGACCGCAGAGTGCAGCAGGGCACCGACTAGGCTAAGAACAACGAGGAACGGGCGACGGAGGGTGGCGAGGGCAGCGTGCATGGGGGATCCGACTCATGGGGCCTTGGCAGGTGCGCGAGTGACTCTTGGAGCCCGGCGAAGCTCGGCCGTCACGTGGATTCTCAAGGATCCGCAGCCGCCAAGGCTAGGTCGAGCCCTGGACCCAGCGCTGGCGGCGTTGCGCCGGACCCCCCAAATGGCGTTAGTCAAACGTCATGCTCACGCCGTTCGTGAAGTTGGAGCTCGGGCCGATGTCGCGGTACCAGCACTGGAAGTACCACGTCTCTCCAGGCTGTACGCCCACCAGCCCATTGGGGGATGGGAGGACGCTCGTATCGACATCGAGGCTGAATTCGCCAGCTGCGCCGCTGCTCATGATCTCGCCGGGCCGGTTGAAGCGACCGACGGCGCCCTGGAGGCAGAGGTTGCCTTGGCTACCGCCGGGGTTCACCACGAAGCCGGATGTGTTGGAGACCAGGAAGTGCCCAAACGCCTGGGTTGGCATCTCCGTGGCGTCCAGGAAGATGTCGCGCCCGGCGCCCCAGTTCATCCCCCGCGCCGCGATCCAGGCCGAGGCGCCGGTGGAGTTGAGGGCGGCTTCGCAGTACTGGGAGCCCAGGGTCAATATTTCTCGGTCCTCGTAGATGGCGGCCGCGACGTCGCTGTCACCGGTAGCGCTTTCCCTGGCGGTCCACGCCACAAGGACGTCGCCGGGGGGGGCGGTGGGAATGGATGCTCCACCGTCCCTGTAGGAAGCGATCCCGATGCTGCCCGGCGCTCCCTCTGACAGGGCCAGGGTCTCGCGCCGAATACCGAGCCCCGTGCGCAGCTCGCCGTCGTCGTGGACGATGTTCGCGGTGGTGACGTGCAGCGCACGGTCTCCGTTCGCACTCTCTGTTTGGTAGGCGATGTGGTAGTCCTGGCCGTCGTGGGCGATCACGGGCCCGCGGTGATCAAGGTCCAGGTCCAGGTTCTGCATCGAGTTGACGTTGCGTGCGTTGTCCGCAAAGCCGTCCCGTGCAACTACGGTGAAGATGTCGTAGTCCGAGCCGATGAGGCGCTCGAATGCTAGCACCCAGTGCGGTGCGAATCCGTAGCTGTACTCCGTGCCGCGCGTCGAGACGTCGGGGTTCCGCGAGTCACTGAACGTGTACGCGTTGAACTGGTTGTGCCCCGTCATCACGCCGGTGTACTCGATGACCTGGGCCCGGATGTTGCGATTCGTCGAGGTGATCTCCCGCTCCCAGACGATCATGTACTCGTTGTTGGCGTTGGACTCGATGGGCCTTCCCGATGTCTTCGAGATGGCGGGGGCGCGATCGAGGTCGCCCACGTCACCGTCGATGATGATGCGCCCGCCGGTCAGTCCGCTGTTTCCGTTGACGGCTTGCGCGACGATGTCGAAGTCTTGGTTGAGGGTGTCGGCCTCCTGCCAGACCACCATGAAGTCGTAGGAGGAGTTGATGTCGTTGCCCTTTCCGCCGACATCGACTCGCTCGGCCCCGGGTCCACTGATTTGAAACTGCGGGCCACGGTCGCCCGAGTCCGAATCCTGGCTGCGGCCCCACACGCGGCGGCTGCCGGTGGCGGTACCTACCACGGCGGCGCACAGGAATTGACCCTCGTGGTAGGCCGCTGCGTTGCGCGGGAGGTTCCAGAGGGCAGAGGAAACATCAATGGCATCTGGAGTGAACAGCACGCCGAGGGTCGGGCTGTACCTGACGGCGACTACGTCGAAGTCGGTCGCGCTTTGGATCTCGGAGTAGACGATCTGAAACGCCGCGTTCCTGCCCTCGTAGGCGACGTCTACGTCCAGCTGGCGACGGACGTTCGTGGCGATCGAGAACGTCGTCAAGATCGGGTCGACCACCAGCGGAAGGGCGGCAGACGCGACGTAGTCGGCTGGAACGACGATGCGGATCCCCGAGGAGGTCAGCTCCTGGGTCAGCTCTAGCACCTGGCCTGTGGCGTCCAGGGCCAGCGCTCTTCCGTAGCGCACCTCGCCGAGCTCGTTAGAGAAGACGATGCCCCCGCTAGGGTTGGTGGCGCTCTTCAGCTCGGTTGTGACCGTGAGGTCGAGTACGAGCTCGCCTCGATAGGGCAGCTCGTCGAAGACGAAGGTCTGTTCGACGGTGTCCTTCGTCAGGTGATAGACCTCCTCTAGGCTTCCGCGGTCAAGACGGACAACCTCGCCGTTGCGCTGGCGCTTGCGGGGGGTGAGCGCGACGGGCTCGCTTGAGATCGTGGCGCTGCTCAGGTCGAACTTCACCGGGTAGTTCTTAGGTGCGTTGGACCCAAAGAAGGGGATGTACGTCATTCCCTCGGGTCCGAAGGAGGCCTTCCAGCCCGGGCCCCGGGCCCAGGTGCGTCCGTCTCCGGGTTCGTCGATGAGAAGCTGTGGGCTCAGGCCGCTCAGAAGCTCGGCCGCCTCGGGGCCGGTGAGCTGCGAGCCCTCTTCGTTCCCCTCGATGGATTGCTGGGGCGAAGCGGAGGCGAGCGGAACAAGGAGGGCGGGGGCCAGGGCTGCGAGGAGGCTCGCCCGGAGGGGGGCGAGGGAAGTTGGCTGGGTCATCTGAGTCCTGTGATGGGGGCGGGTGGGGTCGGTTCCCGTCCTCCATCGAGAGCCTCGACCAGCCGTTACTCAGATTGCGCGGCTTTTTGAAGGCGAGTGTCGTAAGGGTGATGTCGATCCTGGTGCACCTGAGGGAGCCCCAGCCGAGGGCGGTTACGATGACGGCATGCTCCTCTCCATCACCGTAGCGCTCCTGCTCACTTCGCCCGTGCCAGCTTCTCCCCAGGGATCCATCACCGTGGACGCCGGCCGCGGGCCGCTGAACGTCACGCTCCCCCTGGGCTACGACGCCGCAGAGCCCGCGCCGCTCATCCTGCTTCTCCACGGCTACGGCGCTTCGGGTGCCGCGCAGGAAGCCTACATGGGTTTCCGCCCCCTCCAAGACCAGTACGGCTTCGTCTACTGCGCTCCTGACGGGACGGCCAACGGTTTCGGCCAGCGCTTTTGGAACGCGACCGATGCGTGCTGCAACTTCCAGGGCTCGAGCGTCGACGACGCCGCCTACCTCTTGGCGCTGATCGAAGCCATCGAAGCCGCCGTGTCCATCGACCCGCGCAGCATCCACCTGATGGGGCACTCGAACGGCGGCTTCATGGCCTACCGGATGGCGTGTGAGCACCCCGACAAGATCGCATCCATCGCGTCCTTGGCGGGGGCGACTTTTCAAACCCCAAGTGACTGTGTCGGCGTCGGCCCCGTGCACGTGCTGCAGATTCACGGCACCGCCGATGGCACGATCGGATTCAGCGGAGGCGCCATCCTTGGGAACCAGTACCCCGGCGCCGTCGAGACGAGCGAGATGTGGGCCGCGCGCAACGGCTGCGGCATGACGACGACGTTCGAGGACCAAGCGCTCAACCTCGTGTCGAGCCTGGCAGGGAAGGAGACGACAAAGACCCGCTACGTGGACAACTGCAGCGTCGGCGGATCGGTCGAGCTCTGGACCATCGTGCAGGGGGCTCACACGCCCGCCCTGAGTCCGTTCTTTGCGCCGCGGGTCACCGAATTTCTCCTGGCCCACCCAAAGCCAGCCGTGGAGCCCGAGCGCTACTGCTCGCCCGCCGCGCTGAACTCATCGGGCGCACCCGCCGTGATGGACGCGGCCGGTAGCGACGTGCTGGCGGACAACGCGCTCGAGCTGACGGCGACGGACCTTCCCCAGGACTCCTTCGGCTACTTCTTGAACAGCCAAACCGAGGGGCTCGCAACGCCCCCCGGAAGCCAGGGGACGCTGTGCCTCGGCGGACAGATCGGCCGCTTCAGCGCCAGCATCCTGAACTCCGGCAGCGCGGGTACCTTCAGGTTCACGGTGGACCTGACGAGCATCCCGAACAATCCGGTCGCGTCGGCGGTGGTAGGGGACACTTGGCTCTTCCAAGCCTGGTTCCGCGATGCAAACCCCCAGGTGACATCGAATCTGACAGACGCGATCCGGATCACGATTCGATAGCGAAGCGTCGTCGCCAGCAAGCCGCAGCATGAACCTTCGCGTTCTCATTGCAGCCGCGATCTTGGCGGCGGCAGCCGCGCTGTTCCTGCGCTCTTCTACCGACGAGAGAGACCGCGCGGTCGAGGGGCCTCGTCTTACTGACGCGGCTGCGGTGACTGTGGATCGTGCGCTGACTCCCACGGCCCTTGACTCTCCAAAGCTCGATGACGGGGGCGCCGCGCGGGAGTTGCTGGAGACACGCGTCCCCACGCCGTTCGTGCAGCCCTCTGGCACATCCATTCGGGGCACGGTCATCACCGTGGATGGACGCCCAGCCCCCGGCATCACGGTCGCGGTCTACGGGAAAGACGGTGGGCCCAACCCTCTCAGCCGCGTGAAGTCCGGCGAAGACGGCGCGTTCGACGTAGACGGGCTCGACGAAGGGACCTACTGGCTCGGGGCGTCCGAGTCGGGCGCCGGCGCTATTCAGACGGAGGTCGACGTTCCGGACGGCGAGTCGGTGCACGGGGTTCACGTCATCGTGTACGGAGCCAAGATTCTTACAGGGCATCTCCGCGGCCCAGGGGGAGAGCCTGTCGCGGGGGCGAAGGTCTACCTCGACGTTCCGAGCGAAAAGGAGTCGGCCTACCTGCGTTGGAACTCTCCATCGCGTTCCACGATCACCGACGAGAATGGCGCGTTCCGCTTTGACGATGCTCCGCGGCTTCCCATCGAGCTGGGCGTATACCCCTCGGACTACACCACCGAGGTCGTCAGCGTGGCGCCCGACGTGGAGGCCGTCGACGTGACCTTCCGCGGCAAGGAGGAAGTGGCCATCGTGCTCGGGCGCGTACTCGACCCAAGTGGGGCGCCCATCGCGGGGGCCCGCGTCGAGGAGACGGGCCTCCACCGTACGTCGAAGGGAACCACGGACGACGCGGGAGCATTTTCCTTCGAGTCGATCATCTCCGGCGAGCCGGACGCGCCACGGACGGCTGCCGTGGAGGCTTGGGCCCAAGGCTTCGCTCCGGTGCGGGTCGAGTTTCCGGTCAAGGACGGCCAAGCTGGACCTGTCGACGTCCGGCTTCGCGATGCGTACACCCTGGAAGGGACGGTCGTGGACGCGTCGGGTGATCCGATCCGCGCGGGCCTCACGCTCTACGAGGCCGGAAAGTCGCTGCACGAGCCGTCTCTGATTCGCTTTCTCGACGCGCGCTTTCAGAAGGCAACGGCTAAGGACGGCTTTCGAATCGAGCACCTGTGGGGAGCGGAGTTCGATGTGGTGGTCCAAGTCGGCAGCGACACGCACTCCATCCACCGGCTGGACCCGCGGGACGGGCCCTTCGTGCTGGGCCCGAACTCAGACAGCCTCGAGATCCGCTTTGAAGTGACGGCGACGGATGCGATCACAGGTGCAGCGCTGGAGAGGTACTCCCTTGGCACCTACGGCAAGGGCGGCGGCGGTTCGCGCGGCGGGACTTGGGAGGGCGGAGTGGCCCGCGATAGCGAGAAGGGCCCAGCGACGCTGGAGGTCCGAGTGAGGGCCGATGGCTACGCCCACGCGCGCGTCCGCAAGCGGCACTACGAGCCCGGGACCTACCGGATCGCGTTTCCGCTTCTTCCCGTTCGCGCCGTTCGACTGAGGGTTGTCGATCAGGCAGGGCTCCCCTGGAGCGGGCTTCGCGTCCGGTTCCCCGAGGCTGCGCTAGGAGACGGCGAGTTCGCACCGGTTACGCTCTCGGGCGGGGGCACGACCGAGCTCGATGGACGCTGCTGGCTCGACCACGTTCCGGTGACGACCGATGCGCTGGAGATCTTCGACGCGAGCGGCGAAGCGCTGCTACTCATCTATCCGCTTGGGGCACAGAGCCCAAGCAGCGAACAGACCGTGGTCGTGAAGTAGTGCGCGCTCACCGTCCATCGTTCGCCTCGAGTCGTAGTCAGCGGCTACTTGGGCGAGACCGGGCTGCGCTTCTCTAGGGCCTTCCAAAGGTCTTGCGCTAGCTCGTCAATCGAGGCGTGGGCTAGGCTGTCGCCAGGGAGCGCCTCGAAGTGTGCGTGGGCACGGTCGAGCCACGGTGTGTCCCCGAGGGAGTCCGTTTCCAAGAGCTCATGCAGGGAAAGGGCCGTTTCGCAGCAGCCCACGGCCACTGGGAAATGATCGGGGCTTGATTCGGCGAGCCCGGCGAAGAGGGTGTACGCCCTCGTGAGCTGAGCGCTCGCGTTGGAAGCCTGCTGGAGGCTGGCCGCGGTCTTTCCCGCCACTTGGACCAATCGCGCGATCTCCTCGGTTCGGAGAAAAGTCGGGGCGAGTCCTGCTTCGAGCAGATTGGCGACGTCGATCGCGTCGCGCAATACGGCGCCAAGGACCTCGGCCGCGGGGTCGCTTGCGGCAAGGCGGGCTCGAATCTGAACCGCTACGCTGAGCGCAATCAGCTCGGGATAGTCAGCGTCTCCTGATTCGACGGACGGTAGCGCGTTCTTGACCTCTTCGAACTTGCTGCGCGCGAGCTCCAGCTCTCCCGACTTTGCGGCCAAGTGGATGGAGTCGAGGCGGCGGACCAAGAATCCCCCCGCGAGGGCAGAGTTGTTTGAATGGGAGCTCGCGAGCTTGTCCCAGGTCTCTTCAACGAGTTCGATGCTAGGGCCCAACGAGGTCTCTTCGTCATTCACGAGCTCCGCGGTCTGATTGGCGCCGAGGCCGAAAAGCATGAGCTTCGCGCCAATGGAATCAAGCTGGCCCCGAAGGTACTCCGGTGAGTCGAGCATCGGGTCCGAGCCTCGCTGACGTTTCTCGGCGCGCGGCTCACTCTGGAAAGCTGCTTCCCACTCGCGCCCGCCGCGGATGAGCTCGGCGAGGGCTTCGCGGGCCAGTTCATTCATCGCCCTGTGCTCGCCCCTGGTCTCTAGGATCTGGGCCCTGATCCCGGCCACATCGCCGCGACCGAGCTGGACCTTCAGCCGCTCCGATGCGGTCTTCGGCACGAAGTGACTAAGGTCTTGGATCGCACGATGGGCCATCATGTCGGCGCGATCTAGTTCGCCGACTTCGAGCAGTCGCGCAGCCAACGATGCGAAGTGAACGGCGGAGGTGGGGTTGCCGGTTCTGCCCAAAGCGATCAGGCTCTCCTCCACTAGGTCGAGGCCACGGATCGCTTCGTCGATCGCTGCGGTCGATGGGCCGTTCACGCGGGACGAAAGCTCGGACTTCTGGATGAGTGCTTCCCCGAGGCGCATGCGAAGGCCGGGGTCGTCCTGACGCTCGGCGATGGAGATGCCGCGCCGCAGGATGCGATCCAGCGCGTGTTGCGTCCCCCGCACACCGGAAAGCGTTTGGACGGAGTCGGTGAGGACCACGCGAAGCGACTGACGGAGGTCCTTCAGTCGACTCTCCGCGACGGCGGACTGCTCGAGCAAGAGAACGTTTGCGCTCCGCGCTCGCCGCGCCTCCTTATAGCTCGACCAGTAACCGACGCCAATGGCGAGCACGAGGGCCGCGCTCAACGCCGAGACGACGCGGTGGCGACGAACGGTCCTCCAAACCTTGCGCAGGGCACCATCGCGTCGTGATTGGACAGGCTCCCCCTGGAGCCAGCGCTGCAGCTCGTCACGGAAAGCCCCGGCGTCCGGCGGCCTGCGCGCGGGCTCTTTGCGCAGCGCGGCATCGATCACCGCCTCAAGGTCGTGATCCGACAGTATCTTCGTTAGCCGCTGCACGGAAACGCCGCGATCCCGCGCCACTCCCTTCGGATCCTTCGAGTTCTGAATGGCATCACGGATTCGGATCGGTTCCGCCGTCTCGGATGCCGCGAGAGCCTCGACGGTGCTGAGGCTTTGTAGTTCTAGCGGGGGACGACCCGTCAGCAACTCGTACGTCAGCGCCCCTAGGCTGTACACGTCGCTCGTCGCGCGGAGCGGCTGACCCCGCATCTGCTCGGGGCTCGCGTAGTTTGGCGTCAGGTAGCGGTTGACGTCGACGGTCACCATGCTGCCAGCGTTCTTCTCGGGGTCGAGCACTTTCGCAACGCCGAAGTCGAGCAGCGTCGGACGGCCCTCGATGTCCACGAGGATGTTGGAGGGCTTGATGTCACGGTGTACGACGTGCATGCGGTGGGCGGCCATGACAGCGTCGGCGACCTTGACCACCAGCTGTACGCGATCGCGAACGCTGAGATGACGCTCGTCGGCGTACTCGTCGATGCGCTGGCCCTCGATCAGCTCCATCACGATGTAGGGGGTGCCGTCAGGGGCGGTACCGGCCCCCAGCATCTTGGCGATGCCTGGGTCGCTCAGGGTCGCGAGGATCTGCCGCTCCCGTTCGAAGCGCGCCACGACCTCGCGATCCGCGAGGCCTGGGTGGAGCTTCTTGATCGCGACTCGCCTGCGGTAGGCGCCGTCGGCCCGCGCCGCGAGCCAAACGTCAGCCATGCCGCCGCGCCCAATGCGACTGCGAAGTTCCCACGGTCCAAGGCGCTCCGGGTCGCGACTGCGTTGGTCCGGATCCAAGGCCCCGAACAGCGGCTCATCCAAGGCGGAGGTATCGGCTTCATCGTCCCCTTGGGCCAGGAGGTTCAGCACCCGCGCAGCGATCTCTTCCGAGGCGGCTTCGCGCCGGACAAAAGCCGTCTGTTCCTCGCTGCCAAGGTCGAGGGCGCGCTCAAGGAGTTCGCGGGTCACCTTCCAGTTGGTGCCATCGCTCCCCGAGGCCCCGGTCGGGGGGGTTGGCCGTGGGAGAGGGTTCGCGGGGGGATCCATGGGGCTCAAGGTACGCAGTGGGGGGCTTGGCAGCGATCGCGCCGCGCCCCTTGGTGCGTGATTCCTGGCCCCGGGCCCTCAGTCAATGTGGGCTCGTTGCGGCCTGAGGCGAGATTCGGACGGTGACTTCGCCCGAGAAGTCTGAGCTAGGAAAGTTTCCTTCGCTTTCCTGGTAAGAGTTCCCGGGCCCGTGCCAACCCTCCCCAGGGCAGACAGACCGCTAGCCCGAGTCCCCTCGAATCTCCCTCACAGGGCAGCCAGGAGCCGTTTCTAAGCGCGCACCAAGCTGAACTGTATAAGAGCGCCGGCGCGCCAGGGGACGGTTGCGTCGGAGCATCGCGTGCGTCGTTATTCGGGGGTGTACCCCGGATAGCGGCGCCGCACCTCCTGCGACCCCCGCTTTCACTCCTGCCGCAACCCCGAGCTGAGGCAGCGCGATTCCCGCTGGTGGGAATGCTCCCGTTGCCCGGCTAGGAAGTTTGAATGTCGCGGATGATGGCCCAGTGATGACGGGCGTGAAGCGCCGCGAATCGAAGCCAGTGGGAGGCATTCAGGGTCCCGAGGACCTGATGGGGAATCCACCCCGGAGCACCGCTAATCTCCTCCTCGATCAGTCGAAGCTTCTCCAGGGCTTCGCGGTTCAGTCTTAGCTCTGTCGCCAAGAACTCCGGATCCACGTCAGGATCCGGGGTCACCATCCTGGGCGCCTGGGCCTCACCCCGCGGGGTCTGGTCGCTCGCTAGGACGGCGGCTGCCCGCGGATCCAGCGTCCCATCGGGCTGGACGAGCCGCCCCTTGCCCGTCACGAGCGAGCGGACGTGCTTGAACGCGAGGTCCGTAGCGAGGGCAATATGGAAGAGGTGCTGCTCGATGCTCCAGCCAGAGACCTCCGGGGCCTTAAGCCCACATGTGGCAGGGCCTTCCTGCCTCAACGCCTCAAAGGCATCGAAGACTTCCTGAAGGCGTTCGAACTCTCCTCGCACATCGATCGTCATCGCTTCCATCCTTCTAGGGTATCCTCTGCCCGCGCCAGTGCTGCTGGCGAGGAGCTCCTTCGGGGGTTTTCAGGGCCCTTAGCTCAGTCGGTTAGAGCGCGCGACTCATAATCGCTCGGTCGTTGGTTCGAGTCCAACAGGGCCTACTCCTCTCCCTCCCTGGGGGGCCAGTGGTCACGGTGATCTTGGGGCAACGCAGCCCACCGGAGTCGGGCGCGTGCTACGCGGATTCCGCAATTCGCGACACGCTCCTAGGGGTGTCCTAGGGCAAGGGGCCTAAAGTCGGCGTCAGAACCGGCCCAACCCTGGAAACGAACCCTTGCATGGCCCGGGGCAGAGGTGGATCTTCTACCTATGAAGTTCGCCGATCCGATCCAGAACCAACGCGCAGCCGCAGCCCTCGCCCTCTTGGGCACCCTTAGCCTCGGGGTGATCACCCCCGGCTGCGCCTCCAACTCTCCCCGCGACTACATCGTCGATGCGCCGCGCAGCGAGGTGGGCTCCCGCGAGGCAAGCTACGCCGTGGCCACCACGCCCGCGGATTTGAAGCGCCTTGTCGCTGAGGATCTCGAGCTGAAGAACGCGAACGGCGTCTACTCGGGACTTGAGGCCTTCGTTGGCGAGAACGTGACGCGCGGGACCGCGAAGCGCGCCCACTTGATCTGGGAGTCCGTCCGCCCGACGACGATGCTGCAGTACGGTCAAGGCCGCGGCGTCATGACCGGCGTGAAGCAGCTCGGCGATCTGCTCGGCAACGAGGGCGCCAAGGAAATGGAGACGGCCTTCGAGAGCCTGCGCCAAGGGGACTTCGAAGAGGTGCAGCGGCTTCACGACGAGCCCATGGGCATCTTCCACTCGTCCACCGCGGCGCTTTCCCGCGAAGTGCGCCCCTACGCCATGCTCGCCGACGGTGTTTTGTCCTATCGCGACATCGCTGCGAGCGCCGACGCGTCAGGCGCTGACGTTCAGGCCGCCCTCGACAAGCTGAGCGCCGCCCAGACGGAGCTCGCCAAGATCGGCGAGACCAAGGGCATGTTCCTGGCTGACGCCGCCGCCGCCCAGGCGCTAGAGCGTGCCGGCCAGATCGACGCCGCCGCCGAGTACTGGATGCGCATCGCCGACTCGGACGAGTTTCTCGCTCAGCCCGAGGTCATGCGTCAGCTCGTCGCCGCCCGCATCAAAACGTACGGGGTACGGATGAAGGAGCGCCTGATCGTCGAGGTCGAAGGCGAGCGCCGCGCGGAACTTCGCGCCCGGGACGCCGAGCACACGGCCCAGGTCAGCGGCCTCCAGGCCAAGCACCAGTCGTTCGACGCCTGGGCCCGCGAGGGCTTCGCCAATTCGGCGCGACGCATGGCCGAGCTTTCGTCCGAGGACGACGCCCAGAAGGCACGTCTCGCCTCCATGGCCCAAACCGCCGAGGCTCGGGACGGCGAGCTGGGACGCGCAACGGACGCCTTGGCCCTGCGCCTGGGCACGGTGGCAGACCGCACGGCCGGCTTGGAGACGCGCACCGACGCTCTCGCCGAGACGGCGGACGCACTCGCTGAAACCACCGAAGCACTCTCCGAGAAGGACGGCGCCATCGAGCTCCGCGTGGACCGTGAGGTCGCCCAGCTGCGCGGCAACCTCGACGAGGCCGTCTCCAGCCTCCGGGCCGACCAGGCCGGCCTTGCCCGTGACACGGACTCACTGCGCGGGGCCGTCGACGAGAACGCCCGCACCGGAGAGGCCCTGGCGGCGAGCCTCGCCAGCCACGATGCAGACCTTGCCCAAAGCCTCAAGGACCTTGCGGATTACCACGCTGCTGTGGAAGAGCTGACGGCGAACGTCAGCCTCGACGCCATGGACGCGGCCCTCGAGTCCACGGTGCTTGAAGACGAGCCAGTGATCGGAGACGCCGTACCCGCGTCGTCCGCCCGCGGCGGTGTCATGAGTCTGCCGGCCTATCTCGCGGTGCACTCGGTGCAGGACGTGTTTGGCGTCGACGGCAAGATGGACCAGCTGACGGCGTTCTTCATGCCCGAGTAAGAACCCGCGCGGCCGCCCTCACCCGACGCGGGCCTCTTCTCACCACCGATTCACCAGCGACCTCTTTGACCGATTCTGCCACCCTTCGCGGTCCCGACGAACCCTTCGCGTTCGACGCCAATGCCGCGACGCTCGAGTTTCTCACCGCTGGCTGCGCCGAGTATGGCGACGTTTGGGCCATCCCTCCCAGCGGTGGCGCGGACAGCGCGACGGGCGGCGGCGGACTTCCCATTTGGGTCCTCAATGATCCCGAGGCGATTCACCGCGTGCTGACGAAGCGCCAGCCCGACTACGGCAAAGGCGTAGGCTTCGAGCGCGTGAAGATGCTGCTGGGGGACGGGCTGATCGTGTCCGACGGGGATCACTGGAAGGGGCGCAGGCGCATGCTTCAGCCCGCGTTCGCGAGGCCGAGCGTCGGCGCCATGCGCGGTCTCGTGGCGGAGTGCATCGAGAACCGAGCGGGGATCTGGGAAGAGCACGCCGCGTCGGGGGAGCTGCTCGATGTTTCCGACGAAGCGAACCGCCTCGGGCTGCGCATCATCCTGCGTGCGATCTTCGGCGAGGATCTAGCGCTCTTGGACGAGCGCCCCGGCGGCAATCCCTTCAACCTCGTGGTGGACACTCACGAGCGCGACCTCATGTTCGCCATGCGCTTCCGCCAGCTATGGCCGGTCGTGCGTGAGATGATCGAGGTCCGTCGCTCAAGGCCCGACGGGGGACCGCCGCCCCGGGACTTCCTGGGCCTCTACATGGCGGCCCGCGATCGCGACAGCGGTGACGCCCTCGACATGGATGGGCTCGTGGACGAGCTGATGACGCTGCTCGTGGCGGGCCATGAAACGACGGCGGCGACTCTCGCCTGGGCGTGGTCCCTTCTGGCGCGTCACCCCGACGTCCAGAACGAGCTGCGCGCCGAGGTGCGCCGGGAGGCTGCGCTGCCCCCCGGGGAGGCCAAGTCCGAGCTGACGCTCAAGGTCATCCACGAGACCCTGCGGCTCTATCCCCCCGTGTGGATGTTCACGCGCCAGGCCCTCAAGGACGACGAGCTCGCGGGGCGTCCGATCCCCGCGGGGACCCAGATTCTCCTGTCTCCGTTTCTTCTCCACCGGCGCACCGATCTTTGGGAGGAGCCCGAGGCCTTCCGGCCCGAACGCTTCACCGCCGCCGGGATCCCCGCCCATCGGGCGGCTTACATCCCCTTTTCCAGCGGGCCAAGGCGCTGCGCCGGCGATGTCTTCGCACTGAACACCGCCGTGCAGGAGATCTCATGGGGGGTCTCTCGCTACCATCTGTCGGC
>CAYQKK010000114.1:0-18368 GCA_964417955.1 uncultured Planctomycetaceae bacterium
TGCAGCAGCTCCTACCTGCGCATTTCGAACCTGGTTCACGATGGGGCTGCTGAGGTTATTTGGGGTCGGCTTCGATGCGAAGGTTGTCGATGCCGAGGACGGATTCGTCGATCAGGATTTGGCCGGGGGAGTCGGAGTTGGAGGGGTCGATGGTGCGGTCGAAGAGGACGACGTAGCGGATCATCGTGGGGCGGAAGGGGGCTCCGGCGGCGTTAGTGAGGAGTGCAAGGTCGGCGGGGTGGGCGACCCAGGGGGTGACGGAGCCCCCGGCGACTTGGTTGATCGGACGCTCGTCCAGGTTGATGTTGCACGGGTCAAGGAGCGTTTGGCCCACGGACCTCGCGCCCTGGAACCTCACCACGATGGGAGATGCTTCTTCCCCCGGCTGGAGGTCGTAGCCCAGGAGGTTGCCGTATTGCTCCTCCCAGCTTGCCGAACCGTCGAGGGTCCCACGGAAAGGACGAGTTTCGCCGTTCGCAAGGACCACATCCATCGTCCAACCCATGGACTCGACGGTGTTTTGCCCCGTCGCGTCGGCGCGCAAGCCGAGCGAACTGAACGCCCCAGGGGGACGCATCCAGCATCCCGTGCCGCCGCTCATGGAGTCGGGGCGCCTGAGGACGACGTTCGTCGGTTCGAAGAATCCCTGAGCCACGCTCAGGTAGCGCTCGGGGTTCATCTCAAGGGGCACGACGCGTTCTGCCACCTGGGCAAAGTCGAGCGCGCCCGAGCCGCTCTCGATGCGAATCAGTCCAGCACTGCCTGCGCCCCCCACCGTCGAGACTCCGGCGTCGAATTGCGTCCACGGTGCACTTCCACCCTGGCCTCCGGCCACATCGATTCTCGCCTGCAAGCCAAGCGTGATCTCAGGCGCGCGCAGCCGAATGGCTCCCCCGGAACCGCCGCCCCCTGGCATCGCGAAGGAACCAGCGGTGCCCGTCGCCGCGAGCGCGCTGCCCCCGTCGCCACCGGAAGCTACGATTTCACCAGACAACCGAAGCTCTCGGCCGACTGAGATCTCAATCGCTCCGCCGCCGCCCCCACCGGACGCTGCGCTGTGGTCATTCCAGCGTGCAATCTCCAGGGGCACTCCGGTGCACTCCAAGGCATCCAGTGGGGCCATCGCATCGTTGACGGTCGCGTAAGGATGGTTGCCGCCGCCACCGCCGCTCGCACCACCCAAGAGGTCGCCCTCTTCCCAGCGCAGAAGCCTCGTCGTGTAGCCGACGTTCTCAACGCTCGGACTCGCCAACGCAATGCTCGGCGCACTCGTCGTGTTCGCCGGCGCAGTGTCCTGCACGGGGTTTTCCGTCATGGGAGCCAGCGCGTTAGGCACCCCATCACCGCCCCTCTCGGCATAGCCGCCGCCGCTTCCGACGCCGCCGATTTGAATGCTCACACACGAGTCGTCCATCGCCCCGGCGTCGAGTGGATCCTGCAGCACACTGAACCCGATATCCGCGAGGTCGGGGACGATCGAACTCAGAAGACTGGGGAGCGCCGAGGGGAACGCAGCTCCGCCGTTTCCTCGTCCGTCTTCGCTGAGTCCAACACCGAGGCCAGGACGGCCGTTGCGGTTGGAATCCGGGTTCTCCACCCCGCCCACTTCCAAGAACTCTACGTTGCCAGTGAAGTCTGCGCGGTCACCCCCAAAGCCCCCAAGGGCGCCGCCCGGACCACCGATCGGCGCCACTTCGCTCCCGGCAAAAGTGGCGAAGAACTCGTCGTTGTCGAGCATCGTCGAATCGTGGGTAGGAGCCGTCCGACCCGAAACGTCGATCACGCCCTGGGCACCCACGATGCACTGACCACGCACCAGAATGCGTGCAGGCTTTGAGCCCGTCAGAATGAGCCGCCCGGTCCCCGCAACCTGGAGGGTCGAGAACTCAAAAACACCGCTGGTCTCAACGATTTGCCTTGGGTAGTCGCCCCCGTCCCCAGGCACACCGCTCGGGTTACCGACGACGTTGAGCCACTCGTTGGCATCCAAGGGGAAGGCCTGGGAATCGGTGTTCAGGATCACGGTACGTCCCACGCCGACACGCAGAGACCCATGACGCCCTGAGCCACCGGACAGGCCGGGCTCGAGCCTGCCGTTGCCCCAGAGCGCCCCCGTCTCATTGACTGCTTCGAGCGAACCAGCGTCGCCGCTCGAGATCTCGAACCCTTCTCCGTCCGCGTCGGGGAGGACGAGCGCATCGAAGCTCATGCGCAGCGGCACGGCGACCAGCGTGCCGCCCCCCGTTTCGGTCGTCACCGGATTCTCAGCGATGTCCAGAACGGTGCTCGGGATCCGCACCACGAGCAGCACCGGATCCTCGTCGCCCGGGGTGGCTGCGGGGAAGCCGTCAATGGGGCGGAACAACATCGAAGTGGTTGAGGCCTGCTGGTCGATCGAGAACGTGTAGGAGCCTTCGATGGGAGTGCGGTCACCGCCTCCCGTGCTCAGGTCGCCATCGCCGTCGAGTTCGACTGCGATGAACGGCGAGGTCATGAACTCGTTGTTGGCGACGGTGGGAAGCTTCATCAGCTCGTTGAATTCGAAGTAGAGCGCAGACTCGAGCGCCACGTTCTCCACAGCGGTTTCCGCGTCGGCCCCAATCACTCGACGCTCCACGACGACCTGGCCGCTCAGGTCGAGGAGCGGCTGCCCAAACTCGTCAAGCTGCACCACATCCGCGCTCACCTCGACGAAAGGGTTGCCAGCCACCGAGTCAATGATCCCCTCTGATGCGGAAACCGAGCACGAAAGCCGGCTTTGGTTGGGCCGGTCGGAGACGCTGCGGATGAAGGGTCCGCTGTCACCCTGGAGCTCCCCCGGGATCAAGATCTGATAGCTGCGGTCACGGACGAAAGAGAAGCTGAGGGCCACCTCAAACGACACCGCCGGGCGAAAGATGACGCGCCGAGGCTCAAGCGGATCAACGAATCGGAACCCGTCCGGGGTCGTTCCGTTGACGGCATCGATGACCTGGAATGACGAAGCGTTGACGCTCTCCGGAGCGATCGGCTCGGAAAACAGAACGGCAATCTCCACGTTCTCGCTCACGTCTACGATCGAGCAGACCACCTGGTCGCCGCGGGATCCATCGGTGCAGGCGAGCGAGCATGACTCGACGAAGAGCTCGCCGGAGAACTCTGAAGAAACTGCGCCGGAGCAGCCTGAGAGGCTGAGCGCCGCGGCGGAGTAGCTCGCCCACAGAAGGGCGCACAGTGCTAGATGCGCGATCCCCCTTGGGGATCGCGATGGTGCGAGTCGCGTCGAGCGCATGAGTATCTACCTGGGAACGGGAGCGGCGCGGCTCCATAGGAACGCGCCAGGCTCTTTGGCTTCGGGATTGGGATGGCGAGTCCGGGGAATGCGGACGGGAAGGACGCCGGGAGTACTAGCGTCCGGGCAGAGGCTGGCTACAGGGTTTTCCTGAGCACGGGCCTCTAACTCCGTAGTCCGAATGACTCCGCGCTAGACTTTGGGCCATGAAGACCCGCTCGGTATTGGCCCTCTTGGTCCTCGCAGCCCTGGTTGCGCTTGGCCTCATGGCGTTGGCGCGAACGCCTTCGTCGAGCGGTGGCGGCGACCTCACGCCAGTGGACGTTTCCGACGTCGTACCGGCAGAGAATCAGCCGTCGCTGCAAGAGCCCACCGAGCTCCTAAGAGGCACGGACGGTTCGACGGGCGAAGCCGAACGCTCTACGGCTCCAACGGGGGCCCCGGGCCTCGGACAGGGGACCCTTCAAGTCACCGCGCTGGACGCGATCACCGGTCAGCCGGTGAAGCGTTTCTGGATGAAGCAGGACGCCATGCTCGACGCCGCCTCCGCTAGCAAGCCCCTGCTGTCGGATCCGATGAACGGCTCAATCGCGCTCGCGCATACCGAGTGGGATAGCACCCCCGCGGTGCAGGAGCGCGCCTTCGTCGTCAGCTCTCCTCGCCATAGCCCCATGAACGTCAGCCTTCGCCGACCACGCGGCAGCGCGGAGAAGATAACGCTTCGGCTGCTGCGCGCTGCCTCCATCGTCGGCACCGTCCGCGATGGATCCAGTGCTGCGCTGACAGGTGCGCGGGTGACCCTTGAGTACCACGGACCGGCAGCTAATTTCGGTGGCGAGCTGGGCGAGCCAGTGCCCTGGCCCGAAGGCTACCAGGGCCCAACGCTGCGCCTGACCGGTGACGCGGGCGAGTACTCGTTCAGCCACCTCCCTGCAGGCGTCTACCGCACGCGGGTCCAGCAGGGAAGCGCGCTCCATGGGTCGGACCCTATTCTCGTCCGCGCAGGCGAGTGGTCAGTGGGTGACCACTGGCTCGACGAGCACGTTCGACTGAACGTGGTCGTCAGAAAGGCCGATGGAACCGCCGCCGTGGACACCCGCGTTCTGTTGGTCGAGGCAGAGCCTCCCCTGAACGCATCGTTAGGCGAAGACGTCGCAATCACCACCAGTCGCTACACGAGCACAGAAGGCCGTGCGACACTGGGCCCGTTGACCCCAGGCAACTATGGCGTATATGTACAGAGCGACGACGGGTTCGCCGCGCCGCTCACCCTCGAGGTGACCGAGACAAGCCACTCTCTGCTCCAGCTCTCCTTGCGTTTAGAGCGCGATGACGCACGCTAGAGTCACGAGCCTTTTCCACTCTCCCTGCTATGACGAATTTCCGTACGACCCTGCCCCTCCCGCTCCTCCTCGTTGCTGGACTGAGCGCTGGGCTCACAGCGAGCTGCGGTAGCAGCGACGATGACAGCTCCTCGCCTGGCCCCAGCGGCCCAGGTGCTTCGCTCGACGGCATTGACACGTCCGGAGCCACCGACGGCATCGTGGCGCTGCCCGCATCCGCGGATGATCGCATCGAAGCCGTGTTCGATCGCTACACGCAGTTCACCGCTCCGAACGGCGGCCGTATCCACTTCCTCAGCCAAGACAACGTCTCCGACGACCTCCTCATCCGCACCCGCGGGCTCGTTCGCCAGCACGTTTTTGACGTTCCCGGAGCCGCTCTCGGCGCCGACAAGACAGCGGCTCTGAACGCGATGGCCAGCGGCGGCGCCACGTTCGTCCTGTTCGAAGACGCGGCCGCATTTGACGACACAGACGTAGACGTGATGGCCTTCCGAGACCTCTTCGGCGATCGCCTTGGAGAACTCGACGCATCCACTATCGTGCGGGAAGCCAGCGCAAGCTACACCCAGGTCGCCCCCGCCCATGATCCCTCGATCGGCGCGACGGCGCTCTTTGTCCTCGAGCAAGGCCTCGCCGCAGGAATCCCCGCCTTCCAAGACGACCTGGACGCCGCTGCCATGAATGCGGTGACCATGGGTATCTACACGCCTGACGTGGCGACGCCTGCCGAAGAAGTAGCAGGCGAGTATTTGGTTGTCGCCCTCGACACCTACTACGGCCTCTACGGGCACGACCCAAACAGCAACGGCACCGCCGGACTCAACGGGGAGTACACGGCCCTTGACCGTGCCGACATGGCGGGCACGGACCCGGACGGCCTCGCGCTCATCGAGAGCTTCTTCCGCCCGAACCACCGCTACTCGGCGTTCCTCGACCCGACCGTCGACGACACGTTCGAGATGGCGTTCGACCCGGTCATCCCTTACACCCACCGTTCTCAGTACCTAGAGCGCGTTGGCATCCGGAGCCCTTCGATCGCTCGCATCAACGGCAATGACCTCGACAACGTGCTGCTCGGCGACGTCGAAGGAACCACGTTCGAAGGCCGCGGCGGCGACGATATCATCGAAGGCTCGGCCGGCGCCGACATCGCCATCATGTCCGGCCCGAGAGCTGACTACACGATCACGGATCTGGGGGACAACGTCACCGAGGTCGCGGACACCGTGTTGGACCGCGACGGCACCAACCAGCTGCGCGGCATCGTCCAGGTGAATTTCACGGACATGAACATCAATCTCTAGGAGCCTGCGCCACGGGTGGCTTTCTTTGGCACGCATCGCGCGCTGAGAATGCCATCATCGGGGCATGTCATTTGATCTTCGCGGAAGCTACGCGCTCGTCACCGGCGCATCCTCCGGTATCGGCCTTGAGATTGCGCGGGGCCTCGGCGCGCGCGGGGTCCATCTGATCCTCGCTGCGCGCCGACGGGACGAGCTCGACAAGATCGCGGCGTCCATCGGCCGCTCGAACTCGATCAACATCCAGGTGGTCGATGTAGACCTTTCGCATCCCCAGGGTCCCTCCACGCTCATCGACATGATCGACGAGAAGGCGTGCCCGATCGACATCTTGGTGAACAACGCCGGCGTAGGCCTCTACGGCGACGGCCTCGATGCGGACTGGGACCGAGAGGGCGCGATGCTCCGCCTGAACGTCGTTGCGCTCGCGCAGCTGACGAAGCACTACGCGCGCAGCATGCGTGATCGGGGCAGGGGCCATATCCTGCAGGTGGCGTCGACGGCTGCGTTCCAACCATGCCCGGGCTACGCGGCCTACGGCGCGTCGAAGGCGTTCGTGCTGCACCACGCCGAAGCCCTCGCAGAAGAGCTCAGGGACTCAGGCGTCAAGGTGACGGCGTTGTGCCCGGGCAGTACAAACACCGAGTTCTTCAAGATCTCTGGGCACAAGCGCAACCAGCTGCAAGAAGCCACGAGCATGGAGCCAGCGGACGTCGCGGAACAGGCTATCGAGGCGATGTTGGCCGGGCGCCGCGTCCGCGTCACCGGCCTTTCGAACAAGCTCGGCGCGATGGGCGTGCGCTTCCTGCCCCGGCGGCTGCAGGCCGTCGTGACGCGGAAGGTTCTGTCTTAGGTTCCGCAGCGACCGACTCACTATCCTGGGGACGCTATGAAACGAGCCCTTGCCCGTCGCGCCTCTGCGCTGACCCTCCTGACGTTCGGCGCAGCCGCGTGCCAGGTGTACCAACCCGTCCGGACCGGGGAGACCGCCGACTACGGCCGCGCCCTCCCCGCCGGAGCCGACGCGCTCATTCGACTGGGGCCCGGGGACGAGATCCCCAACCTGACGGGGTCCTGGGTCCAGCGCGATCAAATCTTGCCGGCCCTAGAGCGCTCAATTCAGTTCACCCGGTCCAAGCACGCGTCGCAGTTCTTCCCCATCGAAGGGATCAGCCAGCAACGGGCGATCCTCAGCCTCGAGCGCATGGCCGCCCTCTTGGAGGACAGCCGCTCCGCTGAAGAATTTCAGACGGCCTTCGAGGCGGAGTTCGACGTCTACAAGAGCGCCGGGTGGGATGGACGGGGCGGCGGCGTCCTGTTCACCGGCTACTGCACGCCGCTTCTTCCCGGGAGCCTCGAGCCCTCGCCGCGCTTTCCCTACCCGCTGCACGAACTTCCGCCTGACCTCGTCAAAGCCAAGGACGGCACGACCCTTGGCCAAGAAACCCCGAGCGGCATCCGACCCTACCCCAAGAGGCGCGCGATCCTGCGCGATCCGGCCTACCGCGCGCTGGAGATCGTCTGGCTTCAGGATCCCGTCGACGCCTACATCGCCCACGTCAACGGATCTGCGTTCATCGAGCTTGCGACCGGCGAGGTCGCGCGCTTTGGCTACGCCGGCAAGAATGGCCAGCCCTACACTTCGCTCGGCAAGGCGCTGATCGCCGCGGGTGAAGTACCGGCCTCTGAGATGAGCCTTGCCGCGATCCGGCGCTGGGCCGAGCGCTCGGATCCCGCCAAGATCGAAGGTTTCCTCGACCGCAACGAGAGCTACGTGTTCTTCACGCCCATCAACGGCAACCCCCGCGGCAGCCTTAACGTGCCGGTGGCGGCCGAGCGCTCGCTGGCCACGGACAAGACGCTCTTCCCGCGCGGCGCCCTCGTCTTCGTGGACACCGAACTGCCCACGCCGGATGGGGGTATCGTGCCGTTTCAGCAGCTGATGCTCGACCAGGACACGGGCGGCGCGATCCGAACCGCAGGGCGCGCGGACATCTACTTAGGCGTCGGCCACCGCGCCGAGAAGCTGTCTGGCGCAACCAGGTCCACGGGGCAGATGTACTACCTCTTCCTCAAGTGAGCGCGACCATCGTGGCGGTATGCCTCGGCCAGGGGGGCATCCCGAATCAGTCCGTGCCCAGCGCCCAGGTGGTGAAGTCTGGCCTCGTCGGCGACAGGCACCGCTCTGAACAGCACGGCGGGTTCGACCGCGCCGTTTGCCTGCTCTCGGAAGAGGTCTACGCCAGCCTGCGCGAGGACGACGTCGACTGCGACACGCCGGGTACCTTTGGGGAGAACATCCTCGCCCGGGGACTCGACGACGCGCGGCTGCGGCCGGGAGATAAACTGCAGCTTGGTCCCGGCGTCATACTCGAGATCTACGACGTGAGGGCGCCGTGCCTGACCTTGAAGAGCGTCGACCGCCGCTTCCCCGATCTGATGCTCGGCCGCAGCGGCTGGCTGGCCCGAGTGGTTCAAGGCGGGACGATCGAGCCGGGGATGTCGATCACCCTGATCGAGCGCTAGGGCTAACTCTGCGCCTCGTCCTGGGAGCGAAGCTGTCTCATGGACGTGAATTCCACGACATTTGGGGGGTTCAGCGTGGGTTTCACCGGCAAACGTCGCTTCTACGGGCGCAGGAATCCACTGCCGGATCGCGCTATGGGGAACACCAACATCATTCAGCCGCTTGGGGCCAGCGAATCACTCCCGGGGGGGAAGGCGCACTCCGATGGGGACGTCGTCGTGGAGGCTCTGACTGGCCCGGTGCGACTGCTTATCGCGGGGGTGTTGCTCGCGAACCTCACCCTGGGTGCTTGGTTCGTGGGACAAAGTGACTTCTCCGGCGTGAAGCCACAGGGCCCAACCGATGCGGCAAAGAGTGAAGCGCCCCGAAGGTCCCAGGACCCCCTCGAGCGGACGCTCAACTTGGCCGCATCGAACGAACGGAATTAGAGACACGCAGAGGGAGTCTCAGCAGCTTATCTTTGGCTGTGGAGCGCCTAGGGCGCCCCGTCACCCCCACCACCGCCCAGCCCGAGAAAGGGCCCGCTGTCATGTCCGAGTTTGAAGTTGTCTCCTACACCGTGGAGCCCGTCGAGGGCGATGACCAGATCGCCATCACCATCCACGCGTCTGATGGCAACAAGTGGGAGTACGGCGTTCCCTTCAGCCGCTCCACGGGTCGCTACACGTTCGAGGAGCTCGACGTGTTGGAAGTGGACTTCGGCGAGGAGTTCGCCGAGGAACTCTCCGATCGCCTCAGTGAGGTGATGGAAGAGGTCATGAAGGACAACTAGAGACGATCAAGGATCTCTCTTGCTCGGCCCGTTTGACCCGACTGGGTCAGGGCCGCAGCGAAGGCGCGCATGGCGGCCTCATCGCCTGGATCGCTGCTCGCAGCATCGCCCAGTGTTGCCACCGCCGCGCTCGTCAGCCCAGCCGCGAGCTGCGCTTCGCCCAGCAGCGTGAGCGCCCGCGTATGCAGCGGATCGGCGCGCACCACGGTCCGAAGCCACGGAATGGTGCGGCGATCAGGGGCGATCGCCGTCGCGGCTTGGACCGTCTGTGGAACGGTGAGGCGGCCCGAATCGATGGCTGCATCGAAGGCGGTGAAGGCGTCGTCGATGCGCTCCTTGGCTGCGGCCTGAACCCCAAGGTCGAAGAGCGAGACGACGTCCACGGACTGGATCGAACCAGCCGCTTTGAGCTGCGCGATCGAGGCCACGTCGCCGGGAAGCCCAAGGTCGCCGCTCAGCACCCCAATGCGAGCTAAGGCGTGGGGCTGGAGCGGATCGAGCTGTAGGAGCCTCGTGTAGATCTCGCGCGCAGAAGCGGGATCGCCTGCGCTTTCGAGGGCCTTGCCCAAGAGCTCGAGAACCTCTGCGTCCCCCGGCCACCGTCCGTCCAGCTCCGCCAGCCGCGAGGCTGCAACGCCCGGCCTGCCCGCCTCGTAGTTGGCCCGCGCCGACTCGACCCCTGCGCGACGATCCATGCCACGGGAGTCCCGAAAGATCGCGCTCCAAACGGAAGCGGCCTCATTCCAACTGCTGGCTCGGGTCAGGGCCTCTGCCCGGGGCAGGCGCCGGTCGACGCGCTCAGTGGTCTGACACCCTACGCCAGCCGCCGCGACCCCAATGGCCAAGACGAGAGCTGCGCTCGTACGGGGAACAAATCGGAAGGACCTCTGCATAGACCGCAGGCTACGCCCTCCCGGGGAATACCTTCCCTCCACCTGGAACTTCCTGGCTCGAATCGTCTCGGCTGCTACCCTCAGCCCGCCATGGAAGCACTCGAACCAAAAATCCTCACGCGCCTTCGAATCGGTCTCGCGGCACTCATGCTCGGCCTCATCTTCGACGCGGTGGACCTCGAGCTGAACGACATCGACGTTCTCCACGACATTGCCGCCGCGGTGCTCCTCGGCGTCGCCGGCTGGGGAATCGGCCAAGCCGCGTCCGCCGCGGGCGTCGCCCCCATGGCGATTTTCCTGCTGCCCGCCCTCGCGCTGGGGGGCGGATTCATCATCGACGCCATCGATCCAGACTGGTCCTCGAACCGCTTCTTCCAAATCGGACGCTTCGCGCTCTACATCGGAGGGCTCGTGGCGACGGCGTTTGGGATGGCCAAGCTGACGTCTGAAGTGGGCCTTTCGAGCAGCGTCAAGTGGCGCCGCTCCGGCCTGCAGCTTGCGCTGCTCGTGCTCCTCCCAGGCCTCATCATCGCGGTCACGATGCTGCCCCCGTCGCCGAGCCTGCCCTTCCGGCACCACGTGGGCAAGATCGACGGAACGACCCTCAAGACCATCGTCGGCTACGCGGCCATGGCCGCCGCGCTCCTCGCGACCTTCGACACCGTGATGGCCTCGTTCGCCACGTGGCGCTCGGCCGGCCGTCGCTCGTCGTAGCGCTGGACTACTGCCCGAGCGAGCCGCCCGTGGTGGGCGCGAGCCCTTCCGGGCGCAGGGAAACGGCGACCACGTCGGGAACGGCCAAGCTCGCCGACGGGGCGACGTCACCGTCGAGGGTCATAAAGTCATCGAAGCGTGAGATCGTGCCGTTGGCACGGTCGGCGACCCAGAGAGTCGAGCCGTCCCATGCCAGCCCCACAGGGTCGTCGAGCCCGGTGGCGGCTCCGGCGATGATCGCGATGGGAACGGTCAGTCCGCTGGCGAACTGCGCTCCGTCGAAGAGCAGAATCGCGCCGTCGTTGCCAAGCCCGGTGTCCGTTCCCACGTCGGAGAGACCGGCTTCGTCACCTGAATGAACGGGCTTCCGGGGATCTCCAAGAGCCGATCCTTCGCGGGGTCGAAGGCGAGTTCGAGGCCGGTGCCGCGGGCGAAGTCGAACTCCGGTGCGATCGGCTCCGTCAGGACGGCGGGACGTCGCCCCCTGCGCTGGCCCCGAGAACCTTGACCGTGCTGTCGCCGGAGTCGGCGACCATCAGGAGCCCCTGCCCATGGGCCAGGGCCACCGACCTGGGCTCGGCGAGGGTCGTGCTCGCTCCCTCGATCGATCGATCAAAGAGAGGGTTGAAGGACCCGAGGCCGGTGCCGGTGCCATTGCCAAAGGTGCGAAGCCGCGCCTGGCTCATGACGCGGATCGCACCCGGGCCAAAGGCGCCCGTGGGATCTGCCTGGTAGAGGTTCCCCAGGAAGTCCAGGGCAAAGCCGCCCTCGGCCTCGTTGATGATCTGGAAGCTGGACTGAAACGTCGCATCACCCCGCCGGAAGGAGGCGATCCCGCTCTCCCGCAGGATTCCGACGTAGGTCGTGACGGCGGCGCCGACATCCCCGGACGCGCCGGAGGAGTCGTCGTCGCTGCTGCCGCAGCTTCCCAGGATGGACGTCAGCAGGGATGCCACAGACGCCAGGACGATGGGGGCAGCGGAGCGGTGGACAGCGGGAAATGCGTGTAACATGGGAGTCTGACCGGGCCGGGACGTGGGGCGCGAAGAGTACACACTGGCGGCCGAGCGTTCCTGCCCCACCGCGCCCCCTTCAAGGGTACGCAGGGGCGCTTTTTGGGCCGAGAATGGGGTTCTCAGCGTAGGTGACCGGCGGCCCCTCTGGGAAAGGCGCCGCCGCGGGCGTCCAGGGCGATCCTCGTGTAGATCGCATTAATCTGCCCGGGGCTCACCCAGGCCGCGAACCATCCCGGGAACGTTCGACAAAGGAGAGGACCAAGAGAGGTAGATCGTAGATGAAAGTTCTGTTCTACTTGGAGCGTTTGGCCCACCGCGCCCCGGGCCAGATTGGCCGCCCCGGCAACAGCCCCCCTCCCCACCAAGCCACATGCCACGTAGAGACGACATCAAGTCGATCCTCATCATTGGAAGCGGACCGATCGTGATCGGCCAGGCCTGCGAGTTCGACTACTCCGGAACCCAGGCGTGCAAGGCGCTGCGGGAAGAGGGGTACCGGGTCATCCTCGTGAACTCCAATCCGGCCACGATCATGACGGATCCCGAGATGGCCGACGCCACCTACGTCGAGCCGATCACGCCGGAGATCGTCGAGAAGATCCTAGAGAAGGAGCGACCTGACGCCGTTCTCCCCACGCTCGGCGGTCAAACCGCCCTCAACACCGCGCTCGCACTGTTCGATCGCGGTGTTTTTGAAAGGCTGGGGATCGAGATGCTCGGCGCTGACGCGGACGTCATCCGCAAGGCGGAGGACCGCGACCTGTTCCGGGCCGCTATGACCAACGCCGGGCTGGAGTCCGCGAAGTCCGGGATCGCCCACAACATGGACGACGCGCGGCGCGCTCTGGCGCAGCTCGGCCTGCCCTGCGTCATCCGACCCGCCTTCACCATGGGCGGAGCCGGTGGCGGCATTGCGTACAACATCGAAGAGTTCGAGGAGATCGCGGCCCGCGGCCTCTCGCTCTCTATGAACTCCGAGATCCTCGTCGAGGAGTCGCTCCTCGGCTGGAAGGAGTTCGAAACCGAGGTTATGCGCGACGGCAAGGACAACGTCGTCATCATCTGCACGATCGAGAACATCGACCCGATGGGCGTTCACACGGGCGACTCCATCACGGTCGCTCCCGCCCAGACGCTGACGGACCGCGAGTACCAAACGCTCCGGAACGCGTCGATCACGATCATGCGCGAGATCGGCGTGGAGTGCGGCGGGTCGAACTGCCAGTTCGCCATGGACCCGAAGAGCGGCCGGATCACCGTCATCGAGATGAACCCGCGCGTTTCGCGCTCCTCGGCCCTGGCCTCGAAGGCGACCGGCTTTCCCATCGCAAAGTTCGCCGCGAAGCTCGCAGTGGGCTACACGCTCGACGAGCTCACCAACGACATTACGAAGAAGACGCCCGCATGCTTCGAGCCGACGATCGACTACGTCGTCACGAAGATCCCGCGCTTCGCCTTCGAGAAATTCCCGAGCGCCGACCCCACGCTCACGACGCAGATGAAGAGCGTCGGCGAAACGATGGCGATCGGCCGCACGATGAAGGAGTCGATGCAGAAGGCGCTGCGCGGACTCGAAACAGGTCTCGCCGGATTTGGCCTTGCGCCCAACTCCCGCGTCGATCGCATCGAGCCGCCCTCGAGAGAAGAGCTGTCACGGAACCTGCGAGTGCCCAACGCTGGGCGTTTCATGCACATCCGCACGGCCTTCCGCTCGGGCTGGAGCCTCGACGAGATCCATGAGGCCACGAACATCGATCCGTGGTTCCTGGAGAACATGCGTCAGCTCGTGGAGTTCGAGCAGGAACTCTCCGGAGCTCTCCTCGACGAGCCCTTGATGCGCAAGGCCAAGGAACAGGGTTTCAGCGACATCCAAATCGCCGGGGCCGTGGGCACGACGCCCGAGGCGATCCGCCAGATGCGCAAGGAGATGGGCGTGCTACCGGTCTACAAGCTGGTCGACACCTGCGCCGCCGAGTTCGAAGCCGCCACGCCGTACTACTACTCGACCTACGAGGAAGAGACGGAGACCCGCCAAACGGACAAGGGCAAGATCATGATCCTTGGCGGCGGGCCCAACCGCATCGGCCAGGGCATCGAGTTCGACTACTGCTGCGTCCACGCCGCGTACGCAGCGCAAGAGCTCGGCTACGAGGCCATCATGGTCAACTCGAACCCCGAGACGGTTTCCACGGACTACGACACGTCGGACCACCTCTTCTTCGAGCCGCTCACCCACGAAGACGTGATGCATATCGTCGACGAGGTGAAGCCGAAGGGGATCATCGTGCAGTTCGGCGGACAGACGCCGCTCAACCTCGCGGCCGGCCTCGAAAAGGCCGGTGCGCCGCTCATCGGCACCTCGGTGGATTCCATCGACCGCGCCGAGGACCGCGAGCGCTTCCAGGTCGTACTAGAGAAGCTCGGATTGCGCCAGCCGCCCAACGGTATCGCCAAGAGCGTCGGCGACGCGTTCAAGGTGGCCCGCAGCATCGGCTACCCCGTTCTGGTTCGCCCAAGCTACGTCCTGGGCGGCCGCGCGATGGAGATCGTCTACGACGACGAAGCCCTCGACCGGTACATGCAGAACGCCGTGGACGCCTCACCGGACAAGCCCATTCTCGTGGACAAATTCCTGGAGGACGCCATCGAGGTGGACGTGGACTGCATCGCCGACGGCACGCACTTCGTGCTCGGCGGCATCATGGAGCACATCGAGGAGGCAGGCATCCACTCGGGCGACTCGTCCTGCGTGATCCCGCCGTACTCCCTTTCGGAGGAGATCCAAGCCGAAATTTCCGCGGCGACCAAGGCCATGGCGAAAGAGCTGGGGGTCGTGGGCCTGATGAACGTCCAGTACGCGATCAAGGGCTCCGAGGTCTACGTGATCGAGGTGAATCCGCGCGCGTCGCGCACGGTGCCGTTTGTCTCCAAAGCGATCAACGTGCCCCTCGCCAAGCTCGCCGCCAAGGTGATGGCGGGCAGCACACTTGCGGACCTCGGCTTCACCGAGGAGGTCACGCCCAAAATGTACTGCGTGAAGGCCCCGGTCTTCCCGTTCAACAAGTTCCCGGGCACCGACATGCTGCTGTCCCCCGAGATGCGTTCGACCGGCGAGGTCATGGGCATCGACAAGGACCTCGGCTGCGCGTTTGCGAAGGCCTACGAAGCCGCCGGTATGCGCCTGCCCCTGCGCGGCCGCATTCTTCTGTCGGTCAAGGAATCCGACAAGCGGCCCATCGTCTCCGAGGCCCGCACCCTCAGCGCACTCGGCTACCAGCTCCTCGCCACAGGCGGGACCTGGCGCACGATCCGCGCCGCCGGAGTGCCCGTCGAGCGCATCAACAAGCTGCACGAGGGCCGCCCGCACATCGTGGACGCGCTCAAGAACGGCGAGATCGACATGGTCTTCAACACGCCTTCCGGTCAGGCGACGCGTCACGACGACACGTACATCCGCTCGACCGCAATCTCCCAGGGGCTTCCCTGCGTCACGACCCTGGCTGGAATCCGCGCCGTGGTCAGCGCACTGGGCGCGCTCCACCGGGGAGAGCTGACGGTGCGCTCGCTGCAAGAGATCAACGGCGCTTCGCGCCCCCCGGCACCGGCGCGCGAAACCGTCTCCTGAGCGCATGCCCGAGGGCCGTCCGAAACACATCATCTTCGTTCACGGTCGGTCTACAAAACCGTCGCGGAAGGAGAAAGAGAGGCTTGTACGCGCCGCGCTCATCCGCGGCGTCGAACGCAGCGACCTGAGCGCCGCCGATGGAATCAGAAGCGGACGCGTGCGATTCACCCTGGCCTACTTTGGCGACGTGAACAACCGCCTCCTGCGCCGAAGCAGCACCCATGCATGGAAGTGGATGGCGAAGAAGGACCCAGAGTTCGGGAACTCCCTCTGCGAAGACGGGGCGTACTACGACGAGTCACTTGAAGCGGCGCTCGCACGGCCTACGGAGGCCTTCACGAAGAGCGACTACAAAGGGTGGCTGCGCGAAGTTGACGATATGCGCGGCCTCGACGAGGTCGCTAAGGCGGCGAGCGCCCTCGCCAACCTCCTCGGGCTGTCCGACGAGCTCGTCAAGCGCACCTCGCCGGACATGGCCGCCTACTTGACGCGGCGAACGGTCGGTTCAGAGATTCGGACGCGCTTGCAGGAGCCGCTGCAGGAGGCGCTCTTGCAGGACCACGACGTTTGCCTCCTCGGGCACTCGATGGGCTGCCTTGTGGCCTACGACGTCCTTTGGAAACTCTCGCGCCTCTCGGAGTACCGGCGGCTTCGCGGCAAGAAGGTTTCGCTGTGGCTGACCCTCGGCAACCCCCTTGGGGACCCAGGCGTGCGCTGCAACCTCTACGACGCCCACGAGCCCGCGGAGTCCCAGTACCCCGAAGACATCGTGAAGACGTGGATCAACATGTCCGCCCACGATGACTTCATCTGTCACGACGCCGACGTGGGCGATGATTTCCGCGAGATGAAGAGCCGCGGCTACGTGGGCCGCATCATCGATCGACCGAAGATCTACACGTTCTGGAAAGGGGCGAACGGCCACAACCCCCACAAGCTGTACGCCTACCTCAACCATCCGGACGTCGGCGCTGAGATCGCGCGCTGGATCGGCGCCTGAGCTGGCGCCAACTTAGGCGCAGACGCCGTGATGCAGCTCGATGATGGACGCCTGGCTGGCATACTGTGGCCATGGCATCCGCAACGACTTTCCGGGCGGCGCTCATCACCGGCGCCACATCCGGCCTTGGCCGCGCCATGGCGATGGAGCTCGGTCGGCGCGGGACATTTATCCACGCCCTCGGTAGGCGCGCGGAGCTCCTCGATGAACTCGTCGCCGAGCTTCCGTCCGGCGGCGCCGCCTATGCGGTCGATGTAACGGATCGCAGCGCTCTGCAGGATGCCCTTCACCGGGCTGACGAGATGCACGGCGGGGCTCCCGCTCCCCTCGACCTAGTGGTGGCCAACGCGGGCATCGCAGAGAACGGCATCGAGTCCGAGGACGCGGCCGATGCCGCCGCTCAGGTACTGGCCGTGAACGCGAGCGCCGCGGTAGCGACCATCGAGTATGTGAAGGACCTCATGCTTCCGCGCCAGCTCGGACATCTGTGCACCATCTCTAGCCTCGCCGGCACGCGCGGCCTGCCGGGCGCTCCCGCGTACTGTGCGAGCAAGGCCGCGATCAGCACCTACGTCGAGGCACTGCGGTTCGAGCTGCGCGGCACCGGCGTCACGATCACCGACGTACAGCCGGGCTTCATCAAGACGGCGATGACCGACCGCAACCGATTCGCGATGCCGTTTTTGATGGAGCTTGACGTCGCCGCGCACAGAACCGTCGACGCGCTATGCCGCTCGAAGCCCCCCGCGACGCTACGCTACCCGCGGCGACTCGCTTGGCCGCTGCGGTTTGCGGCAGCAGCTGCGCCAGGCTGGGCCTGGCAGGCTGCCCTCGGCCGAAAGTAGGCGCTCACCTCCAACCCAGGACCCCCCATGTGCGACGACTTCACCTCTCAATCCGACGACGCCAACCTCGCGCGTCGGGGTCTGACCCGCCGCGAATTCGCGGCCCTCGGCGCCACCGCAGCGTTGGCGAGCTGTGCGTCTTCAGCGGGCAGCTCATCCAGTCTTGCCGACGGCGATCTGACCGAAGGCATGGTCGAGATCGACACCGCGGATGGCACGGCGGACGCCTTCTTTGTTCACCCCAAGAAGGGGTCCTACCCAGCGGTCATCATGTGGCCGGACGTGGCAGGTCTGCGCGAAGCTAAGAAGGCGATGGCGCGCACGCTGGCCAAGGAAGGCTACTCCGTTCTCGTCGTGAACCCGTACTACCGCGGCGCGGCTTCGCCGATCCTGGAGACCTTCGCCGAATTCCGAACCGCCGAGGGCCGAGCCAAGATCTCGCCTTTGCGCAAGGCGCTCACCCCCGACGCGATCACGCGCGACGCCCGCGCCTACGTGGCGTTCCTCGATGCCCAGTCGAGCGTGGACACCCAGCGGGGCATCGGCAGCAACGGCTACTGCATGGGCGGTTCCTTTTCGGTGCGCAGCGCCGCCGCCGTGCCGGACCGCGTTACGGCCGCCGCTTCCTTCCACGGTGGCGGCCTCGCGACGGATGCGCCGGACAGCCCTCACAGGCTCATCGAGGCCACCGAGGCATCGTTCCTTTTCGCGATCGGGCAGAACGACGACGAGCGTGACGCGAGCGCTAAGGACAAGCTCCGCACTGCGGCGGACGCCGCGGGCCGCTCCGCCGAAGTTGAGGTCTACCCGGCTGACCACGGCTGGTGCGTCCCTGACTCGCCGGCCTTTGACGCTGAGGCGGCTGATCGAGCTTGGCGGCGGATGCTGGAGCTGTACGGGGCGCTGTAGCAGGCTGCCGACCGGCCGTCGGCGCGCAGCGCTCGACGCGTGGCGGCCGGCTTGAGCCGATGAGGTCTGTCAGTTGGGCCCAGCCGACAGACCCAGCTGACAGGCTTAGCCGTCACACCGGCATGTGCTGGCCGCCGCCCGTCAGGCGG
>CAYQKK010000115.1:0-17031 GCA_964417955.1 uncultured Planctomycetaceae bacterium
CTTTGATTGCGACCCTCGCGCTGCACCTGATTTTGATCCTCTGCTAATCGGCGCGGGGCCCCCCCCCCCCCCCCCCACCGGGGGGGGGGGGGGCCCCCCGCTTCTCATTCACCGTAAGATCGCTCCCATGACTGACCTCGGCGCTGCGCACCACCCGCTCACGGAGCTCTTCGAGAGGCCAGAACGGCCTGAAGACTGGGAGCCGTACGTTCTCAGCGGTGAGGTGGTCGCTCAGTTCCAAGAACAGGGCTTCGTGGACGGCATCCGGCTGCTGAGCGAAGAGCAGGTCGAGGCGCTGCAAGCGGAGCTCACCGAACTGATGCTGCCTAACTGCCCGGGGGCCGAGCACTTCTACGAGTACCACAGCAACGAGTCGGCGGAGGAGGGCACGGAGCTCTTCCACGCGCTGGGCGCATGGCGGGTCCGACCCGCCTTTCACGACCTCCTCTGGAGCCCCGCGTTTTGCATGGCCTCGTACCAGCTCCTCGGCGGCAGCGTGCGCCTCTTCCACGACCAGCTCTTCGCGAAGCCCGCGCACCACGGGGGCGTTGTTGCTTGGCACCAGGACTACTCGTACTGGACGTGGACCGAGCCCATGGCCCACCTCAGCGCGTGGATCGCCCTCGACGATGCGACCGAAGAAAACGGCTGCCTCCACTACGTCCCCGGCAGCCACCGCTGGGGCCTAGTGCAAAGAACTGAGCTAGCCGGTGACATGGAGTCCGTGCTAGCCCAGCTCAACGAAGAGCAACGGCAGGACGTCAGCCGCAGCGTGCCCGCGATCATGTCGCGAGGGGAGGCGAGCTTTCACCACCCGCTGATGATGCACGGCAGCTTTGCGAACCGGTCGTCACGCAGACGCCATGCCGCGGTCATCAACGTGTTAGCAGACGGGACGCGATCCAACATGTCCCAGGGCTCTGCCCCGGGAACAGACGGGTACCCGTACATACCGAAAGGGGAGCCCATGGGCGGCACCGGGTACCCGCTGCTCTTTGATCCAACGGACGATCTAGCGCGCTGGCTTAGGAGCGTTCCAACCGTCTCCTAAAGAGGAACAACGCGCAGCAGCCAGTCCACGTCCGGATCAACCGTGGTCCCCGCAGGTGGGGCCGGACGGAACGGCTGGGTCGGGTCAAAGGTCTGAACGCCGCCTTGCTGGAGCCCCGTCCGCGGGCTGATCCAGACGGCCCGAAAGAGGGATGTGCCCGGCGCGCCCGAACGCAGGGGAGCGAGCGTGCCCGGTGGAGACGAAGCCGACGCACCGAGGGCCGGTAGATAAATCAGAGCCGGACCGTGCGCTTCCGCCAGGACCTCGGCGTCGCCGTAGACCGGATGCAGGGGCGAGGTATCGCTCGTCCAAAGCGGGTCCGCCGGTCCGAAGAGCCCCGCGTTCTGGAACGTCAGCTCGATCGCGCGCCGCGCAATCGTCGTCTCTCGCAGGGTCGTGGCGCGGGTACGGAAGTCCTCTAGGGTCAGGTCGCCGCCGCCTTCGTCTTCGGCGTAAAGGCCGTAGTACCAGAGGAGGCCCGCGCCGGAGAAGAGCGAGTCGTAGAGCACTCGACGGCGCCGGTCCTCGGGCCCAGCGTACGGAGCCTGGGCCCAGGCACCGGGATGGAGTTCGGAGCCGACACCCGTCTGGTAGTGGCCTGGCTCGTCCATGTGCACGACGATCCGACGTCCAATAGCAGCGAAGCGCTGGAAGACGTCTTCCGAGAGATCTCCGTAGAAACGCGCGGTCGCGTTCTCATCGCCGTGCACCTGGAGCGACACGCATTCGATCCAGCTCGCGGCCCCTTGGTTGATCATGGCGCTGTAGAGCGAGAGATCATTGGGATCGACATGGACCGAACGCGGATGGCTGCTCGGGTCCCAGCTCCGGATCCAGTCGGCTTGGCTGCGGAGCTCTGCGGGTGTGAACTGGGCGAACGTCGCTGCTCCGGGTGCCGCGTTTTCCTCGCAGAGCGTCCACTCGACGCCCGGTAGATAGCCAAAGTGAGCGACCATCTGCTTGAGGTAGAGCAGGCGCATCTCGCTCGTCGCGCCGCCAAGCCACTGGATGTTCGTCGGCTCGCGCTCAGCCAAGACGAACTGAACGAGGATTCCTCGGCTCTGGGCGTGGCGCAGAACGATGTCCCACTCCGCCAAGCGGCGCACGGCGAAGTTCAGCGCGTCATCGGGATCAGCGGGGAACCGAGCGCCGCCGCTGTTCGAGGTAAACGGAAACGTGTCGCGCCCGTCGCCGCCGAGGTTCATCGGCATCACGTAGATGGCGTTCGCCCCGACTTCCGCAAGATAGTTCAGCGCACCGATGATCGGGCGGCCCGCGCCGCCTCCCCAGTCGGGGTCCCCCGGCCGCCAGTCGCGGCGGTGGGGCTCGAAACCATGCAGGAAGTTAGGCGCGCCGCCGGCCTCCCCGGGCGGGCCCCCGTCGAACCCGTCGATGGCTCCGTCAAAGCCCTGGTAGCCAAGGAAGTTCTCGGGGCTCCCGACCCCGGCCTTCACGAAGAGCGTCCGATCCGCGTGGCGCAGGCGTCCGTCGCCGCTCGCCTGCACGGGCCCCTTCCCGAAGAACCCGGGCGCGTCAGTATCCGGGGACTCCACCACGATCTGCACCGTCCGACCAAAGACCGCGACGCCTGCGCCACTCGCGGGCGCCCCTAGATTGACTCCCCCTCCTCGGCGGAGCACCACCGTGCCGCGCCAAAGGCCGGTGATCGAAGGAGGCGTGAATCGCACCTTCCAAACATCGCCCCGACGTCCGCCTTGACCGTCGCCAGCGAAGAACCCGGGGACCACCAATGAAACGCCATCCGGGCGCGTGAGGTTCAGGTCCAGACGCCAGTCCAACCAGGGATTGCCGGGTGAGGCGTCACCTTCACCCGGGCTCCCCCCGTGCAGCGGCGAGATCGCACCGGTTGCAAGCGTGAGCTCGAAGGGTTGCCAAGCCTGGGCACGCCTGCCCGTGAGCGCCGGAAGGTTGGAAAGGTCGACCTCGTCCGGATCCCCACCCGATGGCGGAGCGCTTCCCGTCGAATCCGATCCCCCACCGCCGCAGCCAGTCGTAAGGGTGAGAGCTGCGAGCAAAGCCAGCGACAGAACGATAGAAGCGCGTCGCGGGCTGGAAGTTGGGACGGTGATCACGGTTCTAGAATGCGGTAGGTGACGAGGATGCGCGAGAGAAGAACTTCCCAGTCTGCCGCGTCCGCCGCGCTCGCCCGATTCAGGGGTTCTGGTCCGGAAAATCTCGACCAGTCAGCCGCGATCGCCCGTGCTATCTACCGCTGATTACCCCTCATCTTGGTCTCGAGGGGGCGCCGGTGCCCGTAACGACCAACCAATGAAGGGCAGCGGCAGCGCCGCGAAGGCCATGCCGCAGGTCGCCCACGAGTAGCTCCCGACCGCCTCGGCGACAAGGCCGACCAGGTAGGGCCCGCAGGCAGCGCCCGCCACGACGGCGGTCGCCGACGCGCCACGGATCGCGCCGTGGTGCGCTTTGCCGAAGAACCGCGCCAATGTCGTGCCCGCCACCGCGCCGATGAACCCGTGCCCAAGCCCGAGCGTGGCCATGCCCGCGTGGGCGAGGACGGCTCCTGGTGCAAGCGCGGTTCCGGCGACGCCGCTTATGAGCAGAGCCATCCCCATGGCGAGGATGGGCGCCGGGCGCATGCGGTCCACCAGCATTCCGCCGAAGAGCGTCGCGAAGAAGCCTGCAGCGGCGAAGCTTGAGAACGTCGCGGCCGCGGTGGCCTCCCCCATGCCTGCCTCCCGAAGCAGCACCTGGAGATGAAAGTGCACCGCGGTAATGGCTGCCCCGGTGAATGCGCTCGAGCCAACAAGCACCAGGAAAGCCCGGGTCCGCCTGGCTTCAGCGAGCGTGAACCCGCTCTCCATCGTCTCGTGACCGTTCGTGTTCGCCGCGGGCTTACGGTCGACGCGCGGATCGGGATCCAAGAGCACGTAGGCCGAGACAAGCCCAACGGCCGCCGCACCACACGGCAGCATCCAGGCCGCCTCGCGCCAGCCGTACGTACCGATGGCCCCCAGCGCCACCTGGGGCATCAGCGCAATGGCCCCCGAAAACACCGCGCCTTTGAGACCCTCTATCGAGCCGAGCTTGGCATCGAAACGCAGCGCGAGCGCGTGACTCGACGCCAACGACAGCGTGCCCTGCCCAAAGAACCGAAGAAGATAGAACGCGAAGGCGAGCGATACGAATCCCTGGGCGCGACTGAATGCGAAGCCCGCGATCGCGAGCCCAACCGAAGCGAGCGCCATCATGTGCCGAGGCCCGATGCGGTCGGCCAGGCGTCCCGCGAAGGTGAGTGAGCCCGCCGACATGAGCGTCCCGATCAAGTAGGCCCCGGCCAGCGTGGACGCGGCCATGTCGAGGCTCTCCCCCACGTGCCCGTTGTAGTTGGAAATGACGAACGTCTGCCCCGGCGACGTGGCGAACATCGCGGCGAAGGCCCCGAAGACCGCAATAGACCTTCGTGTGGCGCCCATGGGGAGAGCCTACCGAGTGGCCCGATACGGTCAACGGAACTCCGCTGCCACGGGCGCCGGGTCTGTCCCCCTTGAATCGCCCGCTAGGCCGTGGTGGACGGGGTAGAGAGGGGCTCCCGAGGGAAAGTTGAGATTCCTCGCGTAGTCGTCCCCAGCCATGACAATGGCTTTCTGAGATGGATATGAGCCCTACAACAGCGGTCCCCGAGGCCGCATTCGAGCGCTGGATCGACGCGTTTCGAGGGCCCCTAGTGGGCCTGGTGGCGTCGTGGGGCTCGGACTGGGCCTCCGCGGAGGAGCTTGCGGTCGACACGTTCGCCGAAGCATGGATGTCCCGGTCGCGCTTTCAGGGCGACCCAGCGGACCTCGGCGCCGTCGGCGCATGGCTGAGGGGCATCGCGTTCCGCCTACACCAGTCGGCGAGGCGCAAACTGCGGCCCGTATCGATGGCTCCCGAGGAGCTCCCCGAGCCGATCGCGCTCGCCGCGGCCGACGAGGATGAAGAGCGGCGCGAGGTGCTGGCCGCCGCTTTCAAGGAGCTCAAGCCCGAGCACCAGAGCATCCTGCGCATGAAGTACCTCGAGGAGACGTCCGCCGCCGAAGTCGCGGCGCTCCTCGGCATCACAACGCGTGCTGCCGAGAGCCGCCTCCTGCAGGCACGCAAGGCCCTTCGAGCCAGAGTCTCGAAGGCATCGGCTCCCAAAATCGCTGCTTCCCAGATCACCGAATCCGAAGTCACAGAGAAGGAGGTGACGTCATGAGTTCAGAGCACTTCAAGACCCCCCATCACGGTGGCCGCCGGGGAACGATGCAGCCCGTGCCAGAGTCCGACCTGCTCGATTTGTTCGAGCGTCGTCGCCCCAGCAAAGACGCGTTCCGGGATCGGATCCGTCAGCGCATTGCCGAGCGTACTTCAGAGTCCACTTCCGGGCGCGAAGCGCAGGAGGAACCGGTGCAGAGCGTGGGGAGCAAGGGCCCTAAGGGCACCGAGCCAACGCAGTCCTCTTCTCCTTGGCGACGCGCCGCCGCGTTCCTGCCCATCCCGACCACGACGTCCAAGCTGATCCCTGCCGCGCTGGCCTGGCCCTTCTTCCTTTTGTTGGCGTGCTTCGGCGGCTTCTTCCTGAGCCAGCGCTCGCTCGCCAACAAGATCGGCAACAGGATCGGCGACCGGGGCCCAGCCAACGCCAGCCCGCGTAGGAAGGGCCGGAAGCTCAACTACGGTCACGTCGGCGGAGCGATTCAGTTCGCGCTACTTGGCGCTTTGATGTCAGGCGGCGTCTGGGTCCTTGACGCCGTTCTCGTGGTGATTCTGTTGGCGATGTTCGCCTTCGTCTGGATGGTGGGCCGAATGGTCGAGGCGGGCAACGCCTCGAGGCCCGAAGTGGCAGGCCTAGCGTCTGGGGTCTTGATCTCGATCTTGGTGGGCGGCTCTCTCTGGACGGGCACGTCCCTAGGCGGAGCAGAGTTGGCGGCCGCCAACGTCTCGTGGACGTTCTTTCCCCTGATCATCGGAGTGCTGATCACGACCTTCTTCGCGGGCCGCCGCATCGCGTTGGTCGTGCTAGCTGCTTGGGCGATCTTCGCCATAGTGACGCTCAACCCCTTGGGCGTCACTCGGACCTCCCCTGAGTCGCTGCGGCATCAGCTTGAGCAGTATGAACTGGAGGTGGACGATCTTGGCCAGTGGGCCGAAGCGGGAGCTCTATACAAGGCACTAGAGGCCGTCGGCGAGAAGGCTCCGGACCTCGACTCTGTCCAGCAGAAGGTGATCGCCGCGACGCACTCGCCCAAGGGCGTTCACCCCGTGGTTTGGCAGGCTGCCGCCGCAATGGGGATGCTCGGGCAGGACGAATGGGAGCGGCTCGCCGCCTACCACTCCAAGGAGCTCGATCGCCTCGTCGAGAGTGCGCAGTCAGGCCCTGGGGCCGGCCGCATCAGCCGCACCGGCTACAACCACTACCGTGTGACCGCACTTCTCAAGACCCGCAGCCTTGACGAGCCAACCCTGGACTCGCTGGCGCAGATGGTGCTCGCCAACTGGCCGACCTCGGACGAGCACGGTGCGCTGGAGCAAGCGAACGACTGCGTTCGATTGCTAGAGCAGCTGGGACGCGAGGACCTGATCAGCGACAAGCACGACGCGATGGAAACGTTGCTGTCCGACTGTTGGATCGGCAGGACGCGTTCGTTCGGCTTCGCGAACACGGGCGGTTTCACCTCGAATCCAGCGAAGTTCAGGACTTCGTTCGATGATCCCACGCTTGCCGCCGTCGAGCTGATGGCTCGCGTTGGAGTGCCGGATTCCATCGATCCCTTCCTGTTGCGCGGCTACCTGCGCCATGGGAGCCGCCACAGCGGGCTGCTCAGGTCGGTGGACAACCTCGCCTACCTCAGAGGCGTCGAGCGAGCCGCCCTCATCCGCCTAGAGGGCGAGGTCGGCCTGCCCACTAGGTCGTGGCTAGAGAAGCTGGTGAACCAGCGCATCATGGTGATGGTCCTGCTCGTGATCGCCCTTTGCCTTTTGGCCATCCGCATGACCCCGGTGGACCCTGCAGCCAACGGGGGCGGCGCGCAGCCCTAGGCCTGAAGCCCTTTCACGGGAGCACGACCCAACCGACCTCGCCTGAAACGAGTCCGGGGCGGACCCTGCCAGCCCCTTACTGATTCATCCCGCGCATTTGCTGTGCAGTTTCCGCGTCGAACTCCACCTTCTTCTGCGCGAGGATCTTGTCCAATGCTTGGCTCTGAGCCGTACCTGGCAGCATGGCGCTGTCGACGATGAAGCCGCGATCTATGAACAGCTGAGCCATGCTCGGCATACCGGACAGAGCCACCACCTCGGCCGCGATGGCAGGGCGGCCGCTGACGTCGACCGGGTGAAAGTCGAGGCCATAGGCGGTCAGGATATCCCGCGCCATGGCACTCTCGGCGTCGCGAGGGGCCTCCATCGTGCCGTTCATGAACAGCACGATGCGGTGGTCTCTGAAAATCTCGTCTAGCTGCTCTTGAACGGTCTCGGCCATCACGGTGTGCCTCCTCGGACATGTTGCCAAAACCGCTTGGGACCTCGCAGCAGCCACGTGGCCATTGCGTGCGGTATCGCCCGAAGGCTGCGACAGACTATCGCGTGGCGCCCTTGGGTCCCCCGGATCGAGTAGCGTGTGCGGCGACGCCGCGGCACGGCGATTCACTGGCGCATGGGCGAGCTCATTACGACGACTGAGAAAGGCCTCTTCTGCGAGGCCGGTGGGTTCTATGTGGACCCCTGGATGCCAGTGGACCATGCGGTGGTGACGCACGCTCACTCCGATCACGCGCGGCCGGGATCAAAGAAGTACCTCACCACGCGCACGGGGGCTCCGCTCCTCCGGCGTCGCGTTCAGAAGGACGCCGCGATCGACACGCTGGAGTACGACGAGGCCCTGTGGATCCGGGACGTGAAGGTGAGCCTTCATCCGGCGGGTCACGTGCTCGGTTCTGCCCAGGTTCGGCTAGAGCACCCGAAGCACGGCGTGTGGGTCATCGGAGGCGACTACAAGACCGCTCCTGATCCGACCTGCGCGTCGTTCGAACCTGTGACCTGCGACGTGTTCGTTTCGGAGAGCACCTTTGGGCTGCCCGTCTTCGAATGGCAGTCCGAGGAGTCCCTGATGGAAGAGATCCTCCGCTGGTGGGAGGCGAACCGCGAGGCCGGACGCACGAGCATGCTGTACGCCTACGCCCTCGGGAAGGCCCAGCGCGTGTTGGCCGGAGTCCTTGGGCGCGCGCCGGGGCCCATCGCCGTACACGGCGCGGTGCACAAGCTGAACGAAGGCTACGCCGAGGCAGGCGTCGAGCTTCCGGAGGCTGAGTACGCGTCGCCCGAGGTGGCGAAGGAGATCCAAGGCGCGGGGCTCGTCATCGCGCCGCCGTCCGCCAACGCGACCCCTTGGACGCGCAAGTTCGGGGCGCAGACCTCGGCTTTCGCCTCGGGCTGGATGCGCATGCGCGGACCGCGGAGGCGACGGGGCTTCGACCACGGTTTCGTGATGTCCGACCACGCCGACTGGCCGGGGCTCCTCGGCGCGATCGAAGCGACGGGGGCCCAGCGGGTGCTTGTGACCCACGGGTACGTGGATCCGCTTGTGCGCTTCTTGCGGGAAGAGCGCGGGCTAGAGGCCGACCCCCTCGCCACGGCGTTCAGCGACGAGGCCGAAGCGTGAGGCGTTTCGCCAACCTCTTCCGCCTCCTCGACGCGACGCGCAAGACGAAGGCCAAGGAAGCCGCCCTCGTGGAGTACTTCGAGGGCGCGCCGCCCATCAACGCGGCGTGGGCCCTGCACTACCTGCTCGGGCGCAAGGGGCGCCGCGTCGTGCAGTCGCGGCTCCTGCGCACGTGGGCCGCGGAGGCCTCCGGCTACCCCGAGTGGCTCGTTGAGGAGAGCTACGACGCGGTGGGCGATCTCGCCGAGACGATCTCGCTGCTCGTTCCGCCGTCGGACGCGCCCGCTGAAGATGTACCTCTACACGCCCTCATCGAGGATCGAGTCCTGCGCCTTGCGAAGCTCGATGACGCCGCCCGCCGGGAAACGGTCCTGACGACCCTTGGGTCCCTTGAGTCACTGGAGCGCATGCTCTACCTGAAGCTCATCACCGGCGGCTTCCGAGTCGGAGTCTCCCGCGGCATCGTATCGCGGGCCCTCGCCACCGTCGCGGGCACCGACGCAGCGTCCATGGCCCACCGACTGATCGGCCGCTGGGAGCCAAGCGCGGAAGCGTTCGAGAGGCTGGTGGCAAAGAGCGATGCCGGCGGCGACCCGCTGCGGCCCTACCCCTTCTTTCTGGCTCACTCAGCGCCCACCGACGTTGCCGAGCTGGGCCCCTGCGACGAGTTCCAGGCGGAATGGAAGTGGGACGGCATCCGTGCCCAGGTGGTCAAGCGTGGCGACCTACACCTGATTTGGTCGCGCGGGGAGGACCTCGTCGACGATGGGTTCCCCGAGGTCTCGGGCGCGATCGCGGACCTTCCCGATGGCACGGTGCTCGACGGCGAACTGCTCGCGTGGAGCGGCGACCGGCCGCTCCCCTTTCACCAGCTTCAGCGGCGCATCCAGCGCAAGACCCTGAGCGCGAAGGTGCGCCAGGAGGTACCGGTGCGGCTCATGGCCTACGACCTCTTGGAACTCGGCGGCGTCGACCTTCGCGAGCAGCCGCTGGAAGAGCGCCGAGCCCGGCTTGTCGAGACGGTCTCCCAACTGGGCTCCGATCTTGCGCACGTGGCGGAGCCCGTGCTGGCTGGCTCATGGGAAGCCTTGGCCGCGATCCGCGAAGAGAGCCGCGAGCGCGGCGTCGAAGGACTCATGCTCAAGCGCAGGGGCAGCGCCTACGGCGTGGGCCGCAAGCGCGGCGACTGGTGGAAGTGGAAGATCGACCCCTTTCACATCGACGCGGTTCTGATCTACGCCCAGCGGGGCCACGGCAGGCGCGCCTCCCTCTACACCGACTACACGTTCGCGTGCTGGGACGGGGACCAGCTCGTGCCGGTGGCCAAGGCGTACTCGGGGCTGACGGACGCGGAGATCCGCCGCGTCGATCAGTTCGTGCGCCGCAACATCACGGAGAGCTTCGGCCCCGTCCGCGCGGTCACGCCCGAGTTGGTCTTTGAGCTCGCCTTCGAGGGCATCCAGCCCTCGACGCGGCACAAGTCGGGCATCGCACTGCGCTTTCCGCGCATGGCTCGCTGGCGCGAAGACAAAACAGCGGCTGAGGCAGACTCGTTGGAGCTTCTGAAGGAACTGCTGCCTAAGGACGCGCGGGCATGACTGAGCCAGACAAGGAACCAGCAAGGGAACCAGCAGAAGCATCAGCCGAGAAACTCGCGGGAGTGCGCGCCTGGTTTGATGCGAAAGGCTGGGCGCCGTTCCCGTTCCAAGAGAACGCGTGGCGCGCTTTCGAACGCGGAGCGAGCGGGCTCATTCACGCCCCCACCGGGTTCGGTAAGACGCTGTCCGCGTGGATGGGGCCGGTGGCCGCTGCGATGGGCGATCCGCGCGCGCTGCGCAGGCCAAAGAAACGCGCGGACGCTCCACCGATCCAGGTGCTCTGGATCACCCCCATGCGCGCCCTCGCCCAGGACCTCACCGCGCACCTGGCCGAGGTCGCGACCGACCTCGTGCCGGGCTGGCTCGTGGAGGTGCGCACCGGGGACTCGACGAGCACTGAGCGCGCGCGCCAAAAGCGGCAGCTGCCCACGGCCCTAGTGACGACGCCCGAGTCAGCGAGCCTCATGCTGTCCCAGCCGGATGCGGCCGAGCGTTTCTCGTCGCTGCGGGCCATCGTAGTGGACGAGTGGCACGAGCTCCTGGGCTCGAAGCGCGGGACGCAGACAGAGCTGCTGCTCGCGCGGCTGCGCAGGCTGGCGCCGGGCGCAGTCACGTGGGGCCTGTCGGCAACCCTCGGTAACCTCGACCACGCCCTGACCGCGCTGCTCGGCCCGGGGCATCAGGGCGAGCTGATCTCGGGCCCCGCGCCCGAGAAGCTCTCGTTCTCGACTCTGGCCCCCCCATCCGTTGGGCACTTCCCGTGGGCCGGGCACCTCGGGCTGCATCTTCTCGACGAGGTCGCGGAGGCGCTCGACGGTGCGCGTAGCTCGATCATCTTCGTCAACACACGCAGCCAAGCCGAGCGCTGGTTCCAGGCGCTGTCGTACGCGCGCTACGAGCGCCGCGACGAGATCGGCGTCCACCACGGATCGCTCGATCGCGAAGCCCGCACGGCCGTGGAGCGCGGCATTGCGGACGGATCCCTGTGGGCAACGGTCGCGACGTCCAGCCTCGACCTCGGCGTCGACTTCGCGCCTGTCGATCAGGTGTTGCAAGTCGGAAGCCCCAAAGGAATTGGGCGGCTCCTGCAGCGCGCGGGGCGCAGCGGGCACGGGCCGGGTCGACAGAGCCGGCTCATCGGAGTGCCCACCCACGCGCTGGAACTGGTGGAGTTCGAGGCTGCGCGCCGCGCCATGGAAGCTGGACGCTTGGAACCGCGGGTCGCCCTTGACCGACCCCTCGACGTGCTCGCGCAGCACATCGTGACGGTGGCCCTCGGCGGCGGCTTCGTGGAGTCCGAACTGCTAGATGAGGTAAGAAGCACAGCCGCGTTCGCTTCACTCACGGACGAAGAGTGGTCCTGGACCATGGACTTCTGTCAGTTCGGTGGGCCCGCGCTCAGGATCTATGAACGCTACGCGCGGATTCGGTTGCAGGCTGGGCGCTGGGTGGGCGGATCCAAGCGAGTCGCCCTCGACCACCGCTCGTCCATCGGCACCATCACGAGCTTCGCCGCGATCCCGGTGTACCTGCGCAACGGAACGCACCTGGGGTCGCTCGAGGAGATGTTCCTCGGCCGACTCGAGCGGGGCGAGGCGTTTACGTTCGCCGGCCGATCGGTCGAGCTGGTGCGGATGGAGTCCGGCAAGGCGGTCGTGCGGCCGGCCAAGGCGAAGTCGGGTCCGGTGGCGCGCTGGATGGGCGGGCGCATGCCGCTATCGACCGCGCTGGCGGCCTCGATTCAGGAGACGCTGCACTCCGTGAGCGACGCGGGGGCCCAGCTGCCGCCGTCGCTGGAGCCCGCGGCCGAGCTCATCGCGCTGCAGCGGCGCAGCTCGAGGGTTCCCAAATCGGGCGAGCTTCTGATCGAGCGCGTCAAGACCCGCGATGGCGACCACGCGTTTCTATTTCCCGTGGCGGGCAGGCTCGTGCATGACGGCCTGGCTGCGCTTCTCTCCTACCGCATTACGAAGGGGCACAAGGCCACCATCGGGAGCACATGCAACGACTGGGGTTTCTCCCTCGCTACGCGAGCGCAGCTGCCGGTCGAGGACTCGGAGTGGGCGGCTCTGCTGTCGCGCGAGAACCTGATCGAAGACATCCTGGCCTGCCTCGACAGCTCGGGCCTCGCGCGGCGACACTTCCGTGAGATCGCGCGGGTGTCAGGCCTCGTTTCATCGGGCCCGCCCCACCAACGAAAGAACCAGCGCCAGCTCCAAGCCTCCGCTGGCCTCGTCTTCGACGTTCTCACCGAACACGACCAAGGCAACCTGCTGCTGGTCCAGGCGAAGCGTGAGGTGCTAGAGCGCTCGATGGAATACGAGCGGCTGCTCAGGACCATGGAGGACCTTCAGGGCCGTGAGGTCGTGGTCACGAGGCCAAAGAGCCTCACGCCCTTCGCCTTCCCCCTGTGGGCTGACCGGATCCGCGAGCGTGTCTCCAGCGAGAGCTGGAAGGACCGCGTACTCGCGATGGTGCAGACCCTTGAGAAGAAAGAGGGCGCCGCCGCTCTGAAGGAGAGTCCTAAATGAGAGCCGCACCACGCGCGGGCTGGGAGAGCACCCTCTTAGGGGACGAGCTCATTCACCTTCTACCCGGACGCGCCGCGCTGCGCGAAAGCACGGGAGAACTGCTCGTCTCGGATGTCCACCTTGGAAAAGACGAGGCGTTCCTCCAGTCTGGCCGCGCCATTCCCCGGGGGGCCACCGCGAAAGAGCTCGCGAAGCTCTCCGCGCTCCTGCAATCCAGCGGCGCCTCCCGCCTCACCGTCCTAGGCGACCTCACTCACCACCGACTCGAAGAAGACTCGGAGACCCTCCGCCAGCTGGAGCAGTGGCTGAAAGAACACGCCGCGTTCTCACCCCGTCTGGTCCTTGGCAACCACGACCGCCACGCCCGGGAGGAGGTCGAGCCCCTGCCCATCGAGATCGTACCTGAGCCCTTCACCTCGGGCTGCATCGAGTACCGCCACGAGCCCCCCACCGACCCAGGCCAAACCGCCCCATGGATCGCCGGCCACATTCACCCCGGCCAGGTCCTCGCCACGGGGACGGATTCGATGCGCCTGCCCGTCTTCTGGCAAAGGGGAACCCGCGGCCTCGTCCTCCCCGCCTTCGGCACCTTCACCGGCCTGCACCTCGTCAAGCGCAGGCGAACCGACACCACCTTCGCCGCGGGGGACGAGGCAGTGGTTCGCCTGACCTAGCGCATGCGGACATGTCGCTGCCGCTGGGCGCTACTCCTGCGCCTGCGGGCCGCTTGGGAGCTGTGCCGCCCGGCCTTCCCCTACTTCTAGGAACATCACCTCGCCGGTCGACTTCTTGAGCTCTTTGAAGAGCGCCTTGTCCGTGCGCTGGAGCATCTGATCTTCGCGCACGCCGTTGGCGTCGCACAGGTCGAGGAGCACGCGGCCGCGCTGGACTCGGGGGCGCTGCAAGAGGCGCGCGCCGGCTTGGACGGGCTCGGGGTGGCCGAGGCTGCGGCGGCGTAGGGCGATGAACGAGTAGGGCAGGCTGCGCAGGTCGATGCGGAGCTCGCGGTGGATCTCGGACCACTCGCCGGTCGTGTGCACCTCGGCGGGCGGCTTGGCGAAGAGGTGGCACCAGTCGTTCTGGTGATCGGGGGTCAGGACCCCGCAGGCGGCCTGGTGAACGCAGGGGCCGAGGACCTGGAAGTCGTCCAAGAACATGTCGCGTTGTTCGGACAGGTCGCGGGAGGTCTTCTTGGATCCGGGTTCGACCCAAAGAACGTGTCCCGCGGCCCCGAGGGTTTGGCGCAGGGACGCGATGCCGTCGTCTTCGAGTTCGTCGAGCACGTGGCTCGCGATGGCGAGGTCCGAAGGCGTGGAGGGCGGCTCCGTCACAGCGGTGACTTCAATGCCGGGGAACGACTCCTTCACCGAGCGCTTGGCAAACTCCAAGACTCCCTCGTCGCGGTCGAAGAGCGTGATCGCCTCGATGCCGGGCATCCGAGCGAGCACCCTGCGCGCCGCGACCCCCGTGCCTGTCCCCCAGTCGGTGACCGTCTTGACGTCGGGAAAGCCGTGTCGCAGCTCGAGCTCGTCGAGGACCGCGTCCCACTTCCAGCCAATCCGCGCGCCGAAGATCCTGTCGTAGAGCTCGATGTCACGGCGGTCGTTCCAGTACCGCGGGGCCTCCTCCCCGGGCGGGCGCCCCTCGATGCCGATCAGTGTTTGGCGTAAGTCTCGAAGTCGGTCGAGGTCCTGCTGCTTGAAATAGGTTCCCATGGGTAGCCTGGCCCCTAAGTGTAGGATATACACTTTATCATTGAATCGTCCGGCCCGAGGCCCCTACAAGCTGCCATGGATCGCATCCACTTCGCCACTGCGGCGGTCAACCAAACTCCGCTCGACTGGAAAGGCAACCTCGATCGCTGCGTCGCGGCGATTGGGGAGGCGCGCTCTCGGGGCGCCAGCGTGCTGCTCTTGCCCGAGCTCGCGCTGTCCGGGTACGGCTGCGAGGACGCCTTCCACGCGGCGCACATCGAGCACCGATCGTGGGAGTCCCTGGAGCAGCTCTGCGGCGAGGTCACCGCGGGCATGGTGGTGGGCGTCGGTCTTCCGGTCCTGCACCGGGGCGCCCTCTACAACTGCGCTGCGCTGATCGCGGACGGCAAGCTCGTGGGCATCGCGGCGAAGCAGCACCTCGCCGGGGACGGAATCCACTACGAGCCGCGCTGGTTCCGGCCCTGGCCGCCCCAACGGAGCGTGAGCGTCCCGGCCCGCGGGCTTCCGACCCACTCGGGGGAAGATCTCGTGCCCATGGGCGAGCTCGTGTTCGACGTCGGCGGCTATCGGTTTGGCTTCGAGATCTGCGAGGACGCCTGGGTTTCCGATCGCCCGGGCGCGCGCCTCGCGGCCTTGGCCGTGGACGCGATCCTCAATCCGAGCGCGAGCCACTTTGCCTTCGGCAAGCGCGCGCGCCGCGAGCGGCTCGTCTGCGACGCGAGCCGCTCGCTCCACGCCGTTTACGTTTACTCGAACCTCGTGGGCAACGAGTCGGGCCGCGCGCTGTACGACGGCGCCTGCTTCATTGCGGTGGACGGGGACCTCCAGGCCGTCACGCCACGCTTCAGCTTTGAAGACGTGCAGGTCACGGACGCAGCTGTCGACCTTGAGGTCGTGCGCCGCGGATACCAGCGCACGATGAGCGCGCCGAGCTCCGTCGAGGATCCCGATGGCATGCTCGTTCAGGTGCCCTTCGACTGGCCCGAGGCGAAGCCCCCGGTGCCCGCCGAGAAGCTGCCCCGCTGGGAACGCGGCATGGACTCGGAGCTCGCGTTCGAAGAGTTCACGCGCGCGGAAGCCATCGCGCTGTTCGACTACATGCGCAAGGCGCGAAGCCGCGGCTACGTTGTTTCGCTTTCGGGGGGCGCGGACTCGGCGACCTGCGCGGCGCTCGTGGCGCTGATGGTCAGGCTGGGAACGGCGGAACTCGGTGACCGGCGATTCGCCGAGCGCCTCGGCCTCGACGCTGGCAAGCCGTTCGTCGAACAGATCCTCACCTGCGCCTATCAGCCCACCGAGAACAGCGGAGAGGTGACGCGCGACGCTGCTGCAACGGTGGCGGAGGCCCTCGGCGCTCGGTACAGCGTGATCGACGTGCAGCCGATGCTCACCGCCTACCGCGCGGCCGTTGAGAAGTCGCTGGGCCGCGAGCTGACCTGGGAGCGCGACGACATCACGCTCCAGAATCTCCAGGCCCGCGTGCGCAGCCCCTCGATCTGGGCCCTCGCGAACGAGCGCAACTCCATCCTGATCGCCACCAGCAATCGCTCGGAGGCCGCGGTGGGTTACACCACAATGGACGGAGACTCCAGCGGCGGCCTCGCCCCCATCTCGGGCGTCGACAAGAGCTTCGTGCTGGCATGGCTCCGCTGGCTCGAGTCCAAGGGCCCTGACGACGTCGGCCCCATCGAAGCCATGTCGGTGATCACGGCCCAGCAGCCGACGGCCGAACTTCGGCCCAAGGAAGCCGAGCAGCGGGACGAAGATGATCTCATGCCCTACGCCGTCCTAGACGCGATCGAAGAGCTCTATATCCGGGACCGATTGGCGCCGCAGTCGGTGCTGGACGCGCTCGGTGGACGCTTTCCGGAGCACGGCCGCGAAGATCTCATCGCCTGGGTCAAACGCTTCTACGGACTGTGGGTGCGCAACCAATGGAAGCGCGAACGCATCGCCCCGTCGTTCCATCTAGACGACGAGAACCTCGACCCGAAGACGTGGTGCCGCTACCCCATCCTCGGCGGCGACTGGGGCGACGAGCTGCGGGCGCTTCGGTAGGTCTGTGTGCTGGGGTCTGTCTGCTAGGGCTAGCAGACATGGGCCAAACTGTCTCTCTCAAAGGCGGCCAACCCAGAGGGCCTCTCGCGCTCTTGCGCGAGGAGCCCCGCGAGGCTCGCCCTCGCGGCCCGTGCGGCGAGCACGCCCGGCCCGGCGAGGGCCTCCCGTCCGGAAGGACGCCCGCCCGGCGAGGGCGCCTGCGCGGCGAGCGCCAGGGACGTAATCGCTATCTCGACGTCAGGAGAGATGCCAGAGATACTGCTGTCTCAGCGGTAGGTCGGTTCGGCTCCACGTGCATTGGGCTGAGTCGTTCCCGGTACCGCGCCGCCCCCCGCCGACCTGCCAACAGAGGTCACCTGCCGTCGGCGCGCAGCGCTCGACGCGTGGCGGCCGTGCTGGGCCACTGTGTTCGCCGTCA
>CAYQKK010000116.1:0-16883 GCA_964417955.1 uncultured Planctomycetaceae bacterium
CTAGCATAGGGCTTCGCCATCCCCGTCACGGCTGGCCAGACCCATGATCCCGTCGCTCCCATCGAGTTACTCCACCGTCAGCGCGGAGGCCTTGTTGCAACAAGTGCTGGTGGACTACTCGATCGATCCCCCCGAACGCTGCCTTTTCTGGGAGCGCGGGACGAACGACACCTACGTGGTGCATTGCGCCGATGCGAAGTACGCGCTGCGGGTCTATCGGCACGAAATCTATCCCCGTGACGCCATGGAGTTCGAGGTCGAGGGACTTCTCTACCTGCGCAGTCAGGGGTTCGATGTCGCCTACCCCATCCCTCGGAAGTCCGGCGGGTACCTCACTGAGATCGCCACCGTGGAGGGGAACCGGTACGTGATGCTGACTTCCTTCGCGAAAGGGAAGTGCCTCGAGTACAAGTCGGCGGACGACGCGCGAAGGATGGGAGCCTCGATAGCGCGTATGCACGAGGCCTCCCTTGGCTTCGAATCCTCGTACGTGAGAGCCCGCATCGATCTGCGGACCCTTCTGGACGAGTCGATCGCAGCCATCGAGCCCTACGTGTCCCATCGGCCAGGCGACCTCGACTTCCTGCGGCGCGCCGGACAGTTCGCGAGCGATGCTGTGCGGCGTGTCCCTGAAAGTGAGTTGGACATCGGCTTCTGCCATGGCGACCTTCACGGCTCCAACGCGCATATGCACGAGGGAGTGATCACCCACTTCGACTTCGAGGAGTGCGGCTACGGATACCGCGCCTACGACATCGCCACGTTCAGGTGGGGTACGCGGCTCGACGGAGCAGAGGAGCTTCTTTGGCCCGCCTTCCAGAAAGGCTACGAGTCCGTCAGAAGCATCGGGGCAGAGGACCTTGGACTCATACCGCACTTCATGCTGATCCGGCACATCTGGCTCATCGGATTTCACATGCGGAACGCCGCGGACTTCGGAGCGGACCTGACCAGTGACGGCTACATCGATCGACAGTGGAAACGGCTGCGGGAACTGAAAGACGCCTGCAGCGACAGCTAAGTCGTCAAAAATGACCTCCCCCTAGGCGTCATCCGGCCAACGCTCTCTCCCCCATGAAAGCACCCCTTCGCTTGATCTGCCTGATCGCCATCACCGTGTTCTCCATCGGCGCATGGGTCCCACGATCGGAGGCCGGAGAAGCAAGCAGCGCGGTTGGTACCGCCGTCACACGGGCGAGCCAGCCCCTCAAGGTCTTCGTTCTCGTGGGACAGTCCAACATGGTGGGCCACGCGAAAGCTGCGACGCTGGCGGCGCTCGCCGATGACCCTGAAACCGCCGAACTCTACGGTCAGATCATGAACCGACGGGGTAAGCCCCGCGTCTTCGAGGACATTCATGTCACCTCGGTTGGCTCGTCGGAGACAGAGAAGGTCGGGATGCTGACGGTTGGCTACGGCGCGGAACGCGGCGGGCCGAAGCTTGGCCCCGAACTCACGTTTGGACTCACGGTGCAGAGAGAACTCAACGAGCCGATCCTTTTGATCAAGACGGCCTGGGGTGGGAAGAGCCTGCATACGGACTTCCGCTCGCCCAGCGCGGGCCCGTTTGAGTTCAACGAAGCGCAGCTCGATCGCATGGAGAACCAGGGCAAGGACATCGACGCCGAGAAGGCCAAGGCGGCCTCCGCCACCGGTCACTACTACCGGCTGATGATGGAGCACGTGAACTCGGTGCTCGGCGACATCGGGCGCGTCGTGCCTGGCTACTCTAAGAAGCGCGGCTACGAGCTAGCAGGCTTCATCTGGTTCCAGGGCTGGAACGACATGGTCGCGACCGACGTTTACCCAGACCGCAAGGAGCCGGGCGGGTACGACGCGTACACCGATGCGCTCTGTCACTTCATCCGCGACGTACGCAAGGATCTCAGTGCGCCAAGCCTCCCGTTCGTCATCGGCGTGATGGGCGTCGGTGGCCCCACCGATTTCTACGACGCTAGCGAGCAGCGCTTCAAAGCCTTCCACCAGAACTTCCGCGACGCAATGGCTGCGCCAGCGTCCATGCAAGAGTTCAAGGGCCCCGTCCAAGCCGTCCTCACCGAAACGTGCTGGGACGATCACGCGAACACGCTCCGTAACCGCCAGCGGTCCCTTCAGCGGTCCAGCAAGCGCATCGAAGAAATGCTCAAGGCGGGCGAGCTCACCCAGAAGGACGCGCGCCAGGAAAAGAAGGCCCTAGAAGAAAAGGCCTTGACCGCCGATGACCTCGCCTACCTAGACGCCCACGTGTCGAATGCCGAGTACCACTACCTCGGATCGGGAAAGATCATGACCGGGATCGGTGTCGCACTCGCGAAGGGCTGGAGCGCGGCCCACGCTGCGAATCAATAGAGCTTTGACGGGCTTCATCCTGGTTGGGCGAGCTGCGGGATCGTCGAAGGCTACAGTCTCGAAGCCGCGCCCTCAGGGTTCTAGGCCTGGAATAAGCGCTAAGGATCGTCAGATCGTGCAGCAGTGCCGTGGCCGTGGTCCTTTCGAGGATGATGCCTGGCTAGTCAGGTGAATTCTCGAAGCGAAGCGCAAGGGCCGCGGACGCGGCGGCGCTGCGCGAAACGCAGTGGTCTGTCGGGTCTTGGCGCCTATTTTAGGTCTAGGATCGAGCCAAACGCGCGCAGCATCCACGCATCACGCAGCTGTCCAAGCGGCCGTTCGGCAGCATCGAGTACGGTCAAGGCAGGTCTCTAGATGCTGATTCTCTTCGCTCAACACCATTCGACAACGGCGCACGTTCTCCGGACCCTGTCCCGTTCACACTCATGCAACTCACAACCGATGCGATTCGCTCACTTGCCAGGTGCAATCCAGGAACGAAGTGGGCTACCCATGCCCAGGGCAAGCCGTTCCTAGTTGAGGTCAACCCCGCGCAGGTCGTCTTCTTGGTCTCCACTGGCAAACGACGCCCCATGTCCAATGCCGACATCGACCGATTTTGCGACTCCTACAATGCGAGCAAGTCTCTGAAACCTGGCGACTACGTGGGCGTCACGCACAACGCTTCCTATTTGCTCACAATGGTTAGAGGTGTGCTTTCTAGCTCTGGCGACCGGCCGCTTATCGCTTCTGACCTCGACGCACCAAGCCCAGAGCGAGCGCTGGCCTGGACGTTCAGAGTCGTTCGGGACACACAGTTGGCGAAACGCGTCAAGTCACTACACGACGACGTTTGCCAGATCTGTGGTGGTACGATTGAGCTGGGAAACGACGACAGATACTCAGAGGCTCATCACGTTCGGCCGCTTGGTGGCGGCAATGACGGACGTGACGTCCTCGGCAACTTGCTTTGCGTCTGTCCCAATTGCCATGCAAGATGCGATCTGGGTGCCATCCCGCTTGAACTCAGCACTCTGCGGTCTGTCGACGGGCACCGGGTGGATCCAATGAACATTGACTACCACAACCAACTTCATGGATTTCCGAAACGATGAGCGTGGGGCCGCCGCCACACGGTCATGGAGACGCCGCCGCAAACAAGCGACACGCCTACGGACTCTGTCTTGAGGACTGCTCCTACCAAGGCTCGGATGGCACTGAGTCTTACACGGTGAGCCAGGACTATTCAGCGCGACCCGCGCTCCCTAGAGAGCCTCGAGCACGACGTCCCAGGGCAGCTCCACCGGCGGCAAGCAGCCGTCGTCATCGCAGACGACGAAGCGAATGGTGCCGTGGATGAGGTAGCGCCCGATGGGCGTTCCCTTCGGCGCCTTGAGCGAGAGGCGAAGCGGCGGATTCGGGTTCTCCTCCGACGGGCTCCAGGCTTCCAGCGGTCCCACCTCGACGGCACCGGAGTATGCGACCGAGACCTTGGGCGTGTCGCCCGTGCCGCCGCTCACGTGCCAGCCTTCGGGGAGCTTGAACTGGAGCTCAATGTTCCCCGTCATGTCGGTCTTCAGTTTGTCCGACGTGTCGAATATGCCGCCGGTTCCGCCGGAGAGGTCCGTGGTCCTGACCTTCAGCCCGAATCCCTCCCACGGGAACTCTGGTGCCACCGTTCCACACGACTCCTCGACGACGCTTGTGAAGGTGTTTCCTCGGACGTCGATTCCAACGAGGATGCCCTCTTTGTTGATGACAACCTTGCCGTAGTTGTATTGGCCGAACGCAGCCGCCACCTCTGCGTCGTACTCATTGCTGTCGAAGCGGACGCGCGGGTAGCGCTCCATCCCGTAGCGCTCGACGCGCAACTGAGCGCCTTCGATTGTGCGCTTGTCGTGCCCACCGTTGTTGATGAGGAGCACCTCGAGGTTGTCCGTGCCGTTCTTGTCCTGTGTCCCTTTCACGAAGGGGAAGCCTTCCCAGCACGAGTGTCAGGTGGGTGCCCAGCAGTCCAAGATGACCGTGCGCCCGAGGAAGTCGTCACGCTGGAGCGTTTCGCCGTCGATCGTGGTCCACTTGAAATCGGGAGCCTTGCGCCCAAGAACAGGCCCCGTCAGCGGGTGGTCGGTGGGAGAAAGTGTGAGCGCTCCGTCGTCGGCGATGGCCTTCACCTCGAACATCGAATCACCGATCCGCAGCGGGTTCTCGGCGTAGTAGGACTCCCAAGTAGCGATCTTGCCGTCGTGGTTCTGATCCACCGAGATACAGGTCGAGGTGAACGTGGTGAGAATCCCCCTGAGCTTGGGACGCGGGACCACGCTGTAGCCATCCTTCCGGTCCGGTAGGAAGATCCCAAAAGTCTCGCCGCCGACGGTGACGCTCCCCTCCCGCGTGAGGCTCTTCGAGGCGCTCGACATGAAGGCCCTGACGAGCGGCCGCTTCATCTCGCATGGCGACATCGAGACCACGATGTCAGGCTTGGCCTCTTCTCGAGAGGTCTCCCCCTCACGGTCCACTGGCTGAGGAGCTTGCAAGGGCGCAGACGCTAAGAAAGCGGCGCAGATCACGACTGGCTGTATGGCGAGCATTCGATTGGCGATGGGTTGGTTGGGCGCAGGCAGGACTCAATGGTACCTGGAACTGCAAGCGGGTCGCAGCGGCCAGAGCCCGGCGCGAGACCTCGTCTACGGCATCCCACTCATGACGCAGCCAGGCTTCATCGATGAAAGCGACGGCGCCATCGAGCTGAGTCGGGACGGTCAGGTGATCGCTTTCATCTCTACGCCTACTCCAGCAGAAACGACGTGCCGCTCGACACATTCAATCCGCACGGGGTGCCTGCGTCACGGTAGATGGCTTGGGCGTACACGGTCTGCCCCTGCAGGCTCAGGGGAAAGGAGAAGACGTCGAGCTGCAACAGCGCCATTCCATCGAGTCGGGCCGAGACGATGGGCTGCCTGATCGCGCCAGAGCCCAAACAGAAGAGCCCACCGCCGACCTCCACGGGAGCCGCGGTTCCAGCGGAAACGAACACGAGTGCAGGCGCGTTCACCGGCAGATTCTCCAGGTGCAGGTAGGGGTTGTTCGTAAAGAACTCGCCACCGCGGAAGAACGTGATATCGCCGCCACGCCCGGTGGAGTTGCGGCACCCACCACCCGCTCCGACTGCGGAGTCGGAAGAGCAGCTCGGGCAGGGAGCCAGTGAACCGTCTCCCGCGCAGAACGTGGCCGTAGACTGAACGGAGCCCACGTCTAGCTGGAACCAGTTCACCTCGAACGGGCTCGACTTCTGGAAGGTAACCGTCTGAGGTCCGCCCGGCTGACCATGCTGGACGGTCAGCTCGATGTCCAAGGGGTAGGTCGCACTTCCATTGACGATCGCCCCGGGAAAGTCGAGCGCCGCCCATGGGAACCCCTTGTCGAAGGTGAGCACCGAAGGGGGGAGATGCGTCGCCAGCTCGTGATCGGCAACAGCGATGTAGTACCGCCCCTCACTCAGCTTCATGTTCAGCCAGGCGGGCGCGTTCGGCAGGTCGACCCCGTGGGCGTACATGGGCGTGAACTCGGCGTCGAATAGATGGATCTCGGTGTCGAGCAAGCTGCTCGTTCCGGAAGCCGTCAAGAGCACGGACTCTCCGCCGAATGAGTTGCTGGGGACTGGGTCGAGGACAAAGGGCGTGATCTCTTCGGTCTGGAGCTCCGCGAAAGATGCCGCGCGACAAAAGGAGTTCCCTCCGAGGTCTACGTAGAGTTCCTCCGACTTGCCAAAGCCGTACCAGGAGACAAATGGCTCGATGCCTTGGGCGACGTTGTCGTCGGACTTGACGAGGACTTCGACGGACTGTGGCAGCGCCAGGTCTTCGATTGCGTCACGGCCCTGAATCTCCGCCCGCTCGAAGTACCCGAACCCGCTGAGCTGGCGGCCGAGCGTGTGGCGGTAGATCGAAGGCGGAGCCGGCGCCAACCCAACGCGGAACACGTTCTTGGAGGTCGATCCGCATGAGTACGTCCCGATGAAGTCCCCTGCCACCATGTCCGGTGCAGGGGTAGCCTCGAACTTGTTCTGGTTCGGTTCGACTCCGAAGTGAATCGTCTGAGCTCGCGCCACGGAAGCGCTAGCGAGAAGTGCGAGTGCGCCCACGAAGGCGCCAGGTGACCTGGAAAACATAGTTGTCTGGGAAGGAGAGTTGCCTGGCAGGCAGCGAAACATGAAGGAATCATCACGATACCGTTCCAGGCTGGTCGCCGCCACGAAACTCAAGCTGTGTAGGGCAACTCTCAACCCACCTCCCCCCATTTAGCCGGCTCTGGTCGCGCCCCGGGGCATCCCTACAGCACAAGCGTGCGGCGCTCTAGCTCTCCTTCGACCTCGACCGGAACGAACCAGCTGGAGGGCACCTCGGCCGAGCCGACGTCGCTCCTTTGGACCACGACAGCCCCAAGGTTCGCTGGAATCCTCAGGGACACGCGTCCGCGGTCATCCACCCTCGCGGAACTATCGATCGTGACACCCGAAGCGGGATCCGTGACGCTGACGTAGCTACCCCGAATGAGCGTGCCCCCGGCGTCTACGAGCCGTAAGTGACAGAGAGCGGTAAGTCCCTTGAGGTCAATGGTGCCCAGATCGACGTCACCGGTCACGTCCACGGTTTGCTGGTGGAGCACGGCGTTGCCACCGTGGAGTCGAATCGTCAGCTCGTACTTTCCCGACTCTAGGCCGCCGAAACGTCCGCGATACCCGCCCATGAAGTCCATCAATGATGGGTTTCGGCTGACCCCTTCACCGACGAATCGAAGGCTGATGGCGTCGGTAACGGCGAGGGCGGGCTCGATGTCGACCTCAAGCCGCACCGCCGCTCCCCGAACGAGCCGAAACTCCAGGCCCGACGCGCCCAAGTCCACTTCACGGGGCTCTTGTCGACGGTAGTCTCCTTCGCTGGCACGTACCTGCAGTCGAGGGTCCGCCAGGTCGACCTCAGCCTCAATGCTGAATGCGCCGTCCTTCCCGGTGTACGCGCTCCCGAGGAGCGTCCACTTCTCCGGGTCCTTGCGCTTGTCCCGCACCGTGCGTGCGTGGCCGTAGACCGAAGCGCTCGCGCGCCGGAGGGGCGCTCCGTCGGCGTCGTCGAGGATGAGCCCCGATGCGAGCAGGCGCACCTTCGACTCCTCCGGCTCAACTTCTTGCGTTCGAATCTCGCCGACTTCGAACTTCGTCTGCTCGGGGTCGGCCACGTCGAGCGCTCGCATCCCAACAAGCGGCGGCTGAACTCGCGATCGAGCCACGTGGATCTGCGCACCGAGTCGCGACCGGGCAAGGTTGTAGGCCCAGCGGCCCTCCGAATCCGTGGCCAAGGTACGGCGCGGCGTGTCCTTGTCCCCAGGATCGCCGAAGGTCACGTTGATCGCCTGTTCGGCCAAGGGGTTCCCCGCGGGGTCTAGCACAACGCCGGACACGTGGGCGAGGGTCCGCTGCTCATCATGAAACTCGATCTTGAATGGAACGGTCTCGCCCTCCACCGTCGGGCCGGGTCCGCGGTGACTGCCGAGCTTGCTGTACACGCCCGTGGCGGTGAGGTCTCCGTATACCTGCCACCCGAGCCCAATGGGCCCAAAGCGGTAGTGCGTGGCCCCCCCTTCCACGTAGAGGCCCGACCGCCATCCGGAAAAGTGCCCGTCGTCGGACCTCCGAACATGCAGGTAGTACGTGTCCACCAGCACTCCGTCCCCCCCTCGAAGAGCCTCCCACTGGAAGTCGACGTAGCCGAATGGAGGAAGGACCAGATCGAGGGTCGCGTCCAGGTTCGGCGCCTCCGTCAGCCAGAGGACGCCTGGCGCCTCCTCTTCGTCCGTTGGTTGAAGCTCGTTGAACGGCAGCTTTGGGCGCACACCAGCTCGCTTGACGAACGCCGCCATCATCTTGTCTTCGTCGGACAACTCACCGTCACCGAAAAGCGCCTGCCACCACCTCGGAGCTTCCATGACGCCAAGGAGTCCACGGGCGTCCGAGACACCCTCAATAGAGCTGTCGTTCAACCCGCCCTGGGGAGACGCGAGCACCCATTCGAACTGGACGCCCAGGGCGGGCTGCCCCTTGGAGTCGACGGCGCGCAGCGTGAGAAACGCGCCGGGAAGAGGCGTGGCCCGGCTCGGTACAGGCGCAATTTCCGTTGGAGCCACCTCATCGGAGTCCACCGAAACGCGCCCCGCTGGAACCTCGACAGTCTTCGGCTTCGCTAGAACCTCCGCGGCCTCCAGCGTTGGCCGAGCCACAGGCTCTACCTCCCCGGAAACCGCGGCTGGCTCGGCTTCGCCACCGGAGCGCGGAATCCAAAAGAGAGCAGCAGCCACCAGCGCGGCAGCTAGCCAAAGCAACGAGTAGCGAAGCTGGGGTTGTTTGGCCTGGTCCTGTGGTTCTTGGATAGTCATTGGAATGGAAGATCAGCCTAGCACTGTCGGCCGGTATTGCACACGACACCAGGAACAGGTACGTCGCCGCCATCGAATCGAGTGAGCGCAGACCGGCACTGGGGCTTCTTCCTTGGCCTTACGGGCAGCGAGCGCGGGGACTCTGCCGCGATCAGCTGGCGCCGCAGTCGGGACCGCTCCCTTCGGCGAGCCGCGCCTTGACTGAGATCACGGAGGCATTTGTCACGGCGCGGTCACCGCTGGACGTGAAGTCCATTGGGATCGGACACGGGGCGCGGTGCAGCGCTACGATTCTGGCATGCCTACGATCGAAGCCCGCGCCCTTGGACGCAAGCGTCCCTCGTCCCCGCTTGGTCCATCGATGCCCCCAGCATTCCAGCTGCGGGCGGACAGCTCCGCCTTCGCGACCTGATCGAGAACGTCGTAGAGTCGGAGGTCGAGGCCTTCCGTGCGCGGGCTGAGGAGCGCGCTTTCTTAAGAGTCCTCTCTCCGGCGGAGATCGAGGACGGCGCGGCACGGGGCAAGATCGACATGGGAGGCCGGGAGCAGAACGCCGAGGTCGACGTGGAGTCGGCGAAGAGCGTCGCGTTGCAGGCCTTTGAGGATGGGCTCTACCTGGTGCTCATCAACGAAGCTGAGATCAAGGAACTCAACGCGCCGATCGAGCTCGACGCGGAGTCCAAGGTCGTCTTCCTTCGCTTGGCCTTCCTGGCTGGCGCCTAGATCGAGGCGGATCCATGGGAAGCTATGAAGAAAGAGAACAGTACCTGAAGGCCCAGTTCACCGAGGGGCGCTTCAAGGGGATCATCGAAGGCACGAAGGCTCTACCGAAGGCCTTCAAGCTGTTCTTCGCCCATCATCTCCGCTACGAGAATCACTACGAGCGACAGGGCGAACGCCAAGGACTTATTCGAGACTGCTGCACCGAGTGGAAAAAGCTCAAGCCAGCGAAGCGCAAGGCGCTTGTGTCCACCCTCTTCCCGCGTATCGCAGAGGACGTACTGGCCGGGATCGCCGTGGCGGGGCGCGCAGCCTATCAGTCTGGCTACCGGCGCCGGCCGTTCCGCTGTCCCCAGTCAGGCACTCAGATCGCGACCATGGAGTGCGAGTGGATGATCGAAGCCGCGACGGTGTGGGGCGACTACGACCAAGACGCCGCATGGCTTGCGAAGCATAGCTCGTTCTTCTCTTGGTCGACGACAGGCCCGCTCATCGCGGGCGTGCTCGACCGCGCTGGACCCAAGGCAGCGGAGCTGCTTGACCTCTTCGGCGAAATCGCTGCGGGCGAGCACGAGTACGCGACGCTTGACTACTCGATTCTCAAGGGTTGCCTCAGCTCTGCCAGCCCCGAAGGCTGGGGCTTCGCCACGCGGCTGCTTCTCGCTGCCCAGCGCCAAGAGGGTCTGCGCCAGACGATCCTCGAGTCGGTGGACGAGGCTCACCCGGGCGCGTTCGACGCGATGCTCACGGTGATCCGAGAAGAGAATCTCGGCCGATTCTCCTCGGTCGTTCGGGCCGTGGACGTTTGGTTCGGCTTCCTGTGGGACCAGGAAACGAAGTTCAAGGTCGACCCAACGCTGGCGCGCGTTCAGCCTCTGCTGCTGGACGACAGCGCGCGAATGGGCGCACTCGAGTCAGAGGACGCAGAGACGGTCTACCTCGGTCTTTGGGCCACTGCCTTCCACGACATCGATCTGGCGGTGGAGCGGGCTGAGCAAGTCCTTGAGCGAGAGGACCCGGAACATCGTTACGCGGCTTTGCATCTTCTGCAGCAGTCCCAGTGGACTGGATCCCGCGAACCGATCATCAGGGCTCTCTCCGACCCCGACCTGCGCATCGCGCTGAACGCAGTGACGGCCCTGCAGCAAGAAGAGGCACCGAAGAAGCGAGACGAAGTGTTCGACGCCGTCGAGGCGCTGCTCGGGCGGCTCGATCCTAAGAAGAAGACGGTCAAGCTCGACGCCGCCATCTGGCCGTGGACCGGGCGCGAGTTCGAGCGAAGCCAGGTGATCTTGCAGCTCATGAGATTCGCTTCCGCAGAGCGCATGCTGCGACTGATCCCCCTCATTCCTGATCTGGCTCCGTACGAGAGAGAACGGGCGATGGAGAGACTCGCCAACATGTCCTCGCGCTGGGAGCGACCTGAGCGCGGGCCCGATCGACTTGAATCCCCCACCTACGACCTTGCGCTACTGCTACTCGGCGACCCCTCCGCCGACGTGCGCTCGACCGCGTTGCGAGCCCTTTCGAAGACGCCTCTACTGAAGGAGGAGGCGGATCGTCACGTGGAGCTCCTACGCCGCAAGTCCAGCGATGTTCGCACCAACGCGCTGGTTCGACTCAGCACGCTGCCCGATGCGAGCCTCGTGGAAATCGCGGAACGACTCATGGGCGACGGCGTCAAGGAACGCCGCGTGGCGGGTCTCGAACTCGCCCGCGAGGCCGTCACCTCCGACCGCTGCGTCGACGCCATGGGCACGTTGGCGACGGCGTACGTCGAGCGCAGGAAGAGCCTCAGCGACGTGGAGGAATCCCACCTCCAGGTCCTGCGCGGCTCCGCGGAGAAGGAGATCACCCTGGACGACGCGATGGGCCTGATCGACCCCGCTGCGCTGATGGTCTGGGAGCGCCCGAGCGCCCCCAAGCTCCCGAAGCCCCCGAAAGAGCTACCGCGCCTTCTGAACGAGCTGTGCGGAGTCGTCATCGCTCGCTCCGAGGAAGAGCGGCGCCGCAGCGCCGAAGACCCAGAAGGAGCGGAGACGGTCATGGGAGCCGTTCCCTACGCACTACCAGGCGACCCATCCAGAGAGGAAGAAGCCGCCTACATCGAAGCCAACTGGAAACCCTGGTACGAAGAGCACTGCGCCAAGCTGAAGGATGGCGGCGGCCTCGTCTGGCTACACGCCTACATCTCCCACGTGAACTACGAGAAGATCGGGTCCCACGGAAAGGCGGTGTCGAAGTCGCGCGACCGTTGGAATCAAAATCCAACGCTCGATTCAATCGAGCGGCTGATCCCGTGGATGATCGTATAGAGCGCCCCCCGTGGCGGAATCGACGTTGCGCTCGATGCTGCCGACGCACGCCTCAAGGAGGCAACGGACGCCGAACTGAAGCTGTGCTGCCACCCGGACGCCGAGAAGTACTGGCACGGTTACGGGGACGACGATCGCAACAAGGACGTGGTTGCCGCAGCCGAAAAGGCGAACGCCATCCGAAGGGCCTACGATCGCGTGCGGTCCCTGAAGCTCTGGCTCAAGGACGACTGGACACCAGAACACGACCGGCGAATCTTCAGGGCGATTGCGTTCATCAACCAGTTCGCGTTTCCCCATCAGAGCGGAAACATCGACCTCGAGCTGTTCCTCGCCGCCTACGGGTCCGGCGCATTCGATGGCGGCGATGGCGTCCCTGAGTTCATCCATCAAGTCGCGGGCTCGCGCGCCTCCCTTCAGAGCTACAGGCACCGGTGCGGAATGAGCCTCTTCGAAGCGACATGGAGCGGGCCCGCGGGTGTGCGTCGCCAGTACCACCGCGACTGGTCACCGCCGCTGGAGACGTTTCCTGAACTCGAGGCAGCCACCGAGCGGATCGTTCGTCGCGTTCTTGAGGTGGAGTGTGCTCGCGGCGACATGGCAACCGCCGCGACCCCCCTCGTCTCCCAGGTAGGGCACCTGAAAGGACTGCAGCCCTTCGCAGACGCCGTGAATGCGCTCGGCAAACTGCCGCTTGAGCGGTCAGCCGCCCACGGCTACGGCGGCTCCGACAGCCGCAAATCGACCCTCAGCAGCCTCGTCCGCAAGACCGCGCCCCGCGAGGACGAAGACGCGACCACCTTCGCGGCGTGGGCGAAGAAGATCCCTGAGAAGAGGCTCGTCGAACTCAGCGCCTACGTTCCCCAGTGGGCGCCGTTGATCGAGTCAACGCTGCGATGGAAAGGCCTCACCGACGCCGTTTGGTGGCTGCGCGCGCACACGAACGAGACCATCTACGCCAACGACAGCGTCACCGAAGCCTGGGTCGCCGAGATCTCGGAAAGGACACCGCTGTCGATGGACGATCTCTGCGAGGGCGCCGTCGATGTGGCCTGGTTCCAAGAGGCTCGCAAGCGCCTGACGAAGAAGCGCTGGGATGCTCTCTTCGAGTGCGCCCGGTACGCCTCGTCCAGCGGTGGACACAAGCGCGCCGAGCTCTTCTCCGACGCGATGACGGGTGCCGTCAAGTACCCCGCTCTTCTAGAGCGCGTCGACAAGAGGCGCCACCAGGACAGCGTACGAGCGCTGGGGCTCATCCCGCTGCGCAAGGGCAAGCTGCGCCAAGCGGATCTTCTCAAGCGCTACGAACGACTGGCCGCCTTCCGTAAGGAGTCCAAGAAGTTCGGTTCGCAGCGTCAGGAAAGCGAGGGCCGCGCCGTCGCCATTGGGATGCAGAATCTCGCGCGCACGGCTGGGTTCTCGGACCCCCAAAGGCTGACGTGGGCCATGGAACAGGAAGCGGTGAAGGACCTCGTCGACGGCCCGGTCACGGTCAACCGCGAAGACGTCACCGTGTCCTTGAGCGTGAGCGATGAAGGTCAGCCGGTACTCGAGATCCGGCGCGGAGAGAAGTCCCTGAAGAACGTACCGAAGAAGCTCTCGAAGGATCCAGGCGTCGCCAGCCTCAAGGCGCGCGCCAAGGACCTGCGTACACAGGCTTCGCGCGTGAAGGAAGTGCTGGAGACGGCTCTCGTCACGCGCTCGACGTTCGAAGGGCATGAGATCGCCGGGCTCATGCGCCACCCGATCCTGGGACCGAGTCTCGGACGAGTGGTGTTTACGGAAGTTCGCGACCCAGCGGAAGAATCAACGGGCGACGCGGGCGTCCGCGCGCCGGCGATCGGCTACGTAACAGCCGACGGCAAGAAGCTCTCCTCCCCCAGCGGCAAGGCGGCCCCTATGGAAGCGAACGCGACCTACGCGCTGGCCCACGCCACGGACCTTCTGTCTACGGGCAACTGGCACGCCTGGCAGAAGGACTGCTTCGATGAGGGCCGCGTCCAGCCGATCAAGCAGGTCTTCCGCGAGCTCTACCCGATCACAGCCGAGGAGGCCGAGAACGGCAAGCGTTCGCGGCGCTACGCTGGGCACCAGGTCAACCCTCGACAGGGCGTGGCGCTGCTCGGAGGACGCGGCTGGGTCGTGCGACCCGGCGACGGAGTCTCGAAGACGTATCACAGCGCTGATCTCGTCGCGTGGCTGACCTCCGAAGAGTCGTTCTACATCCCAGCGGACGTCGAGGGCCTGACCTTCGACGAGGTCTACTTCACGCGTCGGGGCGAGTACAAGCCGATCGCGCTGGAGACCGTACCGCCGCGTCTCTTCAGCGAGACGATGCGCGACCTCGACCTAGTGGTGAGCGTCGCCCACCAAGGCGGCGTCGATCCCGAAGCGAGCGCTTCCACGATCGAGATGCGCGCCGCCTTGATGCGCGAGGCCTGCCGCCTCCTCGAGCTCGACAACGTCGAAGTCAAAGAGGCGCACGCGGTGATCCGCGGAGAGCGCGCGAAGTACTCGATCCATCTTGGAAGCGCCCAGGCCCGTGTGGTTGGCAGCGTCGCACTCGCTATCGTCGCGGTCCACAGCCAGCACCGCGGCAGGATCTTCCTACCGTTCGCGGACGATGACCCGAGGACCGCCGAAGTCCTCTCGAAGACGCTGATGCTAGCGCGCGACAAGGAGATCCAGGATCCAAGCATCCTCAAGCAGATCCAGTCGAGCTAGGCCGTAGCGCCCCGTCGTTAGCGCCCGGCCGGTGTCACCGGTTTCGCCTGTGGCTGGACGTCGAGGCGCCAGCCGAGGCGAGCGGCGGTGTCGAGGTTCGGGGTGTAGTCGGGATTCAGGGTGCCGTTCTCCACGAGCATGTCGCGGATGGCCTGGGGGTACTGGGTGCCGAAGGTGCGGGTTTCGCGGGGCACGTAAGCGACGTTGCGCTCGATGGTCTGAAGGTCTCCGTAGCCGCGGCGGATGCCGTTGACCATGTAGTGGACCTCGATGTCGGCGGTGGAGCCGATGACGACGCGGTTGAGGTTGTAGCTCTCCACCCAGACCCGGGCGTTGCCCATGGGCGTGAGCTGCACGGTCAGATTGTCGGACTCACTGGCGAGGCGGAAGTCCTCGGGGACCTCGATCACGGTGGTGCCGCCCTGGACCATGGTCTTGCCGCGGAAGTAGGTGCCGGACTCGTTGCCCTCGAGGCACACGAACTTGATCTGCTTGGAGGCGTCCGTGGGGTGGGGCTGAATGAAGGACTTGGTGCCGGTGGCGCCGGTGTCACCTTCGGCGAAGACGGCCGGCTTGTTCGGGCTGATCGAGCGTCCGTAGACCGCGGCGCCAAAACCTACGGCGGCAGAGTCGGTGATATCACCGAAGACGCCGGCGTAGAAGGAGTCATCGGCGCCGCTGTTGGCTCCGTACAGGCCAAAATTGAGGTCGGTGCCGAAGCCGGCGGCGACGTTGGTGAAGTTCGGCAGGCCAGCGGCGATCCGGCCGCTTTCGGTAACGGTCAGGCGAACGACGTCGTTCGCTTCGATGACGAAGGAGCCTCCTCCGTCTTGCCCCACGTCGATGGAGTTGCCGCCGAAGCTGCTGAAGCGCAACTGGGGCTTGAGGGTCGTGAGGGACGCCATCTCAGCCACAAGCTGGGTGCCCGCACCCGACCCGGGGACGTCGTACACGCGGAAGAGCGACTCGTTATTCTCGCCAACCACCTCCAGGGGGCCCTGGGGGTTGATGGTGCCCATGCCCACATTGCCCGCGCCCGTCACGTTGAAAAACTGCCCCAGGGGGAAGAGCTGACCGAGGGTGGGGTTGGAGTTGGCGCGGATGTTGGGCTGAGCGCCCGGGGCACTGTCCACAACTGAGAAGGCCACGACCTGTTGCTGGGCCATGAGAGGAGAAACGAGGCAGGAGAGGCCGAGGGTCAAGCTGAGTGACTTCATGGGGATCTTTTGGGGAGGGGCTGGGGTTGGCAGAGGTGGCGAAGCGACTACGCGCTTCGCCGTTCAAGACACAGCCCGTTGAGCGCCCCATCTAGCCCCGACTTTTCCCCGACATTTCTTCTGACACTTTCTCTGGCCAGCCGCTCTGAACCAGCACGCGGTGCCGGGCTCGGTGTGTAGGTGACGGCATGGGTGCTGCTTCCGATCCGCCGTCTCTTTTTTGAAAGAGAGTCCGTTCCCTTCTTCAGACGTTGTCGCTATCGTCCGAAACCTCACGTGCACCCGAGGCAGATCCCACTCCGGCGATCGCCTCCTACGCACTGAATCACCTGCACCCATGCAACACCAGCTTCATCCTCAACCGGCCCAGCAGCAACCGGCCCAGCAACAGCCGGCGCAGCCCCAGGCTGCACAGCGACAAACACGCTGAGGGTCTCACCCCTCCGCGTTGAAGCGCGGTAGGGAAGTCTGGTCATCCCGCCTGCTTTGGAAGCAGGACGTCCCTGGTTCGAATCCAGGTCGCGCTACCAACCACGGCTACGTGGTGGTCCCCCATGCCGACGGAGCAAACTTGCTCCTTGGCTCAGGAGCCCTCGTAGCCGTCACAAACGGCGGCATAGCGCAATTGGTTAGCGCACCAGAATTTGACTCTGGGGGTTTCAGGTTCGAGTCCTGATGCCGCTTCCATCTTCACCGAGAAGGACGAGTGGAGCGAGCCGTACTAGGCCTGGAATAAGCGCTAAGGATCGTCAGATCGTGCAGCAGTGCCGTGGCCGCGGCTCTTTCGAGGATGATGCCTGGCTAGTCAGGTGAATTCTCGAAGCAAAGCGCAAGGGCCGCGGACGCGGCGCTGCTGCGCGAAACGCAGTGGTCTGTCGATTCTTAGCGCTTATTTCAGGACTAGGCGCGGCGCCTGCTTCGTACATCAACGCCGATAGCTACACGCAGCACAACCTCGGCGTCGGCGACGGCCTCGCAGGCTTTGGTGCGTTGCTGCAACAAGCCCCTCCTCAGGGGTTCAACGCGAACGTTGTACGGGCATTCCAAGACGGCGACTTCGTCTTCACCCGCACGGTCTACGACTTCTACGGCCTCCTTCTATAGAGAGGGCCTTCAAGTCAAGGGGACTGGCAGTGCTTTTGATTTTTTG
>CAYQKK010000117.1:0-16872 GCA_964417955.1 uncultured Planctomycetaceae bacterium
AGGCGGCGGCGGATCGGGTCGCCGGTGATGGTCTTCGCGAGCTTCGGGAGGCGGCGCCAGGAGGAGTCGAGGACGAGGAGCGGCAAACCGCGGTCAGCCTCGGAGATCAGGTCGCCCTCGGGGTCGAGGAGGACGCGGCCCGCCGCGTCGAGGGTTTGCGCGCCGTCGTAGGCGACGAACTCGATGCCGGGGGTGCCCCGCAGGGGAATGAGCGAGCACTTCTTAGGGGACTCGCGCGGGTCCCGGAGGATCAGGACGTCTAGGGGTCCTTGGCCTTGGCCGTCTTCGACGTTGCTGGGCATTGGAGTCGTTCGAGGAGGCGTTGAGTGGTGGGCGGGAAAGACAACAGCCCCACCCGGACGAGTCCGAGCAGAGCTGTTATCAGCAGCAGGAGCCGCGCGCGACCCGCTCCATCCCCGTCAGGGGATGGGCCAGAAACATCATTTCGCGCGCTAGCGCGCGAAATGCGCGTAGGCATCGCTCATCCTCGTCAGAGGATGGGCCAGAAACACCAAAGCGGGCGCGCAGTGAGCTCGCCTTAGCGAGCGAAGTGCGCGTACGCTTTGTTCGCTTCTGCCATCTTGTGGATGTTCTCCTTCCACGTGACGGATGCGCCCGTGCCGTTGTAGGCGTCGACGAACTCTTCCGCGAGGCGGAGGTGCATCGGCTTGCCCTTCTTCTTGCGGCTGTTGTCCACCAACCAGCGGATGGCGAGGGCCTGCTGGCGGGCCTTCTTGACCTCGCGCGGGACCTGGTAGTTAGCACCACCCACACGCTTGGAGCGAACCTCGACGTTCGGCTTCGCGTTCTCGACGGCCTTGGTGAGGATGTTGACTTGCTTCTCCTCGTTGCTCTCGCCTTCGACATCGGTGAGCTTACCGAGGGCGACGTCGAGGGCTTTGTAGATGAGGGTCTGAGCGGTGCTCTTCTTGCCGTCCTGCATGACCTGGTTGATCACCTTGGACGCGAGGAGGGAGCCGTACCGGGGGTCCGGCTTGACGAAGTGAGCAGTTGACTTGAAGTTACGGGGCATATTGGTCTCTTGGGGCTAACGCAGGTAGGAGGCGAGGGGCGTCGTGACGCGATGAGCACGGCGCCGGTCGCAGCTTCAACTTCTGCGAGAGGGCCAGTAAAGTTTACTTCTTGGGCTTCTTGGATCCGTACTTGGAACGGCTCTGCGCGCGCCCATCAACACCCGAGGTGTCGAGCGTGCCGCGGAGGATGTGGTAGCGAACACCGGGGAGGTCACGCACGCGGCCGCCGCGGACGAGGACCACTGAGTGCTCCTGGAGGTTGTGCCCCTCACCGGGGATGTAGGCGGTGATTTCCTTGCCGTTCGAAAGGCGCACACGGGCGATCTTCCGGAGAGCCGAGTTCGGCTTCTTGGGCGTCTGGGTCTTCACCTGGAGGCACACGCCGCGCTTCTGCGGGCAGGACTCAAGGACGGGGGACTTGGACCGCTTCGTCTGGGGCTTGCGCCCTTTGCGGATCAGCTGGTTGATTGTCGGCATCGCGTTGGTTGGGGTTCGCTCTGGGGCCCGTTGGAGGGGGCTGAAAAGCCCGGAGCGGCGTAAAAGTGTACGGAGGGGATTTGGGGGGTCAACCCCGGCTCCCCCAGAGTTGGGCCCGGAATCTAGATTCCGGGTCCTGGGGTCCAGGATCAGCCCGCAAGATCAGCCTGCGGAGGCTGCTCCAGCGTCAGGATCGGTCATGGGAGCGTCGGGGGCTCCGGCAGCCGGGTCGCCCTCGATGGTCGCCGTCGAGGAGTCAGCGGGAGCCGCCATGCCCCCATCGGAGACAGGAGGCGCGGGCGGCGTTCCGCCAGCGAGGCGCGCGGGATCGACGCCGAGGGCGGCTGCCGCAGCGTCTACCGAGAGCATCTCGTCCATGGCATCGTCGACACCTGCGCCACCGAAGGACACCGTGCCGGTGCCCGTTCCGATCTCGCCGAAGTCGATGTTCTTCTTCACGCGGGTCCGGTAGTGGTCGCGGAAGCCCGTGCCCGTCGGAACCATGTGGCCGAGGATCACGTTCTCCTTGAGGCCGACGAGGTAGTCGCGCTTGCCGCCGATGGCGGCCTCGGTGAGCACCTTGGTCGTCTCCTGGAAGGACGCCGCCGAGATGAACGAGTCCGAGGAGAGCGACGCCTTCGTGATACCGAGGAGCAGCGTCTGGCCGGTCGCGGGCTTGCGGCGATCCTTGCGGAGTCGCTCGTTCTCGCGGCGGAAGCGGTACTTGTCGACGACCGCGCCCGGAAGGAACTCCGAGTCACCCGGTTCGTTGACCTGCACTTTGCGCATCATCTGCGACAGGATCGTCTCGATGTGCTTGTCGTCAATCGTCACCGACTGCGAACGGTAGACGTTCTGCACTTCACCGAGGAGGTAGGCCTGAACCGACTCCTCGCCGTTGATGCGCAGCATGTCTTCCGGGTAGAGCGGACCATCGACCAGCGGCTCGCCGGCGCGCACTTCGTCGCCCTTGTGAACGCGCAGGTGCTTGCCCTGGGGCATGGAGTGCTCGTGCTCTTCGATCACCTCGCCGTTCGCGCCAAGGGCGCGGACGATGACGGTGCGCTTGCCGCGCTTACGATCGCCGAGCTCGACGACGCCGTCGATCTCACTCATCACGGCCGGCTCCTTCGGGCGACGTGCCTCGAAGAGCTCGGTGACGCGCGGAAGACCACCGGTGATGTCCTGGGTACCCGTCGCTTCACGCGACGACTTCGCCAGCAGCTCGCCGCGGCCGATCTTGGTGCCGTCGTCGATCTCGATGTAGGCCTTCTCAGGGATCGGGTAGACCGCGAGGCGCTCGCCCTTCTTGTCTTCGATGACAAGCTGCGGGTGAAGGTCACCCTTGTGCTCGGTCACCTGACGACGGGCTGCCTTGCGGCGCGCGTCACGCTCGATCTTGAGGGTCTTGCCTTCGACAAGATCCTCGTAGCGAACGGTGCCCTCGAACTCGGTGATGATCGGAACGTGGTGAGCGTCCCAAGTACAGAGGACGTCGCCGGCCTCCATCTGAGCCCCTTCCTTCACGAGGATCGTCGATCCCGTCGGGATGGCGTAGCGGTCGATCTCGCGATCCTTCTCGTCGAGGAGCAGGATCTCGCCGTTCCGGTTCAAGACGATCGTCTCGCCGCCCTTGTTGGTCACAGCCCGCAGAGCGTGGTACTGAACCTTACCGGCGCGCTTGATCTTGATCTCGCTGTCCTCAATGGATCGCGAGGCCGTGCCGCCGATGTGGAACGTACGCATCGTGAGCTGGGTACCCGGCTCGCCGATGGACTGCGCCGCGATGATGCCGACGGCAAGGCCGCGCTCGACCAGCTGGTTTCGCGCAAGGTCCATGCCGTAGCAGCGGGCGCAAACGCCGAGGGGCGCTTCGCAGGTCAGCGGGCTTCGCACGCGGATCTTCTCGTGGCCGTTGGCCTCGATCGCGAGGGCGATGTCGCCGGTGATCACCTCGTTCTCGCGGACCAGAACGTCCTCGGTCACGGGATCGATGATCGTGTCACGGGCGATGCGGCCCATGATGCCCTGGGCCAGGCTGACGGCCACGCGATCGCCTTTGTAGACAACCGTCTTCGTGGTGCTGCCCATCGTGCCGCAGTCGTCCTGCGTGATCACGACGTTCTGCGCCACGTCCGTCAGCTTACGCGTCAGGTAGCCAGCGTCGGCGGTCTTGAGCGCCGTGTCCGCCAGTCCCTTCCGTGCGCCGTGCGTGGACGAGAAGTACTCGAGCACCTTCAGGCCTTCACGGAAGTTGGCCTTAATCGGCGTCTCGATGATCTTGCCGGAGGGCTTGGCCATCAGGCCGCGCATGCCGCCCAGCTGGCGAATCTGGTCCACTGAACCACGCGCGCCGGACGTCACCATGCAGTAGATCGGGTTGACGTACCCGGTCTTCTCGTTCATGTCCGTGGACAGCTCGCCCATGAGGATCGTTCCGATCTTCTCGCGGGCTTCCGTCCAGAGGTCAATGATCTTCAGGTAGCGCTCGCCGTCGGTGATGACGCCCTTGTTGAAGCTGGCCTCGATCTTGTCGATCTCGCCCTCGGACTCGACGAGCATGTCCGGCTTGCTGTCCGGGATACGGACGTCGTTCTTGCCGAACGAAAGTCCCGCGCGGGTCGACGACTTGAACCCGAGGTTCTTGAGGTCGTCGAGAAGGCGCAGCGTCGCGTCGCGTCCCAAGAGGTGATGGCAGTCGCTGATGAGCGCTTGGATCGCCTTCTTGTTGAGCTCGTAGTTATAGAACGGCATCCCCTCGGGCAGGATGTCGTTGAAGATCGCGCGGCCCACCGTGGTGATGGTGTACTCCGGATCCTTAGCGGTTTCGTCGGCGCCCACAGGGGCGACGAGCTTGCCGTCCTTGTTCACCATGACCGGCTCGTCGCCGCGGCCGAACTTGATGGCCGTGCCCTCGGCGAAGCGCACGCGCACGGGCTTCTGGGTCGTGGCGTGACCGTGGCCATACGCCAGGAACAGCTCGGCCTCGGACGTGAACGTCGGCAACTTCTCGGGGATGCTGATCGGGTTCATCGTCAGGTAGTAGATGCCAAGCACCATGTCCTGGGACGGCGAGATGATCGGCGAACCGTTCGACGGCGAGAAGACGTTGTTGCTGGACAGCATCAGCGTCGAAGCCTCGATCTGCGCCTCGTAGGAGAGCGGCAGGTGCACGGCCATCTGGTCCCCGTCGAAGTCGGCGTTGAAGCCGCCGCAGACGAGCGGGTGCAGGCGGATGGCGTTGCCCTCGATGAGCTTCGGCTCGAAAGCCTGGATGCCCATTCGGTGCAGCGTCGGCGCGCGGTTGAGCAGCACGGGGTGGTCGCGGATGACCTCCTCGAGGATGTCCCAAACGTCGTCGTCGCGGCGCTCAAGCATGCGCTTCGCGGACTTGATGGTGTCAGCTTGGCCGAGCTCCTTCAGGCGGCGAATGATGAACGGCTGGAAGAGCTCGAGGGCCACCTTCTTCGGCAGACCGCACTGGGTCAAGCGAAGCTCCGGCCCCACGACGATCACGGAACGCGCGGAGTAGTCAACGCGCTTACCGAGCAGGTTCTCGCGGAAGCGGCCCTGCTTGCCCTTGATCATGTCGGTGAGCGACTTGAGCGGGCGGTTGGACGAACCAAGCACCGGACGGCGGCAGCGACCGTTGTCGAACAGCGCGTCGACGGCCTGCTGGAGCATCCGCTTCTCGTTCCGGATGATCACCTCGGGGGCGTTCAGGTCGAGGAGCTTCTTGAGGCGGTTGTTCCGGTTGATGAGACGACGGTAGAGGTCGTTCAGGTCACTGGTCGCGAAGTTGCCCGAGTCGAGCAGCACGAGGGGGCGCAGGTCCGGCGGGATGACCGGCACCACGTCCAGGATCATCCACTCGGGATCGTTGCTGGAGTCGCGCAGCATCTCGACGGTGCCGAGGCGCTTGGTGATGTCCTTCATGCGCTGCTTGGAGCGCGTAGCCTTCAGCTCTTCACGGAGCTCTTCCGAGAGCATCTCGAGGTCGAGGGTCCGAAGGATCTTCTTGACGGCCTCGGCCCCCATGTCCGCGTCGAACTCAGAACCGTACTTGGCCCGAGCTGCGCGGTACTCCTCTTCCGTCAGGAGCTGGAACTGCTCCATCGGCGTGTCGCCCGGATCCACGACCATGTAGTCCTGGAAGTAGATGACCCGCTCGAGGCTCGCGACCTTGCAGCCAAGGAGGTTGCCGAGGCGGCTCGGCATGGCCTTGAAGAACCAGATGTGAGCGGTCGGCGCGGCCAGGTTGATGTGGCCCATGCGCTTCCGGCGCACGCGACTGTGCGTGACCATGACGCCACACTTGTCGCAGACGATGCCCTTGTGCTTGATGCCCTTGTACTTACCGCAGGAGCATTCCCAGTCCTTCTCCGGGCCGAAGATGCGCTCGCAGAAAAGGCCGTCGCGCTCGGGGCGGTAGGTCCGGTAGTTGATGGTCTCGGGCTTCTTGACCTCGCCGTACGACCACGACCGGATGTCTTCCGGTGAAGCGAGCGCGATGGTCACGCTGCCGTAGTCGTTGATGCGGTTGTACTTGGCGTCTGCAAGCGTCATGGGTCGTTCCTATAAAGGGTCGAGCGGTTTGAAGGCCCCGCTCGGGGTTGATGCCGAAGCATCCGTGGTGTTGTGTTGCCGGGAGGAGGAATCGGTTTGCCGAGGTCGTCTCAGCACCCCGATCGTCCGGGCCCAGGCCGCTCCATCCGCGTCAGCGGATGGGCCAAAAAATGTCATAGGGAAGCGGTTCTGTCAGGCGTCCCCCACAGCCCGCTCCGGTCTCACAGAACTGCTTTCTTATGCAGCTCCATGTTGAGGCCAAGGCCGCGGATCTCGTTGGTGAGCACCTCGAACGACACCGGGGTGCCGGGCTCGAGGATGTTGAGACCCTTGACCATCGACTCGTAGATCTTCGTACGTCCATCGACGTCGTCCGACTTGACGGTCAGCTGCTCCTGGAGGATCGCTGCCGCGCCGTAGGCCTCGAGCGCCCAGACTTCCATCTCCCCGAAGCGCTGGCCGCCGAAGCGCGCCTTGCCGCCGAGGGGCTGCTGGGTGATGAGGCTGTACGGGCCGGTCGCACGTGCGTGGACCTTCTCGTCGACGAGGTGGTGCAGCTTGAGCATGTACATGACCCCCACCGTGACGTCCTGCTCGAACGCCTCGCCGGTACGGCCATCCATGAGGTTGAACTTGCCGGTGGTCGGCATGTCCGCCTCCGTCAAGAGCGCCTCGATCTCCTCTTCCTTCGCGCCGTTGAACGCCGGGCAGGCGCAGCGGACGTCGAGCTTGGCCGCGGCCATGCCGAGGTGCGTCTCAAGGATCTGCCCCACGTTCATGCGTGACGGAACCCCGAGCGGGTTGAGCACGATGTCGACGGGCGTGCCGTCTTCGAGGTACGGCATGTCTTCGACCGGGCAGATCTTGGAGATCACACCCTTGTTGCCGTGACGGCCAGCCATCTTGTCGCCCACCGAAAGGTTGCGCTTCGTGGCCACGTAGACCTTGACCATCTCGAGGACGCCGGTCGGAAGCTCGTCACCGCGGCTGAGGCGGTTCACGATCTTGTTCTTCTCGGCTTCCTTGTTGTCGATCTTGTTTTGGAACTCGTGGATGAGCTGCAGCGACGCGTCGCGCTTGGGCTTCGAGCTGTGCTCTTCCGCCGCCGCAAGACAGAGGATCTTCACGCGGCGAAGCTCGTCGTAGGTGGACGTGTCGTCGAGATCGAAGGGCTTGCCCGTGAGATCGTCGTCGATGACGACGCTGAGCGAGCTCTGCACGTCCTCGAGGAGCTGACGGGTGAACGCACGCAGCGCCCGCAAGAACTCCTTCTCGGCGTCGCGGATCACGCCCAGTGCCTTCGTGCGCTCGGCGTCCGTCAAGTTCACGCGGCGCGAGAACTTGTGCGCGTCGATCACGACGCCACGGGTGCCCGGGGGCATCGTGAGCGAGGCGTTCTTCACGTCGACACCGGCCTTACCGAAGATGGCGTGGAGCAGCTTCTCCTCGGGGGTCAGCTCGCTCTTGCTCTTCGGCGCGACCTTACCGACGAGAACATCGCCGGCCTCCACGAACGTTCCGATCCGGACGATGCCGCCCTCGTCGAGGTTGGCCAGCGCCTTCTCACCCACGTTCGGGATGTCTCGGGTGAACTCTTCCTTGCCGAGCTTCGTCTCGCGGATCTCGACCTCGTACTCCTCGATGTGGATCGAGGTGAAGACGTCGTCCTTGACGAGGCGCTCCGACACGAGGATGGCGTCCTCGTAGTTGAAGCCGTCCCAGGTCATGAATGCAACGAGGAGGTTCTTGCCGAGGGCGAGCTCGCCGCCCTCGGTGGAGGCGCCGTCTGCCAGCAGCTGGCCCGCCTCGACCTCGTCACCGACCTCGACCACCGGGCGGTGGTTTTGGGTGGTGCGCTCGTTCATGCCGCGGAACTTCTGCTGGTGATATTCGTCGTCGCCGACAATGATCACGCGGCTGTCCACGTACTCAACCACGCCGCCGCGCTTGGCGAAGATCGGCATGTTCGAGTTCTGGGCCACGGCCTTCTCCATGCCGGTGCCGACGATCGGCACCTCGGGGATCAGGAGCGGCACCGCCTGGCGCTGCATGTTCGATCCCATGAGCGCGCGGTTGGCGTCGTCGTGCTCAAGGAACGGAATGAGCGCGGCCGACACGCCGATGATCTGCTTCGGCGAGACGTCGACGTAGTCGACCTCCTTCGGCGGCACCTCGAGGTTGTCGCCGTCCTTACGGGCGAGGACCCGCTTCGACAGGATCTTGTTCTTCGCGTCGAGCTCGACGTCGATCGGCGCCATCACGCGGCCCGTCTCTTCGTCCGCACGAAGGAAGTCGACCTTGTCCGTCAGGACGCCGTCTTCCACGCGGCGATAGGGCGTCGTGAGGAAGCCGTACTCGTCGAGTGTCGCGTACATCGCGAGGGACGAGATGAGACCAATGTTCGCGCCCTCCGGCGTTTCGATCGGGCACAGGCGGCCGTAGTGCGACAGGTGCACGTCACGGACATCGAAGCCCGCGCGCTTCCGGTTGAGACCACCCGGGCCAAGTGCCGAAAGACGGCGCTCGTGGGTCAGCTGGCTCAGGGGGTTGGCTTGGTCGACGACCTGGCTCAGCTCGGAGCGGCCGAAGAAGTAGTCCACTGCGCTCGAGAACGTCTTCGAGTTGATGAGCGTCCGCGGGGACACCGTCTCCGGCGCCTCCAGGTTCATGCGCTCCTGGGCGGTACGGCGCAGCTTCAGAAGGCCCTTGCGGAACTCCTCCCCTGCGAGCTCGGCGATCGTCCGCACGCGGCGGTTACCGAGGTTGTCAATATCGTCGATCTCGCCGCGGCCGGCGCGGAGCTCGAGGATGTATTTCACTGAGTTGACGATGTCCTCGGGCTTGAGGACCTGAACCTTCTCGCCGATGTCCTGGCTGAACTTACGGTTCAGGCGGAAGCGGCCGACGCGACCGAGGCGGTAACGCTGGACGTCGAAGAACTTCTCGTGGAAGAGCTCGCGCGCCTTCTCGATCTGCGGCGGGTTGCCCGGGCGCAGGCGCCCGTAGATCTTGACGAGGGCCTCTTCGTGGCTCTTCACCGTCGGCTCGTCGTGGAGCGTGTTGATGATGAGCATGTCGAGGTCCTGGGGATCCGCGTCCACCACTTCGACCTCGGCCAGATCGCCGCCTGCGATCTCCAGGGCCGCGGTCTCGGGGATCGGCATGCCCGAGGGCACGAGGACTTCGCCAGTCTTCAAGACGACGATGTCCCCCACCGCGATGCGGTCGGTGATCTTCTTCGCGTAGGCGTTCGCCGTCTGCGACTTGGTCTTTTTGACCACCTTCGTCGGGTAGAACTGACGCAGCAGCGCCTGGTCCGTGCCGAGGCTCTCGTCGAGGGCCCGCAGGAAGGTCACCGCACTGAACTTGCCGCTCTGGTCGATCCGGACGCTCAGGGCCTCCTTCTTCGTGACGTTGAGCTCCACCCAGGAGCCGCGCTCCGGGATGATCCAGCACGAGTGCATGTCCCGGTCCGTGGCCGTCGCGTCCATGAGGAAGTCGACGCCCGGGGAGCGGTGGAGCTGGCTGACGATCACGCGCTCGGACCCGTTGATCACGAACTCGCCGCCGCCGAGCATGATCGGGATCTCGCCGAGGTAGACCTCTTCCTCGATGGGCTCCGGCTTGACGAGGCGCAGGCGCACCTTGAACGGGTAGCCGTAGCTCATGCGGAGCTTGCGGCACTCGTCGATGTCGTAGCGCGGCCGCCCCAGCTCGTACCCGACATACTCGAGGCACATCGTCCGGTCGTAGGAGTAGATCGGGAAGATCTCCCGCAGGAGGGACTCCAGCCCCTGCACTTCGCGGGCGCCGGAGGCCACGTCCGGGGCCAAAAAGGCCTCGAACGCCTTGGTCTGGATCTCGACCAGATTAGGCAGCGGAACGATCTCTTTAACGCGACCGAAGTTTCGGACTTCGGCCGCCTGCTCGACCATACGGCCGGTGCGGTTGACGATCATGTGCAGTCGATGCGGGTTCGGGAGGGAGTGCTTCGCCAGCAGACGCGTCTGACACAGGCGAAAGGGAACTCCCCCTCGGTGGAGCGCTTGGAGAAGCGTCCAGGGGGCTGCGCGAAAAGGTCGCGGACCCTTCCATGGCTTGCCATTTTCTCAGCTGACCACCTGGGGGGTCGGACCAGCTGCGAAGAGGAAGATCAGGAGGAGGCGGACGACCTAGGCGGGCAAGAGGGACTTGACCGAAGGAACGGTCAGGCCGAGAACAAAAGGGCGGAGGGGGGTGCGGCGCACGTTCAGCGGGAAAGCCGAACTGGGGGCGGGCTCTCGCAGGAGAAAACGCACGCTGCAGATTCGTTCAGTGGGCAGGCCTGTTCAGAGATCGAACGAGCTGGCCGATGAGGTACCGAGAGATAGGCTGCCTAAGGGGCTAACTGAGAGACCTACCGACGCGGGCGACGGTAGTTCAATGACAGCTACCCGGGACAGCAAAGCTGGCTCGGGAGTCCTGTCCGACGGACGATGCAAGGAGATTCGGGCGATCAAGCGAAGATTTCGCCGGACCCATGACGGGACCCGACGCCCATGAGAATAGGAACGTCGGGCTTCCAGCGGAACCCTTGCGGCACCAACTTTGCGGGCAAGCGCCCAGATTTCACTGAACGCTCACCCACTCAATACCCCGCACAGGGGCCAGATCAGTCGATCTTGACGGTCGCGCCGGCAGCCTCGAGAGCCTTCTTGAGCTCCTCAGCTTCGTCCTTGGTAACGCCTTCTTTGACGTTCTTCGGAGCGCCGTCGACCATTTCCTTGGCCTCTTTGAGGCCCAGGCCGGTGATGGCGCGGACTTCTTTGATGACCTGGATCTTCTTGTCGCCGGCAGCTTCGAGGACCACGTTGAACGCGGTCTTCTCTTCAGCAGCGTCGCCGCCGCCGCCAGGAGCAGCCATCATCACGCCGCCAGCAGGGGCAGCAGCGCTGACGCCCCACTTGTCTTCGAGGGCCTTGACGAGCTTCGAAGCCTGCAGGAGGGTAAGGCCGTCCAGGCTGTCAGCGATGGTCTGGAGCTCGGGCTCGAGCTCGACGGTAGTTTCTTCGGACATCGTTGGATTCCTAGGGAGGTATGCCGTTAGGCAGTCTAAAAAGTGACTTGTTTGGTCGGGACCGGCCTACGCGATGACCGCGCGGGCCGTGGAAGAGAAAGATTGCTGCCGATGCTCCCCTTCTTCAGGAGGGAACAGCAGCGCGGGCAATAGCCCGGACGATTACTCGTCCGAACCCTCGTCCGCATGGGCTTGGATGACGCGAGCGACGCTGCTCGGGACCGCGTTGATGACCGTCGCGAGGCCGCGACTTGGGCCGGCCAGGCAGCCGAGCAACATCGCGTGGAGCGTGTCACGGTCAGGCAGATCCGCAAGGGCCTTCGCGGCCTTCGCGTCGAGGGCGTTGCCCTCGAGGACGGCGCCCTTGAACGCCACCTTCCCCGCCTTGCGGACTTCCTTGTCGTTGAAGATCTTGGCTGCGTCAACCGCGGCCTCGGCGTCGCCGTAGGCAACTCCGGTATTGCCCTTGAGGGCGTTGTCTTCAGGGAACGAGATGTCCTTGTCGGCCAGCACTCGGCGAGCGAGGCTGTTGCGGACCATCTTGAAGTTGACGTTCTTCTCGGCAAGCTTGCCGCGAAGGTCGTCGGACTCCTCGACGGAAAGGCCGGAGAAGGAGACGAGGACCATGCCCTCGATGTCCTTGAACTCGTTCTCGAGTTCGCGGAGGACCATTTTGTTGACGATGTTCGGCATAGGATCAGCCTCCGTACTCGATGAAGGCGCCAGGGCCCATGGTGGTGGACACACTCACGCGGCGGACGAAGGTGCCCTTGACCGCCGACGGGCGCATGCCCGAAAGGTGGGTCAGGAACGCCATCAGATTCTCGACAAGGTCGTCCGTAGAGAACGAGCGCTTGCCCAGTGGAGCGTGGACGGTGCCGCCGGCGTCGGTCCGGAACTCGACCTTACCCGCTTTGAATTCTTCGACGGCCTTGGCGACGTTCGGCGTCACCGTGCCGCTCTTCGGCGAGGGCATTTTGCCCTGGGGGCCGAGCACCTTACCGAGCTTGCCGACGTGCTTCATCATGTCGGGGCTGGCGATCACGATGTCGAAGTCCATCCAGCCGCCTTGGATCTTGGCGGCGAGTTCGTCGGACCCGACCTCGTCGGCGCCCGCTTCGCGGGCGGCCTCAGCCTTGTCACCTTCGGCGAAGACGACGACCTTGACGGTTCGACCGAGTCCCTTCGGAAGGGACACCGCGCCACGGACCAGCTGGTCCGTCTTGCGGGGATCGATGCCGAGGCGGATGGCGATCTCGACGGTCTCGTCAAACTTCGGAGCCGGAAGGCTCTTCAGAAGGTCGAACGCCGCGCTCGCCTCGTACCTTTGCGAGCGGTCGACTTTCGAAGCCGCCTCGCGATAGCGCTTGCTTTGCTTTGCCATGGGGATCAGCCCTCTACCTTGATTCCAGCGGACCGAGCGGTGCCTTCGATGATCAAGCTAGCGTGCTCGATATCGCGGGCATTGAGGTCCTGAAGCTTGAGCTTCGCGATCTCTTCGACCTGGGCCCGGGTGACCGTTCCAACGATCTCCGTTCCCACCTCGCCGGCGCCCTTCTCGACGCCGGCTGCCTTCTTGAGGAGCACGGCCGCGGGGGGCGACTTGAGGATGAAGTCAAAGGAGCGGTCCTTGTAGACCGAGATCTCCACGGGGATGATCATCCCCATTTGGTCGCGCGTACGATCGTTGAACTGCTTGACGAACTCGGCGATGTTGACGCCGTGTGCACCGAGTGCGGGTCCGACGGGAGGCGCTGGAGTCGCCTGCCCGGCGGGGCACTGCAGTTTGATCTTGCCTGTGATTTCTTTGGCCATATCGGTTCGGGTGGATCCCACTCCCGTGGAAAAACTCGTCGCGTGGTGTTTGCCGTGGTGAGTGAGGTCGGGGCCGGCGGGTTAGGACCTCCGAAGGGAGGTCCACCGAGTAGCCCAGATTTGAATGACTGAACTCAGGTTGAGTTACTGGACGCTGTCGACTTCCCAGTACTTGAGGTCGACGGGGGTAGGACGGCCGAAGATCGTGACGACGACCCGGACCGTGCCCTTGTCTGCGTTGACTTCTTCGACGACTCCGTCGAAGCCATCAAAGGGGCCTGTGTTGATCTTGACCTGCTCGCCTTTGGTGAGGCCGATCGTGACCTGGGGACGTGTCTCGGAATCCGTCATGAGGGACAGGATTTCGGTGACCTCTGCCTCGGTGATCGCGGTGGGCTCACCGCCGGTGCCGAGGAAATCGCGAAGGCCGTCGATGCTGCGCAGCGTGGTGCGGGCCTTGTTGATTTGAGTCTCGTCGGCGCCTTCGAGATCCGCTTGGACCATGAGGTAGCCGGGGTAGAGCTTCTCCTCCACCGTCCGCTTCTTGCCGCGCTTCATGTCCTGCACGATCTTGAAGGGCATGAGGACCTGCGCGATCACGTCGTCAACGCCGGCAATCTTCAGCCGGTGAATCGCGTTGTCGCGAATCCTTTTCTCGCGGCCGGACTGGCAGCGAAGGAAGTACCACTTGTACGCCATCGACCTACGCGCGCCCCGTGATGATTCGAGAGAAGACCTCGCCGAGCACGAAGTCCGCGCCGGCCATGAAGACCATTAGGAAGAGCACGACCACCATCACGACGATCGAGCCGTCGATGGTCTCGTCGAGCGTGGGCCAGGTCACCTTGCGGAGCTCGCCTTCGGTCTCGATGAGGAGGTCTGCGTTCTTCGGCTTCTCGAGGGTCCGGTTGAGGAACCAGAGGCCGATCACAAACGCGCCGATCGACGCGATGAGCGCCGGGCTGAGGGGCAGGCCCACCAGCGGCAGCGTCATTCCACCGATCCCATTCCCCATCGAGTCCGGGAATTGACCGGACAGCTCTGACCGCATGCGAATGCAGCCATAGGCAAGCAGGACTGCCAGCGACCAGAACGTCGCCATGCGCGCCATGCGCCCTTGATCCTTGCGGTATGCCATCGAGTGAAGTGGGTGAGGTGAAACGGGGGAGGTCAGGAAAGAGAGGAGAGCTGAATCCGAATTGGATTCAGAGCTTCTTTTCCCGGTGCATGGTGTGCTTGCGGCACCTGGTGCAGAACTTCTTCTTCTCGAGCTTGTACGCAGCCTTCAGACGCTTGTGCGTCGTGTAGTTGCGTTCGCGGCACTCGGTGCACTCGAGAAAGACGTAGCGCTCTTTGACCTTCATGGAACGGAGGGGTGAGGCCGGTTAGAACCGGCCGGTAGACATCGCTGGTAGACATCAACGCAGAAGCGCTGACCTGTGTGGATTGTCGTGGGCAGTGGGAGATAGGTCTCCCATCCGGCCCTGGACATATTCAGGAAGGCGCCGCGCTCGCATCCTGCGGAAGCAGGAGACGAGCGCAGCGCCTATCGCGGTCACTTGATGACCTTGGTCACAACGCCTGCACCAACGGTGCGGCCACCCTCACGGATGGCGAAGCGAAGCTGCTCTTCCATGGCGACCTGGATCATCAGCTTGACGGTCAGCTTGACGTTGTCGCCAGGCATGCACATCTCGGCGCCGATGAGGTCAGCCGTGCCAGTCACGTCCGTCGTGCGGAAGTAGAACTGCGGGCGGTAGCCGGAGAAGAACGGCGTGTGACGGCCACCCTCTTCCTTGCTGAGCACGTAGACCTCACACTCGAACTCGGTGTGCGGCGTCACGGTGCCCGGAACGGAGAGAACCATTCCACGCTTCATGGCTGCCTTGTCGACACCGCGGAGAAGCACGCCGACGTTCTCGCCTGCGCGACCTTCGTCGAGGGTCTTCTGGAACATCTCGACGCCGGTGCAGGTCGTGGAGCCGATCTCCTCCTGCATGCCGACGATGTCGAGAGCGTCGCCCGTACGGACGATGCCACGCTCGACGCGGCCGGTGGCCACGGTACCGCGACCCTTGATCGAGAACACGTCCTCGACCGGCATCAGGAAGTCCTTGTCCACGTCGCGCTCGGGGAGCGGGATGTAGCTGTCGACTGCTTCCATCAGCTCGTCGATGCACTTGAATGCAGCGTCGTCCGTGGGCTTGCCGTCGTTCAGCGCGTTCTCAGCGCCGAGGGCGGAGCCGCGGATGATCGGAATGTCGTCGCCGGGGAACTCGTACTTCGAAAGAAGCTCGCGGATCTCCATCTCGACGAGGTCGAGGAGCTCGTCGTCGTCGACCTGGTCGACCTTGTTCATGAAGACCACGATGGCCGGCACGTTGACCTGACGGGCAAGCAGGATGTGCTCGCGGGTCTGGGGCATCGGACCGTCAGCGGCAGAAACCACGAGGATCGCGCCGTCCATCTGGGCGGCACCCGTGATCATGTTCTTGACGTAGTCGGCGTGACCGGGGCAGTCAACGTGTGCGTAGTGACGGCTGGCCGTCTCGTACTCCACGTGCGACGTCGAGATGGTGATACCCCGCGCCTTCTCCTCAGGAGCCTTGTCGATCTGGTCGAAGTTCATCGCCTTTGCAAGACCAAGATTGGCCTGGTGGCGACAAATGCAGGCGGTGAGGGTGGTCTTCCCGTGGTCGACGTGACCGATGGTCCCGACGTTCACGTGATCCTTTGTCCTCTCGAAAACTTCCTTAGCCATTACTGGTCTCTTGTCGAAGGTTGATCCCGCGGCGTAACCGCGGGAAGACGGCCCCACCTATCGAGCCCGGAGGGGCCCCTAGCGGCGGAGTCTGATGCACCTCTCCCTCCCCCACCCACAGATAGGTGGGGAGCGGAACGATGCGGGCGATGGGATTGAAAAGAGAGCCCCTTTCCCGTGCGCGGCTCGCATCAGCGGCCGGCGAACCGGGGCGATGAAACGAACAGCGAACGCTGGGGAGCGAACGAGCCGACGGCACGACAAGTGCCTTCGGCTTGAATTTGGTGTGGAGCTGCTGACGGGATTTGAACCCGTGACCTCTTCCTTACCAAGGAAGTGCTCTACCACTGAGCTACAGCAGCAATTTAGAACGACCAGCGGCGAGTCAGCTGACAGGAGTCAGCTGACCGGTACTGCTGGACGTGGAGGATGGAGCGAGTGGGGGGAATCGAACCCCCGTGTGCAGCTTGGAAGGCTGCCGTTCTACCATTGAACTACACTCGCATAGGTGGAGAGGGGCCGTGCAGCTCGCGGACAGCAGCAAGTGCTCTCGCGACGTCGCGTGTGGACAGCCTCTTCACTCAGACGCAACCGGGGCTTGTCGTCTTTCGTTCTTGTCCCCCCCCCCAGCGATTCTGGTCGCGCTCGATGCGGACCCGAGAGAAGGAGGGGAATGGTGGGGGAAGCAGGATTCGAACCTGCGAAGGCAGAACCATCAGATTTACAGTCTGACCCCTTTGGCCGCTCGGGAATTCCCCCACGCCGAGACCTCGGCGAGTGCCAGATGACCGATGCGACAAGCGCAGCGGAGACCCGAGCACCGACGGTGCGGCCGCGGTGTGAACGATCGACGAGAAAGCCGGTGCAAGCGCACGTCCCTTCGCCTGGCGGCGAAGCCTCGTGCTCCCGAGTCATCCTCTAGTCGGTTTGCGTTTTGAGTGAGCTAATCGGCCAGCCGCGTGTGGGCTGGACGAGGTTCCCGAGGGGTCCCTGCCAAATGAATGCTGGGGGCCCGAAGGGTGAAATACTGAGTAGCAGATAGATAGCCAGCGGCGGGACTCGAACCCGCAACCTGCTGATTACAAATCAGCTGCTCTGCCAATTGAGCCACACTGGCGGGCGGTCCTTCAGCGCTGGGCGCAGTCTGGAGCGAAGGAGAATAG
>CAYQKK010000118.1:0-16417 GCA_964417955.1 uncultured Planctomycetaceae bacterium
CGCTCCCACCTCCCCCGGACCCCCTCCTCCAGGTTCAAGTTGGCGAAGCCAACCCGAGCCAGCACCTATCTCACGCGCAACGATCCAAGTCCAGTCCCTTCTATCGCGAACGAACCAGCGCTTCCCGCGGAAGGGGAATGGGCCGATCGGTTTCGACGTCGATGGAGAGCGCTGCCCCTGCGGCCTCTAACTGAGCCGAGAGGACCTCGGCAAGTGCCGCCACCGTCGCCGGTTCCGCCGAAGCTAGGTCCGTCGTTTCGCCGACGTCCGCCAGTAGGTCGAATAGCTCAAAACGCGGTACCGCTAGGCGCACCGGCTTCCCCTCCCGCTCGACGAGACTAGAGTGGAGATACACGAGCTTCCAGCGGCCTACGCGCACTGCGCTAAACGGTTCGATCCCTGGGCCCGGTACGCCCCAGTAGTGCGGCTGATGCCAGATCAAGGGTCGCTCTTGCGGCACGTCTGCGCCCGCAAGAACTGGAGCTAGGTCGATGCCAGTGGCCCCTGAGGCCGTTCGATCTGCGCCCGCGGCGGAGAGAAGCGTGGGAAACAGATCCTGGGTGACAACGGCGCCATCCACCATGCGGCCCGCCTCGGTCACACCCGGCCAGCGCACGATCATGGGGACGCGAATGCCCCCTTCGTAGGCCGAACCTTTTCCGCTACGCAGCGGCGCATTGTGAGTGTGCTTCTCGCCGCCGCGGCCGTGGGCCGAGAGCCCACCGTTGTCGCTCGTGAAGACAACGAGCGTCTTGTCCGCAATGTGGAGGTCATCCAAGACGCCAAGCAGCTGCCCCACGGCGTCGTCGACGCTGGCGACGAGGGTCGCGTAGGCAAGCTCGGGCCCCTCAAGGTCAGGGAAGCGCCCGCGCACGCGTTCGTTCACCGTGAGCGGCGCATGAACGGCGTAGGGAGCGAAGTTCAGGAAGATCCGGGCGTCCTCAAAGATGGCCTTGCGCATCGCGCGTTCAGCTTCGTTGGCCAGCACGTCGGTCAGGAACATCTTCTTGCCGTGGTAAGCCTCAAGTCCCGGGACGTCCCAGCCGTGCCCGCCTTTGCGCCACGCCGCGCTGAAGTTCTGCTCGGCGAGGTAGCTCCCCGGCCCGCCTCCGGCCCAGCCCGCGATGTTGACGTCGAACCCGAGCGCAGACGGGTCGCCACCTGCGCCCGTGCCAAAGTGTGCCTTGCCCACATGGATCGTCCGAAGCCCCGCGGAGGACATGCGCGAGGCCAAGGTCGCCTCTCCCGGCTGAATCCCGTTCACGCGCCACTTTGGCGCACGCAGCACGGGGGCTCCGCGGGGGAACGGTGCGGACTGGTCGCGGTCGACGTCCTTCGTCCAGTAGGTGATGCCCGTGCGCGCGGGGGACTGCCCGAGCATCAGGCTCGTACGGGTCGGCGTGCAGACGGGCGCGGCGGCGTAGGCCTCGGAGAAACGCACGCCCTCGGCGGCGAGCCGCGCGATGTTCGGGGTCTTGAAGTGGCGCGCGCTCGGCCTGAGATTGGCATCGTCCCCTGGAACCGGAGCCCAAGCCGCGGGCTCGAGGTCGCGCCATCCGAGATCGTCGATCATGAACAGAACGACGTGTTCCGGTGGCGCCCGCATGATGCCCACCTGCGTGGAAAATGCCGGGGCGATCAATGCGGCGAGCCCGAGGCCCACGGGAAGAACAAGTGAGGGAAGCAACATGGCCCATCGAGCCTACTCGATGCTCCCAACCGCCTTCCAGATCGAGTAGCTTGCTGCCGGTCTCTCCCCCATGCGCATCGCCTTCCTCACCCTGGCTCTTCTCCTGGCTGCCGCGCTGGGCTGGCTTGCCTTAGCGACCGAGTCCGGGCAGCCGAGTCCTTTGAGCTCGACGGTGAGCGCGCAGGAGGCTCCCGTGGACCGAGCAGCGACTTCGACGGAAGAAGTCGAGCGCCCAAGGCCGCTTGAAGCAGCCGCCGAGCAGCGTTCGCCTGAGAAGAGCCCCGCTTCGGCGAAGGCCGCCCCAACTACGATTCGATTCAACGAGCTGGAACTGCTTGGTCTATTGGTTTCGGAAGATGGCTCGCCTCGGACTGGCTACACCGTCCTCGTGGCCCCCACCGGGTTCAAGCCCCAGAAGGCGAGCCGTGTCCCGCCTGCCCAGCGCTGCGTCACCGATGCCGAAGGCAACTGTGCCTTCACAGGCCTGGACGTGCCAGGGCCCTGGGATGTCTATGCGTTTCCCATGGACTTGGGAGCTGAACGCAGCACTCTTCTCCGCCGCGCGCGGGTCGGCACGGTCACCGCTGGTAACCCTGGGGAGACTCAGCGAGTCACCTTCACCATTGCGACTGGACCAACCGTCATTCTTCGATCCCCTCTGCCGGACGCGGTCGAGGCAGAGGATCTTTGGTTTGAAGTGCTCCCAAGATCAGGGGAGATCAAGGACCCACTTGCCAAGACGACCCATCGCTTCTCCCAAGGTGCCCCAACGGACGAAGGGCAGGTCACGGCCTTGCTCCCCCCGATCGACATCGACCCGTTCCAACAAGTCGGATACAGCGTCCACGTCCGAACGCTTGATGGCCTCTTTAGCCTGGTGTCGACCTCGACGGAGAAGCTTGCGGGGCGAGAGGTCATCGTCATCGATGAGCCCTTGGAGGAGCGGGGCTGCGTCAAGATCCAAGTCGAACTCAGGGACCTTCGGCAGGGGGCAGATGCAGCGCCCTTGGAACCTCACGAATGGCAGCAGGCCGTCGAGGTCGTGGGTTGGCGGCTCCTACTGGACGACCCAAGCCGCGGCGAAGTGGGTCTACCGGCAAGCCTCCAAACCAAGAGCCAGAATCAGCGCTGGGCCCCCCTAGGGAACGGCAAGTTCGAATTGACGGACCTGCCTATCGGCGTCCCGATCGAGCTGGGCGCCCTTGGCTCGCCCGCAAGTAGTCCGGGCAACGTCACCTTCGTCCCGGAGACCCTCGTTCGAGCCACCCCCGTCCACGGGGACCCAGAACCTGCCCGGGTCCGGATACGCAGGGTGCGCTAGGGGGGGGTGACTCGGTATCCTCCTAGGGCCAAACGGACGCTGCCCATCCGGCAACGTCCAGCTCCTAGGAGCTCTCCCTCCCCCCAACAGCCTGTGACCGCGACCACCGACGTGACAGCCTCGAACCCACAGGCCAGCCCGAGTCCCCAGCTGGGCCCGTCAAAGGGCATGCCCCTGGGATCCCAGATCAACGCCGAGGCCGTCGCCGGCCCCCTCCGGGACCTTTTCCCCTACAGCCCTCACTACGTCCAGGTCCCCGGCGGGGCGGCCGTGGGGAACCACCCCGCGCGGATGCACTACGTGGACGAGGGCACCGAGGACTCCGCGGGCCCCATTCTCTGCGTCCACGGCAACCCCACCTGGTCGTTCTACTGGCGGCACATCATCGAGGCGATGCGGACCGAGACCCGCGTGGTGGCGCCCGACCACCTCGGCATGGGACTGTCGGATCGCATTCCCGGGGGCGTGAAGCTCGACGAGCACATCGCGGCGCTCGTGTCGCTGATCGATCAGCTCGACCTCAAGAACATCACGCTGGTGGTCCACGACTGGGGCGGCGCGATCGGATTCGGCGCGGCTCTCGCTCGGCGCGAACGTTTCGCCCGCCTCGTCGTGACGAACACCGCCGCGTTCCCAACGAGCTTTATGCCCAAGCGCATCGCGGCCTGCCGCGCGCCGGGTGCGGGGCGTCTCGCGGTGCAAGGGGGGAACGCCTTCGCCCGGGCCGCCACGACGCAAACGACGGTGATCCCGCTGCCGCCCGCAGTCCGCAAGGCGTACCTCGCGCCCTACTCCAACTGGGCTACCCGCGAGCAGGTCTGGCGCTTCGTCATGGACATCCCCATGAAGACGAGCCACCCGAGCTGGAACGCGCTCGCCGGGATTTCTGACGACCTTGAGTCCCTCCGGGACCTCCCCATGGAGATCGTCTGGGGCATGCAGGACTGGTGCTTCACCCCCATGTTCAAAGCCCTTTGGCAGCAGAGGTTCCCGAAGGCCTTCGTTTCCGAGCTAGAGGGAGCCGGCCATTACCTCAACGAGGACGCCCCCGAGGCCGTCATCAGCGGCATCCGGCGCGTGCGCCGCGCCGGCTCCAACGAAGGCGAAGGGGCCGCTCGATGACGCTAGAGGATCCGAGCGTGCAGCTGGGCCCCGCGTTGCCCACCGTTCCAGCGGCAGCCAACATCGCGGCGTACCTACCGCGGGGTGCCAAGCTGCGCCCCAATGCTGCGGCCGTCGTGGTGCCGGGCCGAGGCAAGGGTGAGTGGAAAAGCACCACCTATGCACAGCTCGAAGCACTCTCCAATCGCATCGCCAACGGACTGCGTGCCCAGGGCGTGGTGAAGGGCATGCGGGCGTGCGTGTTCGTGAAACCCGGGCCGGAGCTCATCGCGACGACGTACGCGCTCTTCAAGCTCGGAGCCGTCCCCGTGCTCGCCGACCCCGGCATGGGACGCGAGCGGCTCCTCGCCGCCGTCGAGAAGATGGCGCCCGAAGTCTTCATCGGCGTGCCGCTGGCCCACGCGGTGCGCTCGGTCTTCTCGTCCGCATTCAAAAGCGTCAAGGTCTTTGTCACCGTCGGCATGAAGCTCGGCTGGGGCGGCGTCACCCTGAAGAAGCTCACCGCCGGCCAGCCCGACACCTTCGAGCCAGAAGCCACGTCGAAGGACGACCCCGCCGCGATCCTATTCACCAGCGGTAGCACCGGCCCCCCCAAGGGCGTGCTCTACACCCACGGGATGTTCCATGCCCAGGTGCTGAGCCTCAAGGCGCTCTACAACTTCCAAGAGGGCGAGATCGACCTCGCCTGCTTTCCGCTGTTCGCGCTCTTCGACATCGCCTTCGGAATGACGTCGGTGTTCCCGGACATGGATCCGACGAAGCCTGCCCAGTGCGATCCGATCAAGATCTCGCGCGCGATCGAAGAGACCGGAGCGACTACCAGCTTTGGCTCCCCCGCCATCTGGCGCAGGGTCCTGCCCTACTGCCACGACCAGGGATTCAAGCTGCCGGGACTGAAGCGGCTCCTTATGGCCGGCGCCCCCGTGCCCCCCGACCTGATCCAGAGGGCCCACGCGGTTCTCCCCATCGACGGCGACGTGTTCACCCCGTACGGCGCTACGGAAGCCCTGCCCGTCGCGTCGATCGCCGGCCGCGAGGTGGCTCCGGGACTTCTGAACGCCATGCACAACGGAGCCGGCACCTGCGTTGGCGAAGCGGCCCCCGGCATCGAGATCCGGCTGATCCGCATCACCGACGACCCGATCCCCGAGTGGACCGCGGACCTCGGGCAAGGCCTCGGCGAGATGGGTGAGGTCTGTGTGCGCGGCGCCGTCACCACCGAGGTCTACGCCGAGGAAGCGGATCACACGGCCAGCGCCAAGATCCGCGGTGAGGACGGGAGCGTCTGGCACCGCATGGGCGACATCGGCCGCTTCGATTCTGAAGGGCGGCTGTGGTTCCTGGGGCGCAAATCCCACCGGCTAGAAACCGAGTCGGGCCTGCGCATGCCCGTACCCGTGGAGAACATCTTCAACCAGCACCCGCGCGTCTTTCGCACGGCGCTCGTCGGCATCGGGCCCAAGGGTTCAGAGACGCCCCTGCTCGTCGTCGAAGCCGTACCCGGTGAATATCCGAAGGGAGAGACCATGACCCAGGGATTCATCATGCAGCTTCGCGATATCGGACGCCGTGTCGCGCGCTCGGCCGACATCGAGCACTTCCTCTTCCATCCCGCCTTCCCGGTCGACCCGCGGCACAACGCCAAGATCCATCGTGGCGAGCTGAAGGCCTGGGCCGAGCGTCAGGTTCTCTAGTGCGCGCCCTCGTCACGGGCGGCGGCGGCTTCCTCGGCGGAGCGATTGTCAAGGCGCTCCTCGCTCGCGGAGACTTCGCCGCGTCGATCTCGCGGGGCTCCTACCCAACGCTTGAGAGCCTCGGCGTCCCGTCGACCCAGGCGGATCTCGGCGAGGGCCCAGAAGCGATCGCACGCGCGATTCTCGAGCACCGCATCGACACGGTGTTCCACTGCGCGGCGAAGCCCGGTGTCTCCGGCCCAGCCGCGTCGTTCGAACACGCCAACGTCACCGCTACCCAGAACGTCATTGCGGCCTGCCTGGGCACGGGCGTGCCAAGGCTCGTCTTTACGTCGTCGCCGAGCGTTGTCTTCGATGGCAACAGCCACCGCGATGCGGGTCCCGATCTGCCGTATCCCGAGACGTACCTAGCCCACTACCCGCGCACCAAAGCAGAGGCCGAGCGCCTGGTTCTGGCCGCTAACGGCGAAGCAATAGAAGAAGACGGCGCTCCGCTCGCGACCATTGCACTCCGTCCCCACCTGATCTTTGGCCCCGGGGATCCGAACCTATTGCCGCGGCTGCTGGAGCGCGCCGACGCCGGGCGCCTTCGCATCGTGGGCCCCTCGGACAGCGAGGTCAGCCTGAGCTACGTGGACAACGCGGCGGAAGCGCATTTGGTGGCGGCGGACGCGCTCGCGTCCGGTGGAAGCACGGCGCCTTGTGCGGGCCGCGCATACTTCGTGAACAACGTCGAGCCGGTACGCCTCTGGGACTGGATCAACCGGGTGCTCACGGGCACGGGGCGACCGCCGGTGACGCGCCGGATTCCCGCCGGTGTGGCCTATGCCGTCGGAGCCGTGCTCGAGGGTCTCTGGAAGATCACCGGGAGGCGCTCCGAGCCCCCGATGACGCGATTCGTCGCCAAGCAGCTCTCGACGTCGCACTCCTACGATATGACGCCCTTTGTCCACGACACTGGCGGCCAGTACGTGGAGCCCGTGGACATCGACGAGGCGACCGACATCGTTTGCCGGTCGCTTCGTTCCTGACGGCCTCCGCTATGTGAGGAACCCGCGGTACACGTTGCGGGCCGCCAGCTGGGCTAGCTCGGTCGGCCCCCGTCCGTTGAGATCCTCCGGACGAGGCGCAAGCTCTAGGCGGCGCTCAAGCTCGCGGGGGTTATCGAGGAGATCGTTCGGCCCGTAGTCGGAGACGCCCCGTGGCGCGCGGCGCCCCTTCAGGTACTGAATCGCGAGGTACAGGGGCTGGGCGGCGACGGCTCCCCTGCAGAGCTCAAGCCAGAACCTAGACGTTGGGTCGTTCTCAAGCTTGCAGAGGCTCAGCTCGGCGAAGCTAAAGAAGTGGGCTGAATCCGGGTAGCCGCCGAGCTCCACAGGGGCCTGGCCTGCCACCTCCGGCGGCCCGGTGACCGATGTCTTCATGCGCACGAAATCCAAGAGCGCACGTTGGAGCGCCTTCTCGGGGACGAGCCCGGTGACCTCGCCAGCGGACTTCGCGCTGGATTCAAGAAGCCCCACGAACCCAGCCACGGACATTGGATTGAGTGCCAACCCGCGGCCTGCCCAAGCGCTCTCGTCTAGCACCGGGAACTCGTTCCCTGGCAAGAGCGAATGGGCGTGGGCATGGCCGCGGGTCAGCGTGCGCGTTCGCAAGGTGTCCTTGACGGCGTCGTACGCCGCGCGGCCTCCCGGCCGCTGGCAGCCCACTTTCACCCCGGACTCAATGCCGTGGAAGAAGAGCATGCCGAAAGCGGTCTGCGCATCGACCGCGCCTAGGCGGCGCAGCTCCTCGATGCGATCGAGGCGTTCCTGGAGCTCTGGGTCAGCCCAGTGCTCCACAGGCGTGGCGGTGGCGTCCGTCAAGGTCATGACTAGAATCCCGCGACGGCAGCGGGACACGTGACGTTCACGCGCGCCTGGATCGAGAAGGGCTGGTCGAACTCGCTCGGGGCGCTGTAGAAGTCAAGAACGTTGCCGTCGGAGTCCCCAATGCAGAACGAGTGGGTGGGAATCTCAAGGTAGAGACGATCGACGACGAAGTGCTGTGCACCTTCAACGGCTTGAAAGTGATCGCCCCCGAAGGCTAGCTCGAGCGCTCGGTTCATGAAGCGTTGAACGGCACCGCGGTCCTCCCAACGCCCCTTCATGTTGAGGTCATACTCGGCTTGCTCGTCCTTTGGGAAGGAAGCCAAGTACTGGTCGTAGTACTTGATGCAGTCCGCTGCAACGACGGCCGGCTGCGGCAGTTCTGTCAAGGTGAACACAGGAGGAAGCTGATCGTATCGCTCCTTGTCGATCTCAAACTCCTCGCGGTACTCCGGCTTGGGCTTGAGCGGAACGTTGGGATCCGCAGCGATCAGAAGGGTAGCAGTGGCATCTGCCTTACCCTGGGTAGTGGCGATCATGGTTTCGGTCTCCTAGTAGGTTTCTTGGAGCCAGCGAATTCCGACTCCGTACTGGGACACGGATGCGCTCGGGGGCGACCGCCACTGAGACGAGATTTTTTTTCTCCGTACACGCTTCTTCTGGCGGGGATTCTGATCCTCTGCGTTAATGGGATTGTGAAGGCGGAGCAATGGAATCGCATACAGGACCTGTTTGGTGAGCTCGTCTCGATGGAAGGCGACGCCCAGCAAAAGGCCCTGGCAGCAGGCTGTAACGGCGATCGCGAGCTGCGTGAGATCCTGGAGGGGATGCTTAGCTCGGCAGAGAACTCAGCCGAGGAACAAGATGATTTCTTGAGCTCTCCCCTCGAGACGGCCGGTGAGCCGCCCCTGCCAGATCGCATCGGTGACTATGAGATCCTCAACGAGGTGGGCCGCGGCGGCATGGGTATCGTCTACCGTGCGCGGCAGGTTGGACTGCGACGTGAAGTGGCGATCAAGATCCTCCCCCACAGTTGGTGCCAGTCGAAGCGTTCCGTCGACCGCTTCCAATTGGAGGCTCGGACGCTCGCGCGGCTACAGCACCCGGGCATCGTCACGGTCTTCGCAGACGGCATGGCAGGGGACGTTCCTTACTTCGCGATGGAGTTCATCGACGGGCCAAACTTAGCGGAGGTCATCCACGCAAGGAAAGCGCCCGTTGGAAGCCTCGCTACGCCAGGCCTCGAGACCTATGCCAAGAGCCTCGACCAGCCGGTTCGAATCGCGGAGATGATCGCCGGAGCAGCCGAGGCGCTCCAGCGCGCACACGAGGCGAGTGTCGTGCACCGAGACGTGAAGCCCAGCAACCTCTTCCTCACCGAAGGTGGAGACCTGAAGGTGGGTGACTTCGGCATGGTGCTTGATGAGCAGAACGGAGCGGTCTCGCGTACCGGCGAGCTCCGAGGGAGCCCGTTCTACATGAGCCCGGAGCAAGCATCTGGAGAGACGGACCGCATCGACGCGCGCACCGATGTCTATTCGCTGGGTGTGGTTCTCTTTGAGCTGCTGACCGAGTCGAGGCCGTTCGATGGGAGCAACACAGTGGACGTCCTGCGCCGCGTTGCGGAGGGCGACGCCCCCCGAGTGAGGGCGATCGCTCGGAACGCACCGCGGGATCTCTCGACCATCTGTGAGGTGGCCATGGCGAAAGCCCCGGAGGAACGCTACGCGACCGCGCAGGAGATGGCGCTCGACCTCCGACGAGCCATCGCCCTTAAACCCATCCAAGCTCGGCCGACGCCGAGACTCGTGCGAACCGTTCGTTGGGCAAGAAGGCATCAGGCCGCCCTAGCTGCGTCCCTGGCATTGATCCTCGGCGTGACTCTGACATCCGCACTCTTCATTCAGTCGACGCGCGCATCAAGGCAACTCGCAGAGGAACTCAACGAGCTCATCATCATGGTGGAGGAGTTGCCGCGGTCAGAGGGTACCGGGGCAGTCATCCGGCATAGAATCGACCAACTCAAACTCCGGCGGTCAGAGCTCGATCCGGCGCAGCGAGCGGCTCTGATCAGAGCCGAACGAAAGGTCTCCGAAGCTTCGGAGAGCAAACTCTCCTCTGGCCTAGGAGAGATTGACTTGGTGAACAGGCAGATGACAGGGGCTCGTCCCTGGGACTTTCAGATCCCAACGCTTGTGGATGCGGCGGCGAAAATCTACGAGGCTGGTCAGCTGAGTGGAGATACGGAAGCGGTCAAGAGGATGCTAGAAGACAAGGTCGAACAGACTTGGCCTGTGGAGCTGTCGTCCGAATTCGAAGGCCAGACCGGGCAGACTACGATCTCGCTGCGCGAGATCGATCCAATCACATCTACGATGGGTCCGTCGAGGCCGCTGGGTTCCGATCTCAAGCAGGTGCGCACCTTGCCTGGGTACTACTGCCTAACGGTTCGCTCAGAGGGCTTTGCGCCAGTGGAGTTTGTGCGGCTCATCCGATTCGGCGAGAGCATCGTGCCACTGGTCATGCGGCCGAGTCGAGCCCCGACGCATCACAAGGATATGATCCTTGTGGAGCCGGCACCGGTGACCTACTCGCAAGTCGGTGGTTTTGAGATCCCGCTCAATGACCGAGAGCTCTTCATCGCTCCCTATTGGCTCGACCAATACGAGGTCTGCAACGGCGACTACCACGAATTCGTTCAAGCCTACCCGGAGCGGGCGCCCGCTCTATGGGACCTCTCTGACTACGATTCGACGTGGGCCGATCGGCCCGTAGTAGGTGTCACCCATGCGGATGCCACGGCCTACGCTGAGTGGCGAGGCAAGCGCTTGCCAACGCTCGCCGAATTGATGTACGTAGGAAGAGGGCAGGAAGGTCGGCTGTTTCCATGGACGGATGCAAAAGAAGCCGAGGCATACCGTGGCAACACGAATCAGGAGTGGGCAATGTTCGACGAGAGTGTGTCACCCCACCTCGCGCTGAAATCCAGGTACTTGAAGCTCTCATCGCCAGTGGACTCGCACCCAGAGGCGGCAACTGCAGCCGGATTTCATCACTTGCTCGGGAACGTAAATGAACTGACCTGCTCCCTCGAAGCCAACGGCGATGGGGTATCGAGCTTTCGGGTGTCTCTCGATACCTACTTCGTTACGGGATCCACCTGGTTTGCGCGCAGGTTTAGCCACCACTTCGCCAATTCGGTGACGATTCAAAAGCCTGGCTCGAAGCACAGGAGCCTCAGCACTGGCTTCCGCTGCGCCATCAGCGCGGACTAGATCCCTCAGCTCGCTTCGAGCTGACTACGCAGATAGTGGCGGGTCGCGGACCAGCGGCGTTGGAACGAACGCAGTGGCAGGTCCACGGCATTTGCGACGTCGACTTCCGACATCCCAGCGAAAAAGCGCAGCTCGATCGCTTCGGCCATGACCGGGTCCACTTCGGCGAAGGCCGTGAGGAGTTCGTCGAGGTTTTCGAGGTCCTGGGAGCGCTCTTCGAACATGTCGACCACGTTGTCGAGGCCCACCTGCACCACGCGGCCGTCGCGCTTGTCGGTCTTCTTCCTGCGGGCATGGTCCACCAAGAGATGGCGCATCGCCACGGCGGCAGTGCGGAAGAAGTGCTGGCTGTCCACAAACGACGGGCCGGAAGCGCGCATCACTCGCAGGTACGCTTCGTTCACGAGGGCGGTGGGCTGGAGCGTGTGCTCGGGCCCTTGCCCGTACATCGCCGCGCCCGCCATCCGCCGGAGCTCACCGTAGAGAGCGGAGAACAGCTGCTCCTTCGCCTCAGCGTCACCGCCTTTGACGGCGTGCAGGAGGCTGGTCACCTCGAGGGCACCTTGCCGGTCGTCGGTCGCAGTCGTTTCTGAAGCTTCTCTCACATGGGAAGATTACGGGATAGACCTAGGTGTGACCAGAGTGCGTTCAGCCGTGGCTCTCTGATATTACCCCTAGGGGTCCAAGGTCTATCTCAAATTGATCCGACTAGTCGGTCTGGGGCACCGTCTCGAGGATCCGGTCGAGCATCTCGCGGACGGCTGGCGACTGCTCTCGCTGATGCAGCATCAAAAGCCGCTCGACCCCATCGTCGTCTGGCTCCCATGCCCCTTGTGCGAAGCGCTGCAGCAGGCGCTGGAGAGCCGCGCGTCGAACGAGGGGGCTCGCGTCCTCGGCGGCAGCTCCCTCCAGCGCCAGGTTGCACTCGCGGCCTTCGAATCCCAACGCCTGGGCGGTGCGCTCACGCAGCGTCGGTTCGGGGCTCTCGCGCAGGATCCTGATGAGGGCCGTTCTAGCATCACTATTTTCAGAGCTCAACTCGTCAAGGTGCACGAGCGCGTGGGCCCGATCGATGGCTGAGCGCGCAAGGCTCCCCTGGGCGATCCACGAGGCCTCGTCCTTCTCCACGTCGAAGCGCGCGAGAACCGTGCCCTGGGGGTCGATGGCGACGTCCACGACACGCTCATCCATGGGCACGATCAGAAGGTTGCTGGCCTGGTCGATGACCAGCGTCTCGGACCTCATCAGACCACTCGCAAAGTGCACTTCCACGGGCAGCGCCAGGCGGAAGAGGGGGCCCGGCTGAACCTGCTCAACTACGACACCGAGGGACTCGCCGACGCCCTCCACGGTTCGCCGCTGATAGCGCACCTTCAGCTCCGGCACCGTCACACGCGTCGTCCACTGGGCGATCTCTGGGCCAAGGTCAATTCCGGTGAGCTTGAGCGCGTCGCGCCGGAAGTCTTCGACGGTCACCACGCGGCCCCCGTCACGCTGCAGGAACTCGCGCACGAGCCCCCAAAACGTCTCCTCCCCGAGACGATGGCGAACGATGCGCAGGACCCACGCCGCGCGCTCTGCCGCTTCTTCACGCGCAAGGGTGAGCACTTCACCGTCGCTGTCGCCCGCCGCCAAGCGTTCCGTCGACCGGCGCGCCACCGACTCGCGCAGCGTATCCCACTCAAGCGAGACCTCCGGTAGCCCGCGAACCCGCGCCTCGTAGTCCAGCTCTAGCGTGAGAGCGAGACCGTCGAGCAGCCAGCGATGGCGCTCGTCCAGGGGCGCCAGCCATGCCCCGAACCACTTGCGCGCCGCGCCGCGCGCCACGGTGCGCCTAGGCCGCTCCCGCCGATCGTCCAAGGCGTCGGACATCCCGAGAAATTCGTCCGCGTCGATCAGCGTGAGGCTTGCGCCGTCGAGCATGAACGAGGCGAGGCCTGGCAGGACCGCTTGGTCGTAGCGCGGGAACGGAAAGTCGAGCCCCACGATCCTGGAGAAGTACTCGATCACCGCAGAGGATTCACCAAACGCGCTCTGTGCCACGTCAGGGTCGGTGCCCTTTGGCAGGTGGAAATAGATCTCCGTCTCACCGGCCTCGGCGGCGAACGTATCGAACTGCGCGGCCGCGATCGCCATCGAACGCACGGGGATCTCGGTGAGCGAGCTCCAGCTAAACACCTTTTGAGTGAGCCCGTCCCCGGGCACCGCCTCCACCGCGATCAGCGCCCCGTTGGCCACGGCGCTCATGTCATCGCGCAGCTGAATCTTGGTGTCGATCGTCGCAAGATCCCCCGGCTGATCCCAGGTGGGCATCCAGTGACGAAGGCCGGCTGGGAAAGCGGTGCCGTAGGCGCTCGGCGCAAAGTCCGTTCCGTCAGTCAGCCGAGAGTAGTAGCCGAGGGTTGGCTTCGACGCGAACTCAACGTTGATCGAGGCCTCGTCCCCCACCCCGAGGGGCGCATCTAGGGTCACGTCAAGGACATCGCCTCGCTCACGGAACCCCAACGCTCCACCGTCGCCCCCCTTCACCTCACGGATCTCCAGCCCATTCGCATGCAGCCGAACGCGATCCGTCCCCTCGCGGAGCGCGCGAAACGTGTTCTCGGCGGTCCCAACGATACGACCGGCCTCGAGGTCGAGCACCACGGACAGCGAAAGGTGGATCAGGTCCGCGTCCCGGGTCACCCCTTGCCAGCTCTGCTCGAGGCCGACCTCCAGTGGCCCGTCCTGTCCGAGGGGAACCTCGGTCCGCTCGGTGGGCGCAGGACTCAACACCAGCGGAGCCTCACCCGACAGGGCCGCGAGGCCGTCCACCGATGTCCCCGGCGGTAGGAAGACGCATGCGGAGTGCATGGCCCCGAGGGTGAACGCGGCGAGGGCGATGTGGGAGCGACTAGAGATCCTCATAGATCCGGAGATCATGGCCCAGAGTCCGCCGCGCGCCCAACCATTCATCCCCTATGCCCTGTCGAGAATTTCATGATAGGACGATGTGGGCTTGGAGCGTCCTCGGCCGACAAGGGTGCGGGGCCCGCGGAAAGAGCCGTCTGAACGTTCAATCGGACGAGCGGCTTCTGTAGGCTCCCTTTTACACAGCCACGCAGATTGCACCGCCGCACCAGTGGCCCACCCGCGGCTCATTCGAGCCCCAACCACCGCCCATACGGGGCCACGAGCCCCGCCTCAGCCATGATGGCAAGTACCCGCCAGGCCGCAGTCAGCTCCATCGCAAGCGACTCGCTCCTCGACGTCCGCGAGGACATGTCCGGAATGGGCGGCCAGTCGCTGTCCGACTCCTACGGCCGCTACGTCTTTGGGGACGAGGCCCAGCAGCAGCGGCTTCCCGCGAGCGTCTACATGGCGCTCCGGGAGACCATCGAGTCGGGCAAGACCCTCGACTCCGCCGCAGCCAACGAGATCGCCGAAGCCATGAAGGAGTGGGCCGTCGAGCACGGCGCGACCCACTACACCCACTGGTTCCAGCCCATGACCGGGCTCACGGCAGAGAAGCACGACTCCTTCCTCAGGCCCAGCGAAGGCGGCACCGCCATCCTCAAGTTCTCGGGACGCCAGCTGAGCCAGGGCGAGCCTGACGCCTCGTCCTTCCCGAGCGGCGGCCTCCGCGCCACCTTCGAGGCCCGCGGCTACACCGCGTGGGACCCGTCCTCCCCCGCCTTCATCCGTAAGTCGGCCAGTGGAGCGACGCTCTGCATCCCGAGCATCTTCTGCTCGTGGACCGGGGACGCCCTCGACAAGAAGACCCCGCTGCTCCGTTCTTGCCAGGCGATCTCAAAGTCGGCCGCGCGCATGCTCCAGTCCTTGGGCGAGAACGCCGTGACGCGCGTCTCCCCCACGACGGGCATCGAGCAAGAGTACTTCCTCGTCGACAAGCAGTTCTATCACCTGCGCCCCGACATGATGGCCAGCGGCCGGACCCTGTTCGGCGCCCCTCCCTACAAGGGCCAGGAGTTCGACGATCACTACTTCGGCGCCATCTCGGGCCGCGTGCTCGACTTCATGCGCGACCTCGAGAAGGAACTCTGGCTCCTCGGCGTCCCGGTGATGACGCGCCACAACGAGGTGGCCCCCAGCCAGTTCGAGCTCGCCCCCCAGTACTCCGGCGTGTCGGTCTCCGTGGACCAGAACATGCTGACCATGAGCGTCCTGAACGACGTGGCCGACCGTCACGGCCTCATGGCCCTCATGCACGAGAAGCCCTACGCCGGCTTCAACGGCTCGGGCAAGCACATGAACTGGTCGATCGGCGACAACCTCGGCAACAACCTTCTGGAGCCTGGGAAGACGCCCCATGAGAACCTGAAGTTCATGCTCGTCCTGACGGCCATCATCCGCGCCGTCGACGTGCACCAGGACCTTCTGCGCGTTTCTATTGCGTCGGCGGGCAACGATCACCGACTGGGCGCGAACGAGGCGCCGCCCGCCATCATCTCGATCTTCGTGGGCGATCAGCTCAGCGAAGTGATCGACGCGATCATCGAAGGGCGCAGCCCCGACGCCCGCAGCATGGAAAGCCTGCGTCTCGGGGTGGATGCCCTGCCCGCGCTGCCCAAGGACATCTCAGACCGCAACCGCACCTCGCCGTTCGCCTTCACCGGCAACAAGTTCGAGTTCCGCGCCGTCTCCTCCAACCAGTCCGTGGCGTACCCAGCTGCGTTCCTCAACACGATCGTCGCGGAGTCCATGGACTTCCTGACGGACCAGATCGAAGCGCGCGGCGGCTCTAACGCTGAAACGATCCAAGAGGTCGTGCGCGAGACCCTCGCCAAGCACCGTCGCATCCTGTTCGACGGCGACAACTACAGTGCGGAGTGGGTCGAGGAGGCCGCCCGTCGCGAGCTTCTCAACCGCCGTACGACCCCAGAGGCTCTCGTGGCCATGGATCACGAGAAGAACGCGGCGCTGTTCGAGGCCTATGGCGTCCTCACCCGCGACGAGTTCAACTCGCGCCGCTACGTCAAGTCGGAGATCTACGTGTCGAAGATCCGGGTGGAAGCCCGGGCGATGGCTGACATGGCCGCCACGGTGATCCTACCGGCGGCTGTCGCGGCCCAGCGCCAGTTAGCCGACGCGACCCAAGCCGTACGCAACATCGACGCCACGATCCCCGTGGACGGCCAGGTGCAGGCGCTCCGCCTGTGCTGCGAGCTGACGGGTGAACTGCAGGCCGCCACGGAGTCGCTCCGGACGGCGCTGGAAGAAGTGGACGCCTCGGGCAGCGAGCACGAGCCCATCGACCACGCGAAGGCGATGCTGGAGAAGGTCATTCCCAACATGGAGCGACTGCGCGGCGTAGCGGACAAGCTGGAGCAGGAGCTCGACGACGACCTCTGGCCGCTGCCGAAGTACCGCGAGCTCATGTTCATCCGGTAGACCACACCCGGGCACCGGTGGTGCGCCGCTGGTGCGAATCCAGCGGTCACCCGCTC
>CAYQKK010000119.1:0-16055 GCA_964417955.1 uncultured Planctomycetaceae bacterium
TGGGCTCGGTGATTTGTATAAGAGCCTGGCGCTGTCGGAACCTGGTTCCGATTGCGCAGTTGGCTTGCTGCACATTTTGAACCTGGTTCCGATTGCGCAATTAGGGGGCACCGCGGGGGTATGATGGGGGGATGACGGATGCGGATCTTGGTAGTGGGGCTCGGCCGGAGTTGACGGTTCGGGCGGTGGTGTTGGGGCTTCTGTTGGCGGTCGTGATGGGGGCGGCCAACGTTTACGTGGGGCTCTACGCTGGGATGACCGTGTCGGCTTCGATTCCGGCGGCTGTCATGGCGATGCTGGTGTTCCGGTATCTGTTCAACGAGAGCTCGATTCTGGAGGCGAACCAGGTGCAGACCTGCGCGTCGGCGGGGGAGAGTTTGGCTGCGGGGATCATTTTTACGATGCCTGCCCTGGTGATGATGGGGACCTGGACGGACTTCCACTTTTGGACCGTGACCGGGGTGGCGTTCACGGGAGGGCTGCTCGGGATCCTGCTCATGATTCCGATGCGCAAGGTCTTCATTGCGGAGTCTTCTGAGCTGCCTTACCCGGAGGGAATCGCCTGCGCGGCTGTGCTGGAGTCCGGGAACAAGTCGGACGCGGCCGGTGCGGCGGACTCGGCGAAGGGGCTTCTGCTGGGCGGGCTCCTGGGGGGGCTCTTCAAGGTGCTGACCGGGTTCTTCGGACTCGTTCAGCCGACGTTGGAGGGCGTGCGCGCCATGGGGGACCGCGTGTACTACTTCGGGTCTGACATCTCCCCGATGCTCGTGGCGGTGGGGTACATCGTGCGGCTCAACGTGGCGCTGCTCCTGTTCTTTGGGGGGGCCATCGGATGGCTCATCGCGATTCCGCTCTTCGGGGGCGTTGGCGCGTTCGAGGGCGATCTAGCTGAGTATCCATGGGCGCTCTGGAGCGGCAAGGTGCGCTACATCGGCGTCGGCGCGATGCTTGTGGGCGGGGTGTCCTCCATCTGGGCGGTGCGCGGCGGCCTCGTTGCGGCGTTTGAACATCTCACGGGAGGCGCCAAGAACGCGGCCGACGCCGCGCTCTCCGAGCGCGACCTGCCGAAGTCAGCGATCCTCTTCTTTGGACTGCTGGCCGTCGTCATCGTGGGCGCGCTGTACTACAGCTTCACCGGCGGCGATCTCATGATCTCGGTCTTGCTCACCGGGGTCATGCTCGTCGGAGCTTTCTTCTTCACGGCGGTCGCTAGCTACATCGTGGGCCTCGTCGGCAACTCGAACAGCCCGGTCTCTGGCATGACCATCACCGCCGTTCTCGCGGCGGGCGGCATTCTCTATCTCGTGGGCTACCGCGGCCCGGAAGCCGCCGTGGCGACGATCGGCGTGGCCGCGGTCATCTGCTGCGTCGCCTGCACCTCGGGCGACGTTTGCAACGACCTGAAGACCGGCGCAATCGTCGGCGCTTCACCCTTCCGCCAGCAGATGATGCAGATAGCCGGAGTCGGCGTTGCGTCCCTCGTGATGGCGCCCATCCTCTCGCTCCTCAACAATCACGTCGAGGGCGGCATCGGTGGAGAGAACCTTTCTGCGCCCCAGGCTGGCCTCTTCAAAAGCCTGGCCGAAGGCTTCTCGGGCCAGACCCAGCTGCCCTGGAACCTGATCCTCGTCGGCGTCGCCATCGGTGTTGCGCTGCTCGTGATCGACACGATCCTGAAGGTCAAGGGCGCGAAGTTCCGCGCCCACGTCATGCCCATCGCCGTGGGAATCTACCTGCCGTTCTCCCTCGCGCCGCCCATCCTCCTCGGAGGCGTACTGAGCGCTATCGTGCTGCGCGGCTCCAAGTCCGAAGAGGAGAACGAGGCGCGATCTCAGCGTGGAATCCTCTTCTGCTCCGGTGTCATCGCCGGCGAGGCGCTCATGGGTGTCGGTCTTGCGGCGCTCGCAGCCGTAGGTGTTTCCAGCGTCAGTCTCGGGCAGGGCAGCAGCGTGACCACCGCTCTAACGTGGGCCGCCATCGTCGTGGGCGTAGCGCTCTTCATCGCGCGGACCCGCGCAGGGAAGGAAGACTAAACGCCGAACCGGATCGGCTTGCGGACCACCAGGGCGGCGGCCTCGCCGCCCAGTGTTCCGGGCTGGAAGCGCCAGCCGCGCACGGCCGACACGGCGGCTTCGTCGAGGATGTCGTAGCCGCTTGACGACTCAACCCTCACCTCCGTCACCGATCCGTCGGCGGCCACGTCAATCAGCAGGACGACGGTGCCGGTCCAGCCGCGCCGCTCTGCGAGGCGCGGGTAGGCGGGCGGCGGGCAGTCGCTAGGGACGGCCCGCGGAGAAACGACCGCGGGCTCTTTCGCTTCGACTGGTCCTTCAGGCGCATCGGCTACGGCCGTCTGCTCAGCCTCGACAGGGGTCTCCGGCGCAACTTCGGGTGGAGTGACAGGCGCTTCCACGCTCTGCTCCTCAGGCTGCTCTTTCGTTCTCCGCGGCAGCTCGGGGTCCTGAAGGATCCTGTCGGGATCGAGGTCCGGTGGAAGCTGGTCCCAGTGCAGCTCCTCGATGAGGGCGGCAGGTGCCAGGCCCCACTCGGTTGGGGGCTCTAGCGCTTCGGGCGGGAGCGGTTCCAGCTCGGGAATCGGCTCCACGTCGACCGGCACGATGAATGCCGGCGCTTCCTCTGGCTCGTCGAAAAGCGATCGATCGTAGACATCCAGCTGGGCCCCAACCACCTGGGTCGAGCCCTCGTCCAGTTCCGCCCAGGGCTGGCGGTAGGCCAGCACGATGGAGAACGCCGCCACGCCATGGACGGCGAGGGAAACGCCGAGGCTCATCCCTCCAGCGGACTGCACCCCCACGGGGGAGGGCGTAGCCATCGGGGTTTGGGGTGATGTTGGGGGCGGCATGGAGTGGACTCCGTGAGGAGAACGGAGGCGGGGCTCCGCGGCTCAGAGATTCTGCGGCATATCTGAACCGGACGCGAGGTGGAGCGTTGGAATGCGCTCAGTGAGTCGCTGAGAATCCCCATCGTGGGCATTTCAGCGGCCCAGCCGTTCCCCAATTTCAGCTGTAGCGCCCTATTCTCTGCTCCGTGAATCGCTCTCTCCCATCCCTTCCGTTCTTCGCTCTTCTGGGGCTCGCCCCCGCTCTCAGCTCCTCGACATGGGCCCAGGAGCCCCCCCAGGAACCGGCGTCCCAGGACTCAGATGTCTCCCCCGGAGCTCCGAAGGACCCAGTGGCCCTCGACCTCGACACGCTCGTCGTCACGCCCACAGCGCGCCGCGCGTCCATCCTTGACGTTCCTTTCACCGTCGATCGGATCACCGAAGAGCGCTTGAGACTCCAGCGCACCTTTCCAGAAGCACTCCGCGATATCCCCGGGGTGATGACCCAGTCCACCGGCACGGCCCAGGGCTCGCCGTTCATTCGCGGCTTCACCGGCTTCCGAACGCTGCTGCTCATCGATGGGATTCGCGTCAACAACTCGGTCTTTCGCGATGGACCTAACCAGTACGCAGGCACCATCGATCCCCTGGGGCTCTCTGGGATCGAGGTGGTCAAGGGACCGAGCTCGGTGCTCTACGGGTCGGACGCCGTCGGCGGCACGATGCAGGCGCTCACGAAGGACCCCGAAATTTGGGACCGGCCCATCGGCGGCCAGTTCTTCCTGCGCGCGGCTGACGCGGCGAACTACGTTGTAGGCCGTCTCGAGCTGGGTGGAGCCATCGGCAACGACACGGCTTGGCAGCTCGGTGCGACGCTCAAGGACTTCGGCAACGTCGAAGCCGGCGGCTCTAGCGGCGAGCTACCCAACACCGGCTACGACGAATGGGACGGCGACTTCAAGATCCAGCACCGCCTCGACGAGACGAGCACGCTGACCTTTGCCACGCACCGAGTCGAGATCGACGAGGCGCCACGGACCCACTCCACGATCTTCGCTGTGCCGTTCTCTGGATCGAGCGTCGGGGGCGATCTCAACCGAGACCTCGACCAAACCCGAACGCTCAGCTACCTGCGGCTCGACACGGATGCCGCCGCCCACGGCGACTGGGAGACGCAGTCGACGCTCAGCTACCACCGCCAAGAAGAACTCCAGCGCCGCGAACGCACCGGCGATCGCCTTGAGGAGTCGGGCTTCGATGTGAACACTCTCGGTCTGCAGTTCCGCGCCAGCCGTGCGACGGGCTACGGCTCCATCGCCTTCGGAGCCGAGTGGTACCGGGACTCGGTCGACTCATTCCTTGATCGATTCGACGACGCCGTACCCGCCGACTCCATCCAGGGGCCTGTGGCCGACGACTCCACCTACGACCTCGCGGGTTTCTACGGCGAGACGGCCTTCGACGTGGCCGATCACACCACGCTGACAGCCGGCGCACGACTGACCTACGCGGCAGCGGACGCCAACGAGGTACGCGACCCCGTCACTGAGACTCAGATCTCCCTCGACGAAAACTGGACGGCGCTCACCGGCTCGCTGCGCTTCGAGTCGCGCCTCGTCGAGTCAGAGCGCGGGGTCACCGCGCTCTTTGGAGGCATCTCCCAGGGCTTCCGTGCGCCCAACCTTTCAGACCTCACGCGCTTCAACGCCGCGCGCACCAACGAGTTTGAGATCCCGAGCCCCGGCCTCGATCCAGAGGACTTCATTGCCTACGAGCTGGGGATCAAGCACGAGAGCGATGATCTCTCCGTGCAGTTCGCCGCCTTCCTCACCCAGGGGGACGATGTGATCCAGCGCTTTCCCACGGGCAACACGAACGGGGACGGCGAAGCCGAGGTCATCAAGGAGAACGTGGGGGAGTCGCTGATCGGCGGCCTCGAGCTGGGCACGGCGTATCGCTTGAACCCGGAGTGGACCGTGTTTGGCAACACCGCGTGGCTCGACGGTCAGGAGGAGTTCCGGGAGGGGCCCGGTGCGCCCGTGGAAGAGTCCGTCGTGTCGCGGCTCATGCCGTTCATGGCCCAGCTCGGCTGCAGCCTGGACCCCGAAGGCTCGCCCTGGTCCTTCGAGGCACGCTGGCTGCACGCTGCGAAGGCGGACCGGCTGTCGCCGCGCGATGAAGCGGATACTAGCCGCATCCCTCCGGGCGGAACGCCGGGCTACAACGTCTTCGACGTGTCCGCGAGGTACCGCTTCTCCAGCGCATTCGAGATGACCTTCGCCCTCGAAAACCTCACGGATGAGAACTACCGCGTCCACGGGTCTGGGCAAAACCAGCCGGGCCGTAACGCGGTGATCAGCGCTCGCTGGTCCTTCTAACGGCTGGCTTCGGGGACTAGTCCCCGTCTCCCTCACGCTTGTCGCTCAAGAGCCACGCGGCCATCTCGGCGATCTCATTGACCCGAAGGCAGTCCACCGTACCGCTCGGCATTCGTGACAGCGGGTGCGGTCGCACGAGCTTGATGTCCTCTGCTGCGATGTCCACTAGCTCGCCGTCCGTGCCGCCAGCTTCCGAGGGGGGCAGGCGGAGCGACGTCCACTCCCCGTCTTTTTCGACGAGTCTGCCTACGAAGACGGTCGAGTCTTCCGTCCAGACCTCGGTGTCGACGTACTGATCCGAGATGTCGCGGGATGGCTCGAGGATCGCGATCATCAGGTCGCGGGCTGTGAACCGTCCGCCTGCGTCGGTGAGATCAGGGCCCGTACCGCCGCCGACCTCCCCGACCCGATGGCAGGCGTAGCAGCCTGCGAGACGGAAGGAGTGTTCGCCCAACTGAGGGTCATTGGCCGCTTCGACCTGCTGGACGATGGCGCCGAGGTTGCGCAGGGACCACTGCTCGCGAAAGATGGGCGTTTCCACCGCGAATGCCGGCTGCGCAGAGGCTGGCACCTCGGGGGCGGCGTACCCATCGGGTAGAGCCTTGCCCGCGCGTTCTAACGCCTCGTTTCGGATCCGGTCGAGATAGCCCTCCATGCTGCGCCCGCCGCGGAAACCGCGGGCTTCGACGTGCAGGAAATCGAGGTAGCTCTGCGCGAGCTCCGGGGTCCAGCCCTCATGGGCTCGGCGCAGCTGGAGCGCGAAATCAATGGCTCGTTCTTGGGTCTCTGCGCCCAGCATCAGCGGGACCGCGAAGGCGGGCGCTCGGGCCGAGCCAAGCGCGACCAGAAGCTCGGTTCGCTTGACGTCGTGGGGGAAGGGCGTACTGCCATTCTCGGCGGGGAGGTCGGCTTCGATGCGCGCACGCAGCGACGCTGTCAACGCATCGGCAGGCATGCCCGTCCGAGCGAGACTGACCTCGATAGCCCGAAGCGTAGCGTGGTCCAGCGGTCCTTCCTCTGCCATCAGACTCTCGAAGAGCGCGGCCTGCCAGCGGATGTCGCCCACCCTTGCAAGGGCAAGGCGCCCCACCGGATCCGCCCCTTGCAGTACCGCCGGAGCCCAGGTTGCGACGTCGGGATCGAGCTCAAGCTGGGCCCGGCGCACCTGTGCAGCTAGTCTGCCCTCGGCTGTTTCGCCTTCGCCCCCCAGTGCTTCCCCTGCTTCATCCGTTGAAGTGGCCACGGCCGAGCCGCGCGGGTCCACGGCAGCGATGCGGTACAGGGCAGATCTACGGCCGCGGCCTCCGGTGGCAAGGGCCATCGATCCGTCGCTGAGCCACGTCATGTCCGTGACAGGGAACGGACGCCCGCTCACGAACGGCTTCACCTCTCCGCTGAACGTATCTCCGTCGGGCTCAAGTTCGACGCTGTAGACTCGACCGCGCGTCCAGTCACCAATGAAGAGTGCGTTCGCCCACCCGCCGGGGTACAGGCTGTCTGCCCCATGCAGTACGCCCACGGGCGACGCCGGGCCGGTGCTCGCGACGGCGCCCAGCGTGTCTGGCTCGCCATCCATCACCTTGCCGGACCCCCGTCGCCAGCCAAACTCTGCACCCGGCGCAAGGTGCAGCACACGAGGTGCGCGGTACCAAGGTGCCCCCATATCCCACTCCATGTCGGAGTCGTAGGCGAAGCGCTCACCCTGGGCGTCGTACGCGAACGAGTAGGCGTTGCGCATTCCGCTGTTGAGAATCTCCCATTCCGTTCCATCCAACGTGCAGCGCCCGAGCCAGCCCCCGTGGTTGTGCATCGCGTTGCCGTGGCCAAACGTGTCGGGGAGGCTCGGCACGAGCTGGTCGTCCTCCCAGCGTGGCGCTACGTGATAGCGCGAGACGTCTTCAGGGAAGGCGGTCGAGTTGCCGGCGATGACCTCCAGGTGCTCCCCGTCAGGCGCGAGGCGCACGGCATGGGGACCGTGTTCGCCCGATCCATCGAGCAGCGTCAGCAGTTGGAAATCGTCGTACTGGTCGTCGCCCGTCGTGTCTCTCGCGCGGTAGAGGCCGTTGTCCTGCCGCCGAGTGTCGTTCTGGACGATGAAGAGATCCGAGCCGTGGGCCAAGAGCCCCTGGGCTCCGGTCGTCGGCAGCCCGAGAGACTCCACCTTGGGCGCATCGCCGTCCTGAAGAGTCACGCGGAACAGTCCGTGCTTGGCCTCCGCGGCCGCGATGATGCGACCCTTGTCGTCAACGGTGAGCGCAACCCACGAACCCATCGCCCGCGGGACGCGGAGGATCTCGTCGACTTCAAAACCCGGCGCCAGCTCGAGTCGAGTGGAAGCGAGCGGCAGGTCCGGGAGCCCATTACCCGTCACCTTCGGCGTCCCCCAGGGCTCGATACCGAACGGCCCGAGCTCCTCTGCGTTCACCGTCTCGCCGTTGACGCGGGTCGTCCACCACCGATTCGATTCCACGTACTCGAGCGAGCCGTCCTCGTACTCGAGCTGGAGTCGCATGATCAGGCCAGCCGGACCGTCCGAGTTCCAGCACTCCGCGCGAAGGACGCACTTCTTGCCGCTGCTGAGCAAGTTGCGGATCTTTGGCGGTAACTCCAGCGCGAAGGGCGTCTGCCACTCCGCGTTGCCGGCGAAGACGGTGTCATCGATCGAGAACTCAACGCCGTTGTCGCAGGCGCCGAAAAGCGTCGCACGGGTCACGGGCCCTTTGGCCTGGATGGACCGTTCGAAGCGAGCCAGCTGGGCGACCTTGGCGCCTTCCGGCGACCAAATCCACGCGGCGCTCCCGAAGTTCGATGCGGGGCGGTCGGGCAGCTCCAAGGTCTGGATCTCAATGCTTCTAACACGCACCTCCATCGGGGGACCTTCGTGCAGCTGAAAGGCGAGGGTCCCGCCGTTGAATCGCGACTCACGGTCGTCGACGTCGCAGGTCTCCACTCCATCCACCATGATCTGAATGCGAGTCCCAAGGGCGCGGACGCGGTAGGTGTGCCAGCCTCCCGTCGTCACGAGCTGGGTCAGCTCTTCGAGATCCCCGATGCGTTCATAGCTCGAGTTCGTCCCGCTCAGCAGCATGCGGACCCCGCGCCGCGCGACGACGCCTCGTCCGGCCTGCTCGTAGAGCCCACCGGTCCAGTCCCCAGCGACGTCGAGGTCGGCCTGGTAGCCCTCCACCTGAAACCCATCCTTCGGCACGCTTCGGAACTGAAGCCCGGAGTTGCCTCCCTCTCCGTCGACGCGAATCTCGAACGTCAAATCGAAGTTCTTGTACTCCTGTCCCGCGAGCGCCAGGTAGGTGGACGCCTCGCACGGAGTCTCTAACGTCGAGCGCCCGACGATCGCTCCGTCCTCGACGCTCCAAAAACGTTCGTCCCCGGACCAGCCGGTCAGCGACGTTCCATCGAAGAGCGACGTTGCGGCGGCGGGAGGTGCGTCATCCTGGGCGAAGGCTGGGGCGCCAAGCGCCGCCGCGATCACAAGCCCAGCGAGTCGTGGCCAGAGCCGCGCGAAGAGAGTCTCGATCATGACCGAATTGTAGACCCTCGGTCGCGCCTCGGAAGAGCCGCAATCCCTTCACTCGGCTGGGACTTGCGTGAGGTCTTCCGGTGGGCCGAGCCTTTGGGCCCGCACGAGGGCGCCGAGCGAAGCAGCCACGATCCAGCTCTCCGTAGCGAATGTCGCGATCGCGGCCCCCTCCATTCCGTAGGTCGGGACGAGCCACGCATTGCCCGCGATGTTTAGCATGAGTCCGGTTGCCGCAGCAACGAGCACCGAGCGTCCCCGACCAGCGGCGACGACGGCGGTCAAAAGCGGCGCCCCAACGTGGACGGCGAAGCCGCCTGCCAAGAGCCATCCGAGCGCCCGCTCAGCGGTTTGAAACTCCTCACCGAATAGGCCCAGAATCTCCGCGCGAAACGGGTAGGCGCAGCCGACGACCGTCGCCCCAAGGAGGGCGCTTAGCCCCGTGAGGCGCAGGGTCGCCCCGAGGAGGTGACCGCGCATGTGCGCGCGGGAAAGCCACGGCTGGGCGGCCGTCGCCGCGAAGACGCCGCCCATGATGGCGAGGCTCATGATGCGTACCGCGACTCCGTAGTGTCCGACGACCGTGTCGCCTTCGCTGGCGCGCACGAAGACGTTGTCTACGTGGAAGTACAGCTGCTGGCACACGGCCGCGGTGCCCATGGGGATCGAGGCGGCCAGGAAAGGACCGATGGGGGACGCCTTGATACCATCGGTGCTCGGGAGACCAGGGCGGCCTAGGTAGTGCAGCGTGAAGTTCCCGAGGGTGCTGCCGAAGGCGATCGCGACCAGGAACGCGAGGGGGCGACGCTCTCCCGCAGAGAGCACGATCAAGACCGCGAGAAGACTGCAGATGGCGGCTCCAGCGCGTACGAGCACCGGCGACTTCCATGCGATCCGATCTTTCCATCCCAGGCTGGAGAGTTCGAGCACGTGGCTGAGCTGGTAGAGCGCGGCCACCGCGATGAACGGTGCGTCCTCTTCCTCGAATGCAAATCCGGTCGCCACCAGCGCGGCCACCACGAAGACGGCCATCCCGAGGCGAGCTCGCCGTGCCGTCCGAAGGACGGCACCCGCTTCGCTCGGGGCAATGGACATGCGCTGCAGTGCCGTTGCCCCGGTGCCGAAATCCACCACGCCGTCGAGGACGAGGAAGACGGAGATCCAGAACGTCAGCCGCCCGAACGCGTCGCCGTCTAGGGCCTTAGCCAGCACGAAGAGGGTGACGAACGTGCAAGTCGCCCCGATGAGGCGCCCGGCCACGAGCCAACCCGCCGCCGAGAACACCCGGCGGGGGATGCTGGTGCTCGATTCTGGCTCCATGGGTCACATCATGGGGAGCCTGCGTCGACAGCGCCACGACTCACACTCATCGGGCACGAACATGATCCAGAAGAGCCAGAACCCTGGGCTCCGTCTGGGCGCCGCGTGGTTTCATGGGGTCATGCGCACGGGAGATCGAGATGGGAGCGGGGAGACGGCCTCGCAGCGGGCACCCAGCCCGGCCTGGGCTGCGCCCTTCGTTCTCGAAACGGAGCGCACGCGTTTGCGCCCATCCACGGCGAGCGATGCCGCACGGCTCTTTCCGCACATCCACCGTCAGTCCTCCGTGACCGACTGGATTTGCTGGGACGGCCCAGACTCCCCCGTCGATCTGATCGACCGCTACGTGTCGTGGAGGCTGCACACCCCGGAAGAGCCGGTTTACGTCTTCATCATCGAGCGCACGGGCGACGGTGCGGTCATCGGCGAGGGCACGCTGCGTTTTGACGGACACCCAGGGGTGGGGGACCTCGGCTACTGGCTGGGCGAGGCCTTCCATGGGGCAGGCCATGGCCGCGACACCGTCGAGCTTCTCACGCGGGCCGGATTCGAACACTGCGGCGCCCGTTCACTGACCGCGCAGGTGAAGGTGGGGAACGACCGTTCGCTGCACCTCTTGGGCCTTGTGGGTTTTCAGCTAGAGGAGCAAGAAACTCCCCCTGGGACCGCGGATCTGCCTCCGGCCCAGCGCCCCATCGGGTGGATCGCCTCCCAGACGCTCGGCGCCTGGGAGGGACAGACGGGGCCAAAGTAGCCCAGGGGCGGGGGAAGATTTCAGGGGTCGGTGCGTCCCCTCCGAGCTTGGTGCACGGTTTGCAGGGAGCGTGTCCTATGATCCGTGCCCAAGGATCCCGCTCTCCCATGACTTCCACCCGCAACATCGCCTTCCTCGTTCTGACTGCGGGCCTCGGCATCGGTGCCTTCTTTATGGTGCGCGGCCCCCTGCTGCGGGGCAACGCGGGTGAGTCCGAGGATTTCCCCGTCGTGATTTCGACGCCGGTTTCATTGGGACCGGACCCCTCCGGTCAACCGATCGCAGCCCCGACATCCGAGGACGAGCTCTTGCCCCTCGACGCGGGGGCCCGGGCCTCGGCGGGTGGCTCCGATTCAGAGGGGGCCGCCCTGTCCACCGTGATCTGGCCCCTCGTCGTTGAGCTGGCGCTCGCCATCGACGGTCGCGTGGAAGTGCCGGAAGGCGCCCAGTCGATTCGATGGGGAGCCAACGCCGGGCTCAAGGGCACCATCCGCGGGAGTTCGGGTCGAGCCGCTCCGTCCAAGCTGGATTTTCTCTACGGGCCGAACGAAGGGCGATCCATCCAAACCGACGGGTGGGGCCGGTTCGGCGCCAACAACCTGCTTCCGGGCATCTCGGTCGTACGCGTCACCACGGCGGACGGCCTCACGGTGGTGCGCGAGGTGCGGTTGATGGGGCGAACAGAGCGGGAGTTCCACATCAGCTTCGCGAACCCATCGTTCGTATCAGGAACGGTCAAGGACCCCCGCGGTGTCGTCGTGGAGGGTGCGGAAGTTCATTTGGACGGCAAGCTGCAGTTCACCAACGCGGACGGTGAGTTCACGTTCAGCAACGTCCCGGCCGGATCGGCCCATGTCATGGTGCGCAAGGACGGCTTTGCCCACGCCAGCCAGAACGTCGGGATCGGCTACCGCGAGACGGTGCTTCCGAAGAACTTCATCATCTTCCTGCAGAAGGGCGGAGAGCTCCAGATCAGCGTGAGCCGCACGGTCGGCTCGGTGGAACCTTCCCTGGCCTACCTCATGCCGGCGGCAGGCCCAGGACGCAGCAGCGACGGTCGCGGCTTTCCCTGGCACGAGATCAACCCCGTTGAAATCCCGCCCGGTGGTTCCGCTACGGTGAAGGGGTTGCCCCTCGACTCTGTCAACGTGCGGCTGTTTCACCGGGGAGCCGTGGCGACCCCTGCATCGAAGAACGTGCGTGTACACGGCGGACGCTCCAACGCGGTGGTGATTGACCTCGCCCCAGCACCGACGGTGCGCGGGGTGGTGATGGACGGCGGCAAGCCTGCGTCGGGGGCCCAGGTCCAGATCGAGGCCGCGGATCGTTCCCATGCGACTTCCAAGTCCATGCAGCAGAAGGGCCCGCGCTTTGCCTTGGATATGGTCGTTTCGTCGGTCCCCTCCGCCTTCGATGAAACGGCGGCCGACGGGAAGGGCCGCTTTACGTTCACCAGCCATCCTGAACTGATCACGACCTACTACGCCACCGCAACGAGCTCGGATGGCAAGCGGCGCGGAATCGGTGTCGTGCCCCCGGGCGAGCAAGAGGTGCGCATCGACTTGGAGCCCATCTCCAGCGAACTCGGGGCCTTCGAGATCGAGCTACCTGGCCGCTTCCAGGGTTTGCCGGTGGAGATCCGCATTCAAGGTGCGCCCACCGAGCCTTTCATGCTCCGCCCTGGAGAGCCGCTTCTGGTGGAGGGGTTGAGCCTCGGCACCTGGTACGTCCAGGCCCGCTGGCGGGGCAATGACGTCGTGTCCCGTCGCACGGTGGTGATCGACAAGGGCTCCCAGGAGCACCCGGCGAGCCTTGAGGGCACCCTGCCTGCTCCCGCGATCCAAGGGCAGACCGCGGCCGAGCGCGACCGCGCCCTAGCAGCCGAGGAAATCCTCTCCGGAAGCTACAAGGCCCTGCCCCGGTAGGAGCCTGCGTCACGGGTCGCGGCCTGCTATCCTGCGCGGGTGAACCCCACCCCGCCTAGCAACTCGTCGCCCTTGCGCCTGACCGGTACCTCCCTCGAACTGGAGACATTCTTGCCCCTGCTCCGCGGCGGCACGATGACCCTAGAGATCGATTCGTCGGTTTACGCCGGGATCGAAGCGTCTCGCGCCATGGTTGAGGCCCACGTAAACGCGGGCGATGTGGTCTACGGACTGACGACGGGCTTCGGCAAGCTCAAGAACGTCGCGGTGCCGCGGGAGGATCTGGCCGATCTCCAGCGCAACCTGATCGTGAGCCATTGCGTCGGCGTCGGCGAGCCCATGCCCGTGCGCGAGGTTCGCATCGCCCAGGTCCTCCGACTGAATAGCCTCCTTCGCGGCGTGTCGGGTGTGCGACGCTCCCTCGTCGATCACCTTGCTGACGTGTTCAACCGGGGCTTTGTGCCGGTGGTGCCCCAGCAGGGCTCGGTGGGGGCTAGCGGCGACCTGGCACCGCTCTCGCACATGGCGGCCGCGATGATGGGGTACGGCAAGGCGCAGATCGTGGGAGCGGACGGGCGTGCTTCTGAGCCGATGGACGCGCGCGCCGCCTTGGACGCCGCCGGGCTCCCTCTTTTGGCGCTCGAAGCCAAGGAAGGGCTCGCGCTGATCAACGGAACCGAGATCATGAAGGCGTCCGGGGTTTGTAGCGTGCTACGGGCGACGAACCTGTCGAAGGCCGCTGACGCGATCGCGTCCCTTTCCCTCGAAGCGCTAAAGGGCAGCGTGCGTCCCTTCCAAGATCTGCTCGCTCAGCTCAAGAACAACGAAGGCCAGCGCCGCACCGCGGCGAACGTCCGCGCGTGCCTCGCAGAGTCGGAGGTCTTGGCGAGCCATACGGACTGCGACCGCGTGCAGGATCCCTACTCCCTGCGCTGCGTGCCGCAGATCCACGGCGCCTTCAAAACGTCCCTCGCCCACGTGCGCGATGTTCTGCAGGGCGAGCTCAACGCGGTGACGGATAATCCCCTCGTGGTCCCCGATACCGGCGAGGTTTTCAGCGCGGGCCTCTTTCATGGGCAGCCGCTTTCGATGATCCTCGACTATCTCGGCCTTGGGACCTGCACCCTCGCGAACGTCAGCGAACGCCGTATCGAGCAGCTTGTGAACCCGGACCTCTCGCGGCTTCCTGCGTTCCTTACGCCGAAGCCCGGGTTGCACTCTGGACTCATGATCGCCCAGTACGCAGCTGCCGCAATCGCTTCGGAAAACAAGGTCTACGCGCATCCCGCGTCCGTCGACACGATCCCCACAAGCGCCAACCAAGAGGATCACGTGTCGATGGGGGTCACGGCGGCTCGCAAAGCGCGGATGATCCTCGACAACGTGGAGGCCGGCCTTGGCATCGAGCTCGTCTGCGCCGCGCAGGCCCGGGAGTTCACGAAGGATCTGCGCGCGGGCCGCGGAGCCGAGGCGGCGTACCAGGCGATGCGCGAGACGGTGGCGCCCTTGGAAGACGACCGCTATCTGCAGCCGGACCTCGAGGCGGGGCGCGACTGCATCGCGAGCGGCCATCTGGTCGCGCGGGTCGAGGCCGCTGCGGGCGCCCTCGAAGCGTAGGAGCCCCTCGTGCCCACGTTCTCACTGCGTCTGCTCCGATGGACGGCGCTCTTGGCCTTGGCCGGAGCGTTCGGGTTGTTCGCCTGCAACGCGGAAACGGCGAGCGAGGAGCTGCCCCCCGACGTTGCGGTCATCTTGATCGACACCCTGCGCAAGGACTACTTGGACCTGTACGGATACGACGCGGTGACCGCGCCCTATCTGCGCCAATTGGGGGAGCGCTCCGCGGTGTTCGAGCGCGCGTACTCGACTTCGTCGTGGACCGCCCCTGCGACGGCGACCGTTCTGACGGGCCTCTATCCGCAGCGTCACGGCGTGACCGTCGGCTACAACGCCTACGACGACGGGGGCGATGGGAAGGGCGAAGCAGCCGAGAGCGCCGAGCCGGAGCCCACGCTGCTTTCGATGCTCCCCGGCGAGATCCAAACCATGGCGGAGGTGTTCCGGCGCAACGGCTACCAGACGTTTGCCGTGGCCTCGAACGTGAACCTCTCGGCGGAGCGCGGCTTCGACCGGGGCTTCGATCGCTTCGAAACGGTCATCCAAGCGGACGCGACGGACCTGCGGGACACGATGGCCGGGTGGACCCGCGAGCGGCGAGCGGACCGCCCAGCGTTCTGGTACCTGCACCTCAACGACGTCCACAAGCCCTACGAGGCGAGGGATCCCTGGTACACGAAGAAGGGCAAGCCCGTTGAGGACGACAAGGCTCGCTACATCAGCGAGATCCGCTACCTAGACACCGTGCTCGAAACCTTGCACACGAGTCTCGGCTGGAGTGACGACACGATCGTGGTGGTCCTTGCGGATCACGGTGAAGAGTTCCGCGACCACCGCGGCCTCGGCCATCGCGCCAGGCTGTACGGCGAGCTCATGAACGTGCCGATGATGATCGCCGCCCCGGGCCTCACCGAACGTGGCCTGCGGGTGGATAGCCCGGTGAGCCTGATCGACGTCCTGCCGACGCTCCGGGAGCTGGTGGGCCTAGACGATACAAGTGAGCGGGACGGGGTGTCGCTGATGCCGCTCTTGCGCCGCGAGTCGATGCCTTCACGCCCGCTGTTCGCGCAGCGCCGCAAACCCATCAAGGACACGTCCCTCTGGGCCGTGGTGGAGGGCCGGTGGAAGCTCATCTACATCGAGGAGAAAGACCGCGTCGAGCTCTTCAATGCGGTGGACGATCCCCTTGACCAGAAAGAGCTCACGAACTCACGCCCCGAGGTGGTCGACCGTTTGCGCGAGCTGATCGAGACCGCCCGGCAGACAACCGCGATGGACGCCGAGGTTCACCTGATGGACGGCGGCCAAGCCATGATCGACCACTTGACGGAGATGGGCTACGCCGGCGACGACGAGTGACGGACGCGGCGCGGTTCCGGCTGACCCCGGCCCCTGAGCGCTGAGGCCTGTCGGCTGGGCCCAGCGGACAGACCTCAGCGGCCCAGCACACAGCGGCCCAGCACACAGCGGCCCAGCACACAGCGGCCCAGCACGGCCGCCACGCGAGCACCCGTGCGCCCAAGACATAGTTACGGCAAGGAGGCCGCCTGACGGGCGGCGGCCAGCCCAGGCCGGCTTGTGCCAGGACCCATGCGGTCATGCACCAGAGCCCAGCGCGCCACCGAACGTCCAACTGAGTGCTCGGCGAAGCCGAGCGGGCCCTCGCGCTCCCGCGCGAGTGGCC
>CAYQKK010000120.1:0-5827 GCA_964417955.1 uncultured Planctomycetaceae bacterium
CACAAGCCGTCAGCACCAACGGAAGCCTAGGAGTCTCCAATGCCTACGTTCGATGGCGATACGGTCAACGGCACCCCGCCGCCACGAACGGTCGCAAACGCTAGGGCACCAGGGATGTGCGCCGCACACTCAGTGAGAATCGGCTCGTAGACGGCGGAATTGCCCGGTCCGGTTTCGTGGCGGCGGGGTTCCGGTGATGGTATCGCCATCCATGAGGCTGTCAATTTCCCCCGGTACGGAACCGTAGCCGTTTCCGCCAGTCCCCGCTGGCCGCGTCCATCGTGCTGAGGGGTGGCGTGGCAGTACGGTTCCGGAGTCGACTGCGCCATTCTTCGAGACAGTGCGTGCAAATGGCGATGATTCGGAGTCGCAGTTTCTATCTGCCGCTGGGAGGGCAACAACTCCGCATCGGACGAGCACCAGAGACGCCAGTATCGGTGGCGACGTACAGGTGCCGGGTTCTCATGCCGGCTCAGCGCAGATACACGCAGTGCCGTCCAGCAGTAAAGCTCCGTCATCATCCGGGGCTTCAGGCCAGTCAGGACGAAACGTATCGCGAGCCTTGGTTGGAACGAAGAAATCGACTTCATCATCGAGGGCCAAGCCCGTTGGGTCGATCTCCCGATCCGCGATCTGTACGGCTACCCTGCCCGGGATCCCAGTGGTCAGCCAGAAAGCCACTGGGGAGTACTTCAGAAAGTCCCCGACTACGAATGGCGGCGGACTCTCTCCCACGAGGTTGAACATAATCCCAGCCCCGCGAAGGATCGTCTGACGTTCACCACGATAGGGCCAAAGGAACAGCCTAAGGTCGGAGGGCATTTCTTCGGTGGCATCTAGAAAATACCGTCGCATCGCCGTAAGCATCGTCCCTTGCCGCGGAGTCGTTGGAGGGTTCTCTTCGGCCGCTAGCAGATGTCCAACCACTGCCCTGGCGACTCGTTGTGGCTTGATCCTGACCGCACATCGGTCGGGGAGTGCTACGCGATCTGCAACCCGAAGGATCTGGCCGACTTTCCTGCTGAGATGGTTGAGCGAAGGGTCGTACTGATTCCCCAGGCGGTAATTGTTGCAGTCGCCACAAATCGCCTGGAACGTCACGCCATTCTGGCATTGCCGTCTCTTGATGCGGCCATCAGGCCTGCGCAGAGGAACCAGTCCGCGCACCCACACCTTCGAGGGCTTGTAACTCCCTTTCGGCGGAACGTGGTCATCCGTAAGTGCACAGGCTTCTTCGCAGATGGTGCAGATACCCCGCTTGTTCTTTGTTCCCATGGCCCTTCTGTTCGGTATTCGAGTGGAGCAGCTTGAACCAGAACTACCCTCACCGGTGCGGCCCCGCCACCAACTTACGACGGTGCATCATGCGTTCGACACCTGGCGCATTGACAGCGGCGGAGTGCCGGAGCCAGCATCGCGAGCGAGCCCCTCCAATTTTGAGCACGCCATACTGTGGCTCCGCGCAGAGGTAGCAGGCTAGATGTCCTCCCAGCCCTCTAGGCTACTCGACGCCCCCGCGGGAAGTTTGAAATGTCGAACCGAACTAGACCGGAGCCAGTCAGGCTCCAGTCGATTCACAGCATGCCTATTGTGGTAGACGAAGAGGTTCGGACGGTCCAGTTCATCTTTGACGAGGACACCAATCGCGCTGATTGTGGTGTTCACCTCCGCGGTCATCTTCTTGCCAGGCCCCGATCGTTCCGACTCGTGGCGGTACGGTCAACGGCACCCCGCCGCCACGAACGTTCGGAAACGCTGTGGCACCGGGGATGTGCGCCGGACACTCAGTGAGAATCGGCTCCTAGACGGCGGAGTTATCCCGTCCGGCTTCGCGGCGGCGGGGTGCCGGTGACAGGATCGCCATAGCCAGCCAGGCCTGAAGTTGCTGCCACAGATACGGTGCCACTAGCCGTAACCGGCGTGACGTGCATCAAGCGGTAGTAGAAGTGGGCTGTACGGTACCGGAGACGTTCCCGCCATTCCTCGGTCTAGCGGGCTGAGCCGACTGATCGCGGTCTGGCGGAGTTGGCTCCGGTACGTTGAAGCCACTTCGAATTTGCGCTCCAAATCGCGTAGAAGCGGGATCTCCTTTCCCCTGCCTTGTGAGCGGCTCGCAAGCGAGCAAAGCATCAGCCGAGTTCAACTCGCCGGCATCAAGCCGCGGAAAGTCAAACCAATCAAAATGAGCGCCAGCGAAGACCCAATACCTAGGCAGTCCCGATTCCTCCCGACCGGCCCTCCGCCCGGACTAGTTGCACTTGGAGTCATCGGACTGACGATGTTCATCAACAGCTCGCTCGCCAAGAGCGACGGGACGGAAGATGAACGCCAATTACTCTCAATCGCGGGCCTTGCTCTCGCAGTCTTCCTCTTCAACCACCTGCACAGCAAGCGAGATAGAGAGGCAGCACAATGGGAGCAATGGAACGCCAAACGGCTGCTCCCCGCGTCGGAGTCCGCAGAAGCACCCGAAGCATGATGATCTGACACCCTCGATCGCCAATAGCAGCACATCCGCATCAACCGCCAGAACCTGCCCAGGGATGGCCTGGGCTCCCCGCGGGGCTCCGGGGGCGCGCAGCCCCCGCCCCGTCCGGGAGGACGCCTGCGCGGCGAGCGCCAGCGGAATCTAATTCCAAAAGAAGAGAGGCCCGTTCCGTAAGGAACGAGCCTCTCTTCTTTTGGAATTAGCGGGGGCAGGATTCGAACCTGCGACCTCCGGGTTATGAGCCCGACGAGCTACCAGGCTGCTCCACCCCGCGTCGCTGGCGAGGAGTATAGAAGGGGGTGGCGCGGATGCAAGGGCCCATCATAGGGAACTACAGGAAAACTCAGCGAGCCCCATCCAGCTGACGGAACACCGCTTCCGCCCTCTCCAGGTCCACCGCCTTCAGATCCTCACGAACCTCAGCTGGCGCCGCTGCCGCCTCGATCGCCGCTCGCAGCGCTGGGCCGCGGCTGTCCTGCGGGCGCATCATGGACTCCACTTGAATGGCGCTCTCCAGGTCAATGAGGCGGGCGTCGGCGGGTTCGCTCGCCCAGGTCGAGCGCTGGACGAGCTCGGCCAAGTGAAGCGCCGCGCGGCCGGCGCGGGCCTCGGCTTGGCTGCCGAGGGGACCAGCGGAAACGATGAGCTTGGCGTAGAGGCGGATGCTGGCGGGGGAAGCAAGGGGAGCCCTAGGGCTTGGGCCCGTGGCCGACTCCCCTTTCGCGACAGGGTCTGGCACCACCGGATCGAGCAGCATCTCCAAGCGGCCAACGGCGGACTCGGACTTATCGAGGGCGAGCAGTAGATCCACTCCCTCCATGAGAAGGCGCTCGCGGGTCCAGCCGTAGAAAGGGCCGCCGGAGTGAACGCGGTCGAGCACCTCGCGGAAGACCTCCATGATCTCCCCGAGCTGCTCGCCCTGGGACTGTGCGTCTGCCGGCTGGAGGCCCACGTCCGCAGCGGCCCGCATCTGATCGGAAGCCATCAGGGCGCGGACGAAGTCCTGGGCAGTTGGGGGCGTGTCCGGGCTCCCGGACGAGGCGCCCGCGGCATCCATCGGAAGCTGCACGAGATTCCGCAGCGCGAGGGCCGCTTCATCTGCGCCGGAGAACAAAGCCGCCATGGGCCCGGGCTCGGCGAGCCGCAGCTCGACGGCAGCGGGGAAGATCCAAGCGAGGGCATAGGCACGCTCGGCCGCTGCCAGGCTCGTCGCCCCCTCACCCGACTCGAAATCGACGGCGAGCATGAGGTCGAGGGCCGCCCGGAATCGAACGGGACGACGCACCTCGTTCGCCAAGGGGCTCGCATCCCCCGCCTCTTCTTCCCACAGGGACCGAGCGCCAGCGATGCAAAGGGCCCCGCGGACCCGTTGGGACGGGTCGTCCTTCGAGAGCGAACGCGCGAGGTCAGCGGCCGCCACGGTGAGCTCTTCGCCCGCGGCGGCGAGCGTCGCAAGGGGAGCCGTCTCCGACTGGTTCCCCCCTACAGGCGTGAGCATCCGCTCCAGGGACGCCCCGCTCCCCAGCAGTCCGAGGAGCTTCGCCAACCGCACCTGGAGTTCGGCTACGGGCTCCGCCAACAGGCGGCCCTCGACCCAGCGCGACTCCTCCTCGCGATCTGCCGCGAGGAGCGCGGGCTCCACGTCTTCACTCAAGAGCAACTCAAGCGCGCGGCTGCGGCTGTCGAACTGCGCGTCGGCCACGGTGTCGAAGAGCTCGTGGACCACGTCCTCGGCTCCGTCGGACCCGGGCTCGAGCACTGCGATCACGGCGCGCAAGGCGCCGAGCAGCTCGTACTCCAGTTCCGGTGTGTCCATGGAGTGGACAAGGCTCACGAGGTCCGGCGCATCCGAAGCTTCGACGGAGAGCGCGAAGGCGTCGGCGGCGGCGCGCCGCACTCGCAGTGGAATCGCGGCCCGGCGCTCGGCGGCGCCCTTGCCGACGACCATGGGCCGCACGAGCTTCGCAAAGGGTCGCGCCACCTCCGTAGCGTAGGCGTCGTCTTGAATGGATCGGATCACTCCGCTGAGCGAAGTCATCGCGCTCTGCAGCGCATCGGGGTCAAGCGCGCGCACTTCGCCCCGGGTGAGAGCGCACTCGAAGAGTTCCACGGCCCGCCCGACGGTCGCGCCGCGCATCTCATCCCCCTCGACGCCGTAGGGATGGCCGAGCCTCGTCAACGCGCCGATCATGACCCAGATCTCTTCGCACGACCGAGTCTTCGCGAGATCGGCGAGCTCGAAGACCAGCGTGCGCACCTCGGTCGCGGCTTCCCCGGAAGGGTCCGCCCCCTGGAGAAGATCGAGCAGCGTCTGCAGCCTCGCCGCGAGCGCGTCTTCGCTGCGCTCTTCGTTGATGCCGCCCACGAGTGCCTCTCTCGCTTCGTCGGGCCCCATCTTTCCGGCGGCCACGGCGCGGCCGACCGCTCGCGCAGCGTCGGCGCGCATCCGCGCGGACGGCCACTCCATCGCCCCGTGCCCGAGCGCCTCTGGGGCGAACTCGATCAACGACAGCGCACGGGAGTTCGCAGTTTGGATGGCGCTCAAGAGCTCGTCGCGACCCGTCTCCTGCGGAGAGCGCCCGCGCAGGAGTTCCCACTGGGCCCCAAAGGACTCCAGATCTTTGAACCAGCGGCCGTAGAGTTGGAAGAGCGCCGACCTCGCGGTCACGCGCAGGCGTGCGGCGTCGATCGAGTTGGCAGCCGGCGTCGAGCTGGGGCTCAGCCACTGCGCGACCTCGGTCGCGTGCTGCACGAGGTCGAGCTTCGCGACGACGCACATGGCCGCCACCGAAAGCTCGGGCGCGGGGGAAGACACGTTGAGCGCTGAAGACACGGCGTCAGACACGAGGGCCGCCCGCGCTGGATCGGCGAGGGCCGCGCGCAGCCAAGTCAACGCCTCCTCGGAACGCTCATCGCGCTGGGCACGTCGCGCGGTCGAGAGGCCTGGCGGCGTCGGTCGGCCCGCGCGCAGCAGGACAGCGAGCACTAGGTCGGCGCCAGCCGCGCCCACCTTTTCCTGGGCGGTCGCCTCGAGCTGGGCCGCGTCGAAGTCGGAGATCTCGTCGATCAAGCGCGCGACCCGCGCCCGCTGGGCGTCGTCGAGCGCGTACCGCTTGGTCACGGGGTCCGCCAGAGGATCAAACAGTGGATCAAACAGTGGGTCCAAAAGAGGATCCAGCAGTGGGTTCACGAAGCCCACCGGGAGCGCCGGTGCCAGGGTGCTAGCCGCCGCTAGATTCGTTGAAGCCAACGCGGCCGCAAGGATGGCTCCGGTGCTGAAAAGGCCAGCGCCAACAAACCGGGCGAAGCGAGTCGCTCTCCGACCAGGGCATACGCTCG
>CAYQKK010000120.1:5927-15868 GCA_964417955.1 uncultured Planctomycetaceae bacterium
CCAGCGCCAACAAACCGGGCGAAGCGAGTCGCTCTCCGACCAGGGCATACGCTCGACGCTGCAGTGCATCGGTCCGCGTATTTCCCCTTGTCTTCCACCTCTTGAATCCTAGGACTTTCATCGGGAAAACCGAAGGCTCCACTTGAGATGCTTGACGCTATCCGAACCAGATCTGCGCCGCTTGCCGCGCAACGGCAAGGGGGTTCATCGCGCTCGTATCGATGGCCCGTCGCGCGACCTCTCGGTAGAGAGGGGCGCGACGTTCGCTGAGCAACCTGAACTCCTCGTCAGCGGATACGCCCCCCGCTCGCCCAGATCGACCTTCGGTGTGCCCCTCTGCAGCGAGAATCGACGGCCGGAGCGGCGCCGCTCCATCGTTCTCCTCGTCGGCGGCCACCCGTCGAAGAAGGACCTCCAGGGGCGCCCGCAGCCAAATCGTGACAGCCGCCGTTCGCAGAAGCCGCCTCGAACTGGGGCTCTCCACCGCGCCACCGCCCGTGCTCAGCACGACCCGGTGCGGCTCCGATAGCGACCGCGCCAAGTGCTCTTCCTCCAGTTCGCGGAAGGCGGCCAGCCCGAACCGCTCGATCACTTCCCCGGAGTGCCCGGCCCCCGCGGCCTCCGCGATGCGCTCGTCGAGGTCAATGAAGGCGAAGCCGGTGCGCTCGGCGACGAGCCGGCCCACAACCGTCTTGCCCGCGCCGCGGAGCCCGACGAGTGCGAGTCGAGGTGGTAGGCAGAGGCTCATGGCTTGTGGCTCGAGGTTTGGCCGGAGAGCCAAAGCTGAAGCGCCTCCCCCATCGTTTTCTCGGCCGAGCCCGCGTCGACCTCGACCTGGAGCTCCCTGTAGAGCTCGGAGAACAGAGCCACGTGCTGGAGCCAGGCCTGGAGCAGGAACCAGCGCTCGCCGGAAACGGGGATGGCGCCGAGAGCGGCCGCCCGGCGGAGAAGCCCGGTCTCGCGCGGCCGATACACCGCATCGAGCACGACAACGCCGGGCCGAAGATGCTCATCCGGCACCTGGGGCTCGCCGATCCCATCGGTTCCGAGCGGCGTGGTGTGCACGATGATGTCGGGGCGCAGGGCCCGGTAGTCGTCGCTCTCAAGGTCCACCGCCGTCAGCCCCTGGGAGTCGGGGCAGCGCGTCTTGTCCGCAAGGCTCTGCGCCTCGCTCGGGCGACGGGCGGCGACCACGACGCAGGAGCCCCGCTCGAGGAGCGCGTGGGTGGCGGCCCGCGCGGCGCCGCCTGCACCGATCACCACCGAGGTCAGGCCCTTGAACTCCTCGCGCCCAAGACCAGCGGCGATGGCCATGCCCACCGCCGGAGCGTCAGTGTTCGCGGCGCGGAAGCGGCGCCCGGAAGCGTCCTTGCTTTCGAAACAGAGCGTGTTCGCGGCCCCCATCGCCGCGGCGGCTCCGCAAGCACCGCCCCCTTCCTCGCCCGCGCTCAGCTCGATGGCGTCGATCTTGAACGGCGCGGTCACGGACAGTCCGACCCAGCGGGGATCGTCACGGACGACCCGCGCAAGGGCTTCGAAGGAGGTCGGCGCGATGGGCAGGAACATGGCGTCAAGCCCTAGTGTCCGGAACGCAGCGGCGTGGGTCACCGGCGACGCCGAGTGGCCGATGGGCCGGCCGCACACTGCCGCGAGACGCGTGTCCTTCGACGGCACGCGTCCCTCACCTCCCCAAGCGGCGCGAATGTGGGGCACGCGAAGCTGCCCAGGGGCTGCGCTCGAGAGGAGCGGCGACTTGGGGTCCGGCTCGTCGATGGCCGCGGGCGCCGCGTAGACAAGCACCGAGCCAAAAGCCGTGGCAGCCATGCGCGAGAACGAGGCCGGCTGGCCCGACGCGAACGCGATGGTCGACCCCGCCGGCCTTTCGCTCAGCCAGTCCAGCAGCACCAGAACGTCCTCTGCGCGCTCCGCCTCGGGGATGATCTTGACGAGGTCCCCTGACCCCGGGCGCACGAGGGCGTCGAGCTCGGCGGCGATCTCGTCGAGGGCCCCGGCGTCCATGGCGTCGACGTCGCGGTGGGTCGAGAGGATTCGGGGCGTGGGGACGGAATCGAGGCTTGCCTTGCCCATGAAGGACGCATCGATGTCGAGGAAGCTCGCGCCGGCGTTCGAAGCGGCGACGAGGACGCGACTGCGCTGGGCGACGCTCCCACGGAAGGTGCCGAATCCTTCCTGGCCGTGGATGGCCGCGATCGTTGGGCGGCCCGCGGCGGCGAAGAGCTCCGCGAGGGCCTCGTGGCTGACCGAGCCGTCAAGGACCCCGCGCGCGACGTGGTCGAGGCGGAACTCAACGATGTCGGCATCCGCAGCGGCGCCGCGTTCGATGGCGTCCCGGAACTGAGCCGGTGTACGCGCGAGGAGCGATACGACGAGGGGGCCTGGAACGCCCGTGGGTTGAGGAGAGCTCATGGGGCAGAGGGGTCTTCGAGCATCTCGCGGGCGGACGCTTCGATGGCTTGGTATAGCCGCGCGGTAGGGCCGCCTTCAAGGGCTGCGCGGTGGCGCGCGACGAGCGGCTCGTCGCTCCGCGCGATCGCGCCGGTCAGGACATCGGCCCCGTCCGCCCGGAGGACGTTCTGCACAGCGCTGTCCGCAAGGGCCCCGTAGGCGCGGCGAAACTCGGCGCGTAGGGCAGGGCTGGCGCTGGCCATGGACTCTGCAGCTTGGTCGACGAGGGTCACAACGCCGGTGGCCACCATCGTAGCGAGGGCGTGGTAGCGGGCCTTGAGGAGCGAGGCTTCGTCGGCCGTGGCCGCCTCGGGCAGGCGAACCTGCATCCCCCCCATCGCCCGCACGAGATCCAGTCCCATGTCGGTCGCAGGCGTCGTCGTCGACTCAACGAGGAAGGGGCGCGATGAGAAGATCTCGGGGTGGGGCGCGGTGTCCGAAGCCACCGCGACGAGAGGGTGGATCGAGCCGAGGGCGGAGGCGACGCTGCTCAGCTCGGAGAGGGCGTCCGCGCCCGTGCGCGCGCCACTGGTGTGAAAAACGGCACGCCCGCCCGGGCCGGAGACTTCAAGCTGAGCCGTGAGGAGGCCAGCGACGGCTTCGAGGGCGCTGTCGGAGACCGCGATGAGGAGAGCCTCGCAGTCGGAAAGGTCGGCGAGGTGCGGAACGGACTGGGCCCTCCCGCTCGCCACGTCCACGACACTGGCCGCGGCGGCTTCGCGTCGGGCCCACACCTTGAGAAGGTAGCCGTCGCTGCCTTCGCGGCCGGCCCCGAGCGCGGCGGCGAGGGCATGGGCCACGGCGCCGCCTCCCACGATGCCAATCTGCATGGGAACGGCGCTCACGGACGTGGGCTCCCTTCGACGTGTAGGAGGCGATCCTTGGCCGGCCTGACCACCCCGGAGTAGCGCACGCCTAGGTCCCGTTCGCGCGCGAGCTCTGTCACCTGTTCCAGGGCCGTTTGGGCGCCCGCTGCGTCTTCGAAGAGACCGAAGAAGCTGGAGCCGCTGCCCGCCAAGGTGAAGTGCTCGAGCTCGAGATTCTGGAAGAGAATGCGCCACTTTTCGAGCTCGGGGAACGTACCGAGCGCGGGCGTTTGCAGTTCGTTGCGCACGAGACGGCTGGCTTCGCTCGCGCTGGCTAGCAGCAGTTTGTGCGCCTGGGTCATGGAGTTTCTGCTGCGCTGGTGCGTGATGCCCTCGGCGGGGCCCGCGATCAGCGGCAGGGCCAACGCCCCGTAGACGGCCGGAGTCGGGCACTCAATGGAGGGGGTCACGAGCACGATGTGCCAAGGGCTTAGCCAGACCTGGGGAGTGACGCGCTCCCCTCGGCCGGTGATGACAGCGGCGCCGTGGCTGCGTGCCGCGAAGAAAAACGCGCAGTCCGCGCCCAGCTCGCCAAGCCCTTCGACAACGCGAGCTTCCAACTCCGAATAGTCGCCGCTGTCCCAGCCGGGCCGCAGAAGTTCGAGGACGGCGAGGGCTGCACCGGCGGCGTCGGAGCTGCCGCCGCCGAGGCCCGCGCGGCTCGGGATGGCCTTGTGAAGTTCGATCGCGAGGTCTGCGGACTCCCCGAGCGCATCGAGGGCCACTTGGGCGCCGCGGGCGGCGAGGTTGGTTTCGTCGGTGCTGATGTCCGGCGTGGCGTGGGGACCGGTGGACTCCACCGAGAAGCCGCCCGTTTCTGAACGGCGAACCGTGACGCGATCCTGCAGGTCGAGGCCAAGCATCAGCGAAGTGAGCTCGTGATACCCGTCCGAGCGGCGCCCGTGGACGATAAGGAGCGGATTGATCTTCGCACCGGCGAGAACCGTGACGGAGGTCTGCGGGGTGATCGGATCTTTGCTCATCAGGACTCTTGGCGGATGGCTGGGCGCACGCAGCCGAAGGTCTCGACCTCCGCGCGGTCGGGCGCTGGCGCTTCGGAGAGCACCATGTTGTCGATGAGACGCACGCCGCCCACGTTGGCCCCCACGAGGGCGACCGCTTGGGGGATCAGACCCGTTGGGGGGTCGGCGCTAAAGCTGCTGGGGTCGCGGATCTCGGCGTACTCTAGGTCGATGCCGGGGACATCGAGGGCGTGGGTCAGCATCTCGCCGAGGGCGACCGCGTCGTGGAGTCCGCCGCGCCACGCCGAGCGCACGTGCCGCAGGGCTTTCGAAATGCCGAGGGCCGTCACTTTGGCTTCGGCGGAGAGGAGCAGGTTGCGCGAGGAAAGCGCGAGGCCATTGCCGTCGCGGACGATGTCGCAGCGCACGATCTCTGGGGTGCCGCCGCGGCGGGAGGAGAGCTCTTGGACCACCAGACACTGCTGGAAGTCCTTGGCGCCGAAGTAGGCCCGGGTGGGCTGGACGACGTCGAAGAGCCGGTCGCAGATGGTCGCCACACCTTCGAAGTGGCCGGGGCGGAAGGCGCCCTCCATGCCCTCGGCCGAGGGGCCGGGGTCGAGCAGGTACTCGGGCCGGAGAGAGCCGCCGTCGTCGAGCTCGTCGGGGAAGAACTGGGGCAGCGTACCGGTGAAAGCCATGGAGCAGCCGACGCTCGCTAGGAGGGCTGCGTCGCCTTCGAAGTCCCGCGGGTAGCGCTCGAGGTCGCTCGCCTTGTTGAACTGCAGCGGGTTGACGAAAACCGAGACGGCCACACGATCGTTCTCGGCAGCGGCGCGGCGAACGAGTTCGAGGTGCCCTTCGTGGAGCGCCCCCATCGTGGGAATAAAGCCTAGGGTGCCGCCGTCGGACCGAGCGGCTTCGCACCAGGCGCGCGCCTCCTTGACGGACTCAAGGCGAATGAGGCCGCCGCCCGCCTGGAGCTTGGCGAGCTGATCCTTGACCGTGAGGCGTGAGCGAAACAGACGGTGCTCCGGCGCGATCTCCGCCAGGGGTCCCAGCACGAAGGGGCGCTCTTCCATGCGGGGGTGCGGGAGCGTGAGGTGAGGGGTGCGTAGGCTGATGGCTTCGCCGCTGGCGGAGAGCACGTAGAGCAGATCGAGATCGAGGATGCGCGGCCCCCAGCGCTCTTCCTGGGCGCGGTCGCGGCCGAGGTGGGTTTCTACGGCGCGCAGGGCCTCGAGCAGCGCCTCGGGAGGGAGCGTCGTCTCCACGAGGATCGCGCCGTTGGTGTACGGGTCCTGCCCCTTCGGCCCCACCGGGTCCGTGACGGTCCAATGCGAACGACGCAGGAGGGTGACGTCGTGGTCACGCTCGAGGAGATTGATGGCCCGCTTGAAGGTGCGCTCGGGTTCTCCGAGATTCGCACCGAGGGCGATGGCGGCCGTGTGACGTTGGGACGAGAGCATGTTCGTTCTTAGGCCGCGATATCGCTGGAGTACTCAGAGTTCGCCTTGTTCTTGCGGTGCTGGGCCAGGGCTCTCCAGAGGCCGAAGCCGATGTAGCCGAGGCCGAACAGGAAGAGGGACAGGACCGGCGTCAGGTAGAGGCCGAGGGCGATGAAGACGATCGGGATGAGCGTGCGTTTGCTGCTGGCTCCGGAGAGCTTCGTCGCCACGTGGGTGTAGCGCACGCGGCTGACCATGAGCAGCGCGAGGCCCGGCAGCATCACGAGGATGAGCGGGAGCATGAGCGTTTGGGTCATGGCGGTGCGCCAGCCCGAGGGAATGAACTCGATGCCGCGGCCCAAGGGGGTCGGCTCGACGCCGCTCGTTTCGATGCCTCCTCCGAGGGAGAGGAACATCAGGACCGAGGCGACGAGCACCGCGGCGGCGGCCGGGGTCGGCAAGCCCTCGAAGCCCGAGTGGTCGTCGTCCTCGTCGGTGTCGACGTTGAAGCGCGCGAGGCGCAGGATGGCCATGAGCGTGAACGCGGCCGCCGCGATGAAGTGCAGCCGCGGGTGGGAGAAGCCCTCGTGCTCGAGGAGCGCCTTGGCGATGATCGCCGGGGCCACGCCAAAGGTGACCGCGTCCGCCAGCGAGTCGAGCTGGGCGCCGAGGTCGCTGAAGCTGTTGGTGAGGCGCGCCACCTTGCCGTCAAGGGCGTCAAAGATGCCCGCCGCCAGGACGAGCCAGCACGCCGTCTCCAAGTGATGCTCGAACAGGGCCTGGTCCCCCGCCCGCGCGAGGGCGTCGATAGACTTTGAGATGGCCAGCAGCCCGAGCCCGGCGTTGGCCAGGGTGAGGGCGTTGGGGAGCTGCGAGATCTTGCGGGAGCGCTTCTTCGATTCTTTGGCCATGGTCCCTCGGATGGGTGTAGGAGCAGAAATTATCCGTAGATCCGGGGTCCAAGGGGTTGCAACAAGGGCGTTATCGCCGCCGGTTGCTAGGATTCCCGCATGAGCGAGATCGTTAGCATCCACGGACGGGAGATTTTGGACTCCCGGGGCAACCCGACCATCGAAGCCGAAGTTCTTCTAGCCTCTGGCGCGTACGGCCGCGCTGCGGTGCCCTCGGGCGCCAGTACAGGCATCTACGAGGCCCACGAGCTCCGCGACGGAGAGGGCCGCTACGGCGGAAAAGGCGTCCTGAAAGCCGTTGAAGCCGTCAACTCAGAGATCAGCGATCGCCTGGAGGGGGAAGATGCCCTCGACCAGGGTGAAATCGACCGCGCGATGATCGAGCTGGATGACACCGAGAACAAGAGCCGCCTGGGAGCCAACGCGCTCCTGGCCGTCAGCCTCGCCAACGCCCACGCGGCGGCGGACGAGTGCGGGCTCCCGCTCTACCGCTATCTGGGCGGTGCCCAGGCCCACGTTCTCCCGGTGCCCATGATGAACATCGTGAACGGCGGTGAGCACGCGGACAACAACGTGGACCTCCAGGAGTTCATGGTTATGCCGATGGGTGCGACCTCGTTCCCCGAGGGCCTGCGCATGGGCGTGGAGGTTTTCCACGCGCTGAAGAGCGTTTGCCGCGGCCGCGGGCTCAACACTGCGGTTGGCGACGAGGGCGGCTTCGCCCCGAACCTTGAGTCCAACGAAAAGGCCCTCGAGCTCATCGTTGAGGCGGTAGAGCAGACCGGCCTCCAGCCGGGCCGCGACATCAAGCTGGCCATCGACGCGGCCGCCGCCGAGTTCTACAAGGACGGCAAGTACACGGTCGACGGGAAGCCCATGTCGAACGACGAGCTGAGCGCCTACTACCAGGGCCTCTGCGAGCGCTACCCCATCTTCTCCATCGAGGATGGCCACGACCAAGACGACTGGGCTGGCTGGCAGGGCATCACGAAGGCCATTGGCGACAAGGTCCAGCTGGTCGGCGACGACCTCTTCGTGACCAACGTCAAGCGGCTCCGGGAAGGCATGGAGAAGAACGCGGGCAACGCGATCCTCATCAAAGTCAACCAGATCGGAACCCTGTCGGAGACCCTCGCGACGATCGCGTTGGCCCACCGCCACGGGATGCGCTGCGTGATCTCCCACCGTTCGGGTGAGACCGAGGACACGACGATCGCCGACCTCGCCGTCGCGACGAACGCCGGCCAAATCAAGACCGGCGCGCCCTGCCGAAGCGACCGCGTGGCGAAGTACAACCGCCTCTTGCGTATCTCGGAAGAGCTCGGCGCCAGCGCACGGTACGGCCCGCGCGACCTCACGACGGCGTGATTCGTATCGCGTTTGCGGCTGTCTGCGCCCTGGCTGCAGTTGCCATCAGCGCGGCTTGGTTGGTCTCCAACCAAGCCACGCTGGAAGAGGTTCCGACGCTGTCCGCCCGTGGTGTGATTCCAGGGGCTCCCTCCGAAAGGGAATCAGAGGGTCGTTCCAAGTCCGATGGAGCCGGGGCCACGGGGGTGGCGACCATCCCTTCGCTGCCGGGGGGCGCCAGGACACCCGGAGCGGCTGCGGGGGCCTCCATCGAGAGTGGGCCTGCTCAAGCGGCAGAGCCGGTCATCGCCCTTGAAGGCAGGGTCGTCCAAGGCCGAAAGGGCGCCGCGTTTGATCTCGGGAGCCTCCGATCGCTCACCGTGATGGTCGATCTGCTCGACGGGCCGATCCAGATTCCGATCGAATCTGGGCGATTTCGGCTCTCGTTCACGCCCAATGCCAAGGGCGAGATCTCGTTCACTAAGGGCCAGAGCACACTGCTGCTTTCACCTGAGTTCTTGGCCGTGCTGCCACCGACGATAAAGTTGATAGCTCCTGTTCTGAGCGCGTCAGGCACCACGCTACGCTTCTATGACCCGGAGGATCCGAAGGCGGTGCCCAAGCCGAACTTCAGCGTGCCCTTCGGAACCACCGGGCTGACCGTCGTCGCCGAGGCGATGCCAGCCGTGCGCCTCTTTGTCACCGACGAGGCCACGGGGGCCCGCCTTGACGACGCCTCCGTCTACAGCGGCACGCCGAGCGGGGGTCGGAAGAGGACAGGCTATTGGGAGCCGCCCCCCATCGCGGCGGGGCTTGCGCACGGAGCGACGGTGCCAGCCCCGCCGCCCGCCGTCACGAATGATTCATCCGCCTCCCCCTCCAAGGCATTCGAAGTTCGTGTTCCAGGCTACTCCCCGGAAGCCGTCCAAATCGACTTCGAGCGCGGCGGAGATGTCCACGTAGCACTAACCCGAAGGGGATCTATGGAGGTCAAGATCGTTGGAGACCGTCTGTCCAACGGACGCGTTCAAGTGCGGCCTATGGCCTTGGACCAAGACTCTGCGCGGTCGCCGTACGATCGGCCCACCAACGGGCTGAGGGAGCTCACCATCGAGGACCTTCCGCCGGGCCCTGTGCTGGTCAGCCTCCTGGGAGTCCTTGAGGATGCACACACAGATAGCGGCCTACTCGACTGCAGAGAGGTCGAGATTGCCAGCGGCCGAGTGTCCGAGGTTCTCCTGACCGCCAAGCCAAACGTGCTCGCACCGGTACGGTTCTCCGGGACGATTCTGCTACCAGCGACATGGGAGGGAATCTCAAGCCTCAGCGTCATGCTGGTTCCGGAGTCCCGCTGGCCCAACGACCCGATCTCAACCGTCGCCCTGCCCGAGCAGGATGAGTCCATGGGCCCAGCCGCGCGGAATCGGGTCTTTGCATTCGATCCTGGCCCCTTGCTCCCAGGCCGCTACGAGCTGCGGATCGTTCATCCGGGAACCCAGAAGAAGATCCTCGTCTCCCCGGCCGGCACGACCGAGTTTTCACTGCAGCTCGACGAGCCGATCGAAGTCCGCGTTCGAACGGTGGTCGCAGGCAGCGATAAAGAGGGCCCCCACGACGTTCTCTACGTGGGGACCACGCTGCCCAACGAACTAGACACGGCCCAGATATTCCATGGCGAGGCGCCGCCCAAGCTCTCGGATCCCACCGTCAGGACCTACCGGCGCCGTTCCAGCGAGATAGCGTTCACCTTCCAGGCCACATCCCAATCGACGTGGTTCTATGTGAAAGCAAGGCCCGGATACGAATCAGCCATCCACTACTTCTCGCCACGGGCGGGCATCCCGATCACGCTTGAGGTCGCGCCAAACTAACGAGCCCGGCTGCCGCCCAGGCGAAATGAGAAGAGGCCTCCGCTGGACTCTAGTCCTGCGAAGGCCTCTGGAA
>CAYQKK010000121.1:0-1301 GCA_964417955.1 uncultured Planctomycetaceae bacterium
GACGAGTGGATGCTCCAGCGCCTGACGGAGTTCGACGGCAAGCAGGTCGTGGCCCTCGACCGTGGAGACGCCCAAGAGGACGATGACGCGAAGGAGAAGCGCGAGGAGCTACAGAAGGAGCACGAGGGTTTCCTCGGCTCGCTGCAGACGGCCCTCGACGAGGAGATCTCCGAGGTGCGGTTTACTTCCCGCCTGAAGGGGAGCCCCGCCGTGTTGGTCGCCGACGCGGGCGGCATGTCCGGCCACATGGAGCGCCTCCTCAAGCGCAGCGGCCAGGAGATGCCGAAGCAGAAGCGCATCCTCGAGCTGAACCCAGACCACGACCTCGTGAAGGGCCTGACGAAGCTCCATGGCGTAGACGAGAAGTCCCCGCGCCTCGCGGAGGCGGCCGAGTTGCTCCACGGGCAAGCCCTGATTGCCGAAGGCGCAACGCCGAAGGATCCCAAGCGCTTTAGCGAGCTCGTGACGGAGCTCTTGCTAGGCTCCGTGAAGGGTTAGTTAGGCTCTCATCTAAGGCTGCGACCGCGGAGGTCACTACTATGGACACCATGAATTCGGTAGACGAACTGCTCGACATGGATCTCCGCGGTGGAGACGACGACTGGACCCCCACGCCCCACGGGGCTTGGCTGGCCCGGATGATCGCTTCCCACGACCTGATCGAGGGCAAAGACGTGCTCGAGCTCGGTGCGGGCCTTGCGAACCACACGATCCTGCTGCAGCGCAAGGGAGCGAAGTCCATCGTCGCGACCGAGATCACGGAGTCGCTCTTGGGCGCGACGCGCGAGAACTTCGAACGTCATTGCGGCAAGCATACGGGTCTCGACCTGCGGGTCGCGAATTGGCTGAACACCCACGGCAAGTTCGATCTCGTCGTGTCGAATCCGCCGTTCTGCCAGAGTGGAAAGCAGAACCGCCGCTACTTCATCGACTCGCTGATCCTCGACGGGTTCCATCGCCTACGGGCGGGCGGTGAGCTGATCTTTGTGCAGTCGTCGATGGCTGATATTCAGCTCACGCTGAACATGCTGGATCGCAACGGCTACGACGCCACAGAGCTCGGCCGAACGTCGGGCCCCTTCCGGGACTACTACTTCGAAGACCCCGTGTTCATGCGGGAGATTGAGTCCGTGGAGGGTGGTTACGAAGAGCGCGACGGCGTGAAGTTCGAAACCCTCGTGGCGTTCCACGCCAAGCTCAGGCCGTGGCGGCCCCACGTGAACGCTCACCTTCCCGGGCGCGACAAGTAGGAAGTGAGCGCATCGGCCATGGGGCTTCATCCCGTGGGCGACCGATCACTT
>CAYQKK010000121.1:1401-15499 GCA_964417955.1 uncultured Planctomycetaceae bacterium
GGCTACTTTGCTGGCTACTTTGCTGGGCGACTCAGGTCGACCCGGCGGCGCAGGCGATCGCCAAATCGATTGTCCCGGGCCTTCTCGGCCGCGGTGCGGAAGTTGGCCTCACGGGCCGTGGCTTCCTTGGGGTCGATCTTCTCCTCGGCTGGGTCTCCGCCAAAGAGGCACCCGGTAGCGCCCCCGAGCAGCCCAACGACCACGAGGCCTCGGAGAGCGGCGCGACAGCCTCGCCTCGCACGCGGGGTGTTGATGATGGATTGGGGGGCCATACAACGAGGGTACCTCGCTTTCGCGGGCATGTGCCGTGGGATCCTCAAGATGGGCGTCTCGCGGACGGCTCCTATCGCGGCTATCCTCCCGCTATGAGAGCCCGCACCCCAAAGCGCCTTCAGGGCCTGACCCAGTCGGACATCCGCGCCATGACCAAGGCCGCCAACGCGGCAGGGGCCATCAATCTCGGTCAGGGAATCTGCGACCTGCCGACGCCACCGCCCGTCGCGGAGGCTGCGATTCAGGCGATCCAGGCCCAGCGAAGCACCTACACCTACGCCGAGGGCGATGGCGAGCTGCGTAAGAAGATCGCCGCCAAGCTGGCGCGGGTGAACGGGATCGAGGCGGACCCAGAGACCGACATCATTGTGACCGCAGGGTCGGCGGCGGCTTTCACCTGCGTTCTGCACGGTCTTTTCGACCCTGGAGACGGACTCTTGATCCCCGAGCCTTACTACGGCTACCACGTGGGAGCCGCCAAGGTGGCCGGCCTCGTGCCACAGTACGTCGGACTCGCGGCGCCGGGCTTCGAGCTCACGGAGGAAGCCCTGCGAGCCGCGATCACCCCGGCCACCCGAGGGCTTGTCCTATGCACGCCCTCCAACCCGTCGGGCCGAATGCTCACGCGGGCCGAAATCCACGCGGCCGAGCGAATCGCGGAGGAGTTCGACCTCTACGTCATCACGGATGAGATCTACGAGTCCATCACCTACGACGGGCGGGAGCACATCTCGCCTGCGTCCACGTCGGCCGCCATGGCCGCGCGCTCGGTGACGATTCTCGGTCTCTCCAAAACCTTCAGCATCACGGGCTGGCGCCTTGGGTACGCCGTGGCGCCCCCCAGGCTGGCCGAGCGCCTGAAGCTGGTCCACGATCTGTTCTACATCTGCGCTCCTACGCCCCTCCAGCACGGTGTGGCCGCTGGTTTTGACCTCCCAGACTCGTTTTTCGAGGAGATGAGGGCGGACTATGCCAAGAAACGTGACCTGATCGTCGGGGCCCTGACGGATATCGGTCTGGCGCCGGTGACACCCGAGGGCGCCTACTACGTTCTGGCCGATGTGTCTCGCATGGGTGCGGCCACGGCCAAGGACGCGGCGATGCAGCTCATGAAAGAATCAGGCGTGGCCAGCGTGCCGGGAACGGCGTTCTTCTCTGGAACGGGCATGGAGTCCGGCCAGGGCCTGGTGCGTTTCTGCTACGCCAAGGAGTTCCCTGTGCTCGAAGAGGCCGCCCGTCGGCTCCGGGACTGGGGTTCAGCCCCAGGTGCAGGCGCATAGCCAACATCGCCATGTCGTCCGAAGATCTACCCAAGCACAAGCTCCGCGTGCCCCGTGCGCGCCGCGGGGAAATGCGCCTTTGGATCGGGACGAGGAAGGGACTGTTCTCGATCGAGGCGGACTCAGAGCGCGCGGAGTTCACCGAGCCCGAGCCCCACTGGATCGGCAGCACCGTGTTCCATGGGGTCGCCGACTCGCGCGATCGAGATACGGTGGTTGCGGGTCTGCGAACCGTGGACGGCCGGCCGTCGGTGGTGACGTCTCGGAACGGTGGCAGAACGTGGAGCGAAGCGGCCGAACCTCCGCGCTTTCACGTCTCTTCCTCCCTGGCCCGGCGGGAGGTGCGCCAGGTATTCGCGCTCGCCCCCGGGCATTCTAGCGAGTACGGCACTTGGTACGCGGGTTCCGCGCCCCAGGGCCTCTTTCGATCCGAGGACCACGGAAACTCCTGGGAGCCCGTCACAGGCCTCAACGAGCACCCTGATTTCGATCGGTGGACCTCACCCGGAGTGGACGATACGCCCGATGGTCCCAAGCTCCACGGGATCCTCGTGGATCCTCGGGACGCCGAACACCTCATCGTAGCGATGTCCACGGGCGGTGTCGTGGAGTCCAAGGACGCTGGCGCGACGTGGACGAGGCTCGACGGGGGCCTGATGGGCTCGAAAGCCTTGGATCCCCACGCGGTGGCCATGGGCGTCACGAACCCGGACAGGCTCTGGATGCAGAGCCACTTCGGCGTCTACCGCATGGACCTTGAAGTTCGCACCTGGGACCACGTGGGGCCTCCGGAGACCGAGGAAGAGCGCCTAGACGCGGGCTTCCCCATCGCGGTCCATCCTGCGGACCCGGACGTGGCGTTCACCGTGCCCATGGACGGCAGCGACGCATGGACTCGGATGCCGAAGGACGGCCGCCCAGCCCTGATGAAGACCGTCGACGGTGGACAATCTTGGACGCGCCACACGGACGGCTTCCCGAAAGAGCGCTGCTGGTGGACGGTGAAACGCCAATGCCTGGCGGTAGATGGTTACGATCCCTTGGGTGTGTACATCGGAACATCCTCAGGCGAAGTTTGGTTCTCGCGCGATGAAGGCGAGGGCTGGCGCTGCATTGCGCGCGGGCTACCCCACATCTACAGCGTCGAAGTCGGTTAGGGGCCTCGCCCCAAGGAGGGCCTCGTGACGGCTGTCGAATCTGAAGAGCGTGGGCTCGGGCTCCTGATCGGTGCGCTTCTCGCGGCACTCGCGCCCTTTGCCTGGCTCGTGCACAGGTTCAACTTCGTCACGGACGACGCCTTCATCACGTTCCGCTACTCGCGGAACTTCCATGCGGGCAAGGGGCTGGTTTACAACCCGGGCGTTGAGCCACCGGTTGAGGGCTACAGCGAGTTCCTTTGGGCCGTGCTCATGCGGCTTGGGTTCGATTTCGGCGTCGCGCCGGAGACCCTAAGCCGGGTGCTGTCCATCGGCTTTGGCGTCCTCATGATCGTGCTCGTGGTGGGGCTAGCGGCGCGCCGATTCGCGCGCTCCCCCGTTGCGCTGATCGGAACGGCCGCGCTCGTCGGAGCCGCGCCGCCCCTCGGGGTCTGGGCCACCGGCGGCATGGCAACGATGCCCGCGGCTTCCCTGGGAGTGCTGCTCTTTTGGGCGATGTACGGCCGCAAGGGCGGCAAGCCATCGGGTCCACTCTTCGTCGGTGTCATTGCGTCCCTGCTTGCGCTCATGCGCGCCGACGCAGCGATCGTCGTCGCGCTCCTTCTCGGCCCAGGCATTGTGGTGGGCGTTGTCGCTCGCCAGCGCGCGCTGCTGCGCACTGCCCTGATCGGAGCGGGAATCTCTGCGGTAGTCTTCGGGCTCCACGTGGCTTGGCGCTACAGCTTTTACGGGGACTGGCTGCCGAACACCGCGCGGGTGAAGGTTGGCTTCTCCAGCGCCGCGACCGGGCGGGGCTTCGACTACGTCGTCTCTACGTTCCTGTCGATGCCGGGTCTCGGGCTCGCCTTCATCGGGGGGCTCGTCGGCGTCTTTCTCGCCCGCAAGCGCCTAGGTCCAGGCGCGGGCCTGAGCGCCGCCGCCCTCGTGGTGGGGGTGACGGTCTACTCCATCACGGCCGGCGGCGACTTCATGGCGTACAGCCGTTTCCTTGTGCCCGCGATTCCCTTTGCGGTACTCGGCTTCGGCGCGCTGCTCTCCTCCGTCGAGTCGCGCACCCGTATCGGTGCAGTGGTTCTCGCCGCGGCGGCCGTGGCCACGACGGTGCTCGCGGCGGTGGACGTACACGTGATCCCCGAGGCGACGCGCCTGCAGTTTCACTTCCGCCACAACCAGAAGTACGCTGGCGTGACGCCGTCCGCCTCGGAGTACGAGCAGTGGGCCAACATGAAGGCTCGCGCGCGGGAGTGGTCGATCACCGGACGTGCCCTCGGCGTTCACGCGCCGCCTAACGCATCGGTGGTCTTCCCGGCGGTGGGGGCGGTGGGCTACTACTCGGGGCTCTTTGTCTACGACCAGAACGGCCTCGTCACGCGCGAGGTGGCTTTGCGCGAACCCCATCTGGACCTGCGCTCCCCCGGCCACGACAAGTTCGTTCCGCGCGACTTCTTCTTGAAATACAAGCCCACGTATTTGGCGGTAGGAATCTGGCAGGAGGCTGCGTTCCCTCCCTCCCCAGGCGTGGTGCGCATAGGCCCGACTGAGCTCGACGGCATCGTGCTCTGGGCGCTGCCTGGTTCTTAAACGAAGAAGAGCCCCCAAGGCACAGTGCCAAGGGGGCCCCACCTGCGAAGACCCATCCACCTTTCTTCGCAGGCGAACGATGTGGGCCTTAGCGGCGACGCGATCCGTTGTAGGTCACGCGGTTGGCTCGGCTAGAGCTGCGGCGGTTCTCGAAGCGTCCACCGCGGTCGCGGCCTCGGACTTCGATGCGCGGTGCGGGAACCCAGACTTTCACCTGGCGGTTCTCATAGCGGCCGGGGCTGCAGACCGTGCGGTAGTAGCCAGCGCGAATCAGCGAGCGGAAGCGGACTCCGCAGGAGTCATAGCTCCACTGGTAGCGGGGCTCGACCCAGACGCGGCGGTTGGACCCGGGGATCCAGGTGCGCTGGGTGCGGTACTCGTAGCGACCCCCGTCGTAGCCTCGGGGGGTGCGGACACTACCGCGTCGACTGTTGCTGGCCAGGTTGACGGACACACCTTGGCTGCCAACGCCGATCTCCCACTGGGTCCCTCGCTTCTCTGCATGGAGGCGCTGAGCAGCGGCCGGCGCGGTCGTGACCGCAGCGGCAAGGGCGAAGGCGAGGCCGGTTCCAAGTAGGGCGTTCTTGGCGGCGAGGAGACGTTGGGCGAAGTGCTTCATGGTGACAGTCCTTTTTCTGGGAGGTGGTAGCCCAAGCGGAGGTGCTTCGTTGGCTACGGGGGACTAGAAGCACGGGGCGTGCCAACGGGGCCTCTTGTCAGGGAATCGCCCTTCCTGGGCCCCTGGGGCGTGTTGCCTGACGGTCAGTCCCCATGGAGCACACCCGTGTCCTCTCCAGGGGAGTCCACTTTCGGCCGAGACTGTCCTCGCAGCGTCTCCCCTGTAGGACGGGTCCGCGGAGGGGGTTGTGACGCACGAGGGGGACTGGGGTCCTCCAGGCGAACCGGTATCGCACGACCCTCCCACCCAGCCCGCTGCCATGCTCCAACTCGCCCTCCTCTCGTTGCTACTTCCTTCCATCGCCCATGCCGACGAGATCTGGGTCGACCCGCTGATCGGAGCCCCAGGGGCGGCCGGCACGGTCGACGATCCGTTGATGACCGTGAGTGAGGCGGTCGAGGGGCTCGTCGGGAACGGGCCGCACACCATCTGGATGGAGGCGGGGACGTACTCGGTCGCAACCGGTGAGGTGTTCCCTTGGACGGTCAGCTTCGACCTGTCGCTCCGGGGTCTCTCCGACCAAGTCGTGGTGGATGTGCGTCAGGTCACGGGAGCGACGGGGGCTCAAACCGCGATCGAGGTCGGCCTCCTATCGACCTGTTCGCAGACCCTTCACCTCGAGTCACTGCAGATGCTTGGTGACGGCAACGATGACGCTGTCAAGGTCTGTGAAGAAGGCTACCTGCGCACCGATCACTGCTCGTTCTTTGGATTCGACTGGGTCGTTCCACCGCCGATGTACGTTGGCGCAGGCCGCGACCTTCGGTTCACGGATACGTTGTTCGAGGAAGTGGGGGACGTGACCCATACGACCTGGGTGAACACGCTCATGCAGAACGTCGCCTACGCCGTGCGCTGCCGCTTCATCAACTGCGGGACGACGTGTACCGGGGACATGTGGTACGGACAATCCCAGTCGGGCGTAGGCTTCAAAGACTGCCTCGTGACGGGCACGCTCTCTGGGGGGCCCGCTTGCGCCGCCGACTCGATCGCGGGGTGTACCATCGTCGGCAACCACGGCTATGGGGCCCATGTGACGGCCTACTATGGGACCATCGACGACTCGATCCTGGCTGACAATCAGCTCGGAGATGTCAGCTACTCCGGTCAAGGCGTGTTCTCCTCCTTGGTGAAGGACGGTTCCGGCAGCAACTACGGGCCCCAGGTTCTAGTGGCTGATCCACGGTTTGTTGACGCCGCAGCGGGGGACTTCCGCCTGCGCTTTGACTCGCCTTGCATCGACGTGTTGCCCTCGGATCCGACGTGCTTGGATCTGCGTGGCCTGCCCCGGGCCGTAGACGGCGATCTCAATCTCGCCCGAGCCAACGACTTGGGCGCATTCGAGTTCCGAACCCTCGACAGGCCCGAAGGTCTCACCTTCGAGGTGCCCCTGGGCCAGCCGTATGAACTTGAACTCGCTGGCCTGCCCTTTACCTTCACGCAGCTGTTCTATGCACGCGGAGGCGTGACTGCGGCGACTGCCACATCGTTCGGCGACCTTCTGCTGCCACCGAACGGCGCGAACCGCATTGCGCTTCTCCAACTGGGGGCGAACGGTCGTACGGCGATTTCCCTACCGCTCGCTGGCGGCCTGGAGTGGATCGGAGCCAAGCTCGGCTTTCAAGCGTTCCACCGCTCGACCCAAGCCGTACCGGGAGCGGCCTTCACGAACGCAATCGAGCTAGCGGTGGTGGCTCCCTAGCGGTGCGTAGCGGGAGCCCCCTTGACTATGTAGGAGTGCCGTTCCGCAGGGCACCTCTTGGCGCTCCTGCTGGGTTAGTCGGAAGAGGCCTTGAGCGCCAGGATCGACATCGCGGTTGAGTAGGACGAGGTGCGGGGGAACACGCGGTCGTTCCAGGTGCCGTCCTCGTCGCGGGTCTTCCAGAGCAGGCGCGCAAGCTCGGCTCGGTGGGCTGGGCGCTCGGCGACCGGGAGGGCCTCGATCGCAAAGGCGGCGTACGTGTGGCCGTAGAAGAAGTAGTAGGGGGCGATGTTGTGGGGCGGCTTGTGGGTGCCCTGCTTGCTCTTGCGAATCAGAAGATCCTCCCAACCGTCGAAGAAGCCGTGGACCGCGGCGCGCAGATCGTCCTCGGTCTTGCGGCCGGCATGGAAGAGCGCGAGGGTGGCCACGCTGGACCGGGCGGAGGACGCTGGCATCTTGGGCTTCGCCCTGTGGCGGCCGTCGTACTTGTAGATGGTGTCCTTGAAGTGGGAGCCCTCAAGGGCATCGAGCGCCTTTGTGATCATCGCCTCGTCGACCTCGAACCCTGCTGCCTTGGCTTCGCGAAGAATCAAGAGCGTGGAGCCCGTCATGAAGGGGCTCACGCTCATATCGTTCGCGTAGTTCCAGCCGCCGTCCTTCGTCACGTTGGCCTGAAGTCGATCGATGAGGTCCTTGACCATCTCTCGGGCGTCGTCGGCAGCCTCGCCTTCGATGATCTTGTGCTCTAGGGCTAACAAGAACAGCTGGATCCCATACGCGTGACCCCAGCCGCGGACGTCGTAGCCCTTCTTCGGACCTCGCGCCAAGCTCGGGTCGGAGTCGAAGGCTTCCATGGCGAACGCAACGGTGCGCCCTATGGCTTCGCGTGCGGCCACTAGGTCTGCGCCCTCTAGGTCAGCGCAGAGCAGTGCGTCGGCGACGATCGCGCTGCCACCGATGCGGTAGCCCCCGGGAATGCGCCCGTTGCGGCCCACGCGATGCACACCCTCGTACGGCCACTCGCTGGCGGTCCCTGCGGACTCTTCGCGGATGGCAGCGAGGCGCTCCGCTTCTTTCGCTTGCCAAGCGCTGAGCTCGCCCTCGGGAAGGGAGCCGACGGGGGGATCCGGGACGTACACCTCTTGGCTCGTCAGGAGGAAGCGGGCTGCCTGTAGCACGGCTGCGTCCACATCGGTGGAGGCCTCAGTCCCAGCGGACTGGAAAGCGGGGAAAGCGGCAAGCAGGAGGGCGGCGGTGATGTTCATGGGTCCCAGTCTACTCCTAGACGGACTTTTTCAACGGCCTGCTAGATCCGGAGCGCCTGTGGCCTACGCTGCTGGGGAATGCATGCGCTCCTACCCCTAGTCTGCTGCCTCCTGGGCTCATCGCCACTGGAAGGGCAACCCGAGGCCCCTGACGCCGTGGTCGCGTTCGCCCCCAAGGTTTTTACGCTGCCCCTGCGCGTCCCCGAGGCGCAGCTAAAGTCGTTGCTGGAGAGGGAGCTGGCCAAGAAGAAGCTCCTCAAGGACTTTCAGCTCGTGACCTCCAAGTTTTCACGGGGCCGCGTGCTATTGGATTCCCTCGACGTGCGTCGCGGCCCCCGTGCGGGCACGGTGCGGCTGGAGGCCCACGCGCGTTTGCGCTTTGATCGCAAGCAGCTCGGCGTTCAGTGGCGCGGGCTCAAGTCGCGTAAGCGGTGGTTCAAGAAGGGTGACAAGGACGCCGCGACCGTGCGCGTGACGTGCGTCGCGACCCTCGGCCAGCTGGCGGGTTCCGAAGACGAGCTCGGCGCGCGGCTCTCGAATATCCGCGTCAAGATGGTCTCGCGCCTGAACCCTGCCAGGGGCCTGACGGCCCGCTTCGACATCGAGGACAAGGAGTTTGGCTGGACTCCCGACGGCGGGCTCTTCGACCATCTCTCGATCGCTTCGCTGCGCATCGCCGGGGTCGAGCCTGATGCCCTGCGCCTCGAGGTTCAGGTTTCGAAGAAGTAGGAGTGCTCAGGCCGCCAGCACGAACTGCTTGCGACTGACGAGGACGCAGCCAACCACCAGTAGGACGGCGGTTGCGACCGCCAGTTTTGAGACGGCTTCCTCAGGCGTAAGGAACTTGATGAGCTCGGCTTCCTCCAGGAACTTCCAGATCCCAGCCTCCTTGTCGATGAACATCGAGCGCAGGTGGTACTGGACGGTCAGGCTTTGGGACGACCCGGGCACGTTGGCCAGCAGAGCCTCGATGGCGAAGACGTAGCCCAGCGCGAAGATGAGGCCGCGCTTCAAGAGCACGCCGACCACCGCTGAGCCCAGGGAGTACACCACGCCGCCTAGGAGCGCCGCCTGCAGGAATGACTGCACGATCTCGTTCGTCGGGGGCTGGCCTCGGTCTTTGACCTGAACGAGCAGCGCCGTTAGCACGCAGCTAGCGGCGACGAGCACGGTGATCGCTGTGAGCGCGGCGAGCCAGCGGCCCAGGAAGAGCGACATGCGAGGAATCGGGCGCGTGAAGGGGAAGGTGATCGTGCGTGACTCGGCCTCGTCGGCAATCACGCCCACGCCCATGGCGACGCTTAGCATCGGCACCACGAACTGGATCAGCACGAAGGTGCCGAGCTTCAGGAAGATGCTGTTCTCGGTCTGGTTGTCAGGCGCGAAGTTCGCAGCCAGAAAAGCGAGCAGCGGCGGGATCGCCGCTAGCCCGATGGCGGCAAGGCTGCGGCGCGACCCGAGGATCATGCCGATGTGCATCCGATAGATGAGGAACGCCGCGCGGGGCGTGGCGATGAGGGAGCCCGTGGTGCGAATCATCTTCGGTTACCCAACCAAGTAGTCAAAGACGGCCTCGAGGGAGGCATCGTCGGAGCTGAGACTGCGGACGCCGGCGGCGGCTTCCTTCGCGACCGCGGCAAAGGTCACATGGAACTCCGCGACGTTGTCCGTTTCGATCTGCACCGACTCGCCGTCAGGGCCCAAGGCCACGGCGCGCACATGGGGCTGGTCGAACAGCCTCGCTGCGAGCTTGCGCGGGTCCCGTGCGGTCACGCGGACGCGGCTCGGGTGGCGGGAAATGAGCTGGCGCACCTCGCGCACGCTGCCCTGGGCAAGAAGCCGGCCCCGGTGAATCAGGACGATGGTCTCGGTCAGATGCTCGACCTCGTGCAGCACGTGGGACGAGAGGATCACGGACTTGCCCTCGGCGCTGAGCTCTTGGAACAGCTCGATGATCTGCCGTCGCGCGATCGGGTCGAGGCCGGTGAGCGGCTCGTCCGCGATGATGAGGTCGGGACTGTGGGCGATGGACTGGGCGAGGCGTGTGCGTTGGCGCATGCCCTTGGAGTAGTCCGAAACGCGGCGGTTCATGGCCTCGGTCAGGCCCACGCGTTCCATGGCAGCCTCGGCGTCCCGGGTGGCCTGCTTCTTCGACTGACCGCCGAGGCGCAGGAGGTCGCGGACGAAGGCCAGGCCGGTCTGGTGCTCGTACAGTGCGTCCTGCTGCGGGCAGAAGCCTAGGCGCTTGTAGAGCGCGCGGCTCGCGAAGGGCTTATGCCCGAGGACGCTGATGGTGCCGCGGTGGGGCCGGAGCTCGCCGACCATGACCTTCATGAACGTGGACTTGCCGGCGCCGTTGGGCCCCACGAGCCCAGTGATGCCCGGCTCGATGTTCACGGAGAGGTCCCCGAGGCCGACGACTTCTCCGTACCAGCGGCCGAGGCCGTTCGCTTCGATGATGGCGCTCATCGGCCGACCTCCATCTTGCGGGTTTGGGTATGCAGAATCGCTGCGCACACGAATACGAGGATACCGAGGGGCCAGAGGGAGGCTTCGAGTTTCCAAGGTCGGGCGCTGTTGCCCAGCCCAAACATCGAGTCGGAGATGCGCTGGAAGTTCTCGGGGATCGACACGAGCTTCCACGCGGCGCCGTCGAAGATCTTGGACATGGCGCGGGAGCCGATGGTCGTAAGGATGTAGAAGCCAAAGAGGCCCGCGAGGGCCTGGTTGCGCCGTTCGCAGATCGAGGAGATCGCCAGGACAAGGATGCCGTGGACGAAGACCCACAGGATCGCGTAGGCCTCAAGCTTGAGGATCACGTCCCACCTCTCGGTGAGGAAGGCCCAGTTGGGCGAGGAGGTCGCCGCCGTGCCGCACACGAGGAGCACGGGAAGTCCCACGGCGCACATGCCCCAGAACATGACGGTGCCGAGCTTGCCGAGGAAGTAGGTCCAGCGGGTGACGGGCCTTGCGAAGTACAGGAGGTTCGCACGAAGCCGCTTGTCCTCTGCAATGAGGCCAGAGCCGTACCAGCCAACGGCGAGCACGACGAAGGCCTGCATCGACTGGATCAGGTTGAGGGTCTGGACCTCAACCTCTCCCATCTGTTCCGCCAGGAGGGTCCCTAGGATCTGCTTTTGCATGCCCAGCTCGCCCGCGACGTCCGGGTTCTGCGCCTCGAACATGAGCTTCACGATGAAGCACACATAGATGGTGAGAATGGCGGGGATGGTGAAGAGCAGCAGCGCAGGGAGCTTCTTGCGGAACCCGATGCGCACCCCGGACCACGCCAACGTGAGCGCTCGCTTGGGGTACTGGCGCAGCTCACCGCGGAACGGCCGGTAGACCTCGGTATGGGTGGCAGCCTTCATGATGTGGCGACCTCCGCTGCGGGTGCCGTCTGGGAGACGTCTGCCCCGTCGACGGCCTGGAGGAAGATCTGTTCGAGGGTGGAGCGCACGGGGTCGATCGTGCGCAGGTGAAAGCCACCGTCGGCCGCCACGCTGCATATGGCGTCCGCGTCATCGGCGTGGGGGACGGTGACGATCAGGCCCTTCACGTCGCTGGACTCGGTCAGCATGCCAGCGCCTTGAAGCGACGCAGCAAACTCGTCTTCGCGCTCCTCCACTTCCACTCGGATGCGGGCTTCATCGGCCGCCGTGAGTTCTGCGATTGATCCCTGTAGCGCCACACGGCCTTGAACGACGACAACCACGTGATCGCAGGTCTTCTCGACGTCGGGCAGAAGGTGCGAGCAGAGGATGATGTTCTTGCCCTGGTTGCGTCCGAGGTCTTCCACCAGGGACAGCATGTGCCTGCGCCCTTTGGGGTCGAGGCCGTTGGTCGGCTCGTCGAGGAGCAGCAGCTCGGGGTCGTGAACCAGCGCCTGGGCTAGCTTGAGGCGCTGCTTCATGCCGGTTGAGAATCCGTCGAGGGGCCGATAGCGCGCCTCTTCCAGCTCGACGTAGTCGAGGACCTCGTGGGCACGGGTCATCGCGTCCACCTTGGAGAGCCCGGTCAACCGCCCGAGGGTGGAGACTAGCTCGACGCCGCTCATCCCCGGCAAAAGGCAGTCGCTCTCCGGCATGTACCCCACGCGCTTGCGGATCGCGATGCGGTTCGCGCGCGAGTTCGGAGTCAGCCCCGCAATGGACGCCTCACCCGCGGTGGGCTCGAGAAGCCCCAGGAGCAGCCCGATCAGAGTCGTCTTGCCCGCGCCGTTCGGCCCGAGCAGCCCCACGGGCCCCCGGGGCAGCTCCATGTCGATCCCGCGCAGCGCCTGCACGTCACCGAAGTGCTTCACGAGTCCGCGCATGCGGACAATGGGCTCGGGGGAGCCTGGCTCTTGGGTCATCAGAGTGGGGGGGATCTAAGGAGCGTCGGAGGTGGCTGAACAGGGTCGAGTCTGCGGTACGCACAATGAAGGCTCCCACGGCAAAAACCAAGAGCATGTTGTCGTAATGGCCTCCGTCAATGCGCAACACGCTTCGAGGTCGACCTCCCCCGATACGGTGAACCCCTCGGTTCATGTCCACCGCCGTTGGAAAAAAAGCTCGGCGACGAGGGCTCGCTAGGGCTTCTTGTCAAACAAGCCTCCGATGGCGCTTCCGTAGACGCGGGCGGCGTCCTCCCAGGAATTCTCGGAGAACGGCTCTCGCAGAAGAGCGCGGTGCACGTAGCTGAGCCCAGCCATGGGGCGATTTAGTTCGTCACCGTAGAGCTTCCATCCGATGAAGCGCTGGGCGCGCGAGTCATCGTGGGCGCCTTCCGGCACCTGCAGGTAGTACGCGAGCGCCTCGGGGTAGCGGCCGGCGTCGAGCGCAGCGTTGGCCGCCTGCAGGGGATCCGCGACCCACGGAACTACCGCCGGAGTGATGCGGCTCGATCGAGCAGCACGCTGCATCGAAGCACCGAGAAGTGCCACAAGGCTAGCGACGATCAGCAACGCGATGATGAGCTTCTTGGTTCGCGACATAGCGTAGAGGGTAGTGCATCTCCATTCTAATTAGGGACGAGTTCGACCACGACCGTCTTGGTGGCGCCGCGCTTGAGGTCGATCTCCACGGGGGGATGAGCTTGGAAGCCGCCGATCTTGGGGATCCTGAGAACGTACGTGCCGGGCTCGGGGACAATGAACGAGCGCACGCCACTGCTGAAGTGGGTCGAAACGGACGTCTCGCCGCCGTCCTTCCGAGTCACATCAAAGGGCGCGGACTGGGGCCAAGGAACGACCACGTCGCCGTTCCTCAGTTCGACCTTGCCGCGGGGGCGGCGCTTGACCTTGAGGATGATTTTCTCGCCGCGACCTGGGGTGACGATCCGTTCGCTCCCGGGGTAGGGGTGACCGGCGAAGAGCTCGATCTCACCCTCCGGTGCGCGGATCCGAAATTCGCCGGTGGCGGGGTCGCGACTTGCGCCCCTACGACCGCGAGCGAACACGCCCGGGGGAGGTTTCGGAGACCAGAAGACGGCTTGTATACCTGGGACGTCTTCGCCCGTCAGTTCGCCCTCGAGGACAACGGTGAAATCAAGGGGCGGCGGAAGCCTCACCTCAAGGCCCGTGAGTCCCTGCTGGGTCAGCTCGAACGTCTGCGTGTAGTTCAGGCTACCAAGCGTAATCGAATAAGACCCCGTCACTAGGCCGATGACCTCGAAGCGGTGCCAGCCGGGCTGACCCTCGATAGGTGACAGTTCGCGCCGGGTGATCATCCGCCTGCGGCGGTCGTCGGCACCCGAAGCGGAGAGTAATCGGAGCTCAAGCTTCGGGTTGTCGATGGCCCACTCCTCCGGCACAAAGAGGCTGCCCTCGAGCGTGGCTCGATCGACCATCGCCGGAGGCTGAACATCCAGCGTCAGTTCGCTCACGAGCCCCGGATCCACTCGCACGGTGCCCCTCGCTCTCGTCCGTTGGCCTTGGCCCACGCTGACGATCGCATGCCAGTCACCGGGCTCAAGTGACTCCAAAGTGATGGTGCCGAGGGTGGCGGCTCGCTCCACTAGGCGCTGGCCCTTCTTGTAGAGGCGCAGCTTCGATCGGCGGGGCACGCTGCCGGTCAGGTGCACACTGACACTCCCAGCGCGAACGAGCTCAACGGTCCGCTCCCCCGGCTTGGTGAAGTCCACGGTGATATCGCGCCAAGCGTAGCCATCGGCTCTTACGC
>CAYQKK010000122.1:0-14955 GCA_964417955.1 uncultured Planctomycetaceae bacterium
GCGCCGGGACACTCCTCTCTTATGCATACGCATCTGAGCGGAGGGCTTCTTGGCCCCAAGGGGGCCTATTGGCTCGGTGTGGGGGCCTTGGCTTTGTTGGCTGGGTGCCGGACGGCGACGGTTGCTACTCAGAACCTGGACTCGGTGCTCGGGTCGAATGATCGGTTTGAGTACACGGCGGCAACGACCGGGGTTTGGACGGATCTCGTTTCGTCTAGCGTGGGCGCGATTCGGAGCCTCGGTGGGCGGCGGGCTTCGGCGCCTGAGGAGAAGCCGGTTCCTAATCCGTCCAAGGTGGCGCTGAAGAACCTGATTGAGCTCGCGACTTCCGATGAAGGGCCTGAGGCTTGGTTGCACAATGAGCAGGTGCGGCTCTTTGCTCGGTACGCGACGACTGCGCCGAGTCAGCTTTGCCGCGAGCGGGCGGTGCTGGAGCTCGTGCCCCACGCGAAGCGCCTGGGGGTGACCGAGCCGTATGAGCCACTTGAAGAGGCGGCCAATCAGACCGAGCTGCGCCAGGTGCTCGAAGGGCTCGTGGACGCGACGCGCAGGATCGTTGCCGAGCGGGGTCAGGTGTCGGAAACGGCGCGGGCTGACTTCGACGCGGCCGTGGACGTGCTGGCGGAGACGCGCATGAACGTGGCGGGTGGTTCTCGCCTGCTGCGGGCCATTGGTCCGTTCTTCAAGGGTGGGGGACTGCCGAGCGATCAGCGCGAGAGGCTCACCGAGCTGTCGCTCAAGGTGCAGAAGGATCTCGCCCGTGAAGCGCTCTTCGCGGGCACGGTGGATCGCTCCGACGTAGTGCGGTCCGCGGGCATGAAGGCCAACATTGCGGTGTACGGCGAGGATTTTGCGATCGAGGCGCTGTTGGCGCTCGTGCCGCGGAAGTCGGTGGCGGATCCCGTGGCCGAGGCCTTCGGTCGGTTCGGCGTGACCCCGGTGCCGATCGACTTCAACATGACTCTCGTGGCCGTTTGCAACGCGTTCGCGCGGGGCGGACTGCCCTTCGCAGCGAAGAAGCCAACGGCCCTCGGGGTGGAGACGCGGGGCACGCTCTTCGCGACGATGTGGCAGATCGCGATCAACGACCTCGCCTTCGACGATCGCGCGCGTATCGCAGCGATGCGGGCGCTGAACGAGATGTCCGGGGCCCAGCTCGACACCGTGCGCTCGGAAGAGTGGGACACCTGGTTCCGCGGCGTGGCCCCGGCGCTCGAGAAAGAGCTTCAGGAGCTGAGGCGCGCCGAGGCGGCAGCAGAACCCAACGCGTAGCCCCCGCCTACAGCCGTGAACAGCCCCCGACCCGAACAGGGTGAGCCTGGGTCGGTCTTGGAAGAGATCCGGCGCGAACGCTCGTCCCAGTCCTTCGCGAAGAGCGCCTTGCTGCGCATCCTCGGACTCGCCGTCATCGGACTGGCGGCGTGGGTGATCTCGCGGAACGTCTCTTGGACGGACACGCTGATCTTGGAGACCGATGCCGGGAAGGCGTCGCTCGCCGGAACGATCGACGGAGACTGGCGCGGGGACGAGATCCGCTTTGAGTACAGCCCTGAAGAGGGCGGCGATCTTGCCTTCGATCAGCTCGGGCTTGACCCAGCCGACCAGAGCGCGCTCTTGTCGAGCGGCGCCGACGGCAAAGCGTGGACCGTCCGCAAAGACGCGCTCTTCCTACCAGGCGGCCGCCCCGTGGCCGCCCAACAGGTCGAGTGGCGCCCGGGCATGATCCGCATGTTCAAGGAGATCCGCCTCCTCGAGCTGATCCCCGCGCTGGGCTTCCTCATCCTCGCGTCCCTCTGCGTCGCCACTCGCTGGTGGCGCATCCTCGGCCTGAACGACTGCCCCACCCGCTGGTACGACGCGTTCCGCTACACCTACTCCGGCCTCTTCTTCAACGCCGTCGTCCCAGGCATCAATGGGGGAGACGTAGCGCGGGCCGTCGCGGTCGTTCGCAACCACCCGCTGCGCCGCGCCGAGGCCTTCATGACCGTGGTCATCGACCGCGTGATCGGGCTGATCGGGATGATCGTTGTGGGCACGGTGTTCGTGCTGAGCACGGACGATCGCCTCGCCGCCCTTCGGCTCCCGGTGTCGCTCTTCTGCGCCGCGATCGTTCTCGGGGCCATCCTCTTCTTCAACCCTGGGTTCCGGCGCCTAATCAAGTTCGACGCGCTGGTCCTGAAGCTGCCCCAGAGCGAGCGGCTCCAGCGCCTCGATGCCTCCGCACGCAAGCTCCTCCACTCGCCGGGGGAGGTCGCCATCGCCCTCCTCTTCTCGTTCGGCAACCACTTCTTCAACGGCCTAGCGGTCTTCACCTGCGCCGCCGCCCTCGGCAGCAGCCTCGGCTTCCACGACTGGATGACCACGATGGCCATCTCGAACACGCTGGCCGCGGTTCCGATCTCACCGGGCGGCCTCGGAGTGGGGGAGATGCTCTTCGGCTGGCTCGCTGAACAGCTCGGCGCCGCCTACGCCATGGGTGTGGCCGCCAGCCTCGTCTATCGACTCTGCCTGTACGCAATGTCGCTGCTCGGCGGGCTCGTCATGCTGCTCCCGTCGGGCGGCCCCCGCCCGGCCACCACCGAGGACGCCTAGCCCGCCCGCACTCCCAGGAAAGCCGCCCCCTGCGGCTGGCCCCAGCATTCGGCGCGTGTTCGAATACCCGCCGACTTTTCCAGATCCCCCCTCCATGCTCGTGCGCCCGATGCGGCACGACTCTCCATCATGTCTCTCGTCGTCATTGGAACCCTCGCCTACGACTCGGTTGAAACCGCCCACGACAAGCGCGACAACGCGCTCGGTGGCTCGGCCATGTACTTCGCGGTCGCGGCCGCTCCGTACGTCACGCCCCAGCTCGTGGGCGCCGTCGGCGAAGACTGGCGCGAAGAGGACACGGCAATGCTGAAAGCCCGGGGCGTCGACCTCGCTGGCCTTGAGGTCGTCGAGGGAGGCAAGACCTTCCGCTGGGGCGGCCGCTACGAGCCCGACTGGAACACTCGCCACACGACGTTCACCGAGCTCAACGTCCTGGAGAGCTTCGATCCAAAGCTCCCCGCCGGCTACGACGCGTCGAAGTTCGTCTTCCTCGCGAACGCGCACCCCGCCGTTCAGATGCAGGGCCTTTCCCAGGTGAAGGACCCGATCTTCAGCGTCGCGGACACCATGAACCTGTGGATCGACATTGCCCTCGATGACCTCAAGGCGCTGATGCAAAAGGTCGACGCGCTGATCCTCAACGACGAGGAAGCGCGCATGCTCACGGGTGAGAACAACCTGATTCGCGCGGCGCAAAAGGTCCTCACCATGGGCCCGAAGATCGTCATCCTAAAGAAGGGCGAGCACGGCGCGTTCATCATGGGCGAGGGCCTGCACTTCTCTCTCCCCGCCTATCCGGTCGAGGAGGTCATCGACCCCACGGGCGCCGGAGACTCGTTTGCGGGCGGTTTCATGGGCTTTGTCGCCAAAACGGGCGATGCGAGCCCCGCCACTCTGCGCCGCGCCATGCTCCACGGAACCGTCGCCGCTTCGTACTGCGTGCAAGGCTTCAGCGTCGAGGACATCGGAGGGCGCGGCATGGGCGACTACGACGAGCGCTTCAACGAGCTGATGCAAATCGTCACGCTCTAGCGCGACCGGCCCCGATCCGACCCTGGCCGCGAACTATCCAAGACACCGCTCCGATTCTTTCCGGCATTATTTGCCCCACCATTCCCAGCGATCCGGACTCCCCTGCGAGCCGAGTGTCGGATCGCTTGGTTCAGCGGGTTGAATAGGAGAGTCATCAGCCCTGGAGTGGAGACCGGATGGAAGCGAGCCGGGCTCCACTCCCTATTTTTTCGCCGTCTATGAAACGACTCTTCTTCGGCCTGAGCGTGGATCCCACCGTGGGGAGCGCACTGATTCGCGCCGCGCGCCGTTCCCTGGAAGAACGTGATGCCGGCGGGATCTACGGGGAAGACGATCTGCACCTGACGCTGACCTTCGTGGGGGACTTTCCCGAGGACCGGGTGAAGTCACTGATCGCGGCGGCGAACTACGAGTTCAAAGCGCTTTGGGCGCCGGAGTTATTGGTGGGGGGCGAGGGGGGAGGATTCCCCGACAGCCAGCGGCCGAAGGCGCTGTTCAGTCCCGTCGAAGAGACGGGGGAGAGCGTCGGCCGCCTCGCGGCCCTGCGGAATCGGACCCACCAGGTGGCGATGTCCCACGGATGGCGCGCCTCGTCGGCAGAGCGCAGGCGGGCCTTCCGGCCCCACGTGACGCTGGCGCGGGTCGACCCCGGGCGGCCAGGGGCCCAAGCGTCGGACTACGCGGACTTCTGGGATCTGGGCGCCGAACGGCGCTGGCTGCCCCTCGATATCACGCTGTACGAGTCGGACACGGACCCGAACAAAGGGCTCGGGGATCGCTATCGCCAGCTCGCCGCATGGCCCCTGGCCGTCCGGCCCGGCTAGGCCCCTTCCGAAGGATTTCTGCGGCCAAGATCGGCCGTAAGTGCAACCCAGGCGGGTTTCGAGCGGTCACCGGTACGGAAGTTCAGGACGAAGAGTTCCATCTAGCGCGCGAGAACGCTATACCGAACGAACACCGAACATCCGCCGGGCGCCTCAGCAGCCTTTCGAGCCTCCGCCCGGCCGACACCGCACACAAATTCGATAGACCCACCGCAGCCCCTAGAGCCCCATCCGGGGTGGGGCAGAGAGAGATACCCATGAGCCTTCGAGGACCCAAAACCCCCAAGTCCAAACTCCCGTCACGCAAGGTCGGACCCGAGGTCTCCGGCGAGGGGCGCGAGAAAGCGCTGACCGCCGCCCTCGGCGAGATCGAGAAGAGCTACGGCATCGGCTCGATCATGCGCCTCGGCGACAAGAGCGACCTGATCAAGAAGATCGAGGGCATCTCGACGGGCTCTATCAACCTCGACCTCGGCCTCGGCGGCAAGGGACTGCCCAAGGGCCGGATCGTCGAGATCTACGGGCCGGAAAGCTCGGGCAAGACGACGATGACGCTGCACGTCATCGCCGCGGCCCAGCGCGAGGGCGGCGTCTGCGCGTTCGTCGACGCCGAGCACGCCCTTGACCCGTCCTACGCCCGCAAGCTGGGCGTGAAGCTCGAGGATCTCCTGGTCAGCCAGCCGGACACCGGCGAGCAGGCCCTGGAGATCGTCGAGACCCTCGTGCGCTCCAACGCGGTGGAAGTCATCGTCGTTGACTCGGTGGCCGCCCTGGTGCCGCGTGCCGAGATCGAGGGAGAAATGGGGGATAGCTTCGTGGGACTGCACGCTCGCCTGATGAGCCAAGGCCTGCGAAAGCTCACCGGAGCCATCTCTAAGTCCAACTGCCTCGTGATCTTCATCAACCAGATCCGCGAGAAGATCGGCGTGATGTTCGGCAGCCCTGAGACCACCACGGGTGGCCGTGCGCTGAAGTTCTACTCGTCGGTTCGCCTCGATATCCGTCGCATTGGCCAGCTCAAAGACGGCGACGAAGTGGTCGGCAACCGGACCAAGGTCACGGTGGTCAAGAACAAGGTGGCGCCGCCCTTCCGCAAGGTCGAGTTCGACATCCTCTACAACCGCGGCGTCTCGAAGGAGGGCGAGCTCCTCGACCTCGGCATGAAGGTCGGGATCGTCCTGCGCTCGGGTACGTGGTACTCCATGAAGCACCCCACGGACGGTGAAATCCGCCTGGGCCAGGGCATGGAGCGCAGCCGCCAGTTCCTGATCGACAACCCCGACCTCGGGATGGTCATCGAAGAGGCCATCTTCAAGAAGCTCTCGCCCCTGGAGGCTGACAACCCCGAGGATGCGGCCGCGATCGCCGAGGAGGCCGCCCTTCTGTTGGAAGCCGACGCTGTGGCCGCCGCAGCTGCGGAAAGCGCCCCCGATGCCAAGAAGAAGCCAGCCGCCAAAAAGCCCAAAGCGGCCGCGAAGTAGCCCTTTTTGACCTACTTCTGGTGGGCCAGCCCTCATCTTCGCAAACAGCGGAGTTCTGGGCTGGCCCACTTGCATTGACGCTACCATGCGCCGAATCAGTGCCCTGCGAACGTATCGCGGCTGGTTGCTTACCCAATTGTCCCTCCCCAACGAGCTATGACTCCCGGCGACGTCCAGACCTTCACGGCGACTCGAGTCCGCAAAGACTTCCTCCAGTTCTTCGAAGAGCGCGGCCACCGCGTGGTCCCCTCGGCACCGGTCTTCCCCCAGGACGACCCGACGCTGCTCTTCACGAACGCGGGCATGAACCAGTTCAAGGATGTCTTCCTTGGGTCGGGCACGCGCCCTTACACGCGGGCGACGGATACGCAGAAGTGCATCCGGGTCCAGGGCAAGCACAACGACCTCGAAGAGGTAGGCCGCGACACCTACCACCACACGTTCTTCGAGATGCTCGGGAACTGGTCGTTCGGCGACTATTTCAAGGAGGACGCGATCATCTGGTCGTGGACGCTCCTCACCGAGGTGTGGGGTCTGCCGAAGGATCGCCTGTGGGTCACCGTGTTCGCGGGCGACGAGAAGGACGGCCTGCCCGTGGACACCGAGGCCGAGGAGATCTGGAAGACCAAGACCGACATCGACCACAGCCACATCCTGCGCTTCGACAAGTCGGACAACTTCTGGGAGATGGGGGAGACTGGCCCCTGCGGACCGTGCTCTGAGATCCACATCGACCGCGGCGGCCCCGACACCGACCCGAAAGAGGGCGCGGATCCCGAGATCGGCGTCAACACGGACAGCGAGCGCTTCATCGAGCTGTGGAACAACGTGTTCATGCAGTTCAACCGCCAGGACGACGGCACCCTCGTGGAGCTCCCGGCGAAGAGCGTCGACACGGGCATGGGCTTCGAGCGCGTGCTCGCCGTCCTCCAGGGGAAGAACTCCAACTACGACACGGACCTCTTCCAGCCGATCTTCCGCGCCATCGAGCGCGTGACCGGCAAGACCTACGGCGGCTTGCCCGAGGACGAGTCGGACGTGGCGTTCCGCGTGTGCGCTGACCACGTTCGTGCCTTCACGGCCGCTGTCGCCGACGGCGTGACGCCGTCGAACGAAGGGCGCGGCTACGTGCTGCGCCGCTTGGTGCGTCGCGCTAGCCGCTATGGCCTCCAGCACCTCGACGCCAAGGAGCCGTTCCTGTTCGAAGTGGTGGCCACGGTCGTCGACGTGCTCGGCGAAGCCTTCCCCGAGATGAAGACGCGCCAGGAGCACGTACAGCTCGTGATGAAGACCGAGGAAGAGGCGTTCCGCAAGACCCTCGACCGCGGCCTCGTGCAGTTCGAGAAGCTCGCTAAGTCCACGAAGGGCACGGAGATCGACGGCAAGGACGCGTACGAGCTGTACGCCACCTACGGCTTCCCCCAGGACCTCGTCGAGCTGATGGCCCGCGAGCGCGACATGACCGTCAACAGCGACGGCTGGGACGCGGCCCGCGAAGCGCACAGCGAAGTGTCCAAGAGCGAAGGCAGCTTCAAGCAGATCCTGTCCGCAGAAGAGCTCACGGGCCTGCCGGGCACCGAGGCCGTGTACCACGAGCAGAACGGCGGGTGCGTTGAGTGCAACGCCGAGGTCGTGCGCTTTTTCCCGGCCATGTCGGATCGCCCGGCGCGGCTGATCCTCGATCGCACCTCGTTCTACGCGGACGCGGGCGGTCAGGTGGGCGACACCGGACTGATCGAGGCTTCGGACGGCACCTTCCGCTTCGTCGTCGAAGAGACGAAGAAGATGGGGGATGTGCACGTACACATCGGCCAGGTCGACGGCGAGCCAGAAGCCGGCGCGGGCGCGGTTTGCGTCGTGGACAGCGATCGCCGCAACTCGATTCGCGCCAACCACACCGCGACGCACCTGTTGCACCAGGCGCTGCGCGACCAGCTGGGCGACCACGTGGCGCAGGCCGGCTCCTACGTCGGCCCGGACCGTCTGCGCTTCGACGTCAGTCATCCGTCCGGTATCAGCGACGAGGAGATCCTTGAGGTGGAGAATGCCGTGAACTCGCGCGTGGCGCGGAACTCGGACGTGGTGACCTCGGTGGAGACCCCCGACGAGGCAAAGTCCCGGGGCGCGATGGCGCTCTTTGGCGAGAAGTACGGGGACGAGGTCCGCGTGGTCTCCATCGACGACGATGGGGGCGACGCCAAGCCGTGGTCTCTCGAATTGTGCGGCGGCACCCACGTGGCGCGCACGGGCGAGATCGGTCCGTTCGTGATCGTGGGGGAGCGCGCCGTGGCGGCGGGCGTCCGCCGGATCGAAGCGCTGACCCAGGCGGGCGCGGTCCAGGCCTTCCAGGACCAGCGGCGTCTCTTGAAGGAGCTCTCGGGCAAGCTGAAGACCTCGCCGGAGGAGCTCGGTGCGCGCATCGAGCAGCTCCAGAAGCAGGTCAAAGAGGCTAAGAAGCAGAAGAAGTCGGCGTCGGGCGACCAGGTGGCAGCGGCCTTCGCGGCCGCAAAATCCAAGCTGGCCAAGCACGGCGACGTGGCCGCTGGGGCCCTCGATTTCCCCGACCTCGATCGGGACGGCGTCCGCCAGCTGGGCGAGCGCCTGAAGGGAGCCGAGCCCCACTTGGCCATTGTTCTCCTGGGCCGCGGCGAGCCTGGCTCGGACAAGTCAGGCGTGCCGTTTGTGGCCCTTTGCGCCGGTTCAGCCCTCGAAAAGGGCCTGAAGGCGGGCGATTTGGCCCAAAAGGTGAAGGCCGAGATCGGCGGGGGCGGCGGCGGCCGGCCCGACTCAGCCCAGGGCCAAGGGGAGCGCGCGGACGGCATCCCCGCGGCCTTGGCAGCGGTCACCGGAGCCCTTGAGGCCGCCCTGGCCTAGAACGGCGCCGAATCAGGCCACCACATAGCTGGCAGATAGGCGGCAGATAGGTGGATTTTCTCATCCCCGAGCGGGGCTAGCTTTGTAACTTGCCCCGCTCGAAACGCCCCAGAGGCCCCTACGAGCCCGTCTATGTGACGGGTCGGAAGGCCGATCGAGCCGGCTCACCGGCACCCCAACGAATCCAATGGCACACCCCAAGCGCAGGACCTCCAAGTCCATCAAGAACCAGCGCCGTTCGCACCTTGCCCTCACGGCTCCGACCGTGAAGCACTGCCCGCGCTCCGGCGTTCTCAGCCGCTCGCACCGCATCAGCGAAGACGCGACGCACTACGGCTTTGAGAAGGGCGGCACCAAGGGTCGCGTCGTCTTCGAGAAGGACGACGAGTATTGAGATCGAGCGCACCGCAGTGCCCCTTGAGCACCCTTCATGGACACTGCGCGGCGCTCCACTCACACCTTTCGACCTAATCCAACAGCCCTATCACTAGGGAAGCTCCGATGAACGCGAACCAGCGCATTGCACTGGACGTCATGGGCGGCGATTCTGCGCCAGCGTGCAACCTTGACGGTGCACTCTTGGCAGCGGAGCGCGGCCTCCCGCCCGAGCGGCTCCTTCTCGTGGGAAACGAGGACGCGATTCGCGGCGGGCTGGAAGAGCGCGGGGGAAACCCCGGCTTTGACGTCCTAAACGCCACTGAAGTCATCGGCATGGACGAGAAGCCCGGCGTCGCCCTGCGGGCCAAGCCGAACTCGTCCATCAACGTCGCCACGGGCGCCGTGAAGATGGGCGCCGCTGGCGCACACGTGAGCATGGGCAACACCGGCGCCGTCGTGGGCGCCGCCACCGTCGGGCTGAAAACCCTGCCGGGCGTGCGCCGCCCAGGCATCGCGGTGACCCTCGAGCTGACCGGCCAGCCGGTAACGATCCTCGACATGGGGGCGAACGTCGTGCCCAAGCCCGAGCACCTCTTGCAGTACGGCACCATGGGCGCTGTGCTCACGCGGGACATCCTCAAGGCGGGCGATTCGAACGAAGAACCCCGTATCGGGCTCCTGAACATCGGCGAGGAGCCCAGCAAGGGCACCGACCTGCTCCGGGAGGCCCACGGGCTCCTGACAGAGTCCGAGCTCAACTTCGTCGGCAACGTCGAGGGCGGAGACATCTTCAAAGGCGTCGCCGACGTGGTCGTCACGGACGGCTTCACCGGCAACGTCGTCCTGAAGCTCCTAGAGGACTTCTCGGGCTTCATGCTGAAGCTCGTGATGGGCGAACTCCAGACCCACGACGCCCAGTGGGGGCCAGAGGCCCTCGGGAACGTCCGCAAGAAGATCGACTACGCTGAGTACGGCGGCGCGCTTCTCCTTGGGGTCAACGGCATTGTGGTCATCGGCCATGGCCGCTCGGACGCCTCAGCGGTGGCCAACGCCCTCGACCTCGCGAAACGGGCCCTCGACGCGGATGTGAACGGACACATCGTGCGTGGTCTCGAAGCCCAGTAAACCCCTGCCAAGCCCGCTTTCGCGGGATGGGGTTGAACCCGCTCCCTAAATCCGGGACAGTCTTAGCCGCCTGAATCGGACGCCTCGCGCCCTAGGACCACACCGCACGGTCCTCGTAATTCTCCCCCCAAGGGCTTCCGTCAGAGGAGCCTCGCACCATGACGAATCTCGTCCGAGTTGGAATCGCCGGCACCGGCCACTCCGTTCCGCCCCGCGTGGTCACGAACGATGACCTGTCGAAGGTCGTCGACACGAACGACGAGTGGATCACGAAGCGCACGGGGATCAAGGCGCGGCGGTTCGTGGACGACGGCACCGACTGCTCTCACCTGTGCGGTGAGGCGGCGCGCCAGGCCATCGAGATGGCGGGGCTCAAGCCGGAAGACATCGACCTGATCATCGTCGGTTCGCTGACGCAGGATCACCTGATGCCAACGATCTCGACCCTCGTGCAGACGCGGCTGGGCTGTACCAACGCGGGCGCGTTCGACGTCCTGTCCGCGTGCACCGGATTCCTGACGGCGCTGCACACCGCCGAGACCTTTGTCGCCGCGGGCCGCGCGAAGAACGTCCTCGCCATCGGCGGCGAGACGCTGTCGCGCTACCTCGACATGTCGGACCGCGGGTCCTGCATCCTGTTCGGCGACGGCGCGGGCGCGGCCCTCGTCCGACCCCTCGACGACTGCGGCGGCCAGGGTGAGATCCTGCGCCAGGTCCTGGGCGCCGACGGCGAAGGCTACGAGTTCATTCACATCCCGATGGGGGGCGCGAAGACGCCGCCGCACCATCCGGACTACGACTCGAAGGAGCACTTCATTCGCGTGGCCGGCCGCGACGTGTACCGCTTTGCCGTCAACAAGATGACCGAGATGATCCGCGAGATCACCGAGGGCTACGACAAGGACGACATCAAGCTCGTCGTGCCACACCAGGTGAACATGCGCATCATCGACGCCGCGCGCGAACGCCTCGATTGGCCGATGGACAAGTTCTTCGTGAACATCGAGAAGTACGGCAACACCTCGGCGGGCAGCGTTCCGATCGCTTTCGACGAGGCCGTGCGCCAGGGCAAGCTGGAGAAGGGCGACCTTTGCGTGCTTGTGGCCTTCGGCGCCGGGCTTACATGGGGCGCAACGCTCATCAAGTGGTAGGCGCGGCGCGCTGATCACTGGATCCCACGACACACGACTCTCCTTCTAACTCTCTCTTGCCATGAGCGACGCTCCTCACCAGACCCCCGCGCTTCTCTTCCCTGGCCAAGGCGCACAGGCCGAGGGCATGGGCAAGGACTGGGCCGACGCCTTCCCCGAGGCAGCCGCCGTATGGGCCGAGGCCGACGAGGCCCTGGGCTTCTCGCTCTCCAAGGCGTGCTGGGAGAGCGGCGACGACGTCAACCGCACGGACATCGCCCAGCCCGGCATCTTCACCACCGGCGTCGCCATCATGCGCGTGCTGGAGGCCCGGGGCTTCGATCGCTTCGCGGCTCCGATGACCGCGGGCCTGTCCCTCGGCGAGTACACGGCCCACTGGGCCGCTGGAACCTTCGACTTCGCCGCGGGCGTCAAGCTGGTGCGCCTGCGCGGCGAGGCCATGCAGGCGGCGTCCGAGCAGAACCCGAGCGGCATGGCCAGCCTGATGGGGGCGACCCCCGAGCAAGCCGAGGCCCTGGCGAAAGTCGGGTCCGAGCACGGCGTCTGCCAGGTCGCGAACCTCAACGCTCCGGGCCAGCTCGTGGTGTCGGGAGAATTCCCAGCCCTCGACGCCGTCGAGGCCGCAGCGAAGGAGCACGGCGTGCGCCGGGTGCGCCGCTTGGTCGTCGCGGGCGGCTTCCACAGCGAGTGCATGCGACCCGCGGCGGACGCATTGGTCGCTGCGCTGGCAGAAACCGAGCTTCACGCCCCCAAAATCCCCGTCATTTCCAACGTCACCGCGGCGCCCGTGAAGACTGTCGAAGAGGTCAGGGAAACCCTCGGCACGCAGGTCTGCGCCCCCGTTTTGTGGGAGAAATCGATGCGCTGGGCCATTGGAGAGGGGCAAACCCGCTTCCTGGAGCCCGGGCCCGGCACGATTCTGGCCGGAATTCTGCGCAAGATAGACCAAGAGCCCGAAGTCGTGCCCGCCAGCCAACCTGGGGACGTCGACGCGGCCCTTGCTTCGGCCGCCGCATCTTGATGCTCTGTGCGCCCACGGCTACCCTCAGCCTGCGGCGACGCCCCTTCTCACCGGCCTCATCGCCGGATCTTTGATCGGCTCTCTCGCCGCCTCCCGCCTCCTCTCTCACCTGCCCTTCGTGACTGACTCCAACTCATCCGCTCGCCCCCTCGAGGGCCAGGTCGCCCTCGTGACGGGAGCGAGCCGCGGGATCGGCCGTGCCATCGCCGAGACCCTCGCCCAGGCCGGGGCGCGGGTGGCGTGTGTTGCGACTTCAGAGTCGAACGTGACGGCGACCGCCGAGGCGTGCTCCGGGCACCAAGCGGGCGCCCAGGCGTTCGGGGTCGACGTGTCGGACACCGCATCCGTCGAGGCCCTCGTCAAGGGCGTCTCCAAGGAGTTCGGCGGCATCGACATCCTCGTGAACAACGCGGGCATCACCCGCGATCAGCTCCTCATGCGCATGAGCGAGGACGACTTCGACCGCGTGGTGGGGGTGAACCTCAAGGGCACCTGGAACTTCGTCAAGGCCGCCGCGCGGCCCCTGATGAAAGCGGGCAGCGGCCGGATCATCAATATTGCCTCCGTCGTCGGCGTCACCGGCAACGCGGGCCAGGCCAACTACGCGGCCAGCAAGGCGGGCGTGATCGGCCTCACGAAGTCCGCCGCGAAGGAGCTCAGCGGCCGCGGCGTCACCGTCAACGCGATCGCCCCCGGGTTCATCGCTACGGACATGACCGCCGACATCCCAGAGAACGAAAAGGCCAAGCTGACGAGCTCGATCCCCCTGGGCCGCATGGGCTCAGCCGACGACATCGCCGCCGCCACCCTCTTCCTCGCAGGCCCGACCGGCGCCTACATCACCGGGCAAACGCTCATCGTCGACGGCGGCCTCAGCATTTGAGTCGCTGCATCTAATCCCACCAGGTCCTAACCGGCAGCCTCCCTTGGGGTCGTTGCCACGTCAGGCCCTGAACATCCCCCGCGGAATCGCATTTGTGGCGACCCGTACCCCCGGCCCCAACGCGCGCTGCGCTGCGAGGCCAATGACCCCCCTCTACGGAGAGTAACGAAGTGAGCGAATCCTCAATCGAAGACCGCGTCAAGAAGATCGTCTGTGACCAGATGGGCACCACGCCCGACAAGATCTCTCTCGAGACGTCGTTCATCAACGACCTCGGCGCGGACTCCCTCGACACGGTTGAGTTGGTGATGGAGTTCGAAGACGAGTTCGAAATCAACATCCCTGACGAAGACGCTGAGAAGATTCAGACCGTGGGCGCGGCCGTCGAGTACATCGGCGCCAAGCTCCAGTAGAACCGTAGCTAGCCATCCATAGCGGCTGCGCCCTCCCCCGGGGCTCGCAGCCGACAAGTCGGACCACCCGAGAAACCCTGGGAGCCCTAGCGCTCTCGGGTTTCTAACCCCAACCCAGCGTTCCCTGACGGGGACACCCAGGCCATGCGCCGTGTCGTCATTACAGGTATCGGCACCGTCAACGCCCTAGGTCTCGACGTTGCTACGTCTTACCCGCGCATCCTTGCGGGCGAGAATGGCGTGTCGACGATCGAGCGCTTTGACACGACCGGAATTTCCGCCACCATCGCGGCCCAGGTGAACTGGGACCCGAATGCGTGCGGCTTTGATGTGAAGGATCAGCGCAAGCTCGATCCGTTCACCATGTGGGCGATGATGGCGTCGGACGAGGCACTCGCCGACGCTGGCCTCGGGAACTCGAAGGAGCTGCCGGAGAACGAGCGCGAGCGCATCGGTAGCATCATCGGCACGGGCATCGGCGGCATCACCGGCATCCTCGACCAGCACGATGTGATGAAGGAGCGCGGCGCGCGTCGCGTCAGCCCGCACTTCATCCCGCGCATCATGCCGAACGCCGTCAGTGGCCAGGTGGCGATCCGCCATGGGCTCATGGGCACGGCGTTCACCACGTCGAGCGCCTGCGCCTCGGCCGGGCACGCCATCGGCATGGCCTGGCGAGCGATCCAGTGGGACGACTGCGACGTCGTCGTCACGGGCGGCGCAGAGTCGGCCATGACGCCGCTGTCGATGTCGGGTTTCGCCTCCGCGAAGGCGCTCTCCACGCGCAACGACGCCCCCGAGCTGGCTAGCCGCCCGTTCGACAAGGACCGCGACGGCTTCGTGATGGGGGAGGGTGCTGGCATCCTCGTCCTCGAGGAGTACGAGAAGGCGAAGGCCCGCGGCGCGAAGATCTACGCCGAGGTCAAGGGCTACGGCTCGACCGACGACGCGTTCCACATCACCGCTCCGAAGGAAGACGGCTACGGCCCGATGCGCGCGATGGCGGAAGCCCTGCGCCACGGCAAGGTGAACCCCGAGGACGTTCAGTACGTGAACGCCCACGGCACCAGCACCGCCTACAACGACTCCATCGAAACCACCGCGATCAAGCGGGTGTTCGGCGACCACGCGCACAAGCTGGCCGTCAACTCGACGAAGTCCATGGTCGGGCACCTGCTCGG
>CAYQKK010000123.1:0-9549 GCA_964417955.1 uncultured Planctomycetaceae bacterium
GGGTTGGCTTCGCCAACTTGAACCTGGAGGAGGGGGTCCGGGGGAGGTGGGAGCGCCGGCGCCTATTGGGAGGCATGGAGGGTTGAGACGGGGCGGGCTTCGGGCAGGCTTCGCGTTGATGGGGGGAGGCCAGTGCCCGAGGTTGGGGTCGCGAAGTCGGAGTTCCCGGAGTCGCTAGGCCTCTAGGGCGAGGGTTGGGCGTGCGGCTGTCGAGAGGAGGCGCCGTTGGCCGTTTGTTTTCTGCCAGCCAACTCGTAGGAGCCACGTTTGGGGTTTGGCGCTGACGCAGTTGGCGGCTGCCGCTCGCTGCCTAGTCGATCCTTGAAGCTGCTGCCAGCCATTGAAGGACGGTGCGCTTGAACACGGGTCGAGGGTCCGCAGGTTCAGCTTGTGATGGACGTCGTTGCGCAGCACGTACCTCAAAGCGTTGCGCATCTGCCTGGGTGTGCTGATCACAACCATGTGAAAGCGCTCCTTGAAGACACTCCCCTGTCCCACCCGGCCCCAAGTCCGGTTCAGCCGCATCCCAAGTCCGGTATTGAGGCTCGCCATACCCTTGGAAAGGTCTGCCGAGTTGGAAGCCTCCACGAGCATGTGCACGTGGTTCGACTGAATCGAGTATTCGACGATCCGAACGTGATCGCCTTGGTTCACGCGTCCGATAGCGGCACGCACGACATCAAGCGCTTCACCCCTACGCAGCGAAGGCAGTCCACCCTTCAGCTTGATGGTCACGTGAACAACATCCCCCGACTTCAGCTCGGGCCGCGACCCGTGGGGCACACATGAGTCCTTAGTCCGACGTGGACCTCTCCGATGAGCGGGGACAGCGAAGCGAAAGAGACCCTGATCAAGAGTGGCAGATGGCATCGTTCCATATAGTCTATTTGTCAGGTGACGCAACCGCTATATCGCCTTGAAATGCATGTTTAGAGCCCGAAATCGGCTCTTTTTGATCGGCGGCCTTCCATGCAATTAGGCAGACCTTTTCATCCCCGGAACTCCGACTTCGCGACCCGCCCGTTCAGCACTGGCCTCCCCCTCATCAACGCGAAGCCTGCCCGAAGCCCGCCCGCTCACAACCCTCCATACCTCCCAACAGGCGCCTGCGCTCCCACCTCCCCGAACCTCCCCCCTCCAGGTTCAAGTCGGCGGAGCCGACCCACCGCACCCCTCACCCCGCACCCCTCACCCCTAAGGCCGAAGCCAAAGCACACGCCTAAACGGAGCCGTTGAAGAGAGGCTGACGAGGTGCGAGTTGAGCCAAGTATGCACGGCGAAGCGGTGCTCACCTCGGAAGGTCAGCTCAGTCATCTGCGCCGCGTCTGCGAGCACAAGTCTGCAGTCCTTGAGCCCAGGCAGACCAATCTGCTCAGCCTTCAGGACCGCTTCTTTCGAGGTCCAAAGGCGCGCGAACCCCAGCGCATCTAGGGGCGTATCCTCCGTCTCGCCGAGGGCCTGGCGCTCTGCTTCGTCGGCGACGCGCTCGACGAGGAGGCGGCGGCGAAGTGCGATGCGCTCGAGGTCGATTCCCAAGGGGCCACGCTTAGAGACGACCGCCGCGACGAACGTGGCATCGTGGCTAATGGACCAGTGCCAGCCGCTGGCCGTGGGGACTGGACGGCCGCGTTCGCTGGACTTCTCAAATAGCGTGTCGGGGCAGCCCGCCTGGGCCGCGGCCTCTGCGAGCGCCTTCCGGGAGGCCGCGCGCTGGGCGGCGACGCGCTCGCGTGCAGAGCGGTCCGGCCCTTGATCAGGAGTGGGGCGAATGACGGCAACGAGGAGGTCACCGCCCGCTTCTGCCAGCTGGCGTGCCACTAGGAGCTTGTTGCGGACTGAGGGATGCGAAGAGTGCATCGCCCGGACCGCAAGACAAGGCGGTTCGGTCCCATCGCGTGGCAGTGGTCACGTAGGTCCGAATCAACGCAGTATTGCGCTTCGGGCGGTGTGCTATTCGGATTTCGCATTTCGCAACAAGCTCCTAGCCGTTGGGCCCGTTCTTCGGGTTGACCTTGCCCGCGCTTCGAATCTCCTCCGCAGGCGCGTCGATGGTTGGCAGGGGAAAGCCGCGCGAAGGGTGGTGGCTGACGTCCATCAGAATTTCTAGTCGTCTCACCACGTCGAGGTGCTGGGGAGCGACGCTCGTGGACTCCGTCGGGTCCTCTAGCATGTGGTAGAGCTCGAACTTAGGGTCGCCTGTCTTGAGCCCGACCCGCAGGAGCTTCCACGGGCCCTCGCGCACGGCCTGGGCCCCCGCCGGCCGGAATTCCCAGTAGAGGAACGGACGCTCTCCGTCGTCATGTCCGCGCAGGGCAGGCGCGAAGCTGACGCTGTCGAGGTGGGCGGGGGCTTCGGTGCCGAGCAGCTCGAGAATCGTCGCCGTCAAGTCGACCGAGCTGACGAGATGGTCGGACACGTACTCCTTCGGGAAGTGCCCGGGCCACTGGGCGAGGAACGGCACGCGAATCCCTCCTTCGTAGAGCTGGCCCTTCTTCCCGCGGCGTCCGTCGTGGCTGTTGAAGAACTTCGTATCGACGCCGCCGGTGTAGGTGGCTCCGTTGTCGCTCGTGAAGATCAGGATCGTATTCTCGAGCTGATCCGTGGCCTTGAGGGTCTCGATGATGCGACCCACCTGGTCATCGAGGTACGAGATCATGCCCGCGTACGCGCGGCGGGGACTGGGGTGGGGCAGGTAGGGCTTTCCGAGATACGGCGCTTCGTCCCACTCGGCGGGGTAGCGCTCGACGTACTCCCTGGGCACCTGCAGCGCGAGGTGGGGGATGACCGAGGCGTAGTAGAGGAAGAAGGGTTCGCCGCCCTCCGCCTTGGACTTGGTCCAAGCGATCATGTCGTCAGCGATCAGCGCGGGCGCGTAGCGCTTCTCTCCGTCGCCGAAGCGTTCGTAGTAAGCGTCCACCGACTCGAGTGGTTGCTCGAGCCGCTGGCTGCTGGCGAAGTACTCGGCGCCTTCGATCGCCGCCTTCTCGCCGTCGCGCCAGAGATGGGTGGGGTAGTAGTTGTGGGCGACGCGCTGGCAGAGGTAGCCGTAGAAGTGGTCAAAGCCCTGGTGCTCCGGTGCGCCGCGGGTGCCGGGCCCGCCGAGGCCCCACTTGCCGTACCCAGCGGTGGTATAGCCCTCGGCTTGGAGCCGCTCGGGAAGAGTCACTTGGTCTCGAGAGAGAGGCCACTGTCCCTCCGGTTGATCGGGACCCCAGCCGCCGTTCTCCCAGTTGCCCCGGACCTCGGCGTGGCCGGAATGGAAGCCGGTGAGCGCGACGCAGCGGGAGGGTGCGCATACGGGGGAGCCGCTGTAACCCTGGGTGAAGCGCACGCCGGCGGCTGCGATCGAATCGATGTGGGGGGTCTTGATGCGCTCTTGGCCGTAGCAGCCGAGCTCGCCAGCGCCGAGGTCGTCCACGTAAATGACCACGACGTTGGGCTGGCGAGGTTCCTGGCTGCCCGGCTTCGGCCCGGATGCGGTCAGGGCTCTTGAGTCAGAGCTGAGCAGTCCGATGGCGAGAACGAGAAGACACACAAGCCCAGACGGGCCTCGGGAGCGGCGGAGGATGGGCATAGGGCACGAGGATACTGGCCCCGGGGCCCTAGTTCTTGAGGAATCGCGCCTGCCTCTGGTGCGGTGGTGGCCCCGGGTCCCTTGACATGACCGTCATTCGGTGCCTCGAATATTGGGCTCAGTAGGGTGCTTGGACTAGAGTGTGGCTTACGCTCCTGACCGCGCGAGTCCCCCGACGTGCGCGTCATCCACCTTCCATCAGAGACTGAACCACCCCAACGCCATGCGTACCGCCCTTCTACTTTTCAGCCTTGCCACGACCCTTGGTGCAACCAGCTGCAGCACGCCCTACTACGCGGTCATGGAGCAGTTTGGCGTCGCGAAGCGCGACATCCTCGTCGATCGCGTGGTCGACGCCCGCGAGGACCAGGTCGAGGCTCAAGAGCAGTTCAAGACCACCCTTGAGAAGTTCCAAGAGCTCAACAACTTCGACGGCGGCGACGTCCAGAAGATGTACGAGAGCTTCAGCGACGAGTACGACGACTCGGTCGAGGCGGCCGAGGACGTCTCGAAGCGCATCGAGAAGATCCGCACCGTGGCGTCCGACCTCTTCGAGGAGTGGGAAGAGGAGATTGAGGAGTTTGAGAGCGCCGACCTTCGCCGTCGCAGTGAAGATCAGCTGCGCGAGACGCGCCAGCGCTACACCGGCCTCATCTCTTCGATGGAGAAGGCCGAGTCCTCGATGCAGCCCGTGCTGCGTGCCTTCAACGACCAAGTCCTGTCCCTCAAGCACACGCTCAACTCACTGGCGATCAACAGCCTTGAGAACGACGTGGTCAAGATTGAAGGGGACGTGGGCGCGCTGATCGCGAACATGGAGGCCTCCATCGCTGAGGCCGAGTCCTTCATCGAAGAGTTCGACAACAAGGCCGACGCGTAGTCTCGGACCTAGATCAAAAACAGCGAGCGAGCGCTTCCGTGATGGAAGCGCTCGCTCGCTCGCTTTTCGCTGAAGAAGAAGCGGACTCGGGCTAGGAGTTTGCGCCACGGGTCGCGGTTTCGTGAGTGGTGCCAGGATTCATCCTCGCTAGGCGCGACTGACCCTCCATGGTTGGACGCCATTGGGGGGCCGGCGCAACGCCGCGAGGGTGGATCCTGGCGCTGCTCACGGAATTGCGACCCGTGGCGCAGACTCCTAGCCCAAGCTTAGGCGTCGATCAGCTCGAGAGCGATCTGGGCCTGTACGAGGTGGGAGCGAAGCTTGAGGCTTGCATCCGCGATCGCGCGACGCTTGCGGCGATCGATGATCGAGAACGGGGCGCCCTCGACTTGACCAATGGGGAAATCCGAACGGATCAGCTCGATCGCGTTGCGGTAGGAGCGGTCGAGGCGCTCAGCAAGCTTGACGTCCACCGAGCGAACCTGGCCCGCGAAGTGACGGTAGACGTTGTGGATGCCGATCCAGCCGTGGCGGACCACGAGAAGGCTCTGGTCGCTCCACATCTCTTCTTCGCTCGTGATCGTCTTCGAAGCGATGTCGCTGCAACGATCGACCATGGCGGCGAATTCCATCTCGGCGTTGAAGAGGCCGCGGTCCGCGAGGACTGCCTCCAGTTCTTCAACGCTCTCAAGGAGCTCCTTCGCTACGGGAAGGGCCGGCTTCACCTTCTCGCGGGAGAAGAGAAAGATCTCGATGCGGTGGAAGCCCTTGAAGTCCTCGTCCAGCTCGCCGGAGCGGAACTCGTAGGCGCGTGCGTCGATGTCGCGGTGCAGCTCGGGGAACGCTGCGGCCACCACTTCGATCTCCTCGTAGGGCGCACGAGCTTCGAAGTAGGCGCGCTGGGCGGCTTCGAGGTCGCGATTCTCAAGGGCCAAGATCATGCCCTCCACGGCGTCGACGAGGTCGGCGGCCCGGGTTTGGAGGTAGGAAACTCCCAAGCCGACCTCACCGAAGAACGGCGTGGCCGTCACGGGCGTGGCCGGCGGAGCGGGGGCCGCTTCTTGGGTTTTGTTGGAAGCGCAGCTCACGGAGAGGCCCAGAAGGAGGGCAGCGGAGCAGCGGAGGATTGCGTTGGGGAGCCTGTTGATGGTGCGCATGACGGAGGGTGCCGCGGAAACGAAAGGTGGCGGGTCCGTTCGAAAAGAACGATGCCCGCCTCCGGTATCGACGCCGCCGGGCGTCTCCTTTTGACATTTCTGACGTCCGTGGGCCTTTTTTGCGCCACGCCTCCAAGGCCAGACACGCGTAGCGCCTCCGGTCAGGGGTCTTGCGTTGTCACTTCCGGGTGGGAAGCGACCACCAAAAGGAAAGCTCCTCCGTGATGACCGGGAACTCCATCCGCGTGCGGTACTTGGAAAAGTCTTCCTGGTCTAGACCTGCTTCCCGGCACACGTTCTCGAAGATCGCCTTGCAGGATCGGACGTCTTGGCTCGCGAGGCCACTGGGGTTGCCGTCCAAGTCGATGACGGGCGGGCCGGCCCTGCGCTGCTCGGACTCCTCGGGGGGCGGGAGGCTCCTACGCTTGGGGTAGGGGGTCCGATCCTTGTTGAGCGACGTGAATGGTGTCGAGGCCAGCTTGAGATCCTTGTGCACGAACAGGTCGAGGACCAAGGCCTCCACGGGGTTGGGGGCACCCAGGACCACGTGACAGAACCCAGACTCGTCGTCCGCGAAGCGAGGGAAGTGGGATCGCGTACGCCATCCTACGCCGAGCGTCGTGAGCTCGTTGACGTCGAGGCCGTCGGACGGAATCCGAAGCGTGACGACACCGTTCTCGCTCGTGTCGAGATCGAGCTTGGGGATTGGGTGCGAGCAAAGTTCGCCGATGAGAAGCTGCCTTGGATCGCTGTCGATCTCGGCACCATCGATGGTCCGTGTTCGTTTGCGCCAATCGTCCATCGACTCGCTCACAAGTCGCATGATCAAGATCTCCGCGTCGGGCTGAAGACGACGCACGTCCTGGCGCACGGTGACGAGAACTGAATCGACGCGGTCCGGATCGTCTGAGTTGGGAATCAGGTAGAGGGAGTTGTAGATCGCACTTGTGCGCGTCCCGGCCAGGGTCGTCATGCCGCGAAAGACCGAGCGTCGCGCGTCGCGCTCGGCTCGCACGCGCAGATCGGGGAGCCATCCAGCGAGAGTGGCCTCAAGGTCCGTGCGTCCGCCGGTGAACTCAGCGAGCAGCGCGCTATACACACCCGTGGCTTTCTCAAGCCGCGCGAGCGCGGGCGGCGTGGCGCCACGGGCCTCCGCTGCGCGCTGAATCAGCTGCAATCCCTGGGGAGTCGGAATGCCCCGTAGGGCCTGCAGTTCGTCCTCTTCGTAGATGGCGCGCACGACGCGACTGGCGAGGCTCTTGTTCAATCCCAAGTGCTGCGTCAACTGCACCGGTCGCATTTGGCTGACGGCTCGAACGGGCGCGTCCTGGGATGAGACGAGGGATGCACCGGAGTTTTCCGCATCGAGGGCCTCGGTGAGCACCTGCTCAAGAGCGTGGCAGAGTTCCTTCGAAACAGAGCGTAGGCGTGTTTCGAGTGACGGCTGTTCGGAGGGCATCCGAACATGTTACGTACATGCGCGACCTATTGCACCGAGCTGAGGCGCAACGGTATCGCTCTCACTTCCCGCTCTCTGGGAGATAAGATCTCCACGATGATCATGCCCATTGCAACCAGCCATCGAGCCCGGCGCTTCGCCGTCCATGCTGGCGCCCTTTGCCTTCTGGTGGCATGCGCAGCGAGTCCATCTGATCGCGCCGATGCCTTTAGCGTCACCGACTTTGCGCTCGTTCTGCTCCTCGAAGGAGACGCTGCTGGTGTTTCAAACGAGGAACTCTCTCAGCAACATTTCGCTTTCATAGAGGCCATAGCGTCGGAGCGAAGGCTCTTGCTGGCCGGAGCCTTTGGACCCGAAAGGCACCGCGCGGATCTCAGGGGAGTCTTCCTCATCGATGAGTCGGATCCCCGCGTCGCGGGTGAGCTGACAGCCCAGGACCCAGCCACCGTAGCGGGCGTCTATCGCCAGGAGGTGATCCCCATCACAACCCTCGACGTCGTTCGGCAGCTGCCCGAGGCGGAGAAGCGCCGGCAGGAACGACGTCTCGCTAGGGGCGAGAACCCACGGCAGCCTGACATCCAAGGCTACACCGTACTGATGGCGCCCGACGGCACCCGCGCCGCGAAGGAGGTGTTCTCTAGCCCGGCCATCGGGGAGGTTGTGGTTCTCATGGCACGCATGGGCGCCCCACGGGAGGACGAGCTGTTCGCGATCCTCGATGTGCCCACGGCCGCGGAGGCAAGGGCTCGCCTGAAGGTCGCGAACACGGGGGCGCTTACGGTCCACGTGTCGGAGTGGTACGGGAGCCCCGCGCTGGCGGAGCTCGCGCAAGAACGCGTTACTCCGCGACCTGCTCCTCAACTTCCATGAAGTAGTTGCGGTCGAGCTCGAAGCTCTCCAACGCTTCCTCGAGGTCCACTTGCGTCGGCTTGGCCGAGACGAGGACACGCGAACTGACGCCGTTGAGCTTCACGACCACCGGCACTTCGAAGCCCGGGACGACGCGTTTCCACCAAAGACGCACGCCGCCGTCGACCTTCTCGTAGGCGAGCAGCGGGATCTCGACGGTACGCAGGTACTGGTCGAAATAGGCGCCGAAGTCGAAGCCCGTTTGGCGGCTGACGTAGGCCTCAAACTCCTGGGTCGTGACGCACCGATGCCAGAACTCCTCGTTGATGCCGCGAAGTACCCGCCGCCATTTGTCGTCGTCGCCCACGATGTGGCGCATCGTGTGCAGCATGTTCCCACCCTTGTAGTACATGTCCCCCGAGCCGGACTGATTGAAGCCGTAGGTGCCGATGATCGGCACGTCGTTCTTGATCAGCTTGCGGCATCCGATGACGTAGTCTTGGGCCTCTTGACCGGTGAAGTGGTAGTCCACGAAGAGGTTCTCCGCGTAGTTGGCGAAGCTCTCGTGGATCCACATGTCCGCGACATCCTGCATCGACACGTTGTTGCCCCACCACTCGTGAGCGGATTCATGCACGATGATGAAATCAAACTTCAGGCCGACGCCCGTCTCACTTAGGTCGCGTCCGAGGTATCCGTTCTTGAACCCGTTGCCGTAGGTGACGGAGCTTTGGTGCTCCATGCCTAGGTAGGGAACGACGACGAGCTTGTAGCTGTCCTCGTAGAAAGGGTACTGACCAAACCAGTGCTCGAAGGCGGCGAGGGTGCGGGGCACTTCTTTGAACTGCTCACGAGCGGTTTCCTCTTGGTGCTTCAAGATCCAGTACTCGACGTCGAGCGGGCCCCCCTCGCCGCTGTAGGTGCTCGAAATCGACATGTAGTCGCCGATGTTCAGGTTGACGCAGTAGTTGTTGATGGGGTTCGTGACCTGCCAGTGAAAGCTGCGGGTCTTGGCCTCAGCGTCGTGCTTAGTCCCCTGGAGGCGGCCGTTGGACACCGCCACGAGATTCTCGGGCACCGTGGCGCGCACGTCGATACCGCGGTCAGGTTCGTCGTACCCGTGGTCCTTGTTCGGCCACCAAACGCTAGCGCCGAGGCCCTGGCAGGTGGTGGCAATGAAAGGGTTGCCCTTCGAGTCGCGGCCCCAGGTGAAGCCGCCGCTCCAGGGTGGACGCATGCTCTCCAACGGCTGCCCTTCGTAGAAGACCTCGATCTGGTCGTCGGTCCCCGCAGCGAGCGGGCCCGCGAAGTCGACCCAGTAGACGTTTCCGTTCCGCTCGAAGCTGAGCTCTTCCTCGCCGTGCACGACGCGCGTGATGGCGAGCGGCGGCTGCAGGTCGATCTGCATGCGTGCTCCCTCGGCCAACGTTCGAAACGAGATGACGTTCGAGCCGCGGATGCTCTTGCTCTCCGGCATGACGCTCAGCGTCAGCGCGTAGTGCTGCACGTCCCACCACTCGCGCTCTGGCGTGACGGAGCCGCGCAGGCGCTCCTGTTCGGTGAACTCCGGGGGGACGCCTTCTTCCGCCGGCGCTGCGGGTGCTTTTGGTGCTCCTTCTGGTGCTCCTTC
>CAYQKK010000123.1:9649-14730 GCA_964417955.1 uncultured Planctomycetaceae bacterium
TGGTGCTCCTTCTGGTGCTCCTTCCGTGGCCGCACAAGAACCAAGGGCCAGGAGCGCGAGGCCCCCGAGAATGGCGGTCAGAGGTGAGTGGGGGCAGAGCGCTCGTTCGTTGGCTATGGGCTGAGTCATGACGCCCAAGCTAGCACACGGTCCAGCTAGTCGCCTAGCAGCTCGGCGTCGAAGAAGTTGCTGGCCATGCCAGCGTCCACGACGATCCCCTGGCCGTTGACGCCGCTGGACCTTGGGGACAGAAGAAAGAGCGTCGTTGCAGCGACCTCTTCCGTGCGCAGGCCTTCCTTGCGCAGCGTCGCCTTCTCCGCATGGAGCCAAGAGTCAACGTAGCCTGGGATGCCCGCGGAGGAGCTCGTCTTGAGGAGGCCAGCGCGCACCCCGTTGAAGCGGACGCGGCTGAAGGCGCTGAAGGACTTCGCGAGGAACACAACGCACGAATCGAGTGCCGCCTTGATGGGAGCCATGTAGCCGTAATTCTCGGCCGCCATGGTCGTGCTGGAGATGGAGATCGTGACGACCGACGCGTCGTCCGCGAAGCTGTCCTTCAGGGCTCCCGCAAGCTGGACCAATGAAAATGCCGAGACGTTCGTCGCCTCAAGGAAGTCGCCCTTGTTCGTTTCGTGAAACGGCTTCCATCCGTCCGTGTAGTTCGCGAAAGCGATGCTGTGGACCAGGCCGTGGACGGTGCCGTGATCTTTCTTGATCGATTGGCCGAGCGCCTCGATGGAAGCTTCATCGCGCACGTCCGAAACGTAGACCGGAGCCTCGCCGGTGAGCTTCTTTACCTCGGCCTTGCGCTCCTCGGTGCGGACGACGAAGACGCAGTGCGCGCCCACCTCCATCAACTGCTTGGCCACGTGCCAAGCCACGCTCTTTTTGTTCTTGAGGCCGGTGACGACGATCGTTCGTCCGCGCAGCCCGAGCCAGTCGTTGCTTTCCATCAAGCGCTCGGGGAGGGAGGCGCCACGGCGAGCACGCACTTCAGGCGCACAACGGTTTCGCCGCTCGACGTGACCTTCGCCGTGACGTAGCGAGCGTTCGAGAGCCGGTCGGTCAGCTTGATCGCTGCTCGCAGGGTCTCGCCTGGTCGCACGATCTTGCGGAACTTGGCGTCTTCGATGCGCGTCAGCACCGGCACGCCTGGCGCGTCAGAATCGTCTTGACTCGTGGCGTAGATCAGGACGGCGCCCGCTTGGAAGCAGAACTCCGAGATCAGGACGCCGGGCAGCACGGGCTCGCCAGGGAAGTGACCCTCGAAGGCAAAGAGGTCCGTGGGGACGTCCCACTCCGCCACGAGCTCGTCGCCGCTGTGCTCGACGATGCGATCCAAGAAAAGGAACGGCGGGCGGTGGGGGATGAAGTCGGTGACGTCACGTCCGACAACGGAAGCGTCTGCGTTGTTTGGCTGGGTAGGGGCAGTCATGGGGAATCAGAGTCCTCCCGTCACGTCGAGGGTGGTGCCGGTGATGTAGGCCGCTTCGTCGGAGGCTAGGAACAGCACGGCGGAGGCGACTTCCTTGGGCTCGCCGAAACGCTTCGCGGGCACCGACTTCTTGTAGCTCGCCACTAGATCATCGGGCAGGTCGTCAAGGAGTTCCGTTGCGATGAACCCTGGAGAGACGCAGTTGACCGTGATCTTGCGCTTGGCCACCTCCTTGCAAAGGGAGCGCATGAGCCCCATCTGGCCGGCCTTCGAGGCCGAGTAGTTGCCCTGTCCCTCGAAGCCGAAGCGCCCTGCGGGGGACGTCGTGAAGATGATCCGCCCGTAGCGCTGGCGCATCATGTTCTGCACCGCGAACTTGGACATCGTGTAGCCGCCGGTGAGGTTGGTCCTGATGACCGAGTCCCAGTCGTCCGGGGACATCGTCGCAAGGATCGAGTCCCGGCGGATCCCGGAGTTCGCGACGAGCACGGAGATCGGTGTGTCTCCGAGGTCCTCCCAGAAGGCCTGGGCCGCGTCGTGGTCAGCCACGTCGAACTTCGGCGTCATGAGGCGCTCGGCCCCGTCGCCAGCCTCTTGCCGCAGGGCCTCAGCGGCCGCGTCGTTCCCGAAGTACGAGGCGTGCACGATGGCCCCCTGCTCGAGGAAAGCGAGGGAGATCGCGCGGCCAATGCCTCGCGTTCCGCCGGTGACGACGACGTGCTGATCTTTGAAGCGCATGTGGATGGGTTCTGTGGGGATAGGGGCCGGGCGCCACGCGCTCGACCGGAGCTATTCTCTTCGCGGGGCATGTCTCGGTCGAGGCGCGTCCCGGGTCTGTTGGAGGTTTTTTGGCCGAGGGCAAGATTCGGCGGGTAGCAGAAGCCGATAGCCCCAGGGGAGCGCCGCGCGCGCTCCACTCCCCCCTGGCTATGTCATCCAGCTCCGATTCCAAGCCCGCGGCCCCGGCTCAGGCGGCTCCCAAAGGCCCGAGCACTCTGGTCACGGTTCTCGGCAGCGTACTCATCGTCCTCGTGACAGCGCTCATCGTCAGCTCCATCCTGGAAGAGAGCCCCGGAACAGCCCCCGGACTGCGCAAGCGCACCGGCAGGCCCAGCATCCTCCAGGACGCTGGCGCAGTGGTGAAGCGGACGTCGGGACCAGGAATCGAGCGCTTCTAAAGGACTGTCTTGATCGGCCGTAGCGTCTAGGCGACGCTCTGGCCCATGCCGAGTCCCCGTCGCTCACCCGAGTCCCTTTTCGCCGAGCGGCCTGACCCTCCCTACCGGGTCATCGTCTTCGACTGTGACTCCACGCTGTCCTCCATCGAGGGGATTGAGGAACTCAAGGCCGGACTCGGCCCAGACGAAGTGAGCGCCATCGCAGGCCTCACCGCCCTCGCGATGGACGGGCAGGCTCCGCTGGAAGAGGTCTACGGACGGCGATTGGAGATCATCCGGCCCTCCAAGAACGACGTGGAGGGGGTGGCCCGTCTCTATCTTGCGACGGTGCTAGCGGGGGTGGAGGACACGGTCCATGCGCTGCGCTACCTCGGCAAGGAGCTAGCGGTCATCTCCGGCGGACTCGCGCCGCCCGTTCAGGCCCTCGCCGACTACCTCGGCATTCCGAAAGAGCGTGTCTGGGCCGTGGGTATTGAGTTCGATGCAGAGGGCCACTACGCGGGCTTCGACGAGGGCTCGCCCCTCGCTCGCAAGGGGGGCAAGGCCGAGGTGATCTCGGCCGCTTTCCCCGATGCATCGGTGGCGCTCGTGGGCGACGGAGCCACGGACGCCGAGGCCAAAGTGGTCTGCGACCGATTCGTCGCCTTCACCGGCGTTGTCGAGCGTCCCGACGTGGTTCGCCAAGGGGACCGTGTCTGCCGGGCCGCCGACTTCGCCGCGCTGCTCCCTCACCTTTGTTCCGAGTCCGAGCTGGATCAACTGGCGGCTTCGGGCTCCGAGCGCTTCGCTGCGCTCGTCGAGCGCGCGCGGCGGCCTCGTCTTTGGATCCCGGGGCCCACCGAGGTGCGCCCGGAGCTTTTGGCGTCGCAGACGGCGCCCATGGTCGGGCATCGGACGGGCACCATGCGCGAGCTGATGCGCGCCATCGACCCGCACCTACGCGCAGCCTTCGGCATCGAGGGCGCTCCGTTCATGGACGTGGGCGTGCACTCCTGCACGGCGACGGCCCTCATGGAGATGAGCCTGCGCGCGCTCCCCGACTCGAACGGCGAGCCGCCGCGCGTGCTTTCCCTGGTGAACGGTTCGTTCTCACGGCGCTATGCGGAGATTGCTGAGTCTCTGGGCTGCGCGGTCACGCGCATCGAGAGCGAGCTGGGGGCTCCGGCGGACCTAGAGTCCGCGCGCCGAGCCATCGCCGACGATGGACCCTTCGCGGCCGTCACCGTGTGCCTCAGCGAAACCTCCACCGGCGCGCTCACCGATCCCACGGAGGTCGCGTCGGCGCTTGCCGCTCGCGGCGACGCCTGGCTGCTGGTGGACGCGGTCACGTACTTCGCGGCCGCGCCCTTGGACGCAGCGCGGCACGGCATGGACTTCTGCTTTGCGGGCACACAGAAGGCCCTCGCGCTTCCGCCCGGGCTCGGGATCTACTGCGTGTCGCGGCGCATGCTGGAAGGAGCGCGCCGCGCGGACGGCCGCGGGTTCTTCTTGGATCTCGTGCGCGTCACCGAGGGACACGCCGCCCAGAACCCACCGATGACGCCCACGATCCCGCTGTTTCGCGCGCTGCTCTCCCAGCTGCGCACGATCGCGGAAGGGGCGCTGGAGGCCAGCCTAATCGGCGAGCCCTCCCGCGGCAGGAGCGGCTGGGAGCTGCGCTTTGCGCGCCATGCTAAGCTGCGCTCCATCGGCTCTGAGTGGCTCGGCCGCGAGGGACTGCATCGTCCCGGAACGCAGGATCACGTGACGGCCTCGCCCACGGTGATCTGCCTGGGAGTGGGGGAGGGGCGAGTCCCCGGCGTCCTGGAAGATATGCGATCCGCTGGCTTCGAGATCGCCCCCGGTTACGGCCCACTTCGCGGGTCCCACGTCAGGATCGGGCACATGGGGGATCACTCGGTCCAGGAATTCCGAGCTCTGTTAGCTACCCTCTCTACCGTTCTCTAGCCGGCATCTACTCCGCCCCCCCTTCCCCACGAGCCCCCTCTCCCAGTGATCAGTCTCAAGCATTTTGTCACGTCGACGTTCACGGATCTCTCCTTCAAGAAGAAGGTCATGGTCCGCGGCTCCCTGTTGCTCTTGGTGCTCGGCCTGGGTGCCAAAGGCTTCTCCGCGGTGGCCGACTCGGACTTTGGATCCGGCGACCTCACGTGGACGAGCGTCCAAAGCGGCATCGGCTACCTCGGCGGGTTCCTGATCGGGGCGCTCCTGCGCATGTTCTTCAAGCTGAGCCTCCTCGCGGGTTTCGTCCTAGCCGCCATCGGCTTCGGCCTTTCGAAGGTGGGCCTCGTCGACCTGCCTTGGGACAGCTTCGGGGACATCGTCAGCGCGTTCGCCGACGCCTCCAAGCGCCAGATGGCCGACCTCCAAGAATTCCTCAGCGGCTTCCTGCCCGCCTCGATGATGAGCGGCCTTGGCGTTGCGTCCGGCGTGACCCAGAAGCCCGATTGGACGCCGGATAGCTGATA
>CAYQKK010000124.1:0-14519 GCA_964417955.1 uncultured Planctomycetaceae bacterium
CCCCCCCCCGGGGGGGGGGGGGGGGGGGGGGTCTTTTTTTTTGGGGGGGGGGGGGCGTGCCGGTCACGGTACAACGTCGGTGTGCGCGAGCGCGTTGTCCAAAAGGTTCCTCAGGATCACGATCCAAAGCTCTGGCGGACCTGGCGGGAGGCCTTCCAGCTCCAAATGGACCTGAACCCCAGCCTTCGCCTGCAAGCGGCTGTCCTCGATGAGTTCCTCCACCGACTCCTCCAGCGATGCCCCAGCTTCTGCGAGCGCGGCGGACTCTTGGCGAGCTAGGGTCAACAGCCCCTCAACCGTTCGCCGCATCCTCGTGATCGAGCGTTCCATGCGATCGAGGCGCAAGGTCAACGCGCCCTCGTCCGCGAGCCCGGTTTCGCGCAGCGTCGCAACGGCGCCATGGAGCACGCTCAGAGGGTTCCTTAACTCGTGACTCGCGTCGCGCAGGAACTCAGCTTCGCGTGCGAGAGCCGCCTCCCGCTCCTCTAGGTAGCGAGCCAGCTGACGCGCGACCCGTCCGACTTCGTCGTCTCCTGCTATGGACCGTAGCTCAGTCGAAGATGGGGTGGGGGCGTCCTCACCGATCTTGGACGACAGGACTTCAAGGGGTGACAGGATTCTCCGTGCCATACCCGCGCCCACGCCCGCAGCGAGCAGCGCGAGTCCGGCCATGCTTGCTGCCACAATGAGCGGGAGTGCCCTACCAGGGCTGACTTCTCCGCTCTCCAAGGCAGCGACGCGACGTTCGCCGTTTGAAAGAGTTGAGAGCCCCAAGTGCAGCTCCCTTCCATCAGGGTCGGCTTCCCAAACACCGTCGGTTCGGCCGTGGGTGAGCGCCTTGATTTCCGGCGGAGCATCGCCTTCGGCCCACACTTGGACAGGCTTCGTCGCGTTCTGGAGGGTCGCTTGAACGACGGACTCATAGACCCTGTCCTCGATGAGGTAGAAGAGCCCCATCATGGTGAGTGCGGCGAGCAAACCGACGGCCCCAGTCACAAGCGCATGGCTCGTGGCTAGCTTGACGATCAACCCTGAAGGCTTCTTGCGGGAAGTCATTCGCCTGGATCCAACGGGGTCAGCTGCGAAGGGTCCACGAGCCGTAGGCCTCTTCCCCGCACCGTTTGAATCAGCGGCACGCCGTAGGGGCGGTCTACCACTTGACGCACCAAGTAGAGGTGGGAGCGGAGCAGATCGCGATCGGGAGATTCGCCGCCCCATATCCTCTGTTCAATTTCGTCACGGGGAACTAGGCGCGGCGATTCGCGCGCAAGGATCGTGAGCAGCTCGACGCCAATTCGGTGCAGCTCGATGACGTCGCCCGCGCGCGAGATGCGTCCGAGCTTGGGTTCAATGACGAGATCGGCAACCTGGATGATTCCGCTGTCGTGGGTCCCTCGGGCGCGCCTTTGCAACGCTTCCAGTCGCACGACGAGTTCCTGCATCTCAAAAGGCTTCAATAGGTAGTCGTCGGCGCCCGCCGCAAAACCCGCAAGTTTGTCCTCGAGGAGGTCCCTCGCGGTGAGGATGAGGATCGGTACGGACCCCTTCTGCCCCGCACGGATGCGGCGGCAAACCTCAAGCCCGTCGATGCCTGGGAGCCCAAGGTCGAGCACGATCCCGTCGAAGCTCGATGTCGAAGCGATCCTAGTTCCAGCGTGCCCGTCGTAGGCGAAGTCGGCCTCGTGCCCGACGACTTCGAGGTAGTCGCCGAGCGTCGCGCTTAGGTCGAGGTCGTCTTCGATGATCAAGATGCGCATGGGACAGGTCTCTCAAAAAGAGTAGCGCAATCCGATGAGGTACTCGATCGTCAGCTCTGATCCCTCTTCTGCGATCAATGGGCTGTCGGCGGCGTTCGAAAAGTAGTACTCGGCGGATACGCCACCGAGGAGGCTGAACCCAGGGCGGAAGAAGTACTCCAGTCCAAGGTCGACGGTAGCGGACTTGAGCCCAGCGTCTGGCTTGAAGCGGTCAAGGCCCGATGCAGCGGACCCGTTGGCATTGACTCCGAACTCCGTCGACATGTGCTCTGAGTCTCCCGTGCTGATGTCGGCGCTGGCACCCAAGCGCAGGCTATCCGTCAGCATCCGGTCGTAGGCCGCTGCCGCGAACGCCACGAACCCCTTGCCGTTGCCGAGGACGTCGGGCTGAAGGACCGCGGCTACGGTCCAGTCTCCCATCCGTCTCGCCAGTGTCACCTGGCCCTCTACGGTGTCGTCCACTTCGTCAAAGCCCATCAAGGCGGCGTTCTCGTTGTCACGGCCGGGCTCAAACTCCAGGATCGTCCCGAGGGCCCAGTCGTCACCGAGCTTCCACCAGGCACCGAGTTCGCCGAGGCTAAGGAAGTACCGGTGCCCTCGACTGTCCTCGTAGAGCGCACGAGCGAATAGATCGGCCTCTGTTGCGTTGTCATCGGAGCCCGCGTAGTCAGGCTCTGACTCCAGTCCCGCTACCACGTCGAAGGTCCAGCCGGGCTCGCCTTTCGAGGCCGTCCAAGCCGAGCCGAGGTTGCGGCGCTGGGCGAGGTTGGGTCCATCTGACCCGGGCAGCGATTGGCAGCCAGCGCTAAGGGCGGACGCGACAAGAAGGCCTGCCGCGGCGGTGGGGGATGGGAGAGCGCAGATCAGTTTCGTGTGGTTCATTGGAGCATCCAGTGTTGGAGAATTGGCTCCGGAACCTTGCCCAACCGCTGATCGAATGAACGTCGACTCCGCGTCGAATGAACGTCGAATACGCAGCCACTCCGCAACAGAGTGAGCGTGCCACCGCAAGACCCTGGCGGCATCAACGGTGCGGAACTGAAGTCGCCACCCCTTGCCCTTGGGCAAGTGGTGGCGACTGTGACGCCGAATCTCTTCGGGCTCAGTAGCCGGCCCCGAACGGGTCCGTCCAGAAGTCGATGACGGTCAGTGGGTAGCCGCCGGGTAGCCATTCGCCCGTCGGCTGGTTGTTGTCGTCAGCGACCCTCCAGGCCTGGTAGACGCTGAGGCCCATGCCGTACTGCCAGGTCGCGTAGTCGCTGGCGCTGATGTCGCCGATTTCGCCTGAGTAGGTGGTCTCGCTGTTGGTTGAGACCGTGTAGGCCTTGCCGTCGCCCAGGGAAACGCTGCCCTCAACGGAAACGCCCCAAGCTTTGAACGAGGTCTCGACTCCACCGGCCAAAGTCGTTTCTGCGGTGGTCGCGTCCTCCGAGGCCAGCTCGATCGAGACCGTCACGCTGCCGCTGGTCCCTTGCCCGACGTTCACGATCGAGGAATTCCAAGACACGAGGCCCGAGGTGACGTTCGCCATTTCCGCGAAGCTTCGGTAGGACGCTGGGTCACCGATGGTGTGGGGGAGCAGGTCTGACGTGATCCGGTAGGGCGCGGGGACGCGCGCGTTGTAGTAGGGGACGGCCCACTTGTCTACGCGCGTCTCAAGGGGCACGTCGATCGTGAACTTCTGCCCTTCGGCCGCCGGATTCACGGCGTCCATGATCGTGTACTCGTGCACGAGGTAGTTGTTCGAGATGAACACCATGACGTCTTCGTCTGCGCTGCCGTTGTAGCCCACTACGTCGGTCTGGGTGGTGATGGAAGTCTGGGTCGTGCTGGACTCGCGCTCTATCGTTGCCTTGACGGACGCGCCGAACGTACCGGTGATGTCTTCAATTTCGAAACCGACAGCCCCGGTGATCGTGGTCGACGTGGTGTAAGACGTCTCGACCCCCATACCGCTTGCTACGGAGTAACCCGTGCCTGAGTTGCCATAGTTCTGGTTGATACCGGCCTTGGTCGGAACGGCGGCGAGCAGCGTCAGCGGCACCGGGTTCGACACCCGGAGGGTCGAACCCTCATAGCGGACACGAAGGCCGTCCCCGTCGTACTCCCCGGGGGCAACAATCAAGCGCGAGAGACCTCCAGAGAAGCTGCCGTCGAACCCGACGAACGGGAGCTGTTCACGCGGCGCTCCGACTTGACCGTAAACCCGATAGGCCCGTGAAAGCGTGCCCTGGGTTGCGCCCACGTACAGCTCTTCAGAGCCGTTTGCATCGGAATCGCCCGCGGCGATGGACAGCCTGTCGGCGAAGGGGATGTCATCGGACAAGAGGTCGCTGTCGAAGCCGGTGCTGCTGGGACGGAGGCGGAGCGCCCGGACGACCAGCGACTGGTTCGCGGGCCTCATGCAGATGGCGATCCAGTCCTTGTTGTCTCCGTACCGGTTGAACGCGCAGACGTCGATGGCGTCCTCCGCCAGCAGGCCGAGGGAGTAGTTCCCCGAGAAAGTCCCGCGCTCGACGGCGTCAAAGCGCTCTTGGTCTACGTTGTAGTTGTACTGGTCCAGGGTCAGGTACGCCTCGCTGCTCGACCGAGGCCAGGTGGAGAACAGGACGATCTCGTCGGATGAGTCTCCATCAAACTGCCCGGCGGCTCCCTTCGAGACCATGTAGGTTCCAAGGGTCGGGAGTGAGTTCTGGAACACGAGCTGCTGATCGACCCTTGTGAAGAAGGCGCCAGAGTCCGCCGACCAGTCCAGCATGGAGAACCGCACATGGCCCTTCGAGCCGAACAGGGTGGCCGAGCCTGACTGACCCTGGCGCTTCAGAATCAGCTCGCTGTCCCCATCGCCGTCCACGTCGGCAGCGATGCCGGAGTAGCTGTTGTGGATACCGAATGCATCCGATTCGGGGAAGTGCTGCTGGTAGAGAATGCCGCTCCCGTCCACTGGGTCATCCAGAACCCAGACGGAAGAGGTGTTGCCCACAGCGTTGATCGCGCCGTTCGTTCGGAAGACGGCGATCTCGTCGCGCCTGTCGCCGTCGAAGTCGCCGACGGTGAGGGAGCACTCGGCGCTGCTCGTCGACGCGTCAAAGGCGTTGAGGGTCGACATGAGCTGCCAGCTGGACTGGCCTTGGCGCGTTACGTCCACGCGGAAGACTCGGCACACGGAGCCGGCTCGCGTCAGCACGACCATCTCGTCCCGGCCGTCGCTGTCGATGTCGGCGCGGACCGCGTCCCTGACGTTGTGTCCTGAACCGACCCCCCCGAACGAGCCTGGGAGCCAGTCGTCCACTGCGGGATCGTCGAGGATTCCCGACGAGCTGCCAGTCCAGTTGATGCTGATGTCGGTGTGCGCCACAAACAGGCCCACTTCTTGCTGCTGCAAGAGCATCGTCTCGGGCTCGCGGAAGGGGCTCTCCGGCTCGAAGAGGCTCGGATAGAGATCCGTCTGGAAGGTGATGGGCTCGTTGAGCGCCACCGTCCGAAGGTCGACCGTCTGTGTGCGGTCAGGGGTCGCGGGCGCCTGTCGAGTGCGAACGGGCCGGGTCCGGGAAGGAGACTGGGCCGCGCTGGCGGCGTCAGCGCCAAGGGCAGAAACCCCAAGGACGGCAGCAGCGAGGGGGAGGCGGGCGGTGATTCGATTCGACCACTCTGGGGTCTGAGGAAGGAGGTTCATGGCAGATACCGGGTTCAAAACCGCCCTTGCAAGATGGCAGAGGCGCGTCAATTAGAAGCGCGCAGTCCGCCCCGGGACCCCACAGGGAAAATTCGTTTCTTACGCACCAAGCGACAGCTTGATCTGCACAGCCAGTCCACGATGCGGGCTCCGCTATGCGGAGGCTCCCCTGGGCACTGCACGAGGAACGCATCCAGGATCCGCTGCGTTGGTGGGACCGCGTGGAAGTGCACTGCACCGTCCGTCTTCCCGAACCGCAGCGCATACACACGCTCGCCGGGCTCGAGGGCGCGAGTCCAGCCCTCCGCGTCCGCGAGGCATTCCATGAGATCCGCTCGCTCCTCGGGCCGCAGATCGGCCAGAGAATGGACGCGGCGCAGGGGCTCAACGATCAAGTAGCCGGGAACGCGGAAGGAGTTCGCCTGACTGACGCGCGTGTGCGCCGGCGTCTTCAGCACGAGGGAATCCATGTCGAATCCGTACGTCGATTGGAGTATTGACCTGCACAGAATCCCCTGGACTGCGAGCCTAGGCCTGGAATAGGCGCTAAGGATCGTCAGATCGTGCAGCAGTGCTGTGGCCGTGGTCCTTTCGAGGATGATGCCTGGCTAGTCAGGTGAATTCTCGAAGCGAAGCGCAAGGGCCGCGGACGCGGCGGCGCTGCGCGAAACGCAGTGGTCTGTCGATTCTTAGCGCCTATTTCAGGCCTAGGAGCCTGCGCCACAGAAGCCTACACCGATCACTTCGACCACAGGCGTGCGCAACGACCCGGGCGGCGGGGATAGCTTCTCAATTTCAGTCTCCGTCGCCTGAGTCGGCCCCGGAATTCGGGTCTTGGCACTACGCTAGACAGCGACTGCTGCCTGCCGCTCAACGGGGAAGGGATCCCCCTTCCCGCGCAGGTCTTCCCAACGCCTGTCGCCCGAATGCCGATGACCACGCCCTCTCGCCTCGCCCTGCTCCTCGCCGCTTCCTCAGTCGGGACCGGCCTCGCCTCTGCCTCTCCACAGGCTCCCAGTGACTACCGGGTCCTCGTCTGTTCCGGGGACGTGTTTGCGTACGAGGGATTCACGTGGACCGTATCCACCATCGGGATGGAGATTGACCCGACCGGCGGTTGGGTCTCCCCGGTGACGGCGACCTGCCCGGATACCACGCCCACGTTCGCCAAGTTCATCTTCGGCGCACTCCCCGGGACCGATCCGGGCGATGCGGAGCTGCTCTTCGGACCGACGATCTCCCAGGGCGTGGTCACACAAGACCTAGCGACCGCCACCATGGTGGATGGAAACATCGGCCTCGTCGCGGACACGGGGCCCGTAGAGTCTGCCCTCCTCAATGGGACGATTCTCTTGTCCGAGGGTAGTTTTCTTCCTGCCACCGGGGAGACAGTGCACCGCATTGACTGGATCCAAGCGACCTCGACGCCTGGGGTGGCCTACGTCTATGGCATGGTTGAGAACTCCGTTGGCGAGGTGCGCAGGGCTCTCTTGCGGTTCCCAGGTACAGAGCTCCTCCTTGGGGATGGAGACACGGTTCCCAACTACCCGGCGACCGTGCGCCGGCTGGGCGACGGGCTCCAAGTCAGTCCAAGTGGCGAACACTGGTCCATTGAAGTGAGCTTCTCTGGTTTGGGCGGTGGAGCCCCAACCCAGGGCATCGTCTCGGATGGCCAAGCGCTGGACCTGGGGGGAGGCGCGCTCATGATCGTCGGTCAACCGGTTCCTAGTTACCTGAACGCGCCCGTCGCCGGGAGCGCCTGGAGCCTCGTTCTCAAGCACTTCATCAACGACTCTGGAGAGTGGACGGTGCGGGGCGGGGTTCCCTCGCTGGGTCTAGTGCATATCCGCAGCGGTCGGGCCGTACACGTGGAGACCACCACGCCGAACCACAACCCCACAAGCATGGGGAGCGATGGGTTCCTGTGCACCGACCTTGGCTTCGATTCGCGGGCAGAAGCCCTGCCGTACCTCGACCTTCCTGCGACCCTGGACCGGGATGGCGATGGGCTGGGCGATCCAGGGTTCACCTGGCCCGCTGGCCGCTTCGGTTCGTTCGGCGGCACCAATGACGAGAGGCTCTCGCTCTTCCGGCTATCCATCGATACGCCGACATCGGCCAAGAGCGCGCTGATCATGGCTCCCTCCTACCGAGTGGACCGCCCCCTCTGCGCCGGTGTGACCAACTCGACGGGTCGGCCCGGAGGCCTCGCCGCCGTTGGACGAGCCGACGTCGACGAAAATTGGCTGACGCTCACGGCGTGGGATCTCCCGACCGACGCCTTCGGCTACTTCCTCGTCTCCAAGACACCAGGGTTTGTGATGCAGCCGGGCGGCTCCGTGGGCAACCTCTGCCTCAGCGGCTCAATCGGCCGCGCGGTCGATCAGATCTTCACCGTCCCCACCAGCGGCCGAGCGCTAGCCCAGCTCGACCTCACGGCGCTGCCCCAGCCTCAATCCTCCGTCCCGGCCCAAGCGGGCGAGACGTGGTACGCCCAGGCTTGGCACCGGGACACCGTGGCCGGCGCGGCGCTCTCGAACTTTACGGCGGCCGTGCGCGTGGACTTCGATTGAGCCCTGAATTGCATAAGCTCCGCGTGCGCCTGGGGCGGTAGACCGGCCAAGGATTGGACGCGGCGCTGGGACTCAACGATCAAGAAAGCGGGAACGCGGAAGGAGTTCGCAACAAGCTCCTAGCCTTGAAATAGGCGCTAAGAATCGACAGACCACTGCGTTTCGCGCAGCGCCGCCGCGTCCGCGGCCCTTGCGCTTCGCTTCGAGAGTTCACCTGACTAGCATCATGGAAGCCTACATCGACCACTTCGACGAGCCCGTCGCCGCGACCTACGACGCCGACGAGGCGAGCATGTTCGCGCCGGAGATCATCGCCAGAACGATCAAGGTGCTGGCCGAGCTCGCGCGCGCTGGGTCCGAGGATTGCCCTAGCGCGCTGGAGTTTGCGATAGGCACCGGACGAGTCGCCGTGCCGCTGTTGGAAGCGGGCGTTGCCGTGGACGGCATCGATCTGTCGACCGCAATGCTCCGCCAGCTGCGCGCCAAGCCAGGAGCCGATGGCATCCGTACTCTGCCTGGGAGCTTCACGGAGGTAGACATGGGCGCCGATTACGACCTCGTCTACCTCGTCTTCAACACCATCGGCAACGTGACCACCCAAGACGGCCAAGTGGAGTGCTTCGCCAACGCCGCGCGCCACCTAAGGCCCGGCGGCTATTTCGTGGTTGAGAACATTGTCCCACGACTGCGGGAGCTCACGCCGGGCTCGAACGAGATCGTTTTTCATGCCTCGGAGGACCACGTGGGCGTGGACGTCTACACCGACCTCGTCCGGCAACAAGCGGTCTCGCGGCACTTCTTCAAGGGTGAAGAGGCGGACGCGTTCCGGCACGGCGAGACCCCCTTCCGGTACACGTGGCCATCGGAGCTTGACCTGATGGCGCGGCTAGCGGGCATGTCCCTTGTTCATAGATGGGCCGATTGGGATAGGTCTCCGCTCACCGGAGAGAGCGGGAGCCATGTCTCGGTTTGGCAGCTTGGGGAGCCCGCTTGAGTCGGGAAGAGAGCAAGCCGCTTTTTCTGCGTCACGCAACAGCCGCTCGGCACACCAGCTCGATAGAGACCCGCCGTTTGGGCTCGTTCAGCCCGCCCCGTTTCCTCCTGGTCCCATGCTCTACCTGCTCCTCACCGCTCTGCCCTTGCCCGTTCAAGAGAGCGCCTATGTCCACGACCTCAGTCTCGGCTGCATCGTCTACGCGACTCTCGCCGATGGCCTGGGGACGGGATCGTCGTCGATGGGGGCCTGGTCGGGCCTTGAGTCGTGGTGTGGAGGCATCCTTGGCACGCCGCCCCCGTCGATCGTCGAGGCCGAGCTCTTCCTCCAAGGAGTCAACCAAGACAAGGTGCGTGATTGGAGCGTTCACGACCTTGAGGCTACGTTCGCGCTCCTAGACTCCAACGGAGACGGGATCATCGAGCTCGGTGAACCGACTCGCGAGGCCTTGGCCGGCGAGGCGCCCGTGCTGGCACAGGCCTTTGTGCGAAGGACCGCTCGGCTGCTCCTCCTAGAAAACGCGGACGGCGACCACGATGGCCGGGTCAGCCAGTCAGAGCGCGCCGCCGTCATGAAAGAGTGGTCGGACGCCGAGTACAAGTCGAAGCTCGTACGGAGGTGGATTGAAGCGGCAAAGCTCGAACCGGTCGGACGTTGGAGCGCCATCTCGCCGGGGGCCAGCATGGCCGCGTTTGGAGCGAATCTCGATCAAGAGCAGGACGGCCACCGCATCGACTGGCTGAGGATGGAGGACTGGTTCTACTTCCGCGACCGCAACGGAGACAAGGTCCTCGACGCCAGCGAACTCTTCGCCCCGGGCCTCCGCGAGTCTTCGACGGACCTTGACCCAAGACTCTCTCCCCCAATCGTCCCCAGCGTCCAAGCTTTGGCCCTAGCGAACGGCGCTAGCAGGTCCCTCCGCCAGGGCGACGTCGACGGCGCAGTACAGCGCCTCATTGGACTGGCGTGGCTCTCCCCAGAAGCCCTCGATGTCCCGGGTCCAGAAAACGTGACTCCCTTGGAGACCGCCCGCATGCTGCTCCTCGTCGCGCTCCCGAGCGAATCCCAGCCGCTGCTCTCCGCGTTCCGCCTACTGGGCGTTGCGCTCGATTGAAAGCTCTTGGACGCTATTGGGGGGGCGGCGCAACGCCGCCACAGCGTGACTTTGACGTGCTGGCCGGTTCATCTCGTGAATTGTGCGGGCAAGGCGTTGAACAGGGCCGTCACCGGCACAGCCCAAGTGCGATCGTCTAGCTGAGTGACGAGTCGTCCTGTGTGGATGACGAATGAGCGAGCAAGTCGGTCCCCCGCGGCCTCTGCAAAGGCGCTGAGGCCTCGGGTGTCGCGACTCGATACGGTCGACGCGGACTTCACCTCAAAGGCTAAGTAGGTCCCAGCTTGGCTTCGCAATACAAGGTCCACTTCCTTCCCGCCGCGGGTGTCTCGCCAGTGCATCAGCCTTGCTGGAGTGGTTGACCAAGCAGCTTGAGCTAGCAATTCATGGGCCACCAGATTCTCTAGGAGCGAGCCGGTGAGTGCAGCCTGACGCGAGAGCTTGGTGGGGGATGTGTCTGCTGCCCAAGCGGATAGTGCGACATCGCTCGTGAACACCCTAGGGTGAGCCGTAACGCTCTGATGCTCGTTGGGCCGAACGGCGGGCACTGCTTCGAGAAGGAACGACCCCGTGCAAAGATCCAGGTAGCGCCTGACGGTTTCGGCGCTCATGGCCAGCTCCGAAGCTGCGCGTCTTACGTTCAGAATCTGACCGGGGTTAGCGGCGATGTATCGAAACGTCTGGGCGAGTCGAGATCGATCGACTCTTGAGTTAGCTAGATTCGCGGTGAGTACGCCTTCGACGTACGCCTCAAGGATGCTTCGACTCAACGAGTGGTCGATGTTTGAGGGGAGCGCAACCGGAGGGAGTCCGCCCGAGGTCAAGGCTTCGGTCAGCTGCTTGAGATCGAGAGCCTCGCCTGGCCCTGGGATCGGAGGGGCGTCCCACCACGCTGCGAGCGTCGAGCTTGGCGACCCATTTAGCTCGCTTCGGGTGAAGGAGGTCAGGCGAGCGCGAACGGCCCGTCCGGCCAGTGGGTCCCCGCCGCCGAGAGCGCCACGTCCTATGCGCGAGGATCCCGTGAGCATGACTTGCCCAGGACTGTCTGACCTGTCTACGAGGCGCTTGATGGCCAGCGTGAGGTCCGGGATGAGCTGAGCCTCGTCGATGAAGATCGGACCGGGCGATCCCACGAGGATTCGGTAAGCGTCAGCTTCCAGCGCCTGACGATCTGCCGGGTCCGAAAGGTCAAACGTCGTTTGGAAGCCGCGATCTGCCGCGACTTGGCGCGCTAGGGTGGTCTTCCCAACGGATCGTCCCCCCTCGAGGATCAGGACCTTAGCCGAGTCCAGCAGGCGGTGGAGCGTAGGAGTCAGACCCCTTCTCAGCGGTTCCATGCCTGTATCATGGTGCTTTTTCAGGGTCTATCGTAGTGCTTTTTCGAAAAAAGCGCCACTTATGGGCCATGAGGGGGTCTAGTGCCGCCGCAGCTCTGCTCGAGCGCGGCGTCCTCGCTGCTGCGCCAGGTCGGCTCTAGAGCCAATCTGGAGGTCGTAGCTTCCCGCCGGGCCGCGGAAGCGGAAGCGGCCTTCTCGGTCAACTTGGAGGAAGCGTGACGGGCGTCCGGTGGGGGTTGTGCCGAAACGTTGCGGGCCCTCCTCGCCGGGCTGCTGCACGGTGATCCAGAGGTCGCCGGTGTGCTCGCCGGGCTTGAGGGCCACTTGGCTCTGGATGTCCAGCAGCGGTGTGAGCGTCACCGCGATCTCCTGTGCGGCGTCTGTCACTTTCAGCTCTGTCAGCGGCGGAGCGGAGAGCCGGGTGCCGTCTTTCAGAACGGCGAGGATCGTCACCGTGTACGTCCCCGGCGCGGCTGAAATCTCGGCCACTCCGCCCGCCCTGGTGACCGTATGCGGCGTGCGCCAGAGATCCGCCTCGGGCGAGCCTGCGAGCACTCGGCTCGGCCTTGAGATCACCGCGATGTCGGTCATGTCGTTGGGGCTTGCATCACCGAGGTTCAGCTTGAACTTGACCTGGGTCTTGGGCGCCTGCGTGAGGGTGATCTCCAACGGCTTTCTGGGCTCTCCGTCAACGAGCTCCATGGCGGGCGCGAAATCTGGATGCTTGGCGAAGAGCCTGCATGGCACACCCAGGTGGTGTACCAACTGGAACGATCCGTCGGACGCCACCTGGATTGACTCCTGCATGAGGTTGAGCTCTTCCCCAGCCTCACTGACCCCGACGCGTGTCGAGAAGAGCCGTGTCTTGCCGGGCGATCCTCCGCTGGTAAGGACTCTGCCGTTCAGGCGGATGGGGGGCGTCGCGACGATTCGGAGAGGTCGCCCCGCTTGCATGTCGGCCGGTGCGAGTGCCCGGTAAGTCGTCGGCCCGCCCTGCGGTTCCACGATGATCAAGTAGGGCTTGAGCTCTCCGGTGACCAGCCAGCGCAGTTGGAAGCGGCCTTGCTCGTCGGTTCGGGTGGTAGCCACGGTTTGGCGTCCTCCGAGCTCTCCGTTCCATTGGGCGTGGAGCCCCACGAAAGAGGAGCGGATCGGGCGGCCCTTCTCATCAAGGGCGACACCTTCTATCGACCGGTAGTTCGAATCCGCGAGGGCCACCTCGAGCAGGCCGGACTCTGGAATGGTGATGGGCAACGCGCCGGAGGGGAGGGGATCGAGGTCCGACTCTGGCTCCAGGACGAGGTGGCTCCCCAGCATGTGCGTGTACGCCCGATCCATGCCGGTTCGAACGACCAGTCGCTGGCCCGCAGGAAGGCCGCTCAGGGTGACGATGCCGTTCTCGTCGGCCCGGGAGTCGAACGTCTCGAGATCGCAGAAGCGGCCCCTGCGCGTTGACTCCGAAGCGCTGACCACCGCGATCGCGAATTCGGGCGCTTCCTTTCCAACTCCGACGTTCACCTGTAGCTTGCCGGCGCGCGCCATGACGACGCGGGATTCTTCACCGCCGTTCGTCGAGAGGCTCGAGATATCCTCGTCGCTGCACATGACCCAGCCCGTCTTCTCCGCGATGACGGAGGCGTTCTCCCCGAGGGCGGGGATCGAGAAGGAGCCCTCCTTGTCGGAGACTCCCACGGACGTGCTCTTGGTGCCTTCGCGCGTGCCCACGAGCCTCACGCGATCGATCCCTCGGCCGCGTAGATCGACGACCCGGCCGCTGAATGTGCCGTGGGGGAGGCGGGTCAGCTCGAGGGGGTCTTTCAGCGCAGCCCATGCGCTGCCTGATCCTTCCCAGCTGATCTCCGCGAAGCGCTCGTCCCCGCGGACCCTGATCCGGATCAGCGCCTCGCCCGGCCCCGGCGCCTTGCCCTTTGGCCACGTGTAGGCGCCGTCTGTGTTGCAGGTCGCCGTCACACCGCCGGACGTGTCAGCGCCGTAGCCCATTCCTGCCAGGGTTTGGCCACCTTCGTTCCAACCAAGCGTCGGGGGAGTTCGATCGTCTAGCACCCAGGTGACACTCGTGCCCACCGAGGGCTTGCGCTCACCGGTCTCGCTCAGCTCGTAGACCAGGCCGCTGACGCTTGAAGCCGCGCCCAGGGTAGCCACTTCGATGGCTGTCCGGCTGTCGTCACTCTTCGCGGGAGCAGCTCCGCGTGGGAGGCCCTTGGCGGTCGTCGATGTACCTTGGGTGCCAACGGCGATAGGGGTCAACTCGGGCTCTTGCAGGGAGGCCTCCGCCAGCTCCGGGCTCGCCGCTTGACTCGGCAGCTGCCGGATCGCGGCGGTGGTACCGGCCGCGGCGACCAAGACGCCTGCCGCAATCCAGAGTGGTGCGGCTGAGCCGGCGGCGACGGCGGGCGCGGCTCCTTTCGGAGGCGTCGCCAAGAGCGCGACCGCACTCAGCCAAGCCTCGCGCCCGCCTGAGGGCCCGGCGTCGAGCCGCCGTCGCAGGTCTTCGAGCCCGCGCTCTACGCGCGACCGCGCTGTGCTGGGAGGACATCCTTCACGCTTTCCGATCTCCTGGAAGCTCAGCCCTTCGTAGTAGCGAGCGATGATCGCGGTGCGAGCGGGCTCATCGATCTGCCGGACCATTCGCAGCAGCGTCTCAGCCATCTCCATGCGAGCCGCGGCGTCCAAGGCGCTATCCACCGCTTCGACCCGAGCCACCGCCGTCTCCCGCGCAACCCGCCGCCCTCGCCCGCGGTGCGCGTTCGCTGCCCCGCGCCGGAGCACCGTGCTCAGCCAGCGACGGGTCTCCACTCGCTCCGTCGGAGCTTCCCCGCGTCGCTTCGACCGCATCCGCGCCATCCAAGCATCCTGCTGCAGATCGTCTGCCAGGCTAGCGTCGCCCACCAGCGAACGCGCGAGGTCGCGCAGGAACGTGCCGTGCTGCTGAAGTTCGACGGAGAGCTGAGGGGAAGAGTCCATGGGGGTCACCTAGGCTAAGGATGCGGCGAGCGGGTGTTTTCAACCACCCATCACCGCGCACCAGCACCAGAGCGACGATTCCC
>CAYQKK010000125.1:0-3849 GCA_964417955.1 uncultured Planctomycetaceae bacterium
TCTAGCGACCCATAAACCGCCGCGCGCCTTCCTCTTCCGTCAGGGTATAGGCGCCCTGCTCGAGGGTACCCACCCAGAGGCGGTCGGAGCGATCGCAATGGATTTCGTATGCGTAGGCATCCTCGCCCACGGGGAACATCTTCGCCTCCTTGCCGTCGTAGCGCATCACACCGCCCGAAGCGCACGCCATCCAGAGCGTGCCGTTCGAGTCTTCGGCGATGGCGGCGAAGAAGTTGAAGTTGGGCGCTTCGTCTTCTGCGGCATCGGGGACCCCGACCTTCGTGGTGTAGTCCAGGAAATCTGAGCGCTGTTCCGCCTCCCCCTCCGGGCCGATCTTGAATCGCTGGCGGGTGGTGCAAACCCAGAAGTCGCCCTGACGGTCTTCGAAGATCGAGCGAATGCCGAAGCCTCCGCCGCTAGGTGTCGTTGTGATGGACTCTTCGTACATCCACCGGATGGACGTGCCATCGAAGCGGCAGAGACCCGCGCCCGCTGTGCCAAACCAGACGTGCCCGCGCCGGTCGCGATGGATGCTGTAGAGCCCCTCTGGCTCGAAGCCTGTCCCGACGTAGTCTTTTCTGAAGTCGCCTTCTGCGGGGCTTCTGGGGAGCTTGAGGCGGTAGAGCTTCGTTCCGTCATAGCGGCACGGTCCGCCGGTGCCTGGGTCAAAGACGATCCAAACGTCGTCCGGGTTTAGAACCCATCCCGCACTCGCGGTCGGTGCATCGTGGACCTCCAAGGGCTGGAATCGCTCTCCGTCGAAGAGGCAGACGGCCGTGTTCGTGGAAACGAAGACGCGGCCCTCTTTGTCTTCGGCGATGTCGCGCACGTGGACTCCCGCGAGGCCGCTCGCGGCGGTGAAGTGGGTCAGGACCCCATCGGCGTACCGGTAAGCCCCCGCGCCGTTGCTCCCGAACCACATGTCCCCGTTGAGTGCTTCGTGGATGCACCAGATCCGATCATCGAGGCTCGTAACGGACGGGGCGGCTGTCTTCGCTCCCTCAGCCGTCGCCTGGGGCATGGCAGACCTTCCCGGATCCACTGGAGCAGTGGTTGGCTCGGACCCCTGATTGAAAAGGAGGAGGGTCGTGGTAAAGAGAAGGTTCATGGGTGAGGCTGAAGCGGGTCTTCTTGGCAACGAGGAGCGCCACACGGCTGGCTCGACTCAGCTGTGAGTCAACGTTTGCCGCGACGCTTCACAATCCTGACCTTGGCGTTTGATTCAACGTCGAGCCTGATCTTCGCCCAGTAGACGCGGCCGCGGTCGTCGTAGCGTCGCGCGTCGTCGAGCATGATCGTGGGGTCGACGGTCAACATGGCGTTGTGGGCCTCCTTTCCGTTGACCTTGACCCGGACAGGCTTCTGCATGTCGACCATCTTCGGGTGGAAGTAGAGGGTCAGCTCGCGCACACCGTTCGAAGTCACCGCGATCTGGTTCTTGCCCTTGTTGATCGCGAGCACCTCCTGGATGTCTTTTGAGTCCTCGATCGGTGTGACCTCGACCCAGTGCTTGCGGTTCCAACGCATGGGGCGCGTGTCGGAGAGCACCTCGTGCTCGGGCCAGCCCTTGACCTCCCACGTCTTCTTGAAGAGCATCGCGCCCGAGTGCCTCAGGTAGACCATGTCGCGGTAAAGATCGCGGGGGTTCTGCTCGAAGAAGCGCGCCATGTCCGGCAGTTCGTCGGTGTAGATCTCGTGGCCTCCCTTCTTCTCGATGAAGGACCAGTCGAGGCCGTGCTTCCTGCCCCAGTCCTTGTTCGCCTTGTTGTCTTGGTTGATGCCGTAGGGCTCGCGCTCGCCAAAGATCGACCGTCCGGGGACGTTCACGAGCAGGCCGATCGAGCCCTTCTCCTCGAAGTCGTAGCCGCCGCTGTGGGGCGAGATAGCGCCGAACGCGTCGGGGAGGAGCATGCCCATGCGATAGGCGAGGTGCCCGCCCATGGACTGCCCCGTGAGGTAGATCCTGTCCGGGTCGATGGGGGCCATCCGCTTGACCTTCGCGATGCAGGAGAAGACGAGCGAGTAGCCGATCGGGCCCCAGCCGCGCTCCGAGGCCGGCGCGATGACGAGCGCGTCCATCCCTTCGCACACGCCGGGGGCATACCGGTTGATGTACTGCTTCGCGGTCGACATCGCGCGCTTAGCATCCATGGACGAGTTCCCTCCGTGCCCGATAACGACGAGCGAGTACGCCTCGCCCGGGTCGTAGTCCTTGGGCACATAGAGAACGAACTCCGACGAGTAGTCGACGTGGTAGCACTCGACGGGGAGGGTCGTGTACTGGCCGCTGAGCTCCTTCATCTCGTCGTAGTCCGCGCGTTGATTGCGCAGACCCGCCTCGATCTTCTCGGCTGAGTCAACTCCGTGCTCGGCGAGTGCGGCCAGCAGCGCCTGGGTCGCTCCATCCTCGGCTTCGAAGCGTGAGTCGATGAAGGCATCGATGAGTGCGTCCACCGCGTCCTGTGGCAGCCCGGCAGTCGGGGTAGCAGCGGAGGCGGCGGCCCCGAGAAGGCCGAGCGCAAAAGCAAGTCGTTGGATCATGAAGGTGGGGGCCCGAATCCTGTTTGTGGCCCATTCAGTCTAGGCTGGAGACGCCGTTCTCCACCATGGCGGTTTCAGACCACGAGCCGAGTGGCGAGATGGGAGAGGCTCCGGTAACGTGAGTACGAGCGAGCTCGGTGTCGCTCGACCGTTTACTTGGAGTCCTAACGCGGATTCCGTCGGGCAGCGCCCATCCCTTCCCACTCCTCTCGCCGCCATGAGCCTTTCTCTCGCGCCGCTACTCGCACTAGCTGCACCTCTCTACGCCCAGGTCACCCCTGTCGACGTCACGCCCTCCGATGTGGACTCCGTCCGCGACGCCTCCCTGGACCCCGGCGCGGGCGGGCACCTCGTTGTCACAGCTTTCGATCCCGCTGGCTTGGTCAGCCGTGAGAGCTTCGACGCGGGAGCTTCGTGGGTGGACGTTGTGCTGCCGGAGCCGGGCTGGTTTGGGGAAGTTCGCATCGACGCGAACGGTGACTTGGTCTCTTTCGGGTCCAGCACCCCTGTCGGCGGAACGATTGATCCGCTTGCGCGGCGCGTGAACGGAGCCTGGGTCGGCATTCCGGTGCCGGTGCCCAGCGGCCTCCAGGGGAACCTCTTCGTTGGAGCACTCGAAACCCACCCGACCGACCCGCACTCGATGGCGCTGGTCACTGTCGAGTACCTGGCCGATGGGCTCGGCACTGCCATCTTTCGAGCCTACGCCACGGAGAACGATGGCGCGACATGGACCTTCTTCACCTCGAGTTCGCTCGACTCGGACAATGGGGGCGTGACTCTCTCGCGGCTCAAGTACATGCAGACAGATCAAGGCACTCGCGTCTTGATTCACAGGGACTACTCGGACCAGTCGTGGGCGCAAACCGACGTGAGTAGCTGGGCGGTCGATACCGCCAACGAGTACGGTGAGATTGGCAATTCCAATCTCGGCCCTCGCTGCCTCGTGCTAGGGGCGCGCACAGAGCCGGGGCTTCGTTTCGCCGCCGTTCCCAACAACGACTCGAGCACGCCGGTGCCGATTCAACGCCGCTTTGCCATGGGGATGTGGGCTCCGATCGGGGATCCAGGACGAATCACAGAGATCGCCGCGGGGAACGTCGACGCGGAACTCGTCGTGCGTCATTCCTTCATCTCGAGCCAGTCCTTGATCGAAGTCTCTAGGGACGCTGGCGAAACGTGGGACACGCTCGTAGATCTCACCGCGGACAGCTACTTCCACAACGAGATCGTAGGATTCTCCGCCAACGACGATGCACTCTACGAACGCGCCCAGGGCGGCCCCAGCGGTGGAAGCTTCCTCCGGCT
>CAYQKK010000125.1:3949-14445 GCA_964417955.1 uncultured Planctomycetaceae bacterium
CAGCAACCTGACGAACTCCATCGCGATCACGTTCGACTAGAGGCGATTTAGCTCGCAGCGCTTCCCCTTGCAGTCACCTTTATGCTCCTCAGAGACCTCACTGCTCTCGCCGTCGCTTCCGCGACAGCCGTTTCTGCGGCGGCCCAAGAGGGCGCCGTTGACCTGGTAGGCGAACTCACCTTCATCGACGCCTCGGCCTTTCCCTTCTATGACATCGAGGTGGGGGACGACGTGACGATTCAAGTCCGTCTCGATCTCTTGGCGCCGCCGATCCAAGCTGGACCGGATGCGCTGAACTATCCCACCCTTGCGTTCTTCAATCGTATTCGCCTCGGCGAGCTGGGGATCCTGGATAGAGACCCTCCGATTCAAACGAATCTCCTAGTGGTCGACGGGCAAGGCGTTCTTCCGGACGCCATGACCTTCGAGCAGTCCATTCGCTACAACCTCTTCGGCTCGTTCGCGGAGGGCCGCGCCGTTCTTCTTGTGGATGGGCAAGGGAGCGACGTATGGACGAATCCGGATCTCACGACCCTTCCGTCTTCGCTTGCGCTCGGCGCGCCGGGCGGCCCGCGCGCGACGCTCTCCGTCTTTGATGGAGCCAACGTCGAGATCGCCACGGCCGTGTTTTCCGCCCTCGAGATCGAAGTGTCGGGAGAGGTCGGCTGCGCTGGTTACCTAAACTCCACTGGCGTGGCGGGTCGCGTGCGCGGTCTCGGAAGTCGGGCCGTCGCCGACAACGCGTTTGAACTCCAGGCGTCCCGCCTTCCCCTGGATTCGTTCGGCTACTTCATCGTTGGTGCTACCGGAGCCTACGTCCAATTCCCAGGTGGGCAACCCGGGGCCATTTGCATGTCCGGGCCCCTCGGACGCTTCGTCGGCCCGGGAGAAGTGCAGAACTCGGGCGGCTCAGGGACGATCACCGTGCCCATCGACCTCGGCCAAGTTCCGACGAACCCAGGTTTCGAGTCCGTCCTGGCGGGAGAGACACGCCACTTCCAGCTCTGGCACCGGGACGTGACGACGGGCGGCCCCAGCAGCAACTTCACCGAGTCAGCGGTGATCACCTTCCTCTAGCGCCACGCTTGCCACCGCAGCGGAGCGCCGTGGCCGATCCCGCAATCGGAGGACCATCTCCTCTGCGTCGGCCAGCTCAAGTCCTGAGGCAATCTCGATTCGTGCTTCCGCTAGCTCCTGACTCCGCCACTCCGCAATGATCTTCGTGACGTCTAGGGCCCAGTGCACCTTGTGATCCATCACGACCGCGATGAACATGGAGGTTGCCGGGCTATTGGGTTCGCGGAGGAAGCGGAACCAGTCCCAGTACCGACCGTCGGCGAGGATCTCCAGGGGCTGCAGCGCGCCTTCGAGCCACGAGATGGTTGCGTCGTTCAGCACGGCCAAGATCGCCCAGGACTCTCCGTCGCCGTCGGTCACGATCTGATAGTCGAATACGCTGGATAGAACCCACTCGCGATTCGATACGTAGACCTGTTCATACCCACCAGCGGTTCCGTGGGAGAAGGTCATCGACGCGTGGAGCATGTTGGCTCTCGTGAAGCTCCAGGAACCCACCCGTGAGTCTGCAAATCGTGGGTACTCCTTGCGCCACAGCGGATCCGATGGACGGTCCGGCGAAGACATGTAAACGAGGTGGAACCCAGCCGTTCCCATCTGCAGCCCACCTTCACGGAGGATGTCTTGGAGCGAAAACGTACGAAGCGGTCGACCTTTAGGCGAGGCAGGAAAGAACGTCTCGTCTAGAGCCGGGTGAGGACTCAGACCGGTCGGCGCCACGGCTGAACATGCCGCAAGAACTGCCACGAGAGTTAGGGGGAGGGAAGTTCGCATGACCAGGTTCGGGCAACGGCGCGCCGCTTCGAGCGCTGTGCGTCTCCGATAGAGCTTGGGGCTCCTTGCATCCTAGCTTGCGCGAGAGCCCCGTGGGCCCGGTACCGCGATGATGCACGGCGCCATTTCTAGCGACCTCGACCCTATCCACCGATCTCCTGATCCTCAATCGTGGTGACCATGGATAAGATCACGCTCGACCCATCCTCCCTACTCGCGGGAGCCGCCCTTACCGTCGTTGCCACTCTTGCCATGGGCGCTCAGCCAGCGGCTCCACCAGCGCCCTTCGCGGCCTCTGCTGCTGCGCTGTCGATCCCGGGGAGCCCATCCGCAAAGGACATGGTCTACCTCCGCGAGTCCAAGGACGACGCCGGCTTTACGGTCCCCGAAGGGCGCTACCTCGTCATTACCGGCGTAGGCCAAGACCGTAGTCCCACCCTTCAGCCCGAGACCTGGACGGCGATCCAACTGACCGTTGGATCTTTGAAGAGGTCGTTCTCTCTGACCGGTCCAGAGCTCGTGCACGACCTTGGCACCGGCATCGCGGTAGAGGCCGGAGAAAAAGTCGTCATCGGCGACTCCAGTAAACGAGGCTTCGCCTTTCTGGTTGGCTACTTGGAAGACGCCTAGCAGCAGCGGAGGGACGGCGGTAGGTGTACGATTCGCCCGCCCAGCGCATCGTAAGTTCGCAACACTGCGCGATCGACTCATCTACTACCTGCAAGACCCATGGTCACTGGATTCCTCGGCCCCCTATTCCTGCTTTTCGTGACGTCGCTCATCCTCGGCGGATTCGTCAATAACAACAGCGCGTCAGAGGGCCCGTACTCGGCTCTGGCTGCTTCGATCATTCTCCCGACCGTGTCCCTCGCCTGGTCGTTCTTCGCCCACTGGTTCTTGGCCTTCCGCGAGTGGAAGTTCCTCGATCGCCTCAAGAACTACCCCACGCTCATCCTGACGTGGTGCGCCGTCAGCGGCGGCGCCCTCATCACGGCGGGGGTGGTCTACACGCAGCTACGGGGGCAGCCCAGCAGCAGTCTCTTGTACCTCGGTGCGGAGGGCGCCGCATTCCTCGTAGCGTTCGGACTCCTGTGGCGACGCGGGTCGAAGAAGGCGGATACCGTCACGGGCATGTCGCCGTCATGAGCGTCGGTTGGTCAGGTTGGGCACGAGCCTCGGGCGTACCCTCCTGCCGCTACGGAAGAAACGTCACGTAGACGGCATTCGATACGTTGGAGCCCGCCCCGCACGGTCCGCCCACGTCGCGGTACCAGGCCTGGAAGACGCGCGTCTCGCCGGCTTGAACGCCGCTCGCAGCGCCGAGGCCGTTCGCCCATTGGAGGTCATTGCCGGAAGGGGAGGCGAGCGGTGCGAAGACGCGCATGAGTGGGCCGCCCGCGCATCGCAGTCCGTCTCCCATGGCCGCTGCGGCGGGGAGTTCCTGGGTGCCAGCGAAGAGGAGCGCCACCGTTCCGAGGGGGAGTGCGTTGCCCTCTAGCACGAGGTCGTCCAGCGAGAGCCTGGAACTGCCTGATGCTCGGAGGATTCCGCCTTGGCCGCGGCTGTTGATACAGCCCCAAGCGGAGGCCGCGCTGCTGTCGTTTCCACAGGGGCAACCAGAGTTCCCAAGGCATCCGATCTCTGCCATCCGGTCTCGGCTCTCGAAGGCGCCGAGGTCCACGACGGGCGCAGCCCCGACCCCCGTGTCGGCGACCGACGACACGTCGAAGAGCCGGGGAGCTCCGCCCAGATCCACCGTGGACGCCGTGAGCTTCAAGTTGGTCCCAGCGTCGATGGCAGGCGAGCTGAAGTCCAGTCGGTAGTCGCCGTTGGACGGATCAACGAACCGCGGATCCGCATCGATGACCCCGACGCCGTCGTGCCCTCCGCCAGCGATCGTGTATTCGATGGAAAGAGCGGCCCAAAACTGCGAGGAGGGCGCGTCGATCCCGGCAGACCCGCGGTTCTCCCAAGCGATGCAGTTGGAGATGGTATACCTGCCGCTGAAGCTCTCCCTGGCGGAGACCGCCGTCCCGATGAACTTGTTCGGACTGGCGTTGTCCACAAAGGTGCAGCCGCGCACGTGGCTCTGTTCGATAGAGCTTCCAATGCTGAAATGAAGGGCACCTCCGTCACGTCCAGCGACATTGCGACGGAAGAGGCAGTCCTCCACCATCGTCGCCGTTCCGGATCGCAGGTGAACGGCTCCGCCGTCCGAATTCGCGGCGAGGTTGGACGTGAACGTGCAGCGGCGAACTTCCATGCTCTGGTAGGTCGCGCTGATGGCCCCGCCCGACAAGCCCGCGTTGTTCTCTTCGAACTGGCAGTCCTCCAAGATGATATGGCCGCCCAGGGCCCAGATCGCACCGCCCGAGTGTACGGCGCGATTTCGGCGGAAGAGCATGTGTGAAAGACGCGGCGTTCCTCCGACCAGATCGTGATAGAAGCCGCCGCCGAACCGTGTGTCTGCGCTGCCCGTGCCGTCCGCGTTTCCACCCTCCACCACCAGTCCGTCGACGAGCGCGTCCCAGGTCGCGCCCTGGGTACGGATGACCTGGCGGCAGTTTTCCGACATGGAGGCGAGGTCGCCGAGCTGGTCGTCCTGCGCGTAGTCGCCGCTGAGCACCGATGGATAGGCCCCGAAGGGTGGGCGGTCCTCAAGCATCAGCTCGGCTCCCTGGAATCCACCGTAGATCCGAACGCCCGCACGCAGGGGGAAGAAGGCTTCCCGATCGCCGACGCTCGAAGGAAAGTAGAGTCCCTCGGCGATCCACACCTCGTCACCAGAGGTGGCGGCGCCGAGTGCGTTCGAGAGTGCGTCCGGCCCACGGAAAGCGTCTTGCCACGAGCTACCGTCTCCCGCGCCTGTGGTGAGTGAGCCGTTGACGTGCAGCAAGGTCTGCGCCTGGACGAGGGCGCCGGCTGCTACGAGATGAATGGCTATGACGAGGAGCAGGGTGGAACGCGATCGAAACATCATGTCTAAGCCTCGGGGGCGTGGGATCTTGGAGCAATGGTGCGAACCTAGGAGCTTGTCGCGCATTGAGGGATTCGAGTCGTGCAGTGCCCGGATCGCAAGATAAGGCGATTTGGACCCCTCGCGTGGCAGTGGTCACGTGGGTTCGAATCAACGCAGGATTGCGATTCGGGAAGTGTGCTACGCGGATTCCTCAATGCGCGACAGGCTCCAAGCATAGCGCGGAGCGCTCCCATGCGCCGGAAGGGGCTCCGGGTGGTCAACTGTGCGGTCCTATTGGGATTTCTTGTTGAGACTTACCGAGCGCGTTCTCGCGACAAGTCCGCCGCTGGGTGCCGCGGTACCGGCCGATCGATCAGCCTCGCACCGGCGGGTCGTCGTTGCTCGCAACGGGACACTGCCAGGCTGCTACCCTCTTGGGATGTCCCCCGACCCTCTGCCAGACCCAGTCGTGTTGCTTGCGCGCGTCGAGGACGACATCGCCCGCGGCGAGGTGCACCGGGCGCGCAACCGTCTCAAGACCTGGCTGAGTCAGTTTCCAAGCGAAGCACGCTACGCGATTCGGTACGGGGAGCTCATGGTGGAGATCGAGGAGTGGCCCCAGGCGGGTCACGCCTTTGTGCAAGGTGGATCCATGGACGTTGGACATCAGGAACTGATGGCCAAGTCTCTCAAGGGCTACCCGGCGGATCGGTCGATCTTGGTGGCGGTCCGTTGGTGCCTCGCGCGGGCCAACGAAGGCAGCGAGCTGCCACCATCGATTCTCGCGGCGCTAGAGGAGCGAGGACTCGATCCGGAGGACGAGATCAAGCGCGCCGTCGCTGACCTCGCGAGGATGGAGCGTCCGGGCTCAGGCTCGATCCTCACCACCGTCGGCTGCGCCGTCGGAGCCGGCCTGTTCCTTCTCGTCGTCGTACTAGGAGTCGTGTCGCTGATTGGAATCGTGGCGGGCTGGTTTGGTGTCTAGCCACGTCAGCGGCACTTCCAAGCCAGGGGGAATCGAGTCTTGCTTGGCGTCAAGCGGCGCAGCCGTCGAGAGGATCGACCTCTCGAAGGCTACGCCGCACACACACTCAGCTCCCGCGCTAGTCGGGACACTCTGCGCAGAGATCTTCCTTCGGACCCTTGACGGTGTTCTTCAAGAAGTACCGGAAGCCCTGGGTGGCGACTCCTTGGAAGGTGCCGCACTGCTTGCGTGCGAGACTGCAGTGCCGGGTCGGACCGCAATTTTCGCGCCACTTCGCACCGACCCCTTGGCATTCGACGTTCCCCAAGGGAGCACTCCCTGACGCGCTGCATCCTGTGATGTCGACAAGGCACTCTCCTGCATAGGTGATGAAGATCTGGATGGACCCGATCTGCATTCCGAAGATGTTCTCGAGGGGGATATACCGCCCGTTGCGTGAGCCTCCGGTCGACTCCAGGATCCCAGCAGTGTCAGGCACCGCGGAGAGTCCTGTGGTCGCATCGAGAAGTGCGACAGGGTCGTTCTCGTAGACGTCCTGGTTGTTGTACAGCTCGAAGAACAGGGCGGAGCTTCCACCCTCTTCCCAGTACGCGTTCGCATGCTCCACGGACTCTTGGTAGAGGACCGGCACGTCAGCGGGCTGGAGGAGGTCCGATGGAGTCGTGCCTTCCACCAGGTTGGACGTCGCGATCCCCGAGGGCTGAGACAGGTCGCGGTACATCGCGACGACGTAGAAGTCCATGTCAAGCGCCCAGTGAGTCGGGCTCGTGAAGTCTACAGATGCGGTGCCATCCGCTTCTGAGCGAAGGACGAAGTTGAAGAGCGCCGGCCCAATGACGGGGCCCGAAGCCCCTCCCGTGTAGCTGGCCGAGACCGCGAACATGACGAAGTCTGATGGTGGGACGTCGGTCACGGAAACGCGGATGGTCGAGCCCGGGTAGGCCGTCCCCGCACCGTAGAGCGTGGCGTTGGATCCGCTGCTATTGCCACCAATGTCGGTCCAATCGGAGGCCGAGGCCTCTTCCGGTGCGACTACGACGGCGCAGATTGCGAGCAGTCCGCTCAGGATGGCTGTAGGGAAGGAAGTAGGTAGGGAAGGTTTCATGAGTCTTGTGGGAAAGGTCGCATCAGCGCGACCACATGGGAAGTTGAGCTACCGCAGCCATCTCGATGTGCGCTGCAATAACCCGGAAGTTGCAAGCCTTGCCGGTGTTCTCGTGCGAGCAAGAACAGCGGCAAGAATGGAATCCCTCCGACAGGAGAACGAAGGGAACTCGACCTCACGTAGGTTCAACCAGCCAAGCAACAAGCATGGCGTGACACTGCTGGGTCTGGCCGCGTCGGCGCTCTGCGAGTGCCCCAGCGAACCGCATGGGAAGTGGTTATGGGTGAAGAGCCACTCGCGTTGCTCTCCCAAGCTTCGCGCTGCTCTCTTTCGTAACTACCACCGCTACAGGGACGCGACTACAGGCTCCGGTACGCTCGAACTTCAGAAAGATGGAGCGTAGAGAACCGCGCAGGATGTTCTCCGCGAGGTGACTAAGAACTCGTTCTCTCTAGCGGGAAACCTGAGGGAAAGCGCGTAGTGCCAGCGACAGGGTGCGTGGACTCCAACGCACCCTAGAAGATGGGGGATAGTTGCGAGGTGTCATCGCCGCCAACTGACGTTCGTGGCGGCGGAGTGACAGTGACGGCACCTCGGTAGCACGTCCGTCGCTGTCATTGAAAGACGACTCGGAGCCCCGATGTGAAGTTGGAGGTTGGGGTGGGGTTCTGGTCCCTGTGCCATGCCTGGAACGTCCAGCTCTGTCCAGTCGCCGCCGGAACGAAGCCAGTCGGCGTCGGCATCAGGTCGAGGTCGAGATCAAGGGAAAAGTAGCCGTTGGCGGCTGACGACATCACTTGGCCCGGGCCAACGTAGCGGCCAATCTCCCCGGCTAAGCAGAGGTTACCCTGGGAGCCACCTGGGTTCGCGGTGAAGCCGCCCGCCTGGCTAGCGATAAAGAAGCCAAAGGCCTGCTCGGGAAGGCGCGAAGCCACCAGGGTCACAGAGTTGACGGCGACCGAAGCGGATCCCAGCGCATGGATCTCGCCGCCCTCACCCGTAGAGTTCGGAACTCCGGAGCACGTGCGATCACCAATGAGGTTGCAGTCCTTTCGGAATACTTGGTCGCCTGCGAAGAGGTGGGAGTCGGTAGCGCTCATGGATCGATGCACGACGGGCTCCGATTCGATCCCGCTACCTTTGTCCCTGTACACGATGGACTGCGCCGGGACGCTGAAGTCGATCTCGCCCCCAAGCGTCTCGAAGTCAGTGACCTGGACCGTAGGCGAGTTTGTGCCCACGTTGACGACTGCAATGAACGAGTTGTTCCAGCTACCGCTGGTCGAGTCACGCCGGGTACTGCGAATCTGACGCGTGGAGTTGTTCGCCGCCCAAGCGGCGTAGATCAGATCCGGTCCTTCAAACCGCAGCACCGGATGTGTGCCGGGGGATGCAACGGCAACAAAGATGGTCGCCTCGTGGATCCACTCGTCTAGTAGCGTGTCAAAAGTGTGAAGCCGGCAGCCCATTCCGGTTTCGCCCCGTACCGCCAGAAAGGGCCATGAGAGAGCAATGACGCCAGCGCCGAAAGTGCTAGGGCCCTCGAGCTTTGAAGACTCGATCCAGCCCGACGAAGTTCTCTCGAAGACATAGGCGGCGTCCGCGCCAGGAGCGCCGAACGCCGCTCGATCGCCGTCCAAGTCAACCGCATCGCCGAAGGCCCCGTCGACTATGGGATCCACCGGGAGAAACTTCTGCGTCTCGACCCAAACGCCACCAACCTCTTCGAATAAATACGCGGCACCTGCGTTCAAGGCGCCATCGTCTGCTCCGGGGGCACCGACGAGGAGGGACGTCCCATCGAACTCGAAGGACTTGCCAAAGCTATCTCCTGCCTCCAAGTCGAACGGCTCGACGACGACGAGCAGCTCGAACCGATCTGTCAGAGGGCTTAGCTCCCATAGGGTTACAGCGCCGGCCCCCAAAGCAGTTCGACTCGCTTGTGGAGCGCTGATCGCGACCTGATCCCCAGCAGCATCGACCTTGAACCCGAAGGCCTCAAAGTCGCTGATAGGCTCCGGTCGGAGCGTCTGAACGCAGACCTGCGCTTGGGTTTCGGGAACGAGGAGTAAGCCGGCAAGACACAGTAGGTAGATCTTCATCGTGAAGACTTAGCCGAGCGCCAAGGGTGGGTCACACGGGATACTGTCAGGATACTGTCACGGTCCCTCCGCCGCCACGAGAATCGGCTGACGTGACGTAGCTGGTTCCGAACTACTGAGAAGCGGTCCGTGAGCTTCGGCTTCCACGACGGCGCCATTGCGAGCTCTAGTTTCGTGGCGGCGGGGTGCCGGTGACCGTATCGCATCGAGAAGAGCTTCCTCTCCACCCTCGCCGACGTGGACGTCCGAGAGTCGCAGCGACTGCTCCTAGTTTGGCTTCGGGAGGTTGCGGCCAAGCGCTGCCACGGAACGACGAAGCGAGTGCCGCAGGAAGTCTTCGACGAAGAAGAGGCTGCTTCACTGAGCGCGCTACCTCGAATCCGTTGGGATCCCGTCATCTGGAAGCCAGTGACCGTTCACCGAGACTGCCACGTCCAGGTCGACGGAGCGTTCTACTCCGTTCCATGGAATTTCATAGGTCAGCGAGTCTGGGCACGCTGCACCTCCAAGCTAATCGAGGCCGTTGCAGAGGGAGAGTCGCTCTATCGCCATTCACGGGGGATCCGAGGGAAGCGCTACACCATCGACTCGCACCTGCCTGAGGGCCGCCGGGACTTGCGCGAGCGATCCCGGGCCCCAAGGGCCTGGAGGAGTTCGAATGGGCGTTCAATCCATCGATCCCTAAGTCGAGAGTCGTTGATCTGGCGACATGCTCCTTCATTGGACGCCGCGACAACGCACTGTTCGTTGGGCCGACCGGCGTTGGCAAGTCGCACCTCGCTCAGGCAATCGGGGAGCGGGTCTGCAGGGCGGGGCATTCCGTTTGCTACGTCACTGCCCACGATATGCTTGGGCAGCTGCGAGCGGCGCGGGCGGACGCGACGCTTGAGAAGAGGATGCTGCGATTCACCTCGCCGGAACTTCTCATCATCGATGATCTTGGCCTGCGTCCACTCGAGCGCGACGAGCCCATCGATCTCTACGAAGTGATCCGCGCTCGCTACGAGCGAGGCTCGATCATCATCACGTCCAATCGGGCGTTGGAGGAGTGGTACCCCATGTTCCTCGACGATCTCATGGCCTCTGCGGCCATGGATCGACTGCTACACCATGCTCACGTCGTTGAGATGAGTGGGCACTCGTTTCGCAACCCGCCATCGAGCGGGCTAGCAGAGGCTTGATGGGCCCACGACGGCGAACGGGACTACGCCGCTGGGCTACTTGTGCCTCGTCAGGGGGGCACTCAATTCGAGCTCGCTGGGACTGCGGTGAGGCCGACGCCGCACCCGAAGTTGGCACTGCCCCAGTGAGACACTGGCCTTGCTTGGCCGGCCCGGAGTGGACCAGCTTAGGCGACCCGAGAGTGGACTTGCATGGCCGGCCCTTGACATTCGGTACCGCCCGTTTCGTGGCGGCGGGGTGCCGGTGACGGTATCGCCCCCGGAGCCTGACGAGGGGGGGCTGCGGTGGACGATTCTTGGGGCCGGTCAGACT
>CAYQKK010000126.1:0-10207 GCA_964417955.1 uncultured Planctomycetaceae bacterium
CCGCTCGGGCGAGCCGAGCGGGGGCCTCGCGCAGGAGCGCGAGAGCCCCGGCGTCGCTGGGGCGCCGTGGCGGGTCTCCGCTTAGAAGACGCGGTACGAAACCCAGGCCATGAAGCGATTGGCGTTGCGGAACACGTCGCTTGGGTTGAAGTCGGCGTAGCGCAGGCCGGCGCTGAAGTGGTCGTTCACGTTGGCCATGACGTCGAGGTCAAGCTCGCGGCCGAAGGTGAGGCTGCCCGCGTCGGACGAGAACCAGTGGTACGTCGCCGAGAGGTGGATCGGGAAGTCGACCTGGGAGAGCTGGACGTCCGTTTCGATGCCGATGCGGCGATCGTTGAGGCCTTCGTCCGGCGTTGACTGGAACTGATCGGCGAAGCCGTTGAACCAGTGCAGGGACGCGAGGGGCGTTTGGAAGCTGCTGTTGGGGTCGCCGTCGCCGCCGAGGGTTTCGGAGGCCAGGAACATGCGGTAGCCGCGGTAGTCGGCTGCGCCTTCAATAAGGAGGTAGTCGGCGTCGACGTCGGCCGGGTTGTCGCCGGCGTCGGACTGCTTTGCGTATTCCAGGGCGATGGACCAGTCCGTTTCGCTCCAGAAGTCCGTGTTCGCGGATGCCTCAACGCCTTCGAACGTACGGTCGTAGCGCAGGCCGAACGTGTTGGAGGACAGGAGCACCAGCTCGTCGTAGTCCATCAGGTACGCGTAGGCCCCGAAGTTACCGATGCCTTCCTGGGTCTTGCGGACGTCCAGGAAGTGACCCTGCATGTCCTCGTTGCCGAACGGGCTATCGCTTCCGAGGACGCGGTTCACCTGGAAGGCGTACGAGTAGTCAAACGCAAGCGTCTCGTCCAGCTGGTATTTGAAGCGCAGGGCGTCGAAGCTCTGGTTGTTCTGACGCCAGGGATCGCTGCCGATGAAGCGCTGATTGCCGAGCTGAATCTCCTGGCGGCCGACGCGTGCGTCCAGGTTCTCGAGGCCGTCGTAGGCGACGTAGAGCTGGTTGATCTCGACGTCTTCGGGGTCGGGAATGGGGGCACGGTTGGGCCGGCCATTCGTGGTGTCGTTCATCGAGGGGTTGAAGACATGTCCGATGGCCTCAATCTCGCCCAGGGCGCGGAAACCGTTGTAGCTGAGCGTCTCGTGTCCGAACGCGCCACGCAGGGTCGAACCCCACGAGCGGTCGGGGAAGCCGCGGACTTCGGCGGCTTCGTAGCGATACCGGAAGTTGATCCACGAGCGGCCGTTCAAGACGGCGTCCTGAATTGAATCCGCCGTGCCGCGGCGAGCGCCGTTGCCGATGGCGGTGGTGTCGTCCTCAAGATCGAGCCCCTCGATCGTCTCCGGTGCGGGGTAGACATCAGAAATGCGCGGAGTCTCCTCGGAAGCCGCCTCGGTGGCGCCTTCGACGGCCTCCTCGATCTCCTGGAGAGCTGCGGCTGCCTTGTCTGCGGCCTCCTGAGCCTCGTCTGCTTGGGGGGCTGAAGCGAGGGGCAGCGCCACCGGAGCCCCTAGGGCAGGGATGGCAGTGACGAGGGTGGCGACGAGCGCGTAGGTGATGTCCATGGAATCGGTCGTGGGGGAGTTCTCAGGCCTTGGGGTGCTTCACTTTGGGGACGATTCACTGGGGCTATCGTCGCCCCTGGTGCCCTCCTAAAGGACATTTCCAGAGATCGGGCTCAAGGTGGGGACGTCCTCAGGGGTTGAACCTCCCAACAAGGGGCTGCTACTGCGTGAATCCGGTCCTCTGCCTCGCTAGTCTTCCCCTCCCCGATCTGCCCACCCTCGGGCCCTCGCTCGCGCCTGACCCCGATCCACCGAGTTCCCCCCCTATTTCATTGCGACCTGTCCTGATCGTTGTCGGCGCGGTGCTCCTTGCCTTTCTCTTGGGAGCGGAAGCCAGGGGGGCCATCGGCCCGTCGGCGACCCCACAGGATGAAGGGGCCGCGGGTCAGGAACCCTCATCTGAAGCCCCCAAGGACCCCTTCGGCGACCGGCCGATCATCAAGGGGATCGAGGTGGAAGGCCTGACGGCCCACGACCCCCTCAAGATTGCCAAGGCCCTGGGGATCGTCGTGGGTCAGCAGATCCCGCGCAGCATCGAGGGCGCAGAGAAGCGCCTTTGGGAGGACTTCCGGATCTTGATCGTCTCCGAGGGCTACGCCTTCGAAGAGGTCGAGGGTGGCGTCCGCGTTCGCCTGAAGTTCTTCGAAACGCCCGTGGCCCTCGACCCGCAGTTCGTGGGCCACGTGCACTTCGACGTCGACCAGCTGCGTGAGTGGGCCCTGATCGACGATCGCGTCGAGGTTTCCGTGGACGAGGCGGAGCGCATCGAGGATCGCATTCGCCGCGCCTACAAGCGCCAGGGCTACCACTTCGTGGAAGTCAGTCACGTCCTGGGTGGGGAAGGCGCACGGCGTCGCGAGATGATCTTTGAGATCCGTGAGGGGCCAAAGGTCTACGTCAAGAAGGTCTCCATCGACGGCAACAAGTCCATTCCGGATGAGGGCATCCTCCTCTGGAAGAAGACCCTGAAGAAGTACGCGCGCCTCGGGATCAAGGGCCGGGGGCTCTTCGCTTGGTGGGGCCACCGCTTCGACGAAGAGGTCATGACCGCGGACAAGATCGCGATCGAGAACGTGTACCGCGAGCGCGGGTTCCTCGACGTGGTCGTGGATCCGCAGCTGACCTTCACGACCGATCGCTCCGGTGCCTTCGTGAAGTACGTCATCGATGAAGGTGCCCAGTACAAAGTCAGCTCCATCAACATCCGTGCGGTCGAGTTCGAACGGGTCGAGGTGTTCCCCGGACAGACGGAAACCCAGGAGCGCAGCGTTGAGCTGACCATCCCCGAGGAGGAGCTTCTGAAGCTTCTGACCCTCAAGGTGGGCGACCCCCTCGAGCAGGTCCGCATCAACCTGGACCGTCGCGCCCTTCTGGCGCGCTACGGCGAGGACGGGCACATCCCCGCGTCGAGCTTCGATCAAGAGTCGGCCAGCTCTGGATGGCGCTTCTTGAATCCCGATCAGGTCTGGGACTACGAGAACAAGACCGTAGAGCTGACCTACGTCCTCCAGCAGGGGCGCCCGTTCTATCTGCGCTTCCTAGAGATCGCAGGCAACGAGAACACCAAGGACCACGTACTTCGCAAGAACTTCGCGCAGCTCCCAGGCAAGCTGGTCGACACGACGAAGATGCAAGACGCCATGCGGCGGGTGCGCGCCAGCGGTTTCTTCGACGACCCCTTCCTGCGCGGCCAGCACCCCCAGCCGACCCTGACCTACAGCGCCGTCGAGGGACAGCCGGACCGCGTCGATGCCGTCGTCACGGTCAAGGAAGGTCGCACGATCAACGCCAACCTCTCCGGCGGCGTCGCCAGTGACCAAGGACTCGTTGGCATCGCGTCTGTTCAGATCAGCAACTTCGACGCGAAGAAGTTCCCGCGCAGCTGGCCCAGCGTGTTCGGCGAGATCTATCGCAAGGAAGCGTTCAACGGCAACGGAGAGACCTTTGGCGTCGATGTGTCGCCCGGTTCCGAGGTCAGCTTCTGGCGTCTCTTCTACCAGCACCCGGACGTGTTCGCGCGCTACTTCGATCCGATAGGCACGGTGATCGAGGTGCAGCAGCGAGACCGGATCTTCCGCAGCAACGACGAGGGGCGGACGTCCGCGCGCATCGCCGTGACGCGGGCGCTCGGACAGGGGGACGTGCAGCTCAGCGCGGGCCTGCGTTGGCAGCAGCTGGACATCGAGGACTTTGATCCCAATGAAGATCTGCCCCGGACGCTGGTGGGCTCCGAGGGGCGCGAGCGCTTCTTCGGCCTCACCGGTTCGATCAGCGCAAACAAGCTAGACAACCGCCGGCTTCCCCGCCGCGGCTGGACGGCCCAGTTCTCCAACACCCTCTACGCGGAGGCCTTCGGGAGCGATAACAACCTGTGGAAGTCCGAGCTGTCCTTCGACCGCTACTTCCACTTCGCGGAGAAGACGAACGAGGCGGCCCCGGGTGTCTACGTGAACCTGGGGGCGGGTCTCGCGGTCCCTTTCGATGGGAGCCGAGGGTCCGTGAACTACGGCGAGCGCTTCTTCTTCGGCGGCGCACGCTTCGGCCGGGGCCTTCGCTTCCGCGGCTGGGGTCCCTACGACGGGGACTTCGCGCTGGGCGGCGAGACCTACGTGCGGACCACCCTTGAGTATCGCTTTCCGATTTACGCCCAGACGGTGCCGGGCACGTCCCAGCGCCGCGAGGTGTTCCGTGGCTCGTTCTTTGTGGACGCGGGCGTCCTGGATCCCAACGCCTACGAGCTAGACTTTGGCGAGCGGCGTGCCACGGCGGGCTTTGCCCTCGGCCTGATCGAGCCCTTCCCGGTGACATTCAGCTTCGGCTGGCCTATCGAGGTCGGGGAAGACGACGAGCGCCAGGTCTTCGCGTTCAGCCTTTCGCTAAGATAGTCCAAGAATGATGAGTACGATCGGGGGGCAAAGAACGGTTGCGGAGCTCGCAGAGCTCTGCGGCGCCACGGTAGAGGGCGATACCCACCTGGTGATCACGGGGCCGTCGGGCCTCGGTGACGCTGGGCCGGCGGAGGTGTCGTTTCTGGCCCAGCCGAAGTACGCGCCGCAGCTGGAAACAACCCGCGCTGGCGCGGTCCTTGTGGCCAAGGACCAGGCGGTGGAGCGCACGGATCTCGCGCTCCTGCGCTGCGACAATCCCGAGGCCGCGTTCACCCAGATCATTCTCAGCTTCGCTCCGGACATCCCCGAGCAGGCCGCTGGCATTTCCAAGCTGGCCCACGTGGACCCATCGGCCCAGGTCGCCGCGGACGCGTCCCTGGCCGCCCATGTGAGCGTTGGGCCGGGCGCGGTCATTGAGGCGGGCGCGACTCTGCACCCCGGGGTCGCGATTGGCGCCCACGCCAAGGTGGGTCCCGACACGATTCTTCACCCTGGCGTTGTGCTCTACCCCTACGCGGAGGTCGGCGCACGCTGCGTCGTTCACGCAGCGGCCGTCATCGGGTCTGACGGCTTCGGCTTTCACCCCGTTCCCGAGGGCGTGCCCGCGGCGCCCCTCTGGCACAAGACGCCCCAGGCAGGCAACGCCGTCGTCGAGGACGACTGTGAGATCGGAGCGGGCGTGACCATCGACTGCGCTCGCTTTGGTTCGACGCGCATCGGGCGCGGCTGCAAGCTGGACAACCAAGTGCACGTGGCCCACAACGTTCAGGTCGGCCCGGACACGTTGCTCTTGGCCCACGTGGGCATCGCCGGGTCCTCGACCGTCGGTAAGAACGTGATCGTCGCGGGCCAAGCCGGCGTCACTGGGCACGTGCACATCGGCGACGGCGCGGTGATCCTAGCGGGCGCAGGCGTCATCGCAGACGTGCCCCCCGGTGCCGAGATGTTCGGTTATCCCGCGGGCCCACGCCGCGAGAAGCTGCGCAGCCTCGTCAGCGCGGAGAAGGCCGGCAAGGAAGTTCGCGTCCTGAAGAAAGAGATCAAGGAGCTGCGGAGCCAGCTCAAGGAGATTCGCGAGGCTCTGGATTCGGGCACGGGAGCCCAAGGATGAATCGCCGACAGCACACGCTCCGGACGCCCGTGGAAACCAGCGGCGTCGGTCTGCACTCCGGTGAAGAGACGCGCGTCCGAATCACACCCGCGGCCCCGAACCACGGCATCGAGTTTGTGCGCACCGACATCGAAGACGCACCCTCGGTGCCGGCCTCGATCGCGCACCAGTCCCCGAAGGACCGACGCACGCGGCTCATCCGCGACAACGTCGAGGTGGAGACCGTCGAGCACTTCTTGGCGGCTGCCAAGGCGCTGGGGGTCGACAACCTGCGGGTGGAAATGTCGGGCTCGGAGTTCCCAGGACTCGACGGCAGCTCGCTGCCATTCCTGGACCTGCTGGAGAGCGGCGGCGTTCTTGAGCAGAAGGCTGAAGCCAAGGTGCTACGCCTTGAGGAACCCGTCTTCATTCGCGACGGCGACGCGACGCTCGTGGCCCTGCCCACGGACAAAGATTGCCTGACCCTGCAGTACGTGGCGTCCTTCGAAGAGCCCGGCGTCGACTCCGGCAGCTACCAGTTCGACATTACGCCGGAAGTCTTCCGCAAGGAGATCGCCCCGGCGCGGACCTTCTGCCTCGCGTCGGAAGTGGAGGCGCTCCAGGCCATGGGCCTCGGTAAAGGGGCCACCCGCGAAAACACCGTGGTGCTCGGCGACCCCGATACGGTGCTGCGCATGGAAGGCGAGCCCGTGCGGCACAAGATGCTCGACCTTGTCGGCGACCTGTCGCTGCTCGGTTCGGACCTTGTGGCCCACGTCATCGCCACCCGCAGCGGCCACGCCGCCAACGCAGACCTCGTGCGGCGCCTGCTCTCGATCGTCAAGGACAAGGAGAACGCGGGCCTTCTCGAGCGTGACTCCGGCATGGACATCCGCCGGATCTTAGAGCAGCTCCCGCACCGCTATCCGTTCCTGCTAATCGATCGAGTGATCGAAGTGGAGGGCTTCAGCCGCGCCGTCGGGATCAAGAACGTCACCATCAACGAGCCTTACTTCCAGGGGCACTTCCCCCAGATGCCGCTGATGCCCGGCGTCCTGCAGCTGGAAGCCATGGCCCAGCTGGCAGGCATGCTGCTCCTGCGGAAGCTCGAGTTCAGCGGCAAGCTCGCCGTGCTCTGGTCCATGGACAAGGTCAAGCTGCGCGGCGGCGTGACCCCCGGGGACCAGCTCCGACTCGAGGTCGAGACAGTCCGCATTAAGGGCCTGACGATCAAGGTCAAGGGCACAGGGTCGGTAGCTGGTAGACTGATTTGCGAAGCCGACTTCATGTTCACCATGATCGAGGCCTAGGAGGCTAGGAAGCACTGATGGGAACCAAGATCCACCACACGGCGCAGGTCGCTGACGGAGCCGAGATCGGCGAGGACGTCGTGATCGGCCCATCCGCCGTGATCGGCCCCCACGTGAAGATCGGGAACGGCACGCGCATCGGCCCCCTCGTGGTCGTTGACGGGCACACCACGATCGGCGAGGAGAACGTCATCGTGGGCCAAGCAAGCCTCGGCGGAGCGCCCCAGGACCTGTCTTACAGGGACGAGCCGACGATGCTGAAGATCGGCGACCGGAACACGATCCGTGAGTTCGTCAGCATCAACCTCGGCACCGTGAAGGGCGGCGGCATCACACGGATTGGCTCGAACAATCTCATCATGGCCTGCTGTCACGTGGCCCATGACTGCGATCTCGAGGACAACATCGTCCTCTCCAACGGCAGCGGACTCGCTGGCCACGTCAAGATCGGCCGCAACGCCAACCTCTCAGGCATGTGCGGCGTGGTTCACTTCGTGAGCGTGGGGGAGTTCTCCTTCCTCGCGGGGATGACGCGCCAGGCGCTGGACGTGCCGCCCTACATGATCGTGGAAGGTCACGAAGGGCGTGTGCGCGGAGTCAACATGGTGGGACTCAAGCGCGGCGGCGTGCCGAAGGACGATCAGGACGCACTTCGCGTGGCCCACCGGCGCCTGTTCCGGGGCAACTCGGCCCGGGGAGCGGTGCTGGAGGAAATGCGGAACGAGGAGATCGAGAGCGAGTACGTCCAGAAACTCGTGGCGTCGATGACCGCCCGGGAGAACGCGGTCCGTGGCCGTGCACGGGAGGTCCTGCGCGAGAGCTATCAGGTCGAGGGCGAGGCGCTGATGAAGTCCATGGGCGTAGAGGGCTACTTGGACTGACGCCCTCCGGCGTCAGCGTCTGCTTCGGGCGGCGCTCGGGCATGGCGGAATCCGGCGAGCTGGGAGGCAGCGGTTTCGCTATCCTCCCGACGTCATGAAGCTCAAAGCCGTCCAGCCCGAGGTCAACTTCCCCGCACTAGAGACTCGAGTTCTCGACGCCTGGGATGCGTCGAACGCGTTCCAGCGGAGCATCGAGGAGCGGCCCGAGTCGGAGGCCTACGTCTTCTACGACGGTCCCCCGTTCGCGACCGGCAAGCCCCACTACGGGCACTTCGTAGCCTCGGTCCTGAAGGACATCGTTCCGCGCTACTGGACGATGAAGGGCAAGCGCGTCGAGCGGCGCTGGGGCTGGGACTGCCACGGTCTGCCCGTGGAGAACGAGACCCAGAAGGACCTCGGCCTCGTGTCGAAGGCCGACGTCGACGAGCTTGGGATCGAGAAGTTCAACGAGGCGTGCCGCGGGATCGTGATGCGCTACACCGAGGAGTGGCGCGGGACGATCCGTCGGCTCGGCCGCTGGGTCGACCACGATCGCGGCTATCGCACGATGGACGCGGACTTCATGGAGTCGGTGTGGTGGGTCTTCTCCAAGCTCTGGAAAGATGGCCGCATCTACGAGGGCTACCGCGTGCAGCCGGTGTCGCCCGCGCTCGGCACGCCGCTCTCGAACTTCGAGGTGGCCCTCGGCCCCCAAGAGCGCGACCCCGTCACGAAGAAGGACGGGCATAAGCGTCGGCAGGACCCGAGCCTCACGGTGCGGTTCAAGCTGGAGGATGAAGAGGCGAACCTGTGGGCGTGGACGACGACCCCTTGGACGCTGCCGTCGAACCTGGCGTTGGCCGTCAACCCGAACGTCGAGTACGTGAAGATCCGCGTGACGGAGACGGGTGAGGTCGCGTACGTGGAGCCCGGTAGGCTCAGCGACTACCAGGCACGCAAGCGAGTCGGCGAGACCGAGGAACTCGAGCGACTGAAGGGCGCGGCTCTCGTCGGGCGCCGCTATCGGCCGCTGCTTCCCTACTTCGAGGAGCACGCCCAGGAAGTGGACGGCAAGCGTTCGGCCTTCTTCGTCGTGTCGGCGGATTACGTCGAAACCACGAGCGGCACCGGCATCGTTCACCAGGCGCCGGCGTTCGGCGAGGACGACTTCCAGATCGGTAAGGATAACGGACTGCCCCTCGTGAATCCGCTCAGCCTGACGGGGCACTTCGACGAGACGGTGCCCGATTTTGAGGGGCAGTTTGCGAAGGACGCCGACAAGGCGATCATGCAGAAGCTGAAGGACCAGGGGGCCGTGGTCGACCAGGACACGTACGTGCACTCGTACCCGCACTGCTACCGCACCGGGACGCCTCTTCTGTACATGGCTATCTCGACGTGGTTCATGAAGGTGGAAGAGCTGCAGGACGAGCTCGTCAAGAACAACCAGGGGACCCACTGGGTGCCCGAGGCCGTGGGGTCAGGACGCTTTGGCAACTGGCTTGCCGCGGCGCGCGATTGGAACCTCTCGCGCAACCGGTTTTGGGGGACGCCGCTGCCCATCTGGCGCTGCGATGAGAACCCGGACGACATGGTGTGCGTGGGGAGCCGCGAGGAGCTGGCCGAGCTGTGCGGCGTCAGCGCGGCGTCGCTCGATGACCTGCACCGGGACAAGATCGACGGGCTCACGTTTCCGTCGAAAGCGACGCCTGGGGGCACGATGCGGCGCATTCCCGAGGTCTTCGATTGCTGGTTTGAGTCCGGCTCGATGCCCTACGCGGAGCACCACTACCCGTTCGAGAACAAGGAGGCGGTGGAGCAGAACCTACCGGCGGAGTTCATCGCCGAGGGGCTCGACCAGACCCGCGGGTGGTTCTACACGCTGACGGTGCTGTCCACCGCGCTCTTCGGGCGCGCGGCGTTCAAGAACGTGATCGTGAACGGCATGGTTCTCGCTGAGGACGGGGCCAAGATGTCCAAGTCCAAGCAGAACTTCCCGGACCCGAATGCGGTGCTGGAGAAGCTCGGTGCGGACGCTCTACGGATCTACCTGGCGTCGTCGCCGGTGGTGAACGCGAAGCCGCTGCGCTTCAGCGAAGCCGGTGTGCAAGACCACGTGCGCAGCGTGATGCTGCCGCTTTGGAACGCCTACTCATTCCTGACGCGCTACGCGGACGTCGACGGCTGGGAGCCCGATGGCGAGGCGCCTGACCCAAGCGTCAACGAGCTGGACGGCTGGGTGCTGTCGCGGCTTCAGACGCTCCTCAGCGACGTGGAAGAGCGCATGGCGGCCTACGAGCTGTTCCGCGTGATCCCCGCGCTGCTGGGCTTCATCGACGACCTCACGAACTGGTACATCCGTCGCAGCCGGCGACGCTTCTGGCGCGGCGCGGACGACGGTGACGACGGGGGCGACAAGGTCAACGCGTACCGGACGCTGCACCACGTGCTGCTGGAAGTTTCCAAGGCGCTGGCGCCGTTCTTGCCCTTCGTGACGGA
>CAYQKK010000126.1:10307-12541 GCA_964417955.1 uncultured Planctomycetaceae bacterium
GAGGGGCTCGCACGCGAACTCGTCACGCGGATTCAGAACCTGCGCAAGGACTCAGGGCTCGAGCTCGATGATCGGATCGAAGTGGAGGCGGCGTGCGACGGTGCGTTGGCCGGAGCTCTGAAGGCTCACTGGAGTCTCATCGCGGGCGAAGTGCTCGCGGTGGGGGAGTGCCCCGATCCGTCGGCGCAGCTTGACCCAGAGGGCGCGAGCGCGTTCGACATCGACGGCGCGAGTGTCACGCTTCGGGTGAAGAAAGTTTGAGGGCAACGCGCGCGTTGTAGGAGTGGGCTCCCGGTGCTACGGTCTTGCACCGGGGGTGACCCTCGCGCCGCAGGTGACTCTCCACGCGCCCGGAGCCGAATAATCACTATCTGGGCCAACTGACGGTCGCGGACGTGGCAACCCCACGTCGGGCCTGGCCCACCTTGGAACTGGTTGGTTCCAGGGCCGTCTGAGCACGGCAGCATTGGGGCCCCCCGACCTTTCCCATCCCGTTTCGCCCCTGCGATGGCCTTGTGGCGCCTCTAGGTGACTGGCTGGGAGGCTCCTGAAGGCTGTCCACCACTGACGGATTCGCGATTGGGCGTTTCAGATCCACCCCCCCGGATCACTACGATGCAGAGTGCGCGCGGGGCGAGGGGCCCTGTGTGCAAGCACTGCACTTAGATGCGCCGCGGGCGCGACGAAGGGGATTGGAACTGTGAAGGGACTTGCCGTACTCGCCATCGGGGCGATCTTGATTTGGTTTGGGCTGAGCCGCAGCACTGGAACGGAGAGCACAACCGTCCATGCGGGAGAGGCCGCGGACGCTGCGGCAGCCACCCAGGGTCAGACCTCGTGGAAAGAGCCGTCCGCTGACGAGCCTCTCGTTCTGGAGCGGCGCACCGAAACAGTCGCCAGCGGCCCTTCGGCGGAAGAGTTGCGGGCGCAGCGTGAGGCGGACGAGCGCGCTGCCGAGGCGGCGAAGGCGGTTCTAGCGCCTCAGGATCCTTTAGAGCTCGGCGAGAACCAGCTGGCCAGCAGCGTGGCTGAGCCAGCCCCCTCTTACCCGGCCCAGGGCGAGCCCCTCAGGCCGGCCACTTCCCGCGAGGTCAGCCTCGCCGGTGCCAACGGCCCCAGCCCTGAACGAGCCGCCAGCATCCTCCTCGAAGCGTGGATTGCCGAGGATCCCTCCGACCTACAGGTCTTCTTGACCCAGGGAGAAGGCCTCGACATGCCGGAGTCGCAGCGGCAGCTGATGATCTCGTTCTGGCAGGCGGTCGCTGGCAAGCCGGACGCGGGCCGCCGCGGCTTGGACGAGATCCGTGGCTCCGAGGGAATTACGACCGCCCAGGAGAGCCTCCTGAGCGCCGCGCTGGAGCTACCTGGGGATCGCGCCGTCCCACGCTCGGCGTCCGCTGGACGGCTCGAGCCGCTGTCCTATGCCATGCGCATGATCCTCATGGAGGATGAGGCCGAGCACCTCCTCAAGAAGCGCGAATACGGCCGCTCAGCCGTGTCATGGTCGGACCTGATTCAGTCTGAGGTCGCGGCCCCCTGGCCTTCTCACCGCGAGGCGCTGCTCGCCTGGGGCAAGGAGCTCGACAAGGCGCAGCTGAATCACCGCTTCAACGTGAACGGCGATTGGCCGTCCATCGAGGAGAAGATCCAGCCTGGCGGAAGCCTGATTCGCCTGCGCAAGCGCGTTCTGAAGCGGCGCAGCGACCTCGTGCTCTGTACGGGCCTGATCGGGCAGGTGAACGGCGTCACGGGCTACGTTCAAAAGGGGCAGGTCATGCGCATTCCCACGGATCGCGTGAACGTGATCGTCGACCTTGATGCGCGCCTCCTGATGTATCGCCACGGGGACGAGGTCGTGAAGGTTTGGGACATCGGCATCGGCCGGCCCGGCCACGAGACGCCCCTGGGGGTCTACCTCGTTGGGCATAAGATCGAGAAGCCGGCGCACACGACGAAAGGCCTGCCGTACGGCGACCCGGACAACCCCCTCGGCAGCCGCTGGATGGGGCTCAGGCGTCCTGGGCAGAACCGAGACACGAGCTACGGCATCCACGGCACTTCATTCCCTGATGGAGTGGGCGGCGCCGTGAGCGAGGGCTGTGTGCGCATGCGCAACGAGAACGTCGACGAGCTGTTTGAGATCCTTCCGAGCGCCTCGGAAGTCGTGATCCAGCCCTAGGCTGGGTCTCTAGCTGGGCCTCTAGCTGGGTCTCCTAGCTGGGTCTCCTAGCTGG
>CAYQKK010000126.1:12641-14422 GCA_964417955.1 uncultured Planctomycetaceae bacterium
CTAGCTGGGTCTCCTAGCTGGGTCTCCTAGCTGGTCGACGATGCGCTTCGCGATGGCGAAGGATGCGGTCGCGGCCGGCGACGGAGCGTTAAGGACGTGAACCACGGGGCCGCTCTTCTCGAGGCAGAAGTCGTCGAGGAGCGCGCCGCTGCGGGTGAGGGCCTGTGCGCGCACGCCCGCGGGGATGCGGATGAGGTGCTCCTTCCTGATCTCGGGGACAAGGCGGCTCAGGGCCTTGACGAAGGCCGCCCGTGAGACCGAGCGCCAAGTCTCCCCGAGTCCGGTCTTCCAGTGCTTCGCGAAGAGGCGCCAAGTGCCCGGCCAGGACAGCGCGCTTCCGAGATCGGTGGGGGACACCCTCGACCAGGAGTAGCCTTCTCGGGCGAGGGCGAAGACGGCGTTGGGGCCGCACTCGATTCCGCCGTCCACCATGCGGGTGAAGTGGACGCCGAGGAAGGGGAAGCGGGGGTCAGGGACCGGGTAGATCAGGTTCTTGACGAGGTGCTCGGCTTCTTCGGTGAGCCGAAAGTACTCGCCGCGGAAGGGAACGATCCGTGCGGAGGGGGCCGCGCCGGAGCGCTTGGCGACCCGATCGCAGTGGAGGCCCGCGCAGTTGACAGCGCCGGTGCCCTGGAGAAGCGTTCCATCCTTCAGGCGTGCGGAAACGGTGTCGGACCCGCTCGCTTCGAGGCTCTGGACCTCGACGCCCTTGTGAACGGAGCCTCTCCCCGAAGCCAGGATGAGCTTCTCCAGCGTCCTGCACACGCCCACGTAGTCGACGATGCCGGTTTCAGGCACATGCAGGGCGGCAATGCCGGCGACGTGGGGTTCCAGGGTCCGTAGCTCGTCCACGTCAATCCTGCGTGCGGAGACGCCGTTGGCGGCGGCCCGTTCTTCGAGAACCGCGAGGCGGGGGAGCTCGGAGGGGTCGGTCGCCACCACGACCTTGCCGCAGCGGTCCATTGCGACAGACTGGGCGGCGCAGAACTCCTCGAGAAGCGCCTTGCCGAGGCGGCAGGTCTCTGCCTTGATCGAGCCCGGCGCGTAATAGAGGCCGCTGTGGATCACCCCGGAGTTTCGGCCCGTCTGGTGGGTCGCGACGGCGCTCTCCTTCTCCAGAACCGTCACCATGTGCTCGGGATGGCGCTGCAGGGCCTCCCAGGCGACCGTGAGACCGATGATGCCGCCGCCGACAACAAGGATGTGCGCTGGTTGGGGATCCATGGAGGAGGGGTGGAGCTGGGAATGGGCGGTTCGTGAGAGCTGGAATGACGCTTGCGACAGCGGATACGCACTCCTTCGGCACCTAGGGGACGTCATCTGCTCGCCGTGCCGGGGATTTCGCGCTGGCTGGGCGGAAAGGCGACCTGTCTAAGTCTCTTCCTTGCATCGCCTTACGGGCGCATTGATCAAATTGAGGCTGAAAACGATTCAGCCATGTTGACTGGCGGGATCTCATCCCTATCATTCCCCTCCACGAAGCGGCGCCCAGCGTTGCTTCAGACACGACACCGCGCGCAGCACGGCGCTCAGCCCCCCGCAGATCACGCTTCCGAGCGCGCTCAAGGGGGACGGAGAGACCGGCCCAGCCAGCATCGATTCACTCTTCGCTGTCTGAACCGCGCAGTTCTGGCTCTAGAACGGCCAGAAGGAGACGCCCCTCACGGGACGACTTCGTGCTTGGAATGCTTAGCCGGCGCTGTCGGCTGACTACTCCTCGTGTGCTCAGTTCTTTGAAAACAGAGTGACTCTTGAATTTGAGTGCGAGCGTGTCTTCGCTT
>CAYQKK010000127.1:0-14382 GCA_964417955.1 uncultured Planctomycetaceae bacterium
CTCTGCGGTGGGCTCTGCGGTGGGCTCCTTGGGAGCCGCTTCGGCGTCACCTTCAGCCTCGGTATCTGCGGCGTCCGCTTCTGCCTCGGGGGCCGCATCGGCACCTGTGTCCCCGGCGCCTGCTTCCCCCGTGAGGCTTGCGGTGTCGACGTCCGTAGCGGAGGCCTCCGTTCCGTCGCTCTCGGCCGCCTCGGCCGTCTTGCTATCGAAGACGCCGCCAAAGTAGGCGCCTGCGCCTCCGAGAATGATGACGCCGGCGGCGATCATGGGGACGGGTGATTTCTTCTTCGGCTCGGGGCGACTGCGACGGCCGCGGGTGGTGCCGCCGTTGTCGTCACCTTCCTCGACCTCGGCAGCGCCGCGTCGGCCCTTGGCCCCCGCGCCTCGCTTTGCGCCGGAACGTGCGCTGCTGCGGGAGGGACGCGACGATGCGCCAGCGCGGGGCTCGCGCTTTGCCGGACCGTCGTTTGTGGCGGCCTTCGCGGCTGCCTTGGCCGGTGCGGCGGCGCGCTTGGTGGGGGTGGCCTTCTTGGGAGCCGCTTTAGCAGCGGGCTTTGGGGCCGCCTTGGGCTTGGCCTTGGCTGCGGCCTTGGCCGGCGCGGCCTTCGGAGCAGCTTTCGGGGCAGAGCCGCCCTGGGCGGCAGCCGCTTCGGCCTTTTTACGCGCTGCGATCTGCTCGCGCATGGTCATGCCAGACTTTTTGCCGGAGGAGGATCCGCCAGCTGACTTACGCGGGATGGGTTTCGGCTTGTTGTCGCTCATGGAACTGGGTCGTCCGGCTGCCGGACGCAATGGGTGGATGAGCGCTCTTGGAGCGGCTCGGGGTCTTGTGATCGTTGGGGGCGGCGTCGGGGTTCGCTAATTGCCGTCGGCGTTCTCTTTGAGCTTGGCCTTCTCTTCGGCCAATGCCCGGTTGTACTCGCGCGCCTCCTCCGGCGTCTGCGGCTTGAGATCCGGGTCGTCGAGGAGCGGGTCCGTGACGACGGCTTCGTCCGTCTGGGACTTGAACTTTTTGTACTTGCGGTCGTACCAGCCGTACCACTGCTTGATGCCCGACTCGATGCGCTCTTGGGTCTCGCCCATCTCGGTGGCGACCGCAAAGGTGGTGTGGTTATCCGTGATGTCGGTGAGGACCTCATGGATGAAATTGAGTCGGATGCGGTCCTCGAGGTTCTCGTCGTTGTTGGTCGACATGCCCTCGACCACCGACGCCATCTTCGTGAGGAGCGGCGCAACGGCGGGGGGGCCGGCTTGTTCAAGGCGCTCGGTGATTTCCCTGCGGATGGCCGGTCGCGCGTCGACGTCGCCCACAAGATCGTCGACTAGCTTGGTCAACTGAGCTGCACGCTCCGGCGTGACGTCATCGTCGAAGCCGATCGCTCGAATCTTGGACTCGTAGACCTTCGATCCGTCGGACAGAACCTTCTTCTCGGCTTTGACGCGGCGGCCCCGGCGGCTGACAGCGGCCTCCTCGGCCGTCACCCAGCGCTCGACATGGACCCACTTCCACTGTTCCGCGGGGCCTTCTAGCCCAGCGGGATTCTTGAGCGTCCACTGCGTCCAGCGATCGCCAAGGCCTTCATTCGCATCGCGGCATACCACGCGCAGTCGAACGACCGCGACGAGGCCCTCGCTGAACACCACGGTGCCGTCGAAGGGACTCCAGTCGCGGACGGGGCCTTCGTCGTCGAGGCCGGCGGTTGCGGCTTCGAGAAGGCCGTCTTGGAAGGTGAGGCGGCCTGTCTGGTCCAGGGCTGCCCACGCGGGGCGCTCGGCCCCGGCCGCTTCAGGCTCGCTCGCCTCCTCGTCGGCTTCGCCGCCCATCACGATATCCTTGGGCGGCGGAGCAAGGACCTCTCCGGCCACGTCAGCAATGGGGACGTAGTTGTAGGCGGCCTCAAGGTCGAGGCTAGCGATCAGCTTCGCCTCATTGGCGGAATAAGATGCCTGATGGAGACCCCGCGCGAACGTCGCGGCGGCTCCCTCCCAGCTGAGCGGGTCGATATAGACCGGCACCTCTTTCTTGACGACTTCCTCCTCGACCTCAGGTGCGGGGCCGGCTGCCTTCGAACTCCCGCGTGAGGCCATGATGGCGATGACGAAGACGCCCACCGCGATTCCACCGGCCATGATGAACTTGGAGGTGTGATCCTCGCCACGCTTCGCGCCGCGGGCTCCTGCGGGGCGCGCGACGAAGACGTGCTTGCATGCGGGGCAGCGGACCTTCGCGCCCTCCTTGCTATCCGGGATCTTGGCCTGGGTTCCGCAGGAGGTGCACTTGATGATCATGGAGTGGGGCCTTTGAAGGCCGAGTCGGTCGTTGGCGCGTGGGGGGGAGGGCCAGCCAGGGGCGAGCCAGAAAGGGAGGTGACTCGGTCTGAGCCGCCATCCGCGCCTGGTGGGGACGTGAAACGTAGCGCCCTAAGGGGTCTCCCGCAACTTCTACGGGTCCGGTCATCGCGTCATGGGCCTCCAGGGTGGAAGATGTCGCCCCATGAGTCAGAGTGAGTTCGAGCTGTCGTGTCCCTTTGAGCCCATGGGGCACCAGCCCCAGGCCATCGAGAAGCTTGTGGACGGCCTGGCGGCCGGTGAGGCCCACCAGTGCCTATTGGGGATAACGGGTAGCGGGAAGACCTTCACGATGGCCTCGACCATCGCCCGCTCGGGGCGGCCCGCCCTGGTGCTGTCGCCCAACAAAACCCTGGCCGCGCAGCTGTACTCCGAGTTCAAAGAGCTGTTTCCGAACAACGCGGTCGAGTACTTCGTCAGCTACTACGACTACTACCAGCCGGAGGCGTACGTCGCCTCGACCGACACCTTCATCGAGAAGGACGCCAGTCGCAACGAGAACATCGAGCGGCTGCGGAACTCGGCGACGCGTTCGCTGCTCGATCGCAAAGACGTCATCCTCGTCGCCTCGGTGAGCTGCATCTACGGACTCGGCAGTCCCTCGAACTACAGCCGGATGGCGGTGAATCTTTCGGTGGGCCAAGAGGTCGAGCGAGACGACCTCCTGCGGCAGCTGACCCAGATGCAGTACGCGCGGAACAACCTCGACTTCCGACGCGGGACCTTTCGGGTGCGCGGGGACGTCGTCGAGATCTTCCCGTCGTACGAGGACGACGAGGTGATCCGCGTGGAGTTCTTCGGGGACGAGGTCGAGAACATCACGCGGGTGAATCCTCTGGTGGGAGAGATCCTCGGGGACGAGAAGGAGGTCACGATCTATCCCCAGAACCACTACGTGGCGCCCCAAGATCGGCTCAACACAGCGATCCCCAAGATCGAGGAAGAGCTGAAGCTGCGCCTTGAGACGCTCAAGAGCCAGAAGAAGCTCCTGGAGGCACAGCGACTCGAGCAGCGCACGCGGCACGACCTAGAGCTATTGCGCACCGTCGGCGTTTGCAACGGCATTGAGAACTACAGTCGCTTCATGGACGGCCGGGGCGAGGGCCAGCCGCCGTTCACCCTACTGCACTACTTTCCCGATGACTTCGTCATCTACATCGATGAGAGTCATGTGTCGGTGCCCCAGGTCGGCGCGATGTTCAAAGGAGACCGCTCGCGCAAGGAGACGCTGGTGGAGCACGGTTTTCGCCTGCCCAGCGCCCTGGACAATCGTCCGCTTAAGTGGGATGAGTTTGACGCCCTGGTGAAGCAGCGCGTTTACGTCTCGGCGACGCCCTCTAAGTATGAAAAGAAGGTGGCAGCGGATCACATGGTGGAGCAGATCGTGCGGCCGACGGGGCTCTTGGATCCACAGATCGAAGTGCGCCCTGCGCGGACCCAGGTGGACGATCTTCTCGCCGAGGTGCGCAAGACCATCAAGGCTGGGTTCCGCGTGCTGGTCACGACGCTCACCAAGCGCATGAGCGAGGACCTCACGAACTACTACGCGGACATTGGCCTGAAGGTGAAGTACCTGCACTCCGAAATCGACGCGCTAGAGCGTTCCGCGATCCTCCGCGATCTGCGCCTCGGAGAATTCGACGTGCTGATCGGTATCAACCTTCTCCGCGAGGGGCTCGACCTGCCCGAGGTGGCGCTGGTGGCGATTCTCGACGCGGACAAGGAGGGGTTCCTGCGCAACGAGACGAGCCTCGTGCAAACCTGCGGGCGGGCCGCCCGGAACTCCGAGGGTCGCGTCATCTTCTACGGCGAGAAGGTCACAGCCTCCATGCAGGCGGCGATCGACGAGGTTGAGCGGCGCCGAGCCGTGCAGATTGAGTATAACGCCGAGCGCGGGATTGAGCCCAAGACGATCATCAAGCCCATTCGCGACGGCATCGAGGCGATGTACGAAATGGACTACGTGGCGACTCCGGAGATCCCCGACGCCGGTGTGGCCACCGAAGCCGAGGACGATCCGCGAACCTGGCCGATCGGCCGCCTGCGCGGTGAGATCCAGCGTACGCGCGCGGACATGCTCCTCGCCGCGAACGAGCTACGCTTCGAGGAAGCGACGGGGCTGCGGGACAAGCTGAAGGTCTTGGAGAAGGCCGAGCTCAGCCGCTGATCCGCGACTGAGCGCGCCCCTCCTAGTTCATACCCATGTCTAGTCCATCCACGTGACGGAGTAGCCGTTCGTGAAGTTTGAGCCGAGGCCTGTGGGCGTAATGTCCCGGTGCCAGAGCTGGAAGTTCGTCTCGAGGCCGGCGACGGCCGCGTAGGGTCCCATGCCGGCCGGGATGGAGCTAAGAGACCACTCGCCGACGGCGGTGCTAAGGCTGATCTCGCCGTTTGCGAAGGAGTTCTTCACCTGGCCGGGACCGACAAAACGGCCTAGGTCGCCCGCCAGGCAGATGTTCCCAACGCTACCGCCGGGGTTGGCCACAAAACCCTGCGTCTGGGAAGTGATGAAGAAGCCGAAGGTGTTGGGCGGCAGGGTGGCCGTCAGCGTCATGTTATTGGCGGCAATGGACGCACTGCCCGTGATCTCGATGGTTGAGTTCGTCCCAATCGAGCTGGGGTTCGACTGGCAGTACTCGAAGGGGCCAGGTGAGGTGGCGCAGATGCTCGTGTCTGCTTGGATCTCTATCTGGTACGACGAGTAGGGTCGAAACGGGCCGACGCAGCTGGTGTTGTTGATGTAGCTCCCGAAGAAGTAGCAGTTCGAACTCGTTCCCGCCGGGTCCTCGAGCCAGAGGAAGTCCTGGGTGTAGAGACCTGTCGAGCCGCTGGAGCACAGAGACGCGGGCCCGTAGTAGGTTCCGGTCCCGTCGGTGGGCAACCCACCGGGGATGAACGTGGGGTCGGTTGCAGCAGGGTTTCCTGCGAGGAAGAGGCCCGCAGGTGCGGTGCCGTCCGTGCCGATGTACTCGACGCCCCATCCAAAGAATCGAGTGGGGGAAGCGCTGCTCAGGTCGCCCCCGTCGCCAGCGAGGCAAAATTCACCGCCGCCCGAGAGGTCGACGGCGATGGTCCAGCAGCCACCTGCTGGAAGGCCGCCGATGGTCACGGTCGCATCGGGGTTCGGATCGAAGGTACAGGGCTCGTAGTCGCTGTAGAAGGTCAGCTCCCACCCTCCGGTACCGGGAAAGCCGAGGTCGCAGTAGCCGAGTTCAATGCAGTTGACGCTGTAGCTGTCGCGGTTGGCGTTTGGATAGTTGCTGTTGAGGGAGGTGGGCAGCGCTCCTTCATCGATCAACTTCGCGCCGGGGGAGAAGCCGCCTGCCAGGCCAGCCGGGCTGAAATAGCTGGAGGAGTACGAGTTGTTGTAGATGATGTCGGGGCCGAAGTTGGCCGTCGCGCCAGGGGTGCGAGTCCAAGTGCCCGTGGCGATGTGGTAAACGCCCGCGTCGCGGACGGCTCCCTTGATCTTCTGTGCGTCGAGCTGGAGTGGCGTGGTCGCCGAGCCCTCCTGTGCAGGGGACCCCTCGGCGGTCGAGGCTGCAAAAGCGAGTGTGATGGCCAGCGCGGATGCGCTGAGGCGTGCGATGTGATTCATGGGTCTGAGTCTCTTTGGGAAGTGTCCACCGCCCATGCGGTTGCGTAGGTACCAGAGCGGTGATCGTAGAGTGGCACCGTTCGGCCGTTCCGCTAGAGGTAAATTGCTGGAAATGCCGGAAGTCTCGCTATTTGCAGGTGGCTGTGTCGGCGGGATCATCGCGGACGTCAAGCGTCGCGCGAAGCACTACGGGTCCGACATACGGGACGGTCTAAGCGGCCAGGCCCTCGGGTCGACGCTGTTCCTGTTCTTCGCATGCTTGGCCCCCCCGATCATCTTCGGCGGGCTCATGTATGGCAAGACCGGCGGGGACATCGGCGCGGTCGAGATGATTGCGGCCAGCGCCTTCTGCGGTGTGGTCTACGCGATCTTCTCAGGGCAGCCACTGACGATCCTCGGCGGCACAGAGCCGATGCTGATCTTCACCGGCATTCTGTACGACTACTGCGCGCCGATGCTGGACAAGATCCCGCTGGCCGTGCTCTTCGGGCTCTTCCTCTACATGGGCGTCGTGTCCATGCGCGGCAACGAGTTCTTCGAGCGTCTGAGTCTGTGGGCCACTGACCCCGCGCTGTACTCCCGCACGCACTTCGTGCGCCGGGTGCCGCACAGGGTGATCCACGGCTTCACCCTGATCCAGGCGTCCTGCCTGGGGCTGCTCTGGTTCATCAAGACCAGCGCCTTCGGGATCCTCTTTCCGCTCTTTATCGGGCTACTCGTGCCGGTGCGCATGGGCCTCGGCCGGCTCTTCAAAGCCGAACACCTAGAGGTGCTCGATGCGGATGAATGACCGAGCGAAGAAGCGGACACCTGGTCGTAGGGAAGGTGACGCACTCTCTCGAGGCGAAAGGAAGCTACTTCGGCGGCGCGTCTTCCCAAACGCCCATGGGGATCATGATGTGGTTGCAGCCGTCCGCTTCGTGGCGACCGCGGCGGTCCTCGCGGATGTCGGTGTGGACGGGGCAGGTCCACCACCAATTTCCGTCGCCCTTCTCAGCCTGGCTGTAGCCGAGCGTGCCCATGGCCGCCCCTGCGCCCGAGTTAGCCTGGTCGTCAGTGAACTCGGTGGGGGGGAAGGGCTCCACCACCCACGGGTTGCGCGTGGCTAGGTCCGCTAGAAGGCGCACCACCTGGTCGTTGTTGTCGGCGATCACGTTGCGCCGTTCCATCGGGTCGATGCCCACGTGGAAGAGCTCGCTCATGTTGGGCATCGTCGGCTTGTAGACGAGCTTCCATTCTCCGTCAGACACCATGTAGAGGAACGTGGCGTCCGGTCGGTGCTTGCGCATCGCGGCGTTGAAGTCGTAGCCGTTGATCTGCTCGCCGTAGGCCCAGAGGTCACCCTTGGCGCCAGTCTGGATTCTTGAGACGAGGGACTCGCCGTCGATGGCTCCGTCGATGGGGGAGATGCCCGCGAGGTCCAGGAGGGTTGGAGCCACGTCGGCCGTGCGCACCTGATCGTTGATGCGCTTGCCCGCGGGGACCCCGGGGCCCTTCAGAATCAGCGGAACATGGACCTGCTCGCGGTAGAGCATGCGGTGGTTCGACCAGCGGTGGAGCTCCATGCCGTCGCTCAAGCCTTGGCCATGGTCGGCGGTCACAGCGATGACGGTGTCGTCCATAAGACCCTGGGTCTCAAGGGAGCCCAGCATGGTTCCGATGTTCTGGTCCTGCCAGCGCAGTTCGGCCGCGTACTCGCGCGTCTGCTTGTCCGCAATGTCCTGGAGCTCGCTGCTGGCCATCATGGCGGCGAACTCGTCGGCCGGCGGCAGCTTGACCGGATCGTGGGGATCCCAGTAGTGGATCCAAAGGAAGAACGGCTCGTCCTTGGCCTTCGCCTCGCTGACCCACTCAAGGGTCTTGGCGGTGGTTTCATCGGAGCGGCGCTGGAACGTACCCACGTCCCACCGGACCTTGCTGCCGTCCTTGGCGGCCGTGAGGCTCGCGTCGAACGAGTCGAAGTGATCGAAGCCACGGTCGAAGCCGAAGTGGGCGGAGACCGGGAAGGCGCTGTGGACCGCGCCCGTGGTGTAGCCAGCTTCCTTGAACTTGGTGGCCAGGGTCTCGTGCTCGTCTTCGAGGAAGAAACCGCTGTCGGCGGTGAGCACCCGTACGCCGTGGTTGTACTGGAACTTGCCGGTCAGGATCGTCGCGTGGGAAGCGGGGGTGAGGCCTGAGGAGCTCACGGCACGTTCGAAGAGGGCGCCGCCTTGGGCGAGCTGGTCGATCGCGGGCGTTCCGCCGGTGACGGCCCCGTAACACGTCAGGTAATCGGCGCGAACCGTGTCCAGCGTGATGAGGATCACGTTGGGACGTTGGTCTTCGCTGGCCTCGTCGCTCCCGCCTCCGCAGCTGGTCAGCAGGCCGACGGCTCCCAATCCAACCATCAGCGCAGCCCCGTGGAGGCCGGGCAGGGATCGTGAGGTGGCGGCCTTCTGGGCCCTTCGTTCTGGGTGTTGGATCATGACGCGTTGGAGAATAGCGCTTGCCAGGGCGATTCCCGAACCCGGAATCTCAGCTTCGCGGCGGGTCGCGCCTGGATTACGGCGCCGGGTGAGCCGTGTTGGCAGGTGATCCAGCACAAATGGAGTGCGCGCCCGCCCCGGAGATGGTCCCGGGCGGGCGCGGCAGACGAATGGGCCCTCATGGCCGTCGTCTTGAAAAAGTGGCTACTGGCGATCGAGCAGAACGATCCAGTCGAGGCTGGATTCCGTTGCCATGACCTGCAGGGTGCGCGGAGCGCCTCCCTGGATCACGGGTCCCTCGTTCACCTCGTTCCCGGTACGCGGGTCGAACCAGCGCACTCGGTAGGTTCCAGCGAAGTTGCTGAGATCTACGGTCGGCGCGGACGACGCGGTGGGAAGGAAGATCACCATGTTCTCACCGTGGGCGGCCAGCGCCTCGGCGCCGCCGAATGCCTCCGCTGCGGTGGTCACGAAGTGATCGGCGAGGTTGAGATGCTCGACGTTCGCGTGCTCTTCCAGGAACTCGCGGGCGATGCGGCTGTACTTGAAGAGGTTCTCACGCGTGCGGAAGTTCTCCATCTTGACGTCGCCTCCGAGAGGCAGGTTGTGATACCCGGCGTACCACTCGAGCCCACCGTTCGAGAAGAGGACGTCGTAGAGGACCTCACGACGCATCTGGTCCGAATTGCTGCCGTTGGCGCCAACGTTCCAGGTGCCGTTCTCATCCATGTCGACGATCCACTTGCGCCCGGCCTGGAGCGACATCTGCCGCACTTGCTGGGTGAGGTTGTCGGACAGGGACGTGCTGTACTGGATCGATGCGGCGTCGAAGAGCGGATCGCCCACCAGCTCGTAGTAGAGCTCCATGTCGTTGGGGTGCGTGTGCACAGCGACAGGGTGCTTGCTGTAGTCGACGGCCTTCATGTAGCTGGCCATTTCCCGCAGGGTGGCGATCGAGTAGTCGTTCTCTTCGCAGAGGTTCCACTTGATGCCGTTGATGTAGCCAAAGCGTGCCACGAGCTCGCGGAAGAACAGCTTGCGCTCCGTTCCCATCGCGCCGTCGTCGAGCCAGTGCTCGTTGTCCCACTCGGTCTCGGCGAGCACGAACTGAAGCATGATGCCCTGCTCCTGCGCGTGGTTCAGCACCTGGTTCCACTGGTGGAGGCGGCTGATGTCGTAGTGGGTCTTGTTGAAGGCCGTCTTGCTGTAGCCAACGAAGGGAGTCGTCTCCTGCCCGTCACCGCCCATGTTCATGGGCAGGAAGTACATGGCGTTGACGCCCTGCTCGCCGAGGTAGTTCAGCGCCCCGACGATGCCCTTCGAATCGACGCCGGAGGTGCTGGAGGTGAAGAGCGGGTCGCCCTCGTTCCAATCTCCGATGTGCGGTGCAAACTCGTGAATGATCCCGACGCCGCCGTTGTCTTGGACGTTGTCGAAGCCCTTGTAGCCCATGAAGTTCTCAGGGCTGTTGGTGCCTGTCTTAATGAAGTACTCGCCGGTGCCTTGGTGCTGGAGGTAGAACTCCCCAACGTAGTCAAGGCGGCCTTTCGAGAGGAAGCCCGGGGCGTCCTTGTCACGGGCCAGCACGCCGAACGAGCCAGAGGCGCCGTTGAAGTTCGTGGCCGTGCCCGCGTTGGCGTCGAGGCTGATCGCGACGTTCTCGCCAGCGCGGAAGCTCGCGTTGTATTCCCAAACGCCAGGGGCGTCAGGCGTGAACCGAGCGCGCCACACGTTGCCAGTGCCGCCGCCGTTGCCGTCACCGGCGAAGAAGCCAGGGACGACGAGCGTGCTCCCGTCGGGGCGAGTCATCGTGACGTTGAGACGGTAGTCCAGGAACGGGTTGGGCGCCGAGCCCGTCTCGCTTGCGTTAGGACCGTTGAAGTCCACGGTGACTGGATGCCACACCATGCCGGATCCGCCGACTCTGCCGCCAGATCCTTCAACGTTGATGTATCCAAAGTCCACGTCGCGCTCGGCGACGCCGTCGCTGACCATGAGCTGGACCGGCAGGGCGAAGTCGCCCTTCACGCGGATCTTGGCCATGTGGCCTCGGGGGCCCGTGCCGTCGACGAAGCGACCGCCGCGCACGTGCCAGAACACGTTGAGGTTGTCACCATCCGGGTCGTAGCTGCTCCCTGCGTTGAGGGTCACGGTCGTGCTGAAGTTGTCACCCGTAGGGACCACGCCCGGCGAGACTTGGGCGACAGCGACCGGTCCATGGTTCACGCTCTCGCGGCTCGACTCGGGGTGAGCCACTGAGTACGGGTCAGCTGCGCTGGCGTTGAACAGGTGGAAGCGATCGAGGATGAAGTCGTGACTACGACCTGAAAACTCGATGCGGTGAAGGCCGGCGCTGAGCGTGTACTCGGCCTCCGGCTTGTTGGAGTGGCTAAACTCGTGGTTGGTCGTCCACGTCCACTGACCGCGCTGCCACGAGAAGGTCTTGACCCAGGGGCCACCGTCCATTCGGATGAACACGTCGTTGGTCTCCGTGCTGTCCGGGTGATCGTGGCGGTTTCGCAGGCGAAAGTCGTATTGACCGGGCTCCGAGATCTCGAAGTCGAAGCCGAACACGTCTGTGCCGGGGGTGTTGAAGAGGTTCGCGCCGTCCCAGCGGATGTAGTTGGAGCCGGTGTAGCCGCTCACGTCTGTTTCGCTGGCCCAAGAGCCAGTCGGCGAGCCAGATTCAAACTCGACCACGAGGATCCCGTCCTCTGCGATAAACGGTCCGTCTTGGGCCTGGGCGAATGCAGTGGTGATCGAGAGGCCGAGGGCCGCCGAGCCCAAGGTGAGGATCCACTTCTTCAATGGGGTCTTCATAGTTGCTGTCCTTGTCAGAGATGCGCCGGGGTCAGGCGGGGGTGCCTGTATGCGCGTCGTAAGAGCCTGTTCGGAAAACTGCCCGTGCTGACTGGCGACTAAAAGCAAGTTCCTACGTTCGGTCGCATAGCGAGAGTCGGCTGTTCCGCCGCCTTGGGTCCCTAGGGAAGGATGGCTGCTTCAGACCGGGACGGATCCCTTCCCTGGTCCTGCCGTGGGAAACCTCGGCGTGGGGGGGCGATCTCGACGCCGATCGAGCTAGGATTCCCGCATGAGTCACGATTCTCGACGCTCGGACGCGCCTTCCCAAACTGGAGCTTCCGCGATGTTCCCCGCCTCGGGGCCCTCGGTTAGCTCGGCTGCCAACCGCGCCGGAGCCGCCCTTAGCAAAGCGCTGGCCGCCGTCTGCCTGGGAGCGCCGCTCGCGCTGCTGGTAGGGGGGTGCTCGGACGATTCAGGCACCTCCGGTACCGGTGAAACCGCGCCGTCAGGGGGGGCCACCGTCACGGTGGAGTACTTTGACCCCGAGACGAAGCTGCTCAAGAAGTCCGAGGGCGAGACCCTCTACGGCAAGTACATCGGGAAGCGGACCTGGTGGCACGACAACCAGCAGGTCGCCAAGGAGGGCACCTACGACGCCCAGGGCAACAAGACGGGCGAGTGGAAGGAATACCACCGTACGAACGGTCTTGTGGCCGCATCCTACACCTACGTTCAGAACGCCTTCAGCGGCAAGTTGATGCGCTGGCACCCAAACGGTGAGAAGGCGGAGGAAGGGCGCTACGCGGACGGCCTCAAAGAAGGGGAATGGTTGACGTGGCACCTGAACGGACGTGAACGTTCGAAGGCCCGCTTCGAGAAGGACAAGCAGGTCGGCGAATTCCTCAGGTGGCACGAAGACGGCGCCGTACTTGAGCGCGGAGCCTTTGAGGACGGCGTACGTATCGGGGTCCACGAAGGATTCGCACCCGGCGGCGAGCGCGTCGCCCGCGCGGAGTACGAAGCGGGTGTCCCGATCGGCAAGCTGGAGCGTTGGTACGAAGACGGCCAGCCCCAGCACGTTCAGCCCATGGAGGGCGGCGAGCGCCACGGCGAAGAGAAGTCGTGGTGGCCGAACGGCCAGTCCCGCTACGTGAAGGCATGGGAGCGTGGCCGCCGGATTGGCGAGGACGAGCAGTTCCACATGAACGGTAGTCGTCACGTTTCTGCGCGCTATGTCGATGGTGTCCTAGAGGGCGTCTTCCGCGAGTGGTGGGACAGCGGTAGCCTCGGCGCACTCGTGACGTTTGGCAGCGGCGAGATGATTGGCATCGGCCGCAACTGGTATGCGAACGGCCAGCTCTCCGTCATGGATAACTACGTCGCCAACGAGCCGCTGGGTCTGCACCAAGCATGGCACGAGGACGGCGCCCGCTCGCAGTTCGGAAACCTAGTGGGCGAGAAGCGAGAGGGCGTTTGGTTCCTTTGGGATAGCACCGGCGAGCTCGCGGAGGGCGGAACTGATGCCTCTGGTTTCTTCAGGGAAGGAGCGTTCGTTCGCCCGCTGAACGATGAGGAGAAGGCCCAGGCCCTCGAGCTCAAGAACAACACCGACCCGGTCGAAGTGCCCAGCGAAGCCGTCGACCCCCTCAAGTTCTTCGACGCGAACGGCGATCCGATTCCTCGTTAGTTAGCACCGCTTTTCTCCCGCAGTCGTCTCCGCCTCAACCCAAATCATGACCGACACCATCTCTTCGGGCAGCGCCCCCTCTTCGTCTTCCAACGGGTTCCAATCCAGCCAGGTCCGGGGCGATGAGGCCGTTTGGGCGTCGGTCGCCCGCGAGGAGAAGCGCCAAGAGGTCCAGCTCGAGCTGATCGCCTCCGAGAACCACGCCTCGCCAGAGGTGATGGCGGCGATGGGGACGGCGCTCACCAATAAGTATGCTGAGGGCTACCCCGGCCGACGCTACTACGGTGGCTGCGAGCACGTGGACGAGGTCGAGGACCTGGCGCGGGATCGGGCGAAGGAGCTCTTTGGATCGGAGCGCGCCAACGTTCAGCCCCATAGCGGCACCCAGGCCAATATGGCGGCATTCATGTCGATGCTTGCGCCCGGCGACAAAGTCCTCGGCATGTCCCTCGACCACGGCGGCCACCTCAGCCACGGCCACCCGAAGAACTTCAGCGGCGTCTTCTATGACTTCCACAGCTACGGTGTCGACAAGGGCTCTGAACTGATCGACATGGACCAGGTTCGCGAGCAGGCAAAGGCCGTTCGGCCCAAGCTCCTGCTGGCCGGCGCCTCTGCCTACTCGCGCCCCATCGACTTCGCCGCGTTCGCTGAGATCGCAAAAGAGGTCGACGCGCTCTTCATGGTCGACATGGCCCACATCGCTGGTCTCGTGGCAGGCGGCGCCCACGCCTCCCCCGTGCCCCACGCCGACGTCGTGACGATGACGACCCACAAGACCCTGCGCGGACCCCGCGGCGGCTTGATCCTGTGCCCTAAGGACAGGATCGTGAAGATCAACAGCGCGCTGTTCCCCGGCGGCCAAGGCGGCCCGCTGATGCACGTCATCGCGGCGAAGGCCATCGCCTTCCGAGAGGCCCAGCAGGCGTCTTTCAAGGAGTACGCGGCCCAGGTGGTGAAGAACGGCGCGGCGCTTGCGGACACGCTGACGGAGAAGGGCATTCGCATTGTCTCAGGCGGCACGGAGAACCACGTGATGCTCGTCGATGTCGGTAGCATTGGCATGTCTGGCGCAGCGGCAGAGGACGCCTTGCACCACGTGGATATCACGTGCAATAAGAACCTGATCCCGTTCGACGAGCGGCCGCCGATGGAGGCTTCCGGCATCCGCCTCGGGACAGCTGCGATCACTACGCGCGGCCTCGACGAGGCTGACATGCAGTCTCTCGGCGGCTGGATCGCGGAGACCCTCAAGGCGCCGGAAGACGAGGCCGTTCTCAAGCGCGTGCGCGGGGCGGTTTCGGAGCTGACGTCGCGTAAGCCGATCTACCACTAAGACAGCCGGCGACCGGTGCCTCTGAGCCGTGCCGGACTCCTCGCCTGCTGGGTTTAGCCGAGGCCGGGTTACAGGCTTGTGCTGGCCGCCCCCCCGCACGCGGCCGCCCCGGGGTGCAATTGGGGTGGGCCCCCCGGCCGGCGGG
>CAYQKK010000128.1:0-9573 GCA_964417955.1 uncultured Planctomycetaceae bacterium
CGAGAGCTTCCACAAAGGCATGCGCAGCTGGGCCCGTATCCTGCATGCCCTGAACGGCTAACGCGCAATGCCCATGGCGGTACCGCGGTACGGTACAGCCGTGCTCCGCGCGGTCGCGGAACTCACCGAAGAGCGCCCCTAGCGATCTGACTCGGACGGCAGCGTTTGAAGGTCGTCGCCGCCGTAGCCGAGCGCCTTCAGGTCGCGGAGCATCGTTTCGGAGAGCGGGGCGGAGAGCGCCGAGCCCGCCTCCTCCACTAGGCGCGTGCGGATCTCCGCCATCCGGGCCCCCATCTGCGCCACGCGGTCGGGGTGGCGCTCACTGAGGTCCACCTGTTCCTCGGGATCCGCGTCCGTGTCGAAGAGCTGGGGCAGGGCGCCGCGCCTGCGCGTCACGAATTTCCAGCGGCCGTCGACGAGCGCGAACTGTGCGCCCTTGCCCTCGGGTGGATAGCGCGACGAGAGGTAGAGCTCGCGCTCGGCCGGCGCGTTCGCAGCGCCCCCGTCCTCGATCCCCGCGAACGTATCGACGAGGGACTGGCCGTCAAGGACGCGGGTGGGCGCGCGCAGGCCGAAGAGTTCGGCGATGGTCGGGAGCGTGTCGAGGATCGAAACGGGACCGGGCAGCTCGACGCCCTCGGGCAGCGCCCCGGGAGCCGCGAGGATCCACGGGACGTTCACCATCTCCTCGTAGACAAACGTGTTGTGACCCACCGCGCCGTGCTGGAGGAAGCCTTCGCCGTGGTCGGACGTGAAGAGCACGCAGACTTCTTCGCCGTGGTCCCGAAGGAGCGGTTCGATCAGGCGGCGCACGCGCGCATCGGCATACGCCACGTGGGCGTCGTAGGTTTCCTGGAGCCGCAGCGCGTCGACGCTGTCCCTCGCGATGCCGCGCGCCTGCACGCTGGCCACGTCGTTGATCGAGCCAACGATCTCGCTCTCGCCGACATCGCGGAACTTCGAGATGAACGGCTCGGGCGGGATGTACGGCATGTGCGGGGGCAGGAGGTGCACGTACAGGAAGAGCGGCTTGCCCCCGTCGGCGAGCGAAGTGCGCAACAGCCCTGCGGCCTCCTCGAAGATCCCGCTGTTGGGATCGTCGCCGGATAGCTCGACGTCGAACTTCTTGTAGCTGTACTGCTCGAAGTCGCGGCCGAGTCCGGTGCTCGGCCCAGCCGCCGCGTTTTCGATCAGACCCACCGTGCGGTATCCCGCCTGGGCGAACATCCCCGCGAGCGTCGCGGGGCTCGACTCCCCAAAGAGCTGCTCCTGCATGAGGATGCCGTGGCGCTCTTGGACGAGCCCGGTGAGGAGCGACGCCACCGACGAGAGCGTCCATGACGTTTGCGAAAGCGCGCGCTGCGCCCGGATCCCGGCCGCGCTGAGCTCTTCGAGGAACGGACTCGTGTCCCGCCCGTAACCGTAGGCAGAAAGGTGCCCCGCGTGCAGCGAATCCGCTACAACGAGTACAAAGGTGCGTCCCCCGAGGGAGCCAGCCATGTCGTCCCGCGCAGAACGTTCGCGCCCACAGCTAGGGATCGCCACGAAGAGCGCAAGGGCGCCGAGCCCGATGAGCTGGATGGCCTTCACGCTGCTAACCGAAGAGGAAGTCCGCGTCCTTCGACCACATCGCGTAGCCGAAGACCGGCACGAGTCGCTTGAGCTCCGCGATCAGAAGAGGCGGGACCTCCTCGGTCATCAGCGCTTCGCGCACGGCCTCCGTTGCGGGCCAGCGCCTTTGCACCGACAGGAGATGCTCGCCGGGCTCGTAGTACTTGAAGAACTCTTCGAGCTTCTCCGGCCCCATCTCGCCGCAGATCCACTCGCCCTTCCAATCGGCGAGCTGAAGCCGGAAGCCCCCGAGCTCGTTCAGAATGCCGAGGAACGGCTGGAAGCCCTCCGCCGCCACGCGCTTGGTGAGGTTGCGACCGTCGTACCAGCCGTCCTGGTGAATGCGAAAGCTGACCTCGATGAAGTCCGCCTCGAGGGCGACGCACAGGTAGCCGTTCTTGTACGCCTGGTCGAGATCCTTCGCGAGGTCCGCGCCCAGCGTCTTGCGGAGCCGCGTCTTCGAGGCCTTGTCCCGGGTCAAGTAGGCCCAGAGGCGCTCCACGCGGCCCCCGTTGACCTGGGGGAACGGGTTGTGGATCGAGGTCCGGACGTCGAGCTTCGCCTCCGACTTGACCTGGGCCGCGGTGTGCTTGGCGATGGCCTCCAGGCGCCGGCGCGCGGCTAGCCGCTGCTCGTTGTAGTCCGCAGACCGGGACCTCGGGGGTCGGAGAGCCTCGAAGTCCCAGGCCTCGAAGGGCTCTAGCGGGGCTGGGGCCGCGGCCTTCTTCCGGCGAGGCTTCGGGCTAGGCCCTTTCGAAGGGGCCGTGGGGTCGTCAGACTCAGTCTCGTTGCGGGGCGCCATGGCCCTCATCCTGTCCAATCCAGCGCCCCCTGTCCCCCCGATTCCCCAGCCTCAGGTCTTTGACCTATTCGGGTTCATCACCCGCGCCCTCAAATCCGACTTTGTAGGCAGAGGGCCTCGCACCCTCCTTGTAAAGGGAACGTCAACAAAGCTGCAAAAAGACGGTGACTCTGGATGGGGAACCGACTTCATTCGTAGGACGCGACGGGGCCCCTCGACACTATCCTCTTCCGCATCCGCTCCCCACCATGCGCTTCGCCCACTTCGAATTTGACCCCGACACCGACAGACTCGGTGAAGGACCTCTCAGTGAGGTCTACCGCGCGGTCGACACGAAGCTAGGGCGAACGGTCGCACTCAAGATCCTGCGGCAGCACGCGGAGATCGACCCCCAGGCGGACCAGCGCTTCCACCGCGAGGCCAAGCACACGTCCAAGCTCGAGCATCCGCACATCGCGACGATCTTCGAATACGACCGCTTCGAGGGCACGTCGTACATCGCGATGGAGTACCTCGAGGGCCGCACCCTCGAGAAGATCATCAAAGAGCAAAAGCTCGGGTACGAGGAGTGCCTGCGCGTTGCGCTGCAGCTGTGCACCGCGCTGGAGGTCGTGCACAAGGGGCACTTGATCCACCGGGATCTCAAGCCCGCGAACATCCTCCTGAAGGACGATGGCAACCTGAAGCTCCTCGACTTCGGCATTGCCCGCGCCGCGAACGAAGCGAGCATCACGCAGCACGGCATGCTCGTGGGCACGGTGCTCTATATGAGCCCTGAACAGGTGCGCGGCGACGACCTCGATCCGCGCAGCGACATCTTCTCGCTGGGCTCCGTCCTGTACCACGTCATGACGGGCCAGCTGCCCTACCCCGGGGACTCGTTCCCGGAGGTTTGCATGGCGATCCTCGACGGGCCGCCGCGCAAGCGCCCTTCGGCGGTGCGAGCGGGTTTCCCGCCGCCGCTGGAAGAGTTCCTCATGCGCTGCCTGCGCGGCGCTCCCGAGGATCGCTACGAAAACGCCACCGAGGCCCTTGGCGATCTGCGCCGCGTCGAGGGCGAGCTGACCGGCACGGGCAAGCGTCGCCAAGCCGCGCTCAGCGGACGCCTTCTGCTGAGCCCGTTCAACTGCGGCGGCGCCGACCCCTCGTCGTGCAGCGTGATGGCCGGCGGTCTCCGCAAGGACCTCGCCGCTGCGCTCGCGCGGAACAAGGGCCTTGAGATCGACTTCGACCGCAAGAAGAAGGAGAGGTACGACTTCGTGGTCGACGCAACGCTCTCCGTCGAGAACGGTCGCGGTACCTTGGAGATCCTCACGACGACGCACAGGGACGGCCGCGACGTCATCCACAAGGATCTCTGCTCGGTGCAAGAGGAGGATGAGTGGGCTCTCCAGGAAGACCTCGTCCGCGCTGGCCTACGCGCCCTCCGCGCGCGCCTCAACCAGGCGTCGCAGATGCCCGCCATTCGCTCGAGTCGCAAGGCAGACGACGCGCGCCGCCTCGTCATGCGCGCGCGCGAAGTCCTGCACCGCGGCCGCGCAAAGCACGTAATCTCGGCCACCAGCCTCCTGCGCCAAGCCTCCGAGCTCGACCGCTTCAGCTCGATGGCCTACGCCGTCCTCGGCGAGGCCATGGTGCGCAAGTACCTCCTGTGGGACGGCGATCCGACCTTCCTGGAGGAGGCTCGGGAGAACGCCGACAAGGCGCTCACCCTCGACAGCAACTGCGCCGTCGCCCACACGGCGCTCGGCTTTGCCAACCACCTTTCGGGGCACCTCGACGACGCCCAGCGCGAGTATCGCCTCGCGATGCAGTGCGACCAAGAGGAGTGGTTTGCCCACCGACTGCTCGGGGCGATCTACGAGCGCGAAGGCAACTTCAAGAGCGCGACGGGCCTGTTCCAAAAGGCCATTGGCCTCAAGCCGACGCACATCTCGACCTACGATCACCTCTACAACGTGCTCGTGCGACTCGACCGCTACGAGGAGGCCCTCGACACCGCCGACAGCGGCATCGCGGCGGGTCGCAAGCACCTCAAGCGCGTGCCGGATGACATCGACGGCCGCCTGCACACGGCGATGCTCTACGCGCGGCTCGGCCGCTCGGACGAAGCCCGCACCGAAGTTTCCGCGGCCCTTGAGATCGCACCCCGCGACGGCTTCGCCTGCTTCCACGCTGCCTGCGTCTACGCGATCATCGACGAAGCAGAAGAGCTCGGGCTCGCCGTCGATCTCCTGATGAGCGCCCGCGATCGCGGCTACTACATGCGCGGGGAACTCACCCGCAACACGGACCTCGACGTGCTCCGCAGCCTGCCGGGCTTCGACAAGCTGCAGGCCGTCTAGCGGGACCTTCTACGAGATGAAGCGCTCGGCCTGCCCGGGGGCGGGCAGCTCGCACGCATCGGCCGTACCGAACCACTTGATGCGGTTCTTCGCGACGAAGCGATAGACCGCGTCGCGCAAGAACCGCGGCACGATCAGGAAGACGCCGGCGAGCCTCCAGGGAAAGCGCATGTGCGCCGACGCCACCCGCAGCGCGGCGGTACTTCGTAGCGCCACCTCACCTCGCTCGTCCACGAGTACGAGGGTGGAGAGCTCCTCCGGGTCCATCCCGCGCTCGCTGAGCAACCGGCGGCCCACGTCACTTTGCAACGATGCAAAGCGCAGCTCGCCCGTGCGATCCCGCTTGAGAATGAAGCGCACCGACGACGTGCAGAGGCCGCACTCCCCGTCGAAGAGGAGCAGAGGCGTGCGTGGGAGGGACGAGTTCATTGCCATCCTGATTATCGACCAGAAAAGGAAATTCGCAGCCCTCAAAAGCGCCACGCTCGCTGGGCAATCCAACTTTCTTGGGCCCAAACAGATCGTTTCGGGAGGGTTTTGCCCCAGGCGTTGAGGAACGAGGTTCTTCCGACTACGCTCCCCGCCCCTCGTTTGGCTCCGCCTGGACCCACGGGGAACGCGTCCCTGCCCCTGACTCCATGCCACTCGACCGCTCCATTGTCATCGTTGACACCGAAACCGCGACCCTGACGGGCGCGCCGCACCTCTTGGAGATCGGCGCGGTGCGGGTGCAGGATGGCGAGGTCATCGACCAGTTCGAAACGCTGGTCGCGCCGGCGGTTGAGATCGAGGAAGACGCGACGGCGATTCACGGGATTACGCAGGACGACATTCGTCGAGCTCCCATGGCCGGCTCCGCTCTGGTCCAGTTCCACGAGTGGGTCGGGAACGACTGGCTCTGCGCACACAACGCCGGCTTCGACGCGCGGGTTTTCGGCTTCGAGCACGCCCGCACCGGGGCCCCCGTTCCTGGCGCCCCGTTCCTCTGCACGCTGAAGCTCAGCCGCCGGCACATCCCGGAGTCGCCCGATCACAAGCTGGAGACGCTGTGCCAACACCTCGACCTCGACGACGGCACGCACCACCGCGCCCTCGCGGATGCGGTCTGGTGCTGGCAAGTCCTCGAGGAGTGCGCGATGCGCGCGGAGACCTCGTCGGCCTCGGAATTCCTGGCCCAGTGCGGAACCCCCGTGACGATCCCGGGCTACATCCCGAGCCCAGCGCGCATGAAGCCCCGGCTGCGCGGGCTGCAGGAAGCGCTCAACAACAAAGAAGAGGTCCGCCTGATGTACGGCGGTGGCGACAGCGGCGTGCCCGCGACCCTCGACGTGATGCCGAAGCTGCTGTACGAGCGCCACAAGAAGAGCTACCTCGAAGCCGAGTGCCTGCGCACCGGGATGCTGAAGACCTACCTTCTGGATCGGATCCAAAAGGTCATGGGAGCCGCGGTTTAGGTCCTGATGGCTTAGGCTTGGGAGTATGAAGCTTCCCATCCTTGGCCTTGCGCTCACCGGCGCCCTCCTCACTGCCGCGACCTTCCCCTCCCCCAGCGCCTCGGTAGCGAGCCAAGAGGCCGCCTCCACAGACGACACGTCCCAGCGGATCATCCTCGTCACCGGCGCGAGCTCGGGGATCGGCAAGCGCACGGCGCTGCACCTCGCGGAGAACGGCTTCTTCGTTTACGCGGGCGCGAGGAAGGACGAGGACCTCAAGGCCCTCAGCGCGATCGAGAACGTCGAAGGGATTCGCCTGGACGTCACCGTGCAAAGTGACATCGACGCCGCCGTCAAGACGATCACCGACGCGGGCCGCGGGCTCCACGGCCTGATCAATAACGCGGGCGTCGCGGTCCTCGCTCCGTTGACGGAGGTCACCGAGGACGACCTGCACTTCCAGATGGACGTCAACGTGTACGGCCCCTATCGGGTCACGAAGGCCTTCACGGATCTGCTGGTGGCGAGCGGCGGCCGTGTGTCGACGACGGGCTCCATTTCCGGCGTGGCCACGTGGGGCCTCGGCGGCCCGTACACGATGTCGAAGCACGCCATCGAGGCCTATACGGACGTGGCAGCCATGGAGCTGGAGCCCCTCGGTGTCCGGGTGAGCGTCGTGGATCCGGGCAACTTCAGGTCCCAGATCTTCGCCAGCATGGTGGATCGAATGAAGCGCAAGGGCTACTCCGCGAAGGGCTCGCGCTACGAGGCCCAGCTGACGTCCTTCATGGAGCGAGACCAGAGCCGCGCCGAGCACATGGATCCGCTGCCGGTGGCCGAGGCCTTCCTCGACGCTATGACGTCCGAGACCCCACGGCGGCGCTATATGGTGACCCCCAACCAGCGTGAGGCCACCATGACGGTCCGGGCCGCCCTGCGGAGGGTCGCGGAGCTCAACCAAGGGCATGGGTTCGCCCTCGACGCCGAGGCGCTCCACGCCTTGCTCGACGAAGAGCTTGAGCGGGCTGATTGAGCGCGCTGGGCCGCCACCGCGGCGGCCGCGCGAAGTGAGACTTCGTCCACTTTTCCAAAGGACCCCAGTCTGTTTGTTCCAGGTTGGGTGGCGCCCGATTACCCTTTTCCGCTTCGAAAGGGCTTCAGGACGCGCCAATCATCGGCGATGACACTTGGGGGCTCCCTTGGGAGCGGCCTCTTTCGGCCACATCCCATCTCATCTAGGTCTTCTCCGGACCTTCTCTCTTAGGGGCCTCACACGCGCGCCCCCATCGCTGCTGTCATGTCCGCTGCTCCAACCATTCTGAACATCGCCATCGTCGCCCACGTCGACCATGGCAAGACCACCCTCGTTGACGCTCTGTTCCGGTTCGCTGGAACGTTCCGCGAGAACCAGCAGGTCGCCGAGCGCGCGCTCGACTCCAACCCGCAGGAGCGCGAGCGCGGGATCACGATCCTCGCGAAGAACACCTCGATTCAGTACGAGGGCACGCGCATCAATATCGTGGACACGCCGGGGCACGCCGACTTCGGCGGCCAGGTCGAGCGGACGCTGAACATGGCCGACGCCGTGCTGCTTCTCGTCGACGCGTTCGAGGGCCCGATGCCCCAGACGCGCTTCGTGTTGCGCAAGGCCTTCGAGCACAACCTGAAGGCGCTCGTGATGGTCAACAAGATCGACCGTCCGGACGCGCGTCCCGAGGAAGTGCTCAACGAAGTGTTCGACCTCTTCGTGGAACTGGGCGCCAGCGACGAACAGCTCGAGTTCCCCGTGGCCTACGGCTCGGGCCGCGACGGCTGGGCATCGCTTGACGCCGAAGCCACCGAAGGCGACCTCAAGCCGCTCTTCGATCTGATCCTGAACGAAGTGCCCGCGATGGAGACCGATCCCACCGCGCCGGTTCGCTTCCAAGCGACCACCCTCGACCACGACGACTTCCTCGGCCGCATCGCCGTCGGCCGCGTTGAGCGCGGAACACTCGAGGTCGGCAAGCGCTACGCCCTCGCCCACCCCGACCGCGAGAAGCCGGTTGCGGTGACCCCCAAGAAGCTCTTCCGCTACGAGGGCCTCAACCGCGTCCCCACGGAAGAAGTCATCTGCGGCGACATCGCCATTGTGACCGGCATCGAGGAATTGGGCATCGGAGACACGCTCTGCCACCCAGAGCACGTCGAGCCCCTGCCCGCGATCGCCATGGACGAGCCCACCATCTCGATGGTGTTCTACGTCAACAACTCGCCGTTCGCTGGCCAAGAGGGCGACTTCGTCACCAGCCGCCAGATCCTCGGACGACTCGAGAAAGAGGCGACGCGTGACGTGGCGCTGCAGCTGGCGCAGACCGACTCCGCCGACGCCTTCGAAGTCAAAGGCCGCGGGGTCATGCACCTTTCGGTGCTGATCGAGAACATGCGCCGCGAGGGCTTTGAGTTCGCCGTGGGCAAGCCCCACGTGATCCTCAAGGACGTCGACGGGACGCGCTGCGAGCCGTACGAGCGCGCGAGCATCGAGGTGCCGTCGGATCACGCCGGCCGCATCATCGAGTACCTCGGCCGACGCCGCGGCGAGATGCTGCACATGGATGCCTCCGGTGCGCTGACGCGCCTTGAGTTCAAGATCCCCGCGCGCGGGCTCATCGGCGCGCGGACCGCGCTCTTGACCCTTAGCCAAGGCGAGGCCGTGCTCAGCCACGTGTTCGAGTCGTGGGAGAAGGACGGCGGCGTCATCCCGCGCCGCACCAACGGCGTCCTCGTTTCGGACCGCGCCGGCGACGTCGTGGCCTACGCCCTCGACGGCCTCCAGGATCGCGGCACGTTCTTCACGCCCGTCGGCACGTCCGTGTACTGCGGCATGATCGTCGGCGAGAACAACCGCGACGGCGACCTCGAGCTGAACGTTTGCCGCGCGAAGAAGCTGACCAACATGCGCGCTTCGGGTCGCGACGACAACGCGAAGATCACCCCGGCCAAGATCATGTCCCTGGAGGAATCCCTCGAGTACGTCGAGGACGACGAGCTCCTTGAGGTCACGCCGAAGAACCTCCGACTGCGCAAGCGACTCCTCGACGAGAACGCTCGTAAGCGCGATAAGAAGAAGACCGCCGCGGTTTAGTCCCCCACAGCTGCGCCCGATGGACCTGGCGCTCAGGAAGGTGCCCGTCTCAGCGTGAGACGGGCACCTTTTCGTTGGGCGGAGTGTCGTGGGTCGGGAAGGTTCCTTCATGGGCAGGTTGCTATACCCATGCCATGCAAGTGAAGGCGCCTTGGATTGCAGCCCTGTTGGGGCTCCTTGTGCTCGTGGGCGCAGCCCCGCTTGCAGCCCCGCTTGCAGCCCCGCTTGCAGGCGCACACGACAGCCCCTCAGGGGGCT
>CAYQKK010000128.1:9673-14364 GCA_964417955.1 uncultured Planctomycetaceae bacterium
GCAGCCCCGCTTGCAGCCCCGCTTGCAGGCGCACACGACAGCCCCTCAGGGGGCTCGACAACGTGGTGGGTCGACGCGTCAGGGACTGGCCTGGGCACCGGAACCCGCGCTGATCCCTTCACGAACATCTCCTACGGCGTCAGCCGTCCGTTCGTGCAAAGCGGCGACTCCCTCGTGGTGGCGCCCGGCACCTATGACGACGAGGAGATCGACTTCTTCGGCAAGAGCCTCGACCTGCGATCGAGCGGCGGCCCCGAGGTCACGACAATCGTCGCACGGCCCCAGACGAGCCCGATGAAGCCGCACCCCGCGGCCCGCATGGTGTCCGGCGAGCTCAGGGTTCTCATCGACGGCTTCCGCATCATCGGTGGAACCGGATCGCTCCAGTGCAGCGGCTTCACCGAGGTCGTCGGCGGCGCGATCGAGGCGTGCGGCGGCGTCGCACTGACGGTGAGCCACTGCGTCTTTGAGAACAACCGCGCGGAGTTCGGCGGCGCAATCTACGCCCAGGACTCCACCTTGCTCGTGGAGGACTGCCTGTTCACGGGTCCGGGGACGGAGGCGAGGGGCGAAGCGATCTACCTCGCGACCTCGACCGGCGTCGTCAGGGACTCGACGTTCATGGACCTCTACCTCGTCGCGCCTAACATCCCGCGGGGCGGGGGGGCGCTCATCGCGGATCAGTCCACGCTCTTGCTGGAGCGCTGCCAGTTCGAGCGCAACGCGACGCGCTTCTTTGGGGCTCACCTGTGGTCCCGATCGGGGGACGTGACGGTCAGCCGCTGCTCGTTCGGTGCGAGCACTGGGCTGGCGGGCGCATCGATCAGCGCCTCGGGCGGCACGCTGCGCGTGCTCGATTCCACCGTGCGACTGGCCCGCGCGATCCAGGCGCCCGGCGCAGGCATCTTTGGCTCGAACGCGGACATCCTGGTGGAAGGGTCGGTGTTCGAGGGCAATCTCGTGGACGGGACCCGCGAAGGGGGAGCGATCGCCGTGCAGGCCGGACGCCTCACCGTCACGGGCAGCCGGTTCCTCCGCAACGTCGCGGGCCAGGGCGGCGCCGTCGCGACTTCGCAGTCGGCACACACACTCATCTCGAACTGCCGCTTCGAGGGCAACACCGCGTCGAACGGCGGCGGCGCGTTCTTCGCGGGGGACTCGGTCGCGACGATCGAGCGCTCTGTGTTCATCGACAACTCGGCCACCCCCACAGGATCGGGCGGCGCCGTCCAGGGCCGCGCGGTGCTCGAGCACTGCTCGCTCGCGGGCAACGCCGCGGGGATCATGGGAGGAGCGGCAGCCGACGGCGCCCAGCTCTTGCGCTCGATCGCCTGGGCCAATGTGCCTAGCGACCTAGAGCCTTCGGTGATGGCGGACGAGTCGATGATCGGCTCGTCGGACGGTGCGACGCTGAGCCTGCCGATTGCGGGGCCGCCGCAGTTTTGGTCGGAAGGAGACCTACACCTTCTGCCGGGCTCCGCCGGGATCGACGTGCTGAGCGCCGAGCAGGGATTCGACGCGGACGGAAGCCTCGGGGACGTGGGCGCCTTCGTTTTCGAGCCCGGCTACTGCCCGGAGGGCTGCGTCACGGGCGCGGGCTTCTTGGGCTGCGTGAGCGAGCCGAACTCAAGCGGGGTCGTGGCCGAGCTGGATGCCTTTGGCAGCCTCGACGTGCAGACGAACCGGCTGGTGCTCTTGGGGACGGGTCTCCCGTCGCGGGTGCCGACGCTGATGCTGGCCTCCATGGTCGAGGGGTTCCAAACGGTGCCGTCGATGCGCGGTCCGCTGTGCCTGGGTTCACCGATCCTGAGGCTGATCGATCTCCAGGCGCAATCGCGGCTGGATGGGACGGCGCCCACCTGGGTGCAGCTCGCCTCCGAGGGCGGGAAGCCCTTCGGCAGCGGCCTCTTTGTGCATCCCGGGCAGACCTGGTTCTTCCAGCTCTGGTTCCGCGACAGCCTCGGCAACACGACGACCAATACGTCGAGCTCCGTGCAGATCACCCTGCGGTGAGGACCCCCGCGTGGACGGGGCGCAAATCGTCTTGTTACGAGACGCGCGAGCGACATGTAGAGACCTTCATGAAGGCGTATCTCCATGCAAGCAAGCGACTTGAAGGATCGCCCATCACCTCCGCTCAAAAGGACCGTTGGGGAAGGCTGTCAGCGAGTTCAGGTTCCTGCACCATTCTCCCCGCGTGAGGCGACGCCTGCTGAGAAGCAGGGTCTTCCCTCAACACCCGTCCACGGTTCGCGCCCGCGGAACGGAGCCCTCAGATCGCCGGCTAGCGCCCGGCTCTCAACGCAAGTAATCGAATGTTCCGCACACTCATCCCCAGCCTTCTCACCGCTGCCGCTCTCGCTGCGCCGGCATCCGCCCAGGTCTACCTTGCTCAAAGTGACCTGCTGGTTGTGCAGATGGAGTCGTCAGGCGCCCCAGGCGACTGGCTCAACTCGACTTCGACGCCTGGCTTCACCGGCCAGAGCTACATCGAGTGGAGGGGCCCGAACCTCTTCAACTCCCCGGGCCAAGGCGTTTTCGGCTTTGACTTCGAGGTGAACGCGGGCGGCCAGTGGCAGCTCAACATGCGGAACCGCCACGAGAACCCCGACGCCACCGAAGAGAACGACGTCTGGGTTCGCATGGACGGCGGCCCCTGGGTCAAGACCTTCTCGAACATGGCCGGCAGCGTCGGCGCTTGGACGTGGGAGTCGCGCTTCGACATCTCGCACAACAACCAGCCCCAGGCCTCCTACAGCCTGAGCCCGGGTCAGCACCGGATTGAGTTCTCGGGCCGCTCCTTTGGCTTCAAGATCGACAGCTTTCACCTCTTCCGCCCGGGTGCTTCCGGCGCGCTGAACGCGAGCACGCCGCAGTCGCCGGTTCGTTTCGGTGAAGAGTACGGCAACGCCACCGCGAACAGCACGGGCCAGCCGAGCCGCATGGAGGCCACGGGCTCCGTTCGCCTCGCGGACAACAACGCGATCCTGACCGCGACCAACCTTCCGGTCGGCGTCCTCGGTTTCTTCATCACGTCCCGCACGACGGGCTTCGCGGCGAACCCCGGCGGCAGCTCGGGCAACCTTCTGCTCGGCGGCACGATCGGCCGCTTCTCGCAGAACATCACGCTGACGAACCCCAACGGTCGCGCCGCGCTCCGCATCGATCTCACCGAGATCCCGATGCCGAACAACACGGTGGGTGTGAACGTCGGGGAGAACTGGAACTTCCAGTTCTGGCACCGCGACGTGAACAGCCAAGGCGCGACGTCGAACTTCAGCCGCGGGCTCACCCTGACCTTCGAGTGATCTCTCGCTGAGATCGTTTGCGAGCTAAACCGGCCGCAGCCCTTCGCCCGCGAAGAGCTGCGGCCGGTTGACGTTGGCGCGCCCCCATGCGACACCCCGCCCCAAGCGCCTCGCCGCATCTGAGAACTCTTCGGAAACGAACGGCTACGGTAAGGCCGCGACTATCCGACAATCACACCATGGCACGACCGACTCCTGAACTCATCTCAGCGCTCCGCACGACGGCCGCCCGGCTCCGTGAGGGCTCCTCGTTCGCCTGGGGCCACATGGGCTCGTGCATCTGCGGCCACCTCGCCCAGACCATCACCGAGCTCTCCCCCGCCGAGATCCACGCCCGCGCAATGGAGCGCCACGGCGACTGGTCCCAGCAATCGGTCGAGCACTGCCCCGCGTCAGGCCTCGCCATCGACCACGTGATCGACGAGATGCTCAGCCTCGGCATGATCCCCTCGGACATCCGCCACCTCGAGCGCCTCTCGGATCCCAAGGTCCTGGCCCGCGTCCCGTCCAAGTACCTGCGCCGCCAGGAGCAGGCCAACGCCGTCCAATACATGGAGGCGTGGGCCGAGCTCCTAGAGGACCAGCTGGAGGCCGCAGGCGCAGCAGCCCCCGCGCCCCCGATCGAGTCGAACGACGGTGCAGCGGCCGCCATGCCGTTGACCCCAGAGGGCTCACCCCTCCAGGTGACTCCGTAGCATCCACGCGCTCTTGTCGTGGATCTCGATGCGCCGGACCCCAAGGTCCCCGCTAGCGTCGTCCCCGTCTTTATCCGCCGCCTCGATCAAGGCCTTAGCGCTCCGCGCCACCTCCTCGTGGTCAGCCACGAGGTTCTTGATCATGTCCACGGCCTTGGGAACGGTCGTGTCTTCCTTCACGGTCGCCCGCTCGATGAACTGCGAGTAGCTCCCCGGAGCAAAGCTCCCCAGAGCCCGCAACCGCTCCGCCAACTCATCCACCGCCAGAGCCAGCTCGGTGTACTGGGTCTCAAACATGGTGTGCAACGTGGTGAACATCGGCCCCGTCACGTTCCAGTGGTAGCTGTGGGTCTTCAGGTACAGGGTGTAGCTATCGGCCAGAAGCTTCTCGAGCGGCTCAATCGCGTGCTTGTCGTTCGTCATAACTCTTGTCGTGGTTCCAGTGCTGTCTAAGCGAGGCGCGAATCCTAGCCCAAGGGCCCGACAACCCCCAACCCCTCCCCCGAATGACACTGATTCCCAAGACCCCCCTGTCGGCCTCCCCCATTCCAAGGTAAGCTCCCCACCCGAGGCCCGCCGGCGCACCCAGCGCCACCCAGTCAGCCTCAAAAAGCGGCCGTAGCTCAGTTGGTAGAGCGTCAGCTTCCCAAGCTGAATGTCGAGGGTTCGAGTCCCTTCGGCCGCTCCA
>CAYQKK010000129.1:0-10272 GCA_964417955.1 uncultured Planctomycetaceae bacterium
GAAAGAGCCGCGGCCACGGCACTGCTGCACGATCTGACGATCCTTAGCGCTTATTTCAGGCCTAGCCGCGTGCAAGGCTCTTTGGCTTATTGGCTCTGTAATCCCCAACCCTGACTTCCCAAGTGAAACGAAACGGACACTCTTCCCAGCCTCCGTCCTCGCCTCCCTCGCCGTCTCTGCTTCCTACGCCGGGCCCCAAGTGGGCGGTCCACCCATCCCTCCGCTGGGCAGTCCCGAGAGCAGCCTAACTCAGCTACTCGTGGACGAGAGTCAGGGGGTCACGCGGCTCTTGACGGCCGAGCGCAGCAATACTGAGGTGACGGCCAACATTTTTAGCATGGACCCGAGCGGCAACCTAACTCTGGATGCATCGGTCGACGTCCCGAACTCGAACGTCGTGAGTTTCGCGGGCGACAGGTTCATTGTCCACGCGACCTCGGCCACCAACCAAGTGCGAGTCTACGAGCGCGATGCCGCTGGGTGGGCGTTCGCCTTGGAGCTCAGCGGGCCGTCACTCAGCTCACAGTTCCGCTACGGCTCCCCGAGCGTCACTAACGGAAGCTTGCTCTACGCGAGCGATCCAGTGGGTTCTGGTGTCGACGTCTTTGACATCTCAGTCCCAGGGACAGCGACGCTCGTGGACGAGTTGGTTCTTGCTCCCGGCAAGATCGTCAGCGAGCTAGTGTGCGAAGGCGACACCGTCGCGATGGTCGCTGGCGTACCAGCGCAGTTGGGTTTCGTGGACAGCGAAGTCTTGGTCTACCAAAGGCAAGGCTCGGGCTTTGTCCAGCAGTCGATCGCAACGCTCCCGCCTCAGTACGACCTTGATCTTGGCGCCGTCTTGGCCCTTGAGCAGGACAGGCTGGCGATCGCGTTGCCGTTTGGCACCGTCAACGATCCTTGTGGACGGGTTCTGGTTCTCGATCGGTCAGGAAGTCAGTATGTCCTTGGGGCTGAAATTCTGCACATCGGTGAGTGCAGTTTCACATCGAGCCTCACCACGTTCTTCGGCATCGGACTGGACTTCCGCGGGAAAGACGAGCTCCTCATTTCCGGCGGTGGACAGAAGGGAAGCCGCCAGTACCGGAGCGTCGGAGGCGTTTGGCAGCCTGGTGCCCGGCATCTCTTGGTTGACGCCGGCTTGGATGCAACGTATCGGTTCGCGGGCGACTGGACCGTCGGTCGATCGCGGAGTGGACTTCAAGTCTTCGACAACGTGAACAGCATGGCGAACGACACAGTGGTGTGCGGAGCGACGATCGCCTCGGTTCAGCTCGATTGGGCGCTTCGCTACGAGAGCGGCAGCTACTCCCTAGCGGACGGAGGGGGGATCTTCGCCACCAACCTGCCAATCGGCAGCAACGTGAGCATCCCGACCGTCATGGTTGTGGGCTCAGAGCGCGGCCTCACCACCCTCGGAGGAGGAGCCGCGAGCCTCTGCCTTGGCGGTCAAGTGCGTCGGGTCGTAATGGAGACATCCGCCGTCTTCCAGCTCGCGTACGCGCGTCTGGAGTTCGACCCAGTCGGTTTCGGGATCGCTTCAAGCGAGAGCGTGTTCTTCCAAGCGTGGCGCCGGGAGCTAGGCTTTGTTGGGGGCGTTACCACGAACGCGTTGGCTATTACATTCGCCCCGTAGAAGTCTGTCCCGTCATTCTGCGCTACGTCAAAGTGACGCCCTGCTTGGAATCGAACTTCAAGCGGGGCGTCTGGCCGAATTCTTCACCTAGCTTGAGTTGACAGGTCGCCGTACCCTTGAGGCATGACTTCTTCTTCTAGGCGAACTCGTGCGGCCATGTCTGGAGCCGCGATTGTCTTGGCGGTCGTATCGGTGATCCTTCAGGTGCGGTCCCAAGCGACCCGCGGCTCATTAGGTATCCAGTGGTTCCGGCCATCCGCCGAACTTCGGGATTCGCTGTTCGGCTTGGAGGCTCTCAAGGAGAAGTTCTCGGTGGAGAGAGAGACTCGAGCGAACCGTCAGCTGTATGCCCAGCAGTACCGTTCGGGGGCGTGGTACGTCAGCTTCACGGAAGGCGGCTTGGACTCGATGGGCCCCTCCGCGGGATGCCATATTGAAGTCACCGAGCATCCGACGCGCGCGTTCGAAAGCTACTTGCCGAGCCAACGGGTCGACGCAAACGGAGCCAGATTGAAGGATCCATCGTTGTCCTTCCCCCGAGGCGCTGCGCCAGGGGTAGGCGGAAGCGACGAGGCTCAGGATTGGAAGACCCTTGCGGATACCCCAAGAGAATCGCCGGAGTCCCTGGCGAAGTACGGCTTCCTCGGAGCGCGCTACTACACCGTCCCGTTGGTTTGGGGCGACGAGATCTGGGCCGGGGTCTATCGGAGCGGGGAGAAGACCTACGGCAACGTCGTCGTGGCTCGCAAGAACAAGCTCGTGATCCACTTGGCGTGGCGGGGGCCCGGGCTTGATGGCGGAGAAGAACTGCTTGCCTTCGTGAAGCCCTACCTCGACGGAATCGCGGAGCTCGAGCCTGGCGAACGCTGGGTCGCCGAGTGGCTGGACGAGTCTCAGAATACCTACTAAGACAAGCGGTAGGATCGGCGGGGCATACCGAGGTCGCTCTGCGAGCGACTCGTCGAAGCGGTTGCCTTTCGCCGTCATGACACTAGCCCATGCACTTGAGTCGCAGTAGCGCGGACAGAGGGCGGAATCCTCGCGGGTTCGCTCGGTTGGGGGCGCCACAATCGCCGTGATGACTCAGGACTCGATGGAAAGCGCCCCTCTCCGTACCGCGGTACCGTCCCGGTCACGCCGGGTCGCCGAGGCTGCGCTCTTCCATGAAGGTTTAGGTGTTTCCCAAGCGAGGGTTGTTGCGATGTAGTTGGTGCACCTCGTCCTCGGGCCACCAGAGGGAGCTTCGGAAGGCTTCGAGGTTGGTTAGCGGGTCGAGGGGGCGAAGCGTCTTGTCTTGGGATCGGAGATTGATGAGCGACAAGAAGCGCAGCTGCTCCAAGGCACCGATGGGGGCAAGCGTTTCTACACGCTGGGTCGTCCAGGTGCTCCCATGGACGGAGAGGCCGTCGAGCATGGTGAGGTTGGACAGCGGATCCAGTCGCGCGATCTTCTTGAAGCTCTCGATGTTCAGCCAGCGCAGCTGGGTCATGCGACCCAAGGGCTCGATCGACTCGACTCCGGTGGAGCTTCCTAAGTGCAGGTAGCGAAGGCCTTGCGCTTGCTCAAGTGCCGCCAGTGACTTGATCCCACTCCACTTGACATAGAGTCCCTCCAGCCCAGGGATGGAGCAAGCGGCGTCGAAGAGGCGCTGGGGAACTCGGGAACTGAACCACAGGGTCCGAATTCTGTCGATGCCAGGCAAGGCCTTGCACCATGCGTCGACCAGCTTCTTCTGGGCATAGGCGGTCTGGCCGTAGATCTGGGTGCAGACGACGTTGAGGTTCGGGCTCCCGCCGTACTCATCAGGGCCTGCGATCGGCGGGGGCGGGGATCCCGACTCGGGGCGGTAGAACCAGAAGTCATCCATGGGGGTGTCCAGGATGCTCTCCTGGCGCTGCACATTGCCATGACCTACCCCGCAATGCCAGGGAAGTGGCCGGCTCGGCGCCTCGATCACTTTGCGAATGGAGCCGCTCAGAGGTTCATGAAATCGTCCCCGGTGCCGATTCAGACGCAACCGGCGGGCCGCGGATGCTGTTCGCAACGCGGGTCCTACCGTTCGCCCCAGTGCTGCTGGATCCGCGGAACCCCGGGCCCATCTTCCAACCATCTCGCCCTCTCGACCCAGCCGATGTCGAGCGCGTGCGCAAGGACATCATCACCCGCATCCGCCGCGTGCTGGGGCGCTACAAACTGAGCCCAATAGCGCTAGGCCTCCCGCCGCGCCCCGGAGAGGAAAGAGCCCCAGAGCAGCACGACTCCCCCGAGTACAGCCAGCTGCTCCTGGACTTCGGCGAGGCCCAAGAGAACTCGTTCCTGCCCTGTCACGGGCCGGGGGATCAAGGCCACTCGCAGTTCGGCCAAGCTGGTCCAGCCTCACCACGAGGCAGCGTCCTCGGGTCGGCCAAACAAGGCCACCCCGGGTCGCCGAAGGCAGTCGCTCCCAGCTAGAGAAGCTCTGCCGCTACGTGACGCGGCCAGCGATCTGCCCGAAGCGGCTGGAGGTCCGCAGCGACGGAATGATCTCGTGGAAGCTACGCCGCCCATGGCGCGATGGAACGCGAGCGTTCCTGATGACGCCGTATGAGTTCATCGCACGCCTAGCGTCCCTCGTGCCGCATCCCCGCGAGCATCAGCTGACGTACCAGGGAGTTCGCGCCGCGGCGGGAAGAGCCAGCGGATGCAAGGGTGCTAGGCGCAGCCGTGATTCCTGAGTACGCTGGCGATGGGCACGACTCAGAGTCAGATCCAAGCTCATCAACAGAGCGGCCCTTGTGTCGGCGCTACATCCCTTGGGCGAATTTGCTGGAGCGTGCCAGAAAGGAGACTCTGTGGAGAAGATGTCCTCCGCTGTCCAAGCAGCGGAGGCCGCCGGCGCATAATCTCTGTGGTGACGGACCCCGCATCGGTGGGGAAGGTGTTGGAGGGCATCAAGCTCGCGGCAGCGAAGCGTGCGTCCGCTGCGGGCGGCAGCGGTGGGGGAGTGGCAACGGCGGAGGAGCCGAGCCACGCTCCGCTGGAGAACCCGCCGAACCGCATTCCGATGCCGCGGCGCCAAGGGCGGCTGGACTTCGGCGAGTAGGGAATGAGGTAGGGGTGAGGGTCAGAGCGGACAGTACCTCGGCCATATTTGACGAGACGACAGGAGCCAGCACCTTGAGGAAGGGGTGCTGGCTACTGGTCGCCTGTGCCGTGAGCGAGGGTCGAGCATGCGATGGGCACCCGCGTGCTACCCGGATTCAGCTATTCGCAGCACGCTCCTAGTTCCGTGGCGGCGACGTCATCATGCCGGTACCTTACTCGGGCATGATCTCACTCATTGGACGCGCGGTCGTCTTGGCGCGGCGTTCGCGCCCTGGACGGCTACTATTGATCGGGTACCTTTCCTACGCCGTCGTAGGCTGGTTGCTTCTGTGTTTGCCTTTCAGCCAGCAAGGAGCCGGACTCAGCCCGCTCGACGCATTGTTTATCGCGTGCTCCGCGGTGAGTACGACCGGGCTAGCCACCGCTGGCGTTCCGGAGAGCCTCAGCTTCATCGGCGAGCTCGTGTTGCTCCTTCTTATTCAGGCGGGTGGAATCGGGTACATGACCTTCGGGTCTTTCGTGCTTCTCGCAGGCAGCGGCAAGCTCTCGGGCTGGCGAGAGGGCGTCTTCAGGACGTCCTTTACTCTGCCTGAGGGATTCGCACCCGCGCGATTTCTTCGTCAAGTGGTCATTTTTACCGCGGTCCTTGAGGCCATGGGGGCATGTGCGCTGTACTTCGCGTTCACGAGTGGAGCGGCGCCCAGCGCCCTGAGCGCACAGAGCTATGACTCCTTCTCCGGGAACGCTCAGCTGATCTGGCACTCCGTTTTTCATAGTGTTTCAGCTTTCTGCACGGCTGGCTTTTCGCTGTTCCCTAATTCGCTAGAGAGCTTCAGGGGGAGCGTGGGAGTGAACGCGACGATCTCGCTACTGTCACTCTCTGGAGCGATGGGGTTCATCCTGCTCGTGGACGCCGCACGTGTCGCCGTTGGTCGACGTGGCCGCATGACGCTGACGTCGCGGATCATTATTCGAATGACCGCGCTCTTCTTGCTTGTTGGAACCGCGCTCTTGTTCATCGCAGATGGATACCTGTCAGACCTTCCCGCAGAAGAGCGGCTCTTGGCTTCGTGGTTTCAATGCATGACCGCGACGACTACCGTTGGCTTCAACACGGTGCCGATCGGTGCCTTGGCCGTTCCATCGGTGCTGCTGCTCTATATTGTCATGATCGTGGGCGCTTCACCCTCAGGGACCGGCGGTGGACTCAAGTCAACAGCGGTTTCCGCGCTGCTCGCAACGGTCGGATCTACGCTGCGGGGGGAAGATAGGATCACGTTTCGTGGTGTCGAGGTGCCCGGCTATCGACTTCAGGCAGCTTTTGCAGCGCTCGGGTTCTACGTGGTGACCCTCGCGTTCGGTGGCTATCTACTGCTGCTCACTGAATCCCGAGAGCTGGCCGCTGCGCAGCACTCCTTCGAGAACCTACTCTTCGAAGCAGCCTCGGCTTTGGGGACAGTTGGTATCTCCCGTGGCGTCACAAGCGACCTTACAGAACTAGGCAAGCTTGTCGTCATCGCATTGATGCTCGTGGGCCGCCTCGGCCCTCTTACCTTCGGTCTCGCTCTCTTCGGCAAGAACGAGGATGCCGCCAACTCAGGCGACCCGCCTCTGCGCGAGGATGTTGCTGTCTGACCTTCCCGGCGTTTTCGGATACTCGGGATACGAACGATTCGCAATGCTGCGAATCTGTGAGGTGTGGTGGTCGCGCGTCCTCATGCGCCCCCCTCTACGGGGAGGCCGAGGGGCGGTAGCCCCTCGAGTTCATGCGATGTTCTTCGCACCGTCATTTGGTCGAAGTCGAGGAAGGGGTTCTGGGTGATCTTCCAGAAGACGATGGCGTCACGCCTCTCCAGAGCCCTCAACAGCGTGACTGGAAAACGAGCGCTCCTACCATCCCGGACGCGGCGAACCGGGGCTGTCATGGCTACCAGGCCAGGGACTGCGTGTTTTTCTCGCCACGGCTCGTGACTGTCTCTACCCAGAGCGCCGCATTCTCCATGGCCCCTTCTGGGATCTCGACGTCCGCGTGAAAGTGGTCGTCGTGGGCGTCGCCCTTGGCCTTCATGGAGCCGACGCCGGACTCTAAGCCGTACCAGAGCCGGATCGTCTCCGGCATGGAGCCGCCGGTGAGGCCGACGTTGAGCGTGACCACCTCACCAGGCGTGGCGGGACCCGTTGCGTCCAGCGCAAAGGTGGCGCCTCCGACGGTCACGCTGCCCAGATCGACCGCGCCCTTTTCCTCGAGCTCCATGGCGTGGTCATTGTTCGCGGGTGCCTCATCGTGGGCGCCTTCGTGGACTGTGCCGTCCGCATGGGTATGCGTGCCCCCGGGATGTGTCGCTTCCTCCTTGGAGCAGCCGATTGCGAAGGGCAAGGAGAGACAGAGCGTGGCAACGGTGAGAATGTTGGACATGGCGAAGTGGGGGCGACAGAGAAGTGAAGCAGCGCCCAAGAGTGCGCTAGGGGAGGGGCTTTCGTCCTCGGAAAACCAGGGAGAAGCCCGCGGGGACGACCACTAGGTTCAAGAACGTCGATGTGATCAGTCCGCCGAGGGTCACCACGGCGAGGGGGGCGAGGAGTTCACTCCCCGGGCGCCCGGAAGCCATGGCCAGCGGAACGAGCCCGAGCGCGGCGGAGATGGCGGTCATGAGGATCGGCACGAGGCGCTCCATGGAACCCTTGACGACGGCGGTCGCCACGGACTCGTTGTCCACGTCGAGTAGGTGGTTGTAGTGTCCGATGAGCAGGATGCCGTTGCGCACAGCGATCCCGAACAGGGTGATGAAGCCCACCATGCCAGCGATCGACAGCACGGGCGCCGCGTAGTCGGAGCTGCCTTGGAGGAGCGCCACGAAGTTCGCCCCGGCGGAAGCCGGCGACGCGATGAAGATCGCCGCGATCCCGCCGATCAGGGCGAGGGGCATGTTGAGCATCACCAAGAGAGCGGCCCGCAGCGAGCCGGTTGAGATCTGCAGCAGCATCAGCATGAGCACCGCCACGACGGAGCCCACCAGGAGGATCGTCTTGGACGCACGCTGCTGTGCTTCGAACTGTCCGCCGTAGTTCACCGTGTAGCCTGCCTTCCCGACGATTGGGTCGACACGTTTCTTGACTGCCGCCACCAGGTCGCCCAGGTTGGAGCCGTCGGCAACGTTGAGCGAGACGACGGCTTTGCGCTGGGCGTTCTCCCGGGTGATCAGGTTGCTGGATCGTTCCGGCCCAATGCTAGCGACGTCCCCAAGTCGCACGATGGCGCCGCCCTTGCCGTGGAGCTCGAGGTTGCGCACCTGATCCAGGGTCTCGCGCTCTTCCGGCGCTAAGCGAACCACGAGATCGTACTGCCGTATCCCTTGGTTGACCCGGGCGACGACGTCGCCGTAGATCGCCTGGCTGACTTGGGCTGCAGCGCTTGAGGGGGAGAGTCCAGCGAGCGCCAGGTCGCCGTGGCGATACTCCACGGGCAGCGACGTGATCATCACCTCTCGATTGGCGTTGACGTCCCGAGCGCCCGGGAGCGTCTTGAGTTCCGCTTCGATCTCTTTGGCTACGGCGCGTAGCCCGGCGAGGTCCTCACCGAAGACGCTGATGGCCACGGCGGCGGGCGTGCCCGAGAGCACGTGGCTCAACCGGTGCTCGATGGGCTGTCCGATCATCGTCGTGATGCCGGGGACCGACTGCAGGAGTCGGTCGATCTCTTCTCGGATCGCGGCCGTGTTGTAGCCGTCCTTGACGCCGACTTCGACCTCGGAGTTGCTCACGGGCTCGGCGTGCTCGTCCCGCTCGGCGCGCCCGGTACGGCGGCTGACCGTGGAAACCCCGTCGATGGCGGCGAGCTGCTTCTCCACCTCGGTGGCGAGGCGGTCGCTCTCCTCTAGCGCGGTTCCCGGAGGCGCCATGAGAAAGATGGTGAATGTGCCTTCGTTGAAGGAAGGCAGGAACGAGGTGCCGAAGCTCGTCGCGATCCAAAGAGCGGCAGCGGTCGCCAAGGCTGCGGTTCCTAGCACGGCCAAGCGAAAGCGCATGGCGGCGCGCAGGAGCGGCGCGTAGAGCCCCTTGATGAATCGAACGAGGAAGCCCTCCTTGTGCGCGTCCTCCGAGCCGAGCCTTCCCCTTAGCAGGAGCTGGCATAGCGCCGGCGTTACCGTGAGCGCCACGACCAAGGACGCAACGATCGAGACCATGTACGTCAGCGCAAGCGGCTGGAAGAAGCGCCCTTCGATGCCCTGGAGAAATAGCAGCGGCAGGAAGACCATCACAATGATGACGGTCGCGAACACCATCGCGGGGCGGATCTCGTTGCTCGCGTCGAAAACGACTTCACGAACCGAGCGCCGCTGCTCCGCTCCGAGGGACTGGTTCTGGCGCAACCTGCGGTAGACGTTCTCAACGTCGATGATCGCGTCATCGACGATCACGCCGATGGCCACCGCGAGGCCGCCCAGGCTCATCACGTTGAGTCCGAGGTCCATGCCGTCCATCAGCAATAGGCCCACGGCCAGTGAGATCGGCATCGCTGTCAAGGTGATGATCGTCGTGCGCAGGTTCATCAGGAACAGCACGAGCACGAGGAGCACGATAAGGACAGCCTCGGCGAGGACGCTTGTCACGTTGTCGACGGCGCGATCGATGAAGTGCGACTGGCGCACGACGTCGCGGTTCAAGACCATGCCTTTAGGCAGGCCCGGTTCCAGCTGGTCGAACAGTTCGTCGAGGGCGCCGGTGAGCGCAAGCGTGTTGGTGCCCGGTGACTTTTGGATCGTGAGGATCACGGCCTTCGAGCCGTTCTCCGATGCCGTGCCGCGCTTGAGCGCGGGTCCCAGGCGCACGTCAGCCACCTGTCCAATCGTGAGCGGCACGCCGTTTTCGTAGCGCAGTAGCGTCGACGCGATGTCCTCCGCGGAGGTGACGCGGCTCTTCTGTCGGATCGGAATCTCCTGCCCGCTGATGTTCGGGAGGTAGCCGGCGCTCTGGGTGCTGTGGGCCCCTGCCGCTGCGTCAGCAACATCGGCGATGGTGAGGCCGAAGAGCCGCAGGCGCTCTTGGCTTACGTTGACCTGGTACTCCGGGAGATCGCCACCGATGGCGACCGCTTGGGCAACGCCGGGAATCGCCAGCACCTTGTTGCGCAGATCGAACTCCGCGTAGGAGCGCAGCTCGAGGGGGCTCACTTCACCGCCCGGGGACGAGATCGAAACAAGCATGATCTCCCCCGCGATGGAGGTGATCGGCGTGATGAACGGGACGACCTTCTCGGGCAGGCTCTCGCGCACGGTGGAGAGTCGCTCCGCCACGAGCTGCCGCGCGTCGTAGAGGTCTGCTCCCCAGTCGAGGTCCACCCAGACGATCGAGAGCCCGATGGCGCTCGCGCTGCGCACGCGACGCACGCCGGTCATTCCGTTGACGGCCGACTCGATGGGGAAGCTGACGTACTGCTCCACCTCGTCGGCCGCGAGACCCCCGGCCTCCGCCATGATCGTGACCGTGGGGGCGTTGAGCTCGGGGAATACGTCGACGCGCATCTTCGGCAGGCGTAGAGCCGCCAGGCCGAC
>CAYQKK010000129.1:10372-13858 GCA_964417955.1 uncultured Planctomycetaceae bacterium
ACCCGCCCATCGCTGTAAGCACGGACGACCACTTCGTTGAGCGATCGCCACGCTGGCCCCTTGCTGCCCGTCGGCCCCTCCACCTCAGCCAGAAGCTCATCGCGACTGAGCCCCGTATCGGAGGTGAGCGTGTTCAAGAGGATCTCGAAGAGCTGCGTTTGGCTCACAAGAGCGAGCTTGTTCCGCGTGAAGTTGATGTCGAGTTCAGCTTCCGTTTCTTGGGCACCCGCGAGCTCCGCCTGGGCCGTGGCCAATGACGCGCGCGCATTGATGAGCTCGATGGAGCGGCCACCGCCGGCCTCGCTCATCTTCTGAAGCTGTTCGACGCGGTTCTCCCCAATCCCGATGCTGACTTCGAGCATGGACTCGTGCCGGGTGTGAGCTGCCTGCAGCTTTGGGTAGGCGTCGAGCTCAGCGTTGAGGCGGAGTATGTTCGCTTCCGCTTGCGCTAGCCGTTCCTGGATCCCGTGGAGGCTCAGGGAGCGGAGCGTGTAAAGGGGCTGGCCTTCCTCAACGTGCTCGAGTTCTTGGACATGGAGCTCCACGCGCCCTGCGATGGCGGTGTGGTACTCCGCGTGGGCCGATGGCAGGAGTTCAAAGCGCCCGGGCGCACGGAGCGTGTTCTGGATGGCGCGCCGCTCTACTTTGGCGAACGTGATGCCAAGATTCTGGCGGACGGCAGCCGGGACGGCGATGCGGTTCGGATCGGTGGGTGGTTTGTCCTGGTGGCTGTCGACCGCTGCCGAGCCGGCTTGGCCAGTGCTCGAAGCTGAACCGCGGCTGCAAGAGATAACGCAGGCTGCGATGAGAGCGCAGCATGCCGCGCGGAGTACGGGGGCGCTTGGAAGTGGGGGGCGGGTCATGGCGCTTCAGTCTCCGGGGCATCGGTGGCGTTGTTCGTTTCGTCTGTGTCTTCCTGGGGAGGCCCAACGAGACGGATCAGCTCGACGGTCGCGCCGGCTTCGTTCGCTTCAAGCTCCAAGAGTCGCGCCGCGGCGTCGTATCGTCTTCGCAGCGACTCCAAGAGCAGGAAGGCGTCGACTTCGCCAAGCTCGGAGAGCTCGGCGATGGTCCGTGCCTGATCTTCGAGGAGCGGCTTGAGCGACCCTTCGATCTCCTCGCGCTGCCGGCGGATCGAACGAAGCGTGACCGCCGCGCGTTCGCTGTCGCGCGTCACTTGTTCGAGACCCACCTCGGCGGCGACGCGCGCCAGTTCCCGGCTCGCTCGAGCCTGGGCGATGCCCTGGGCGTTCCGATTCCAAAGCGGCAACGGGAGTGAGAGGCCCACGATGACCCGCGTGTCTTCATCTTCGCTGCCCGGCCCGAGCCCGAAGTTCAAGTCGGGGTACTGGCGCCTGATCGCGAGCCGCAGGGATTGTTCGGCGACCTGGTAGCTGGCGCGCAGGACGCCGAGCTGTGTGTTGGTGCTTTCGATCTGTGCGAGTGCGGCGGGATCGGGGAGCCCCAGGGAATCGAGGCGCGGCCGTTCGAGGACCGCGGCGGCGTTGGGGGCAAGTCCGACGAGGGCAAGGATCTCCAGGCGCGCGAGATCCGCGTCGAGTTCGACGCTCATCAGCTCCGCCCTGCGTCCAACCTCTTCGATGCGCATGAGTCGACTCTGCGCCTTGCCCAGGGCACCGGCGGCCTCGAGCCTGTCGGCGATAGCTACGACGCGGCCCACCTCCTGGAGCAGTCCATGGAGGAGCTCGCGCCTACGGTCGAGGCTAGACCAGAGGAAGTAGGCCCTTCGAAGATCGGCGCGAACGTCCCACTCGGCGGCGGCGATGCGGCGCAGCTCGACTTCCATGGCGGCGTCAGCTCGGTCGCACTCAGCCCCCAGGCGCCCGGACAGCGGAAGGGTAAGGGAGAGCACGGCGCCGAACTCGATGTCGTCCCCGGGGGAGAGAACCTGGGCGCCGTCGAACCCAAAGACGGGATCTTGCCAAAGCCCTGCATTCTCCGCGGTGGCCCGCGCGATGCCGGCCCGTTCCCGGGCGAGCCTCAGGTCCGGATTGTAGAAGAGAGCCAGCGCTTCGCACTCCGCAAGGCTTGCCCCGTCCGTGAGGTCGAACTCCCGGGACGGATCTTCTCCGCGGCTAGGAAGCGGCGGCGTCAGGCGCGCGCCAACGTCCCGCATGTGGTGGACGAGGGAGAGGGGCGCTTCTTCGTAGGTCTGACAGCCAATGGCCAACGCGCTGAGCGCGCACGCACTGAGCCATTGGGCGAGATCACTAGGACTGAGTTGTCGCTGCTCACGGCCGCGAGCAGCACCGAGGGATTCCATGGGGTTCCGGGGTGCAAGAGAGAAGGCTGGATCGCAGGTGGGCGCACGACCGGCTTGGCCGGCGATGCGCGCAAAGCGCGGCTCATCTCAAATTCGCATGGGGAACGTGCCAGGTAGCAGGCCTGGACGTGGGACGTCGCGAGGCGGGCCACGGGACAGCCGTTGATCACCCGACGGGCATGGGAGCACGGTCTTGTGGGGGACGACGCGAATCGCCGCAAAGGTTGCAGGTGGACGCTCTGTGTCTACCGGCGTTTCGCAGGCATCATCTGTGCCTTCGAGAGCCACCTGGTAGCAGGTCGCGCAATCTTCCTGCGCTTCCACGCTCGGGCCGGCCGGGTTGGGGCCTTCGGGTGACTCGTGGTCTTCCGACACCCCTGAGCCGTGGGAGCAGCCGCACGTCGGCTCATTCACCGAGGCCGTGTCGCACCCGTCGTCCCCGCAGCAGGACTCGCCCTCTGGCGCAGCCCACTGCAGCCTCCCGTGACACACATCGAGCGTGATCCCAGCGGGCCCGAGGGCAGCCTGGATCAAAAGCGCGAAGGCGAGGAGCGTGCGGGGAAAGAGGGCCATCATTGAAGCGTCGATAGTTTCTACTGGTGCCTCAAGGGCCAAACTTCGAATTCTGGCCTAACCGCCAGGGGGCAGCTCGTAGATCCCACGGGCGCCACCCGCCAGCCTGTCTTGGTGCACTAGGTGGTCCCACACTTCGATGGGGTAGCGGCGTGGGGGCATGATGCCGGTGATGGTGGATTTGCGCCCTGAGCTCATGGGTCCGTCGCCCAGGGACGACTCCGCGTCCAGGATCGTGACCTTCAGCGACTTGCGGTACGCCTTCATCGCACGCTTCAGGATCACGCGGTCGCTGGACTGCCAGCCTTCGATGATGGCCCTGAAGCCATCGGCGTCCCGGTTCGCGACCACGGTGCTGAGCTCGGCATCGTCCTCGGGGCTCACGCCGTATTCAGCAAGGGCCGCATTGGCCGTTGTCCAAGCGGAGTCGTTGGCGGGGTCCGATTCGAGTTCCTTCGCGGCGCCTCCGCCGGTTACGAATGCACAAGGCTTCTCGCTGCACGCCGCAACGCGGGTTGGCGAAGGCAATCGCTCCCAGCTAGAGAAGCTCTGCCGCTATGTGACGCGGCCAGCTATCGTAAGCGTCGCATACGCCCCACAAGCCCCGTTAGAGGCGATCGAAGGGGCCA
>CAYQKK010000130.1:0-13774 GCA_964417955.1 uncultured Planctomycetaceae bacterium
TGCGGGGGCCCCCCCCCCCCCTCGGTGTGGGGGGGGGCCGCGCTCTTTGGCTAGACCGTTCAGGGCCGCCGAACTAGGCCCGGCGTACCTAAGGGGTCAACGGATCAGTTGTACGTGACCTCGTAGCCGTTCGTGAAGTTCGACGTAGCGGAACCCATGTTGCTGTCGCGGTGCCACAGCTGGTAGCTCCAAACGTCGCCCGCCGAAGCGGAGACGAAGCCCGTCGGGCTCGGGATCATCGTGAGGTCGATGTCAAGCTCAATCGTGCCCATCGAACCCGAGGACATGATCTGGCCCGGACCGACGTAACGGCCGATGGCGCCGCCAAGGCAGAGGTTGCCTTCGCTACCAGCGGGGTTCATGACGAAGCCCTGCGTGAGCGACGTGATGAAGAAACCGAAGACGTCGTTCGGGAGACCCGAAGCGGTGAGCGTCACGTCGTTGTTGGCCACAACGTTGGAACCCGAAACGAGGATCGACGAAGCGGCGCCCGTGGAGTTCGGGTTTGCGTCGCAGTAAGCCGAACCGATGCCGCCGTCGCCCATGCCCGAACCCGTGACGATCATCTCGTAGGAGTTGCAGGCAGCAGCGGAGAACATGTCAACCTCGATGATGAGGTTCTGGTCAGCGCCCGAGAGGTTGTCGTAGGCGATCGACTCGTCGTCCGATGCGGTGAAGCCGCGGACGAGGAAGGCACCAGCGGTACCGGCGACGTTCGTGTCGCACTCGATCGAGGGGTCCCAGAGGTAGAGGTCAACGTCACCGAAGGTGTTGTTGAAGAGAATATCAACCGTGAGGGTGCCACCGGCCGGAACGGTCACGGAGTAGTAGTCCTGGTCGATGTCATCAACGTTCAGGTCGGTGTAGGTGCCGTCCATGATCGCCGTGGCCGAAGCGCAGTCGGTGTTGACCTCAAGGGAGTCAGGCGTCGTGCAGTCTGGCGTGACGACGACCTGCTCGCCCACGAGGAGCGTGCCGAGACCAGCAGAAGCGTTGAACCCGCCGACGCGCACGTAGTACGTGGTGCCAAGGGTGGTGCTCGCAAGCGTCGCGGTGCTCTGAAGGCCGCAGAAGTCATCGTTGCAGACTTCCGACACCAGCGAGCCGCAGCTTCCCGAGAAGATCTCGAGCGCGGTGTCGTAGGTGGAACCACAGGCTTCGACAGTGATGTCCGAGCCAGCGATGGTGGTCGTGTAGGTGTACCAGAGGTCCGCACCGCCGGTGCCGGCGCAGGGCCAAGCTTCGGGGCTGTCGGTAGCAAGGGTGCTATCGAACGCAGTGGCGGTACCAAGGGTGAGCGGAAGTGCGCCCGCGCAATCGTCGTTGGCCTGGGCGAATGCCGGGCCGGCAAGCACAGCGGCTGCCAGGAGAACAGAAGTCTTGTTCATCTAATTGGAGTGTTGGAAGGAGAACAGGTGGAGAGAAGACCAACCTGCGGCGATGTGCCGGAGTCGATCATGAAGAACTCTAACCCACTACTGCCCTTCCCCGCGAGCCGCGGATTGAGAACTAGCCAATGATCGGGTAGACGAGCTAGTCTCAGGGTGAGACCCGTTCCGCGGTGCAGGTGCCCAGACCTCCGAACACGTGAATTCGGGCCTCAAGAGAGGCATAGCCCTCTAGTCGAGACTCCCTATCGGCAAGTCTCGAACTTGAGAACGCGATCTGAGAGGGTTCGCTATCCCTTCGTGACGTCCGTCATGGACTCGCTCGCCTTGGAGGCGGCGTTGCCCTTCGTGCCCGTCTTGTGTCCCGGGTCCACCCAGCTGCGCACGGAATCGACGCCACCGAAAAGGCGACGGGAGACCTTGTCGTAGACCCCGAACGCCTTCGCCTCGAGGCGCGCGTCCTGGTAGCTACCGTCTTCGAGGCGGCGCTGCGCGCGCCGCTCCCACCAGCCAATCTTGCCGCGGGCGAGGCCGTAGCTGAGCGTCGCGTGGTGCTGATACATCATCCGCGCTCGCCCCACGGCCCTCGGGATGTTCCCGGGCCAGGTCTCCTCAAGGTGGTACTCGCCGATGGAGCCCCACTCCGGAATCGTGCGCGGGCCCTGATAGCCGAGCGCCACGGCTTCATCCCACATGATCGTGCCGGGGATCGGACGGAATGGCCAAACGTTGGGGCGCGCAAGGGGCGCCGCATTGTGCAGGCGCCGGCACTGGTCGATCGTGGCCATCATCGACTCCTCACTCTCGCCGGGGTACCCGATGATGTAGGTGATCGAGCCCTGGACGCCGCGTCGGTCCATCTCAACCGCCGCTGCGATGTTGTCGTCGCCTTTGATGGGCTTGCCGATGCGCCGCATCATGTCGTCAGTACCGGCCTCAGCGCCGATCTCTGCCACGTACATCCCCGAGTCCGCCATCATGTCGAGGGTGTCGGGCTTGTACTTGAGGATCGAGTTCGTCTCGATGAACGAGTTCCAACCGATCTTCAGGTCGCGCTCCAGAAGGCCCTCCGCGAAGGCGCGGGTGCGCTTCTGCATCACGCCGAAGTTGGCGTCGTGCATGCGAATAGAGTCGAAACCCCAGCGCTGCTGGAGCTCTTCGATATCGTCGAGCATCCGGTCAGCGGGCATGCACTTCCATCGGCGCATGCTGATCTCTGGGCTGCAGCAGAAGCCGCAGGGCTCGGGGCAGCCATAGCTGGAGAAGTACGTGATGCCAAAGTACGGCTTGCCGTGCCCGATCCAAGGGGGCGTGGGCAAGCGAAGAACGTCCGCCGCCGACTGCGCGCGCATCTGATGCTCGCGGTAGGGATCGATGTCGAGCATGTGCCAGGGCACGTTCGGGATCTTGTCCCAACCAGCCACGGCGCGCCTCGGCGTACGGATCACCTCGCCGTCGCGCAGGTAGGCGATACCTTCGATGGCGTCGAGCGACTCGCCGGCGTCGATGGCCTGCACGACCTCGCGGAATGTGACCTCGCCCTGCCCGATGACGACGCACTCGTAGAAGCCCGTCTCCAGCATGAGGTCCGGCTTGACGCTCGCGAACCAGCCGCCGATCACGGCGGGAATCTTCGGGTGCCGCGACTTCAGATGCTGCATGGCCATCCAGCTGTCGGTCACCATGTAGCCGAGGATGGCGGTGGTGCCCACCATCATCGCGCCTTCGGCCTCTTGGGCGAAGCGCTCATGGCCCTCGGTGCCCTTGTACAGGCTGCCGTCCACGATCTTCACGTCGTAGCCATCCTCAAGGGGGAAGGCCGCGATCGTCATGAGCTCGAGCGGAAGCATGTCCTTGCTCGACTCCATCCCCAAGGTGTCATCGACCTGCTTGGGCTGGTAGAGAACGATCTTCTTCTTCTGGCGCTGAATCATGGGAGAGTGCGGAGAGAGGGCCGCGGCGCGAAGCGGGCGCCGCTAGAGCAGGAGCTGCCCCCAGTCTACTCGGCTGGAAGGGCTAGGGCATTCAAGGCGACCTCAAGTGCCGCAACGAGATTCCCAGGGTCGGCCACAGGCTGCCCAGTGTCTCGCTTTCGACCCACAATGTCGAAGGCGGTGCCGTGCATCGGACTGAAGCGGCCGTAGGGAAGGCCCGCGATGTAGGTGACCCCACGCCCCCCGGCCATGAGCTTCAGCGGGATGAACGCCTGATCGTGGTAGAGCGCGAGGACTCCGGTGTGCCTGCCATCAACGCCCTCGGCGAACACCGTATCGGGGGAGACCGGCCCCACCGCGTCGACGCCCATCGCCCGAACCGCCTCGACAGATGGGCGCAGAATTTCTCCATCCTCGGAGCCAAGGAGCCCACCCTCCCCCGCGTGCGGGTTGAGGCCCGCAAGCGCGATCGAGGGGCTCCGATGGCCGAGGGAGATCAGTGCCTCGTGGAGGAAGAGCAGCCGGTCGGTGATGTGCTCCTGGGTGATCCGCCCGATGGCCTCCCGAAGGGGCATGTGGCGCGTGGCGAGCATGACCCGCAGCTTCCCCGCTAGGCCGATCATCTCTGCCCGCTCGGCCCCGCACCAGCGGGTCAGCAGCTCCGTCTGCCCTTCGACTTTCGTACCAGCTGCGTGCAGCGCCGCCTTATTGACCGGCCCGGTCACGAGGGCGTCCACGCGACCAGCGAAGGCCAACTTGTGTCCAGCGCGCAGGGCCGCCACCGCTGCCTCCCCGCAGCTCGCCTGCACCTGCCCCAAATCCCAGGTCGCAGGCCCGCCTGTATCCAACCAGCCGACTGGCTGGCTCGCCGAAACATCCCCGGGGCCGCTCACGAGCGGAATGGGCTCGGGCCGGACCCCCGCGTGCCCCAAGACGATGACCCGGGCTCGACCCGCGACACTCTCCACCGCCGGCCCCGTGATCTCCGGGCCGATCCCGGCGGGATCACCCACCGTGAGCGCAAGCAGCGGAAGTAGGGCGTCCTCCTTGGACGGCCTATCGTTGGCGTTGGGTGAGTTCATCGATGAGCGAGCTTAGACCGAGCCCCTTATCCGTAACATCCCTCCTATGAACCTTGTTCGCTTCCTTCCGTGGGCCGCCACGATTCTGGGGGCCGCCGTGCTGGGCGTGCTCGCCGTCAACTCGGGCAGCTATTGGCTCTACGCCGGGGCAGCGCTGAGCGGCCTCTTGGCCCTGATCGGCCTCTACGACGTACTCCAAGCCAAGCACGCGATCCTCCGCAACTACCCGATCCTGGGCCACGGGCGCTACCTCATGGAGGCCGTCCGCCCAGAGATCCGCCAGTACTTCATCGAAGACGATCTCGACGGACGCCCGTTCAATCGCGAGCAGCGCAGCCTCGTGTATCAGCGCTCCAAGGGCGACAAGGACTACGACCCGTTTGGGTCAGAGCTCAACGCTCGGGAAGTCGGCTACGAGTGGATTGCCCACTCCATGGCCCCCATCAAGGCGCCCGAGCATGCTGTCCACGTGACGGTGGGCGAGGCCCAGTGCCAACAGCCCTACGACATCAGCCTCCTCAACGTTTCGGCGATGAGCTACGGCAGCCTCGGACCGAGCGCTGTGCAAGCCATGGGACGCGGCGCCAAGGAAGCGGGCTTCGCCCACAACACGGGCGAGGGCGGAGTCAGTCGCCATCACCTTTCCACGGGCGCGGACCTCGTCTGGCAAATCGGCACCGGCTACTTCGGCTGCCGCAACAAGGACGGAACCTTCAGCGAGGAAGCGTTCGCGAAGCAGGTGGCCCACGACCACGTCAAGATGGTCGAGGTGAAGCTCAGCCAAGGCGCAAAGCCCGGGCACGGCGGCATCTTGCCGGGCCACAAGGTCACGCCAGAGATCGCCGAAGCGCGCGGCGTGGAGGTGGGCGAAGCATGCCTCTCGCCCCCCGGCCACTCCGCCTTCTCCACGCCCGCGGAGCTCGTGGCGTTCGTGGACCGACTGCGCGAGGTCTCCGGCGGCAAGCCCGTGGGCATCAAGCTCTGCGTGGGCATCCCGGTCGAGTTCATGGGGATCGTCAAGGCGATGATCGAGTCCGGCAGCGGCCCCGACTTCATCACGGTTGACGGCGGCGAAGGCGGCACAGGTGCAGCGCCGCCGGAATTCGGCGACCACGTGGGCATGCCCCTCGAGGAAGGGCTCGTCTTCGTGCGCAACGCCATACGCGGCGCGGGGCTTGACCAACGCGTAAAGATCGCCGCGTCAGGCAAGGTCACAAGCGCCATGGATGTCCTGCGCTGCATCGCCCTGGGTGCGAGCTACACGAACGCCGCGCGCTCCTTCATGCTGTCGGTTGGCTGCATTCAGGCCCAGCTCTGCCACACAAACCACTGCCCAGCCGGCGTCGCGACCCTCGACCCTCTGCGCAACCGTGGCCTTGACCCCAAGCTCAAAGGCATCCGCGCCGCCCGGTACCACCGCGAGACCATGCACTCGCTGCATGAACTCGTGGGCGCCACCGGGTTCAAGGCGCCCCACGACGTTCCGCTGGACCGCATCCGGCGCCGCGTCGAGGTGAACGAGGTACGCAGCCTAGAAGAGATGTATCCGCGCGAAGAGGAGCGCGCGCTCGTCGAAGGAACTGCGGAACGCTCGCTCCAGGAGGCCTTCGACGACGCTGATCCGCGAAGCTTCTCAGGAGCCGCTACGAGTCCTTCGTAAGCACCCGAGTGACCGCGTCGTCCCAGCGGCGCCGGTCGGCTCGCAGGGTCTCGCTGGGCTCTGCCGGGGCGAAGCGCTTCTCTTCGTCCCGGAACGCACCGGCCTCGGCAGGGTCACTGAGTAGCCCGGCCCCTACGGCAGCGAGCGCCGCCGCGCCGCGCGCGGTTGAGTCGAGGTCCGAAGGTCTCAGGACCGTCAAGGCGGCGAGGTCCGCCTGACGCTGCATCAGGTAACCGTTCGCCGCGGCGCCGCCGTCGACGAGCAGCTCGGAGATGTCTGCCCCGCTATCGCTACGCATGGCTTCGATCAAGTCAGCGCACTGGAAGGCGATCGCGTCGAGCCCGGCGCGCGCAATGTGGGCGCGTCCCGTCCCTCGCGTCATGCCGAAGATCGCCGCGCGGGCGTCAGGATCCCAGTGTGGGCTCCCAAGACCTGCAAACGCTGGTACGAGCACGACGCCGCCGGTGTCTTCGACGGAACGCGCCAACTCCTCGGAGTCGCGGGCGTCGGAGAAGATCCCAAGCTGATCGCGCATCCACTGGATCACGGTTCCGCCAGCGAAGGATGATCCCTCCAAGGCGAACGCAGGCTGGCCCGTGCGATCCGCGGCGATCGTGGTGAGCAGACCCGCCTTCGAACGGACGCGTTTCGTCCCCGTGTTGAGCAGCAGAAAGCAGCCCGTTCCGTAGGTGTTCTTCAGGGAGCCTGCGTCCCAGCACCCCTGCCCGTAGAGCGCGGCCTGCTGGTCGCCGAGTACCCCCGAGATCGGCACAGCGCAGCCCATCTTCCCGTCGAGCTCTCCGCCGCAACCGAGGCGCGCCCCCTGGATGAGAGCCTCACCGAAGTCCGCGGCGGAAGGCAGAATCTCAGGGAGCATCCAGCGCTCGACGCCAAAGAGGTCGAGGAGCTGGTCGTCGTACTGAAGGGGCGAGGACAGATCGACGAGCATGGTCCGCGACGCATTGGTCGCTTCGGTAACGAAGCGCTCGCCACCGGTCAGGTGGTGCAGAATCAGAGCGTCCACGGTCGCGAAGCGCAGGGCTTTGCGCTCAGCCGCCGCCTGGACGTCCGGGGAGTTCCCGAGCAGCCACTCCATCTTCGAGGCGGAGAAGTAGGGATCGAGCACGAGGCCCGACTTGAGCGACACGCTCTCTTCGTGGCCCGCTTCCTTGAGCTGACGGCAGCGCTCCGCGGTGCGCCGGTCTTGCCACACGAGCCCGGGGGCCAGCGCCTTCCCTGATTCAATATCGAGGGCGAAGATTGTTTCCCGCTGGTTCGTGATGCCAATCGCCGAGGGTGCTCGGCCCAGCTCACCCAGGACGTCCCCCATGGTTTGATCCAAGGCAGCGAGGATCTCAGCTGCGACGTGCTCCACGTGCCCCGGCTGCGGGAAGTGCTGGGGGAACTCTTGGTAGGCGCGGGCGACCGGACGCAGGTCCAAGTCGAAGGCCATCGCTGTCATCCCGGTGGTGCCAGCGTCGATGCTCAGCACATAGCGCTCGTCTAAAGACATGGAGGCGAAGGTAGCAACCGCTACCCTCGCCTCCAAATGGTCGCTGACTCGAACCTACGTGACTCTAGATGTCCTGCCGGATGACGACGGTCCCGTCGACAGGTCGGAAGTCCATGCTCGTCATCGTCCTGTCACCGGTCCGGTGCAGGCAAGCAACGAACACGGTCTCGTCCAGGAGACCCGACACGTGAAAGCGGAGCGGATCAAGGCGGATGCTGCCGCCGGCGACCAGGTGACGTGGCTCGCCAAATCCGTTGGCTTGGCCCACCGAGTAGTTGAGTCCGTTGCCCTGGAAGCCCGAGAAGATCTCCACTTCCAGCCGCGTCAGAGCCTCGAGGTCGAGCTCGAGGTCGACGTCACCGTAGTAGCGGATCCAGTAGTTCCCGTCGCCGAGGTCGATCGCCTCTACGGCTCCTGCACCCTGGGCCGATACGACGGCGGCGCGCAGGTCCGCGTAGGACCCTCGAAGGGTCACGGTCTGGTCGATGTGGTCGAAGTCCGAATTGCCGTAGGACGGGAGTGTGCCCACGGTTGGGTCACTGCCACTGTCATCCGGGGAGGCTTCACCCGGCTCCTCCGGTGCTGCGAAACCGAGCGAGATCGTAAAGACCATCACCAGCAGCGCAGAAAGGCAGGATGCGATGAGCGCCCTTCGAGAGGGGCCCGCCCCTGAAGGACCGACTGAGGGACCGACTGAGGGACCGGCTGGAGAATTAGATGGAGCGGAAAAGGGCATGGTAGCGTAGGCGGGAACCTTCATGGCTTACTTGACCTCGTGGGCATTGAAGAGCTCAGGCAGGTGTGTCATGAGCTGCGACAGGAAACCGGGGTGCGCCTCAAAAATCTCTCGGGCGCCCTCGTTTTCCACGAAGAGCGCGGCGATTTCGGCGGGGCTGCCCCCGGACTCGATCTGGGCGTCGAGTAGTTGACGGAATTCGGCGAGGGCGCGATCGACGTCGCCGAGCTGGACGTAGGCGACACCAATGTTGAATCGCACGACGTTGAAACGAGCTTCCGAGGAGGTTAGGCCCGAGATGTTCATCCAGCGCCAGAGGATCAAGGCTTCCCGAAGGTCGCCCTCTCCGAAGTGGAGCCGGCCCAGCTGCATCGCTGCGTGGCCTCGGTTGGCGAGGTTGAGGGCCGTGTCAAAAACGTCGCGGTACAGGGAAGCGGCCTTGAGCTTCTTGCCCTCGCGCCCGTAGACGTAGGCAAGGTAGATCCGAGCCTCTTCGTGGCTTGGATCGATCTCGATGGATTGACCCAGGAGGCGACGTCCTTTCTCAAGGGGATCGCCGATCTTCTCCAGCCGCCCGTTCAGCAGGTGGCGCGCCTCCATCCAATCGGATCGACCGCCCCACGGGGAAGGCTCTCCGGGAGGAGAATCTACGTCGCCTTGGTTGCCGTTCTTTGGGTCGCCGTTCTTTGGGTCGCCGTTCTTTGGGTCACAGTCCACTCGGCCCGACGCAACCACGCCGTCGACAAAACCGCGACCCTGCGTCTTGGCGTCGCTGACGGGAACGGCCGCCTCGAAGACGCGCTCACGGAATCCAGCGCCGTCGATATCGGCAAGGATGTAAGCCTTGCCCAGCTGATAGAAGATCGTCGCCAAGCGATGGGCGAGATCAATGTTCATGGCCGCCTTGGCGATCTCTGATGCGCCGAGCATCGCGATACGCGCCTCAAGCCGCTGGGGATCCGAAAGGTCCCTGTGCAAGCGCGCAAAGCGCCGTATGTCATCGAGGAAGATCTGGCAGTCGGGCGACTCCTCAATCTTCACCATGGCACGAGCGGCTGCGACCTCGTCTAGCTCGCCGTCGACCAAGCAGGACAGATCTTCCTGCAAGGCGATCTGCTCCGACGTCAGCCCTTCGCCCCACGCATCAAAGTTCCAGCCAGAACCCAGATTGCCAGAACCCTGACTGCCAGAACCCTGACTGGGATGATCTGATGCCGATCCGTTGTGGTCGTGAGAGGTCATGGAGAGATGAGAGAGTGAGAGAGGCGGGTCCGGTCAGAGTCCGCTCGGTGGGCTCTAGCAGAGCACTTCGGGCGGGCTACAGATTTCTTCTGGTGGGAGGTGTGAGCGGTAGGAGCAGAGGTGCGAACGGGGCGTTTAGTTTCTGTTAGGTGGCGCGCCAGGGGATGATTGATCGGAGTGAGAACCGATTGGAGAACCCGAAGAGCCCATCACGCTCCCCTTGGGAGTCCCGATACGGGCGGGCTTGCAATCCGGTGAGAGACCGTCGAAAACCCTCCGCATGGCCCGGTGGATTTTCTTCCGGGCACGGAAGATCACCATCTTGAGGTTCTCCAGCTTGATACCGAGGGACGCTGCTGCCTCGCGATAGCTGACGCCGTCCACCTCTACGAGATGAAGAGCGCGCCGTTCGCGTTCCGACAACATGGTGTAGAACTCGATGTAGAGCTGCAGGTACACGACGTACGCGCGGCTGCACTCGAGGTTGGCCTCGTTTTGAAGGGCGCCCGAAAGGGGCGTTTCACTGTGGGCAACCGGCTGATCGGACAGATCCTCGAAGGGGATTTCCCGGCGGTTACCGCCACCTGTGCTCCTCGACCGCAGGTGCTTCAGCACCGTGTTGCGCACGATCATGGCGGTCCAAACGCGAAACGCATCGTCCCTCGATGAATCGAAACGATGCGGGTAGCGGTAGACGTTGAAGAAGACCTCTTGGAGGACATCGCCGGCGTCGGCTTTGCTGCTGTAGCGACGCAGGCGACCCGCCACTTGCACGAGGAGCTGCGCTGCGTTGAGCTCGTAAAGCAGGCCAAACGTCCCTTTGCCCGTGTGCTTGCGGAACCCATCCATCAGCGCGGTGCTGACGGTGTCCCGGAGTTCTTCGCCGGAGAGCGCGTCATCCGCCAAGGCCGCTGCCAGGCGCGCGCGATCTTCCGCGTCGAGCTCGACGCATCGCTGACCCGAAGGCAACCCAGCACTCGCGGGAGCCATCTTGGACCCCGACCGAGCCAGCGCTTCAATCCTCTCCTCGAGCTTTGCGCGACCGCCCATGGCGGTCAGCGGACTAGCTTTGAGGAGATCGGAAACTTGCATAGAGGGAGAAGGGTCGGAGGCATCGTAGCCCGCTTCGTCCGAAGTGTGTTCGGTGAAAACGGGCCCGTATTGATCCGCAGAGAGACCTAGTAGGTCCGAGGAAACGGATGCTTGAGCACCGGAACGACCCAGCCAGGTATCGGGATCGTCCTGAAGTAGCCTACGGGGTTGAGCGGGGAGAGGCTGCGCCGCGATCGAGCCACCCCGCTTCTTCGCGCGGGCGGGGCGGCTCGTGACGGGAACGCCGGCGAAAGTTGGGGGAACCTTTCCCTGCAAGGAACCGTCTTGAGCAAGGGTCGCGGCAGCCAGGGGCAGGTCGCGGATGAGTTGATACTCCCGATGAGATCGTTGATCTGGCGCGGATGAACCCAGCGCAGGAGTTAGAGCGGATGCCTGGGGGGCGGCAACCAAACCAGGGCGATGCTGGCTCATGATGAATAAGCGCGGGGTTGGCGCTGGTTTCGGGAAGAGTTTGGGAAATGTGTGCGGATACCGATCACTCAAACGAGCGAAGGCGCACAACTCTTTTCTTGACCGACACTTACGGCGGCCGCGAGATGGGGCAGTCACGATGAGCCCAAGCGGAGATCATTCCGAACGATCGAATTCGCGAAACCGCTCTATCCTCCTCCCCCATGCCTGCCGATGCCGCCTCCCCTACCGAAGTGATCGAGCACGCTCGGGAGATCGGCTTCGATCTCGCCGGCATCGCGCCCTTCGAGCCGCCCCCCGACGCCGCCCACTTCGAGCAGTGGATCCAAGACGGCTGGCACGGATCGATGGACTATCTCGCCCGGGGCAAAGCCGCGACCTTGGATCCGCGATCCCAGTGGCCGAAGGGCAAGAGCCTCCTCGTCGTCGGGCTCGGGCACTCCCGCCCAGCCGTGGAACTGGCTGGGGGCGGACGTATCGCTCGCTACGCGGCAGGACGCGACTACCACAACGTCGTCGGCAAGCTGCTCACGAAACTGCGCAAGCGGCTGATCAAGCTGAATCTCTGCGCGCCCTCGTCGCTCTTCGTGGACGCGACCCCCCTGCTCGAGCGCAGCCACGCCCAGGCGGCAGGCATCGGCTTCGCCTCGAAGGCGGCCAACCTGCTCCATCCGCAGTTCGGCCCCTGGTTCTTTCTGGGGGAGATCATCCTCGAGACCGAGCTGGCACCCACCCCCGCCCAGGTCCCCCACGGCTCGTGCGGCTCGTGCACGGCCTGCATCGACGCGTGTCCCACGGACGCGATCACCGAGCCGGGCCGCGTCGACGCCCGCCGCTGCATTAGCTACTCCACCATCGAGCACCGCGGGCTCGTCCCCCATGAGCTGCGCGAACAAACGGGTCCGTGGGCCTTCGGCTGCGATATTTGCTCCGAGGTTTGCCCCTGGGGCTCGAAGGCGCCCAACCTCGCGGAGCGCTTCGGCACGCGGCCGGAGTGGCAGGACGAGACCGCTGCAGACGGCGAGGTGCTAGCGCGAATGCTGTTGACGGGCGACGAACCAGAGGCGCAGCACGCCGCCCGCTACCAGGGCTCGCCGCTGCGCCGGCCCGGGAGAGACGGCATCGCGCGCAACGCTGCGATCGCGCTGGCGCACGCTCCCTCAGAGCGCGGACGCGACGCATTGCTCACCGCCCTCGAACGGGACCCGTCTGATCTGGTGCGCGCCGCAGCGGCCTGGGCGCTCACCCGCGCCCACCCTGGCGATGCGGGCGTCGGGGCGGCGCTCGATCGCGCAAGAAGCGCCGAACCAAACGACTCTGCGACCGCGGACATCGAGACCTCCCTCCGACGGACGCGATAGGGCCGTGGGTGCGATCTGAGCCCGATGTCCATGCAAATGGACCTCAGAAATTCGACGTGCGCGGGCCTGATGTCGCGCGTTCGCAACGCGGCAACCCGTGGCATGTCCAATTCACGCAACATGCTCATGCAGGGCCGGTTTGAGACGAGCGGCGCAGGCCATTGCGTGCGCTCGACTTACGTCGAGTGGAGCGGAGCTCAGCCGCAGATGGCATGCCCTGTGCTCTTGGTTGGCCGATGGAAAACACCCGCAACAGCTTCGAATCGGACCGCAAGTGGTGCACCGCTTGCAAAGAGTACGTGCCCTACCTGATGAGCCTAGACACCTCGTACTGCGCCAGCTGCGGCGGCGAAGTGCGCATCTTCTCCAAGGAGGACTGGACGGTCTTCTCCGAGCAGCTCAAGGCTCGGCGCCCCGGAGCGCGCCGCCGCAAGAAGCGGGACACCGCCTAACCTACAACCCTTCGAGGACCCTCCTCCCCCCCACTCCCTGCTGGCGCTGCGGCTCATTGTTGAGTCGTAGCGCCAACTTGCTTGTGCCTAGGGTAGTTCTGGCGATCCGTTGGGCTAATACTGTGGTCACCATGACCAGCACCGAGCCCACCACCGACCTTGTGACCGATCCGTCCGCCGTCCTGAATTCCGTTCAGTCGCGCTATAGCGAAGGCGCCCGCGACGTGGTGCCCGAGCTCTGCTGCCCCGTGGACTACGACGCATCGTTGCTCGAAGTTCTGCCCCAGGAGATCATCGACCGGGACTACGGCTGCGGGGACCCAAGCCGCTTCGTTCAAAAGGGCGAGGTCGTGCTCGACCTCGGCTCCGGCGGGGGAAAGATCTGCTACATGGCAAGCCAGATCGTTGGCGAGAAGGGCCGCGTGATCGGCGTGGACACGACCACCGACATGCTCGAGCTAGCGCGCAGCCACCGCGGCACCGTCGGCGACAAGGTGGGCTGGCACAACGTCGAGTTCCACCGCGGGCACATTCAGGATCTCAAGCTCGACCACGATGCCCTCGCCGGCTGGCTGACGAAGAACCCGGTCAGCGATATCGCTGGCTACGAGGCCCTCGAAAACGAGCGCGCGCGCCTGCGCCGCGACGAGCCGATGGTGGCCGATGAGAGCGTGGACGTGGTGCTTTCGAACTGTGTGCTCAACCTCGTGGACCCCAGCGACAAGCCCAAGATGTTCGCGGAGATCCACCGCGTGCTCAAGCGCGGCGGCCGCGCCGCGATCAGCGACATCGTCTCCGACGAGGACGTTCCGCTCGAGCTTCAGCAAAACCCAGAGCTCTGGTCCGGCTGCATCTCGGGTGCCATGCGCGAGGACCGCTTCC
>CAYQKK010000131.1:0-4617 GCA_964417955.1 uncultured Planctomycetaceae bacterium
GTGCCCCCGGCAACTTCTTCTACAGCCACGCCATCACGATGTACAACAGCGAGCCCTTCACCCACACGGGCGTACTCGCCAGCTACGCAGCCTCCGATGACACCACCTATTACGGCGGTTGGACCGCTGGCTGGGATACGGGCTTCGATCAGTTCGCGGAGGGCAGCAACTTCCTGGGCGGTGTCTCCACCAGCCTTTCGGAGGACGTAGCCCTCGCCTACATGACGACCATTGGCGACTTCGGCGCGCGCGGAAACGGCGGCTTCATGCAGTCGGTGATCTTGGACGTGGCTCTCGCGGAAGATCTCAACTACGTCTTCCAGTCAGACCTGCTCCACGTGGGCAGCACCGGCGAGGATCACTTCGGCATCAACCAGTACCTCTTCTACACCGTCGACGACCAGCTCACCCTCGGCGGCCGTTTCGAGTGGTGGAAGAGCGACGCCATCACGGGCTACGCTCCCCACGGCGGCACCGCCCCCACGAGCGGCTCCGTTTCGCACTTCGAGGCCACCTTTGGCGCGAACTACCTGATCGCGCCGAACCTCATGCTGCGTCCCGAGTACCGCTATGACTGGTCGGAGGGCGCCGACTACAACCAGGGCATTCTTGGAATCGACCTGGTCGCTACCTTCTAGCGTTCCACGCGCAGAATCTTCTAGCGTTCAACGCGCAGAATGTTGCAGGTCCGGGTTCGCTCGTTGAACCAGACCTCGGCATCGCCGCGCTCTAAGAGGGCCATCACCTGGGCTACCTTGCGATCCCCCTCGGTGTGCTCGGTGCCGTCCCGCGTAACGAACTCTTCGACGATGGCGTGGAGAGCGGCGTCGGAGAGCTGCTCGAGGGGAATGCGGACTCCCAGTTCGGTGTCCGGTTCCGGCTCGCTGCTTGGGACGTCGTTCGGAGCGTCGTGACTGGCGCGTTCCGATTCACCCACAATGCCGCCTTCGGCCCTCGCCTCGCGCTCTGCGGCTTCCTGGGCTTCGGACTCTGTCGACACTAGAGCTCCGCCGCCATCGCGCTGAGGAACTCCACGAAGGGTTCCTCGCTGCCGAGGGAAGAGCCATTGAAGCGCCCGAGCTCGACCTCCGTCTGCGGATCGAGCGCAACGTAGGTGGGCTGAGCCGTCGTGCGTGCGATCGTCTCTACGAGACCCGCGATGCGCTTCCTGAGCTCAAGATTGTCGGCGTCTGCATGCAAACGCGCCTCGACGAACTTTGCCTTCTCCGCACGAACGTTCGGAAGTGGGAAGATGGAGACCTCCATCTTGCGGCAGTTCACTCATGTGTGCGCCGTGAAGTTCGCGATGAGACCTAGGCCGTTCTCGAGCGCAATTTCGCGGGCTCGATCGTAGTCGTCGATGACGACGATAGAGCCGCCCTGGTACTCGGAGCCCGCCGGAGCCGGACTGGCTGCCGCGCCGGTACCGCTCGTGTGGGATTCCACCAAGCCGCGCGTGTAGGTTGGGGGTGGAGCCATGGCACTCATGATCACGCTGTCGAGCTGGTAGCCCATGGTGCCGAGGAGGCAGTAGAAGCCCGCCAAGATCGTCACCACCGCGCCGAGGAGTCGACCAGGACCGATGTTCCCGTCGGGCTCCTCACCCTTCAGGTTGATGCGCCCCAGAAGGTAGTAGCCGGCGACGAACGCGATGCCAGCCCAAAGCACAAGGAACACCTCGCGCGGCAGGATCATCGAGTGCGTGGCGATGTCTGCGTTCGAGAAGAACTTGAGCGACGCCGCAAGCTCTACGAACCCCATGAACACCTTGAGCGTGTTCATCCAAGCGCCCGCCGAGGGAATCGCGCTCAGCCTGCCCGGCAGAAGCGCGAGGAGCACAAACGGCGTCGCCATCGTCAGTCCGAACGCTCCCATGCCGATCGCCGTATGCCCGACGCCGAAGTCGGAGCCCGCCGCGAGCAGCGAGCCCACGAAGGGCCCGGTGCAGGTGAAGCTCGTGATCACCAGCGTCAGTCCCATCAGGAAAACGCCGAGGTAGCCGCCCTTCGTGCTCGCGTTGCCCGCGAAGTTCATCATGAACTTCGGCGGCTGCAGGTTGATCAATCCGAAGAGCGCGAACGCGAAGACGACGAAGACGATGCCGATGATCATGTTGGTGATCGGCAAGCCTGCGACCTGGCCCATGATCGGCCCCGCTGCGATCCCTAACAGTACGAAGATGGCGACGATTCCAGCGCCGTAGGCGAGGGCGAGCGGCAGAACCTTGCCGCCACGGGACTCCGCTTGCTTCGTGAAGTACGAGATCGTGATCGGGATCATCGGGTACGTACACGGCATCAAGAGCGTGAACAAGCCGGCGCCGATCGCGAGAAGGATGAAGGCGAGGAGGCTGTCGCTCTCGGTGCTCTGACCGAATTCCTTGGGTCCTTCAACTGCGGCAGCCTCAACACCCGTACCGGTGGCAGAGCTGACGTCGATGGCGTCCGATCCTTGAAGCGGTGGCAGGGTCCACGAAGCGAAGGCCGCCGCGTAGAGGGCGTCATCGCCCTCTCCTTCCACCGTCGGCGTCAGGTTGACGTTGACGCAGCTCCCCTCGTCGCAGGACTGCCCGTTGACCAGAATCTCGATGGACTCGGGGTCGAACTCGTCGTAGGCCTCACCGGTAACGCCGAAATGGAACGTTCCTTCGTGTGACCAAATCCAACCCTCTGGGTCTCCTTCCGTCTGGATGTACTGGAAGGGACGCGGATGCTTGACCTCGTCCCAATCAACATTCCCACCGTCCACGGTGATCGTGGTAGGGATGCCGATGCCAGGGCCCTTCTCCTTGTCCGTGGGGCCAGCGTACATGTGCCAGTGATCAGGGGTCGCGACCTGAATTACCAGCTCGACGGCGTCCTCGGAATCCACGCGGGCAAAGGCGCGCGCGAGCGCTCGGTCCGTCTTGGCAAAGACCGGCGTCCACTGCGGAGCCTCCCCCTGTGCTCCATCGGAGGCACCCGCCGTTGGAGCCCCCGCCGGATCCGCCGCGGAACCGGGCGACTCAGCCACCAACAGCGCCGCCGGGAAGTCGCTCCAGAGCGCGTCCGTGCCTTCGCTCCTGAAGGTCAGACTCGCCGTCCAAGGCACGCACTGGGACGTATTGCAGAGCTGCCCCTCGATGTCGGCCGTCACATCCCCTGGGGGAGCATCAGCACCGGCGCCCCTTGCCACGGCATAGAGAACCGTCGCCTTGTCGAAGATCTTCGACGTCCAGTCAATCGACTCGTCGTACTTGGTCTTGGGCTCGGGAAAGAGCACGGGGGACCAGTCGGCTCCCTCAATTCCGCCGAGGGTGACGACGGTCGGTTGGCCGCCGACCTCCCCAGGTCCGTCGTCGTAGAACCACGACCCGAAGCCCGGACTCACCTTGATCGCGACGAGTAGATCAGCCCCCTGGACCTTGGCGTAGAGCTTCGCGCTCGCGTCTTGGGCCGATGAAGTCCCAGATGTGCCAAGGAGGAGCGCCACCATGAGGGCGGCCGTAAAGGCCGCTCTGGCGGCTAAGTGAGTCAGAATCGCGGGTTTCATAGTGCTATCGGAGGTCTAGGCTATCGGCACCGCGGTACGGAGGTGGACGAGATCCGGGAGTTCGGTCCCCCACTTCTTGCAGAGGCCTTTCATGCTGGGAGACACCTCGAATTTCGACCTTGGGATTCCGCCCCGAGGGTCCGAAACTGAAAGAGAGCGCTTTAGCCGCGAAATCACCATGAAACGGATCACCAGCACCCTCCTCGTCGCCGCCCTTCCGGCGTTCGGGTTCGCCGCGAATCTCTTCCTCAGCCCGGCCACGCCGCAGACGGGTCAGACCCAAGAAGGAGTCGAAGGCGAGGACCCCGATCTTGACGTCAATCCACCCCCGGAAGGGCTCGACTCAGATCCGCGGATCAGCTACGACATCTACGGGCGCCGCACGACGGTGCGCGGCAACACGTTTGCGGAGCGCCTCAAGGGTGGATGGCAGCTGACGCGCATGACCATCCCCGGCTCCAATCCGCGGGGCCGTATCGCCCAGGGGTTCATGCACATCGGCGACTCGTTCATGTCCTTGGAACTCCATGCGCTTTGGGAGTCCGGGAACGCGTCTGAGATTCCGGAGAACGACGTCCACACGACGTTCACCGCTGAGTATCAGATCGACAGCAGCGGCAAGATGTTCTGCTCGACGATCATCGGGTCGTTTATCGATGAGGAGACGGGCGAACTCCGTTGGGAGCGCACCGGCTACGAACGGGAGTACCGGATCGAAGAGAAGCTCGAAGAGCTTGAGGTCACCTTCACGGACCCCGAGGCGGGCCAGGGTCAGATGTACTTCCGCCCCTTCGTGCCACGCACCCTTGGGTCCAAAGACATCTTCGGCCGCAACGAGATCGGCTCCTTTGGCGCGACCGACATCTTCGGCCGGAAGATCGCCGCTCAGAAGGGAGACCGTGACATCTACGGTCGACCCGCGCCCCAAGAGGAAGAGGTGCCGGAGACGGAAGAAGAAGCCGAGGCGCGCCGCAACGCGGAGAAGAAGCGTCGCGAGCTTGGGCTGCCTCCGAAAGGGCCGGGTGCTGGCGGCAGAACGCCGCTCAGCGGGCGCGACGGCAAGTAGTCTCAGCTTAGGGTCGCAGC
>CAYQKK010000131.1:4717-13240 GCA_964417955.1 uncultured Planctomycetaceae bacterium
CGCAGCCTAGGGACGCAGCCTAGGGACGCAGCCTAGCCGCTAGCACTGGCTGAAGCCGCACGACGTGCACTTCACGCAACCTTCCGAGAAGGACAGGTTGTTGGAGCACGTCGGGCACTTCAGCTTGTAGCGAGCCTCTTGGTTCTGGGACGAGGCTGACTTCCGGCGCTCGACCGGCTTGTCCGACTCGATCGCTGACGGATCTACTCGACCCAGAAGCAGGTTCTCGAGGCCGTGCTCCTTCTTCGCACGCGTGTAGCGCAGAAGCGCCGTCGCCAGTCCGTCCGCGAGGGACATGATCCGACCGTCCTTGGTGGGAACGGACAGGCTCGACCCGATGCCGGAGAGCTGAGACACAGCGGTCTCAAGGCTGCCGTTCGAACGCAGCCAGAGCGAGAGAATGCGGCAGATGGCCTCGAGGTCAGAGTTCGCGACGTCGCCGCCCTTGCCGAGCTGGGCGAAGACCTCACGCTCGCGGCCGCTCTGGGGATCCACGGACACCTTCACGTGCATGTTGCCGAAGGGCGTCATTTGGCGAATGCGCAGTGAGGGCATGATCTCTGGCAGCTTGATCGGCGCCAGCGTCCCGGCCTGATCGACCCTCATGGAGTCGGCACTCGCGGAAGCGACATCCGCAATGGAGGTAGGTTGTGCGGAACCCACCCCCATTGCATCAGTCTCCATCCCTCCCGCGGGACGGTCGGAACCTTCTGAGCCGGAGCTCTTCAGCGCCATGGGCTGCATTGCGCGGCAGCCGTCGCGATACACGGTGACACCCTTTACGTTGAGGTCGAGCGCCATGTCGTAGATCTGGCGCACGTCCTCCACCGAGGCGTCGTGGGGGAAGTTGATCGTCTTCGAGATCGCCGCATCGCAGTGACGCTGGAACGCGGCCTGCATGCGCATGTGCCACTCGGGAGCGATGTCATGGGCCGTGACGAAGAGCGACTTGTGCTCGTCGGGCACGCCCTCGATGTGGGCGAGGGAACCCTCCTCAAGGATCTTCTCCGTGAGCTCATCCGAGAAGTAGCCGGCCGCGGAAGCGACGCGCTGGAACACCTCGTTCACTTCGCGCATGACGGTGGGCTGACCATCCGAGTCGCGCATGATCTGGCGCTCGAAAGCGAGGCTGAACATCGGTTCGATACCGCCGGAACAACCCGCGAGGATCGAGATCGTGCCGGTTGGCGCGATGGTCGTCGTGTAGGAATTGCGCAGGCGTACGCCTCGCTTTTGCCACTCTGATCCTTCCCAGGCAGAGAACACGCCGCGCTCGTCCGCCAGCACCTCGGACGCGAGGTGGGATTCTTCGTCCAGCACGCGCATGACCTCTTCGGCGAAGCCCGTGGCTTCCTCCGAGTCGTAGGGCAGACCGAGCTCGAAGAGTGCGTCCGCGAAGCCCATCACGCCGAGGCCGATGCGGCGCGTCGAGCGGGACATCTCAGCGATCTCGCGCAGGGGATACTCGTTGATCTCGATGACGTCATCGAGGAACCGCGTGCACGTGTGGATCACCTCGCGGTAGGCGTCCCAGTGAAAGCGGGGAGCCCCGCCTTGGTCGCCGGCCATCACGAACCGGCCGAGATTGATAGAGCCGAGGTTGCACGAGTCCCAGGCGTGGAGGGGCTGCTCGCCGCAGGGGTTGGTGGCCTCGATCTCGCCGACGTTCTTGATCGGGTTTTGGGCGTTGATGCGATCGATGAACACGATGCCGGGCTCGCCGGTGGCGTGGGCGTGACCGACGATTTCCGACCAAAGCTCGCCCACCGTCCAACAGTCGCCTGTTTCTTCACCGCCCGCCGTCAACTGGCGGAGGGGACGTGACTCGCCGGTGTGAGGATCGGTGACCTCGTGGATAGCGTGCGGGTCCCTGCGCAGCGTCTCGACGAAGGCGTCCGTGATCGCCACGCTGATGTTGAAGTTCGTGAGCTTCGACCGATCGTCCTTCACGACGATGAAGTCAGCGATGTCGGGGTGATCGACGCGCAGGATGCCCATGTTGGCACCCTTGCGGAAAGCGCCCTGCTGGATCGAGTCCGAGGCCTTCGAGAAGACCTCCATGAAGGTCAGGGGGCCCGCACCGGCTCCGCCGGAGCTATCGACGCGCTCGCCGGCTGCCCGGACCGAGGAGAAGCTGAAGCCCGTGCCGCCGCCGGCCTTCTGGATCAGAGCCGTAGCCTTGACGGCGTCGTAGATGCCGTCGACAGAATCGGTAACCGGCAGGACGAAGCAGGCAGAGAGCATGCCGCTGCCGCGGCCGGCGTTGGAGAGACAGGGGCTGTTCGGCAGGAACATCCGCTGGCTCATGAGCGTGTAGTAGTCCCGCGCGACCTCAAGGGCCTCCTCGGGGACGGCGTCGAATTTCAGCTCGGCCTTCGCGACCGTGCTAGCGACGCGCCAGAAAAGCTGCCGGGATGTTTCCGATGGCTCGCCATCGTTCCCGCGGATCAGGTAGCGCCGCTCGAGGACCTTCGCTGCGTTCTCTGTGAGATCGGGCTCGGGAAGATCCGCGGGTGGATCGACCGCGGCCAGGGCCGTACTAGCAGGGGAGGTATCCGTGGCCTTATCGCCGTTCGCGTGGGTCATCGCCTCTTGGCTGCTGAGCTGGCTTGCCGACTTGCCGCCCTCATCGGTGGCGTCACGGCTACCTGCGCGGGCTCCGGAAGTGGTCTGATTGGCTTGGCGTTGAATGGGAGTCACGTGGGCTTTTGGCGTCGGGTGGAACGGCGTGGGTCCAGAGTGCAAGCGAATCGGAGAGCGCGCGCGCGGGCTCTCCGTAGATCATTTCCAGGAAGCCAACTTGATGCAAGCAATGTTCGATTCGAACGCACCAGTAATTCCGCACGCCGTCCTAACTAGCGGTCCTTCGGTGAACGAATTTTCGCACGACGGCGAGAACTACATCGATACGCACGACAGTGCCGAGCGCAAGGTAGGCGACGCCGCCCACCGAAACAGCGACGACGAGCGCGATCGTCCGTCCAACGATCTCGTCGAGAAGAGCCTCGGTTGCACCCGCCGCAGCCGCCGCCACCACGGCCACCACGAGAATTTTGCCTAGGACCGCCATCACGGGCTGCTCGCACTTCGGCAAGCCGAGTTTGCGCGTGAGCCCGGGCAGCAGCGCCACCGCATTCAGGGCGCTGGTCATGGCGGTGGCCGCTGCTAAGCCCTCGACGTCCATGCCGAAACCCCTTAGGAACCAGACGTTCAAGAAGACGTTGAGCACGAGCATCACGCTCGACACCTTCACCGGCGTAAGGAAATCCCCCATCGAATAGTAGGTTCGGGCAATCAAGCCCGTTGCGCCAGCGGGGAGAATAGCGAGACACAGCATCTGCAAGGCAGGGGTCGTGCGCGCGACCCCGTCGCTTCCAAAGTTCCCTCGCTCGAATAGCACCTCGATGACCGGTCCGCTGAGGATGAAGAGGCTCACCGCTGCGGGGATAGCCACCGCGGCGATCGCGAGGTGCGTCCGGTCGTGGAGGCTGCGCAGGGCCGCGAGGTCGCGCTTGTGCCCGAGGGCCTGGAGGGCCGGAAAGACCGCTCCGGTCGCGGCGATGGCCACGAGGGCCACGGGGAACTGCTGCACGCGGTTGGCGAGGTAGTGCAGCGTGGGGGCGCCTTCGGGAAGAAGGCTCTCCGCCATGAGACCGTCCACCATCACGTTGACCTGGTAGACCGCGGCGCCTAGCGCGAGCGGCGCGGAGCGCTTGAGGATCTCCAGCGGGCGCGGTGCTCCCGGGGGAAGTTCTTGTCGGAGGCGCCCACGGGTGAGGCCAGCCGCTCGAAGCGCAGGGATCTGCACGCCGATCTGCACGACCCCCGCGATCAACACGCCGGCGGCGAGCCAGCGCGCCATCTCTAGGTGACGAAGCTGCCCTTCGATGCCGAGCTCGCCGGGCGCAGCGGGCGATGGGCCGAACCACCCAAAGCGCATCGCGATGACGATCAACGTGAGGACCCACACGATGTTCATGGCCGCGGGAGCCACCGCCGGCGCACCGAACCGTCCGCGCACGTGGAGCGCCCCCGTGAAGAGCGCTGAAGCACAAACGAGAATGACGAACGGGAGCACGCGAAGCGTGAGCTCACGCACCTCCTCGGGGTCGTCGCCAAGCCACGGAAACCCGGTGTACGGCATGTGGTCTGGCGCGAAGTACACGAGGCCCATCACGATCAGACAAAGCCCAACGAGCAGCCCCATCAGCATGCGCAGCGTCTGCACGAAGAGCGTGTTGCCCGTCTCGTCTCCGTGGTCGGAGTCCACGGCCGTGAGCGCCGTCTGAAAGCTCGTCGACAGCGCGCCCTCCCCAAGGAATCGCCGGAACAGGTTCGGGACGCGCCATGCCGTGATGAACGCGTCGTAGATACCGGAGTTGCTTCCGAACAGCGCCGACGCGATGCCCTCGCGAATGAACCCCAGTATGCGGCTCACGAGCGTCAGGCTCGAGATCAGCGCGGTCCGTCTACCGAGACGCGAGTGCCGCTCCCCCTGGGGCGGGGTCTCCGCGCTCGCCTCTCCAGGAGGGTCTGCTGCGGGCTTCCGGCCTTCGGAGGACTGGTGCAATGTGGAGAGAGGGCGAGTGGGGTGAAGTGCGGGGACGCGACGATCGCCAGCACGTTAGCGGCAGCGCAGGGGCCAAGCTCGTCTCAAATTAGGTCCAACCGCGTCGACTTGTCTGATTCGTGCGAGCCTAAGCCGTTGAGGTCGGCCAGAACCTCCGCTTCCTCGGGTGGCACGACTCCGCCGATGACTACCCTTGGGTTCGGGTTCGGCGAACGAGCCCGGTCTCTACGTCGTGATCTCCCACCTGCACATTGGGTCCTTTAGGGCCTTCCTGGCCGCCACGGCTCTCGCGGCACCTGTGAACGCCCAGCGCGTGATGGTGCCCCACAACCGCCCGCACGCCCAGATCGCGCTGGTGAACATCCGCGTGGGCGCCCTCGTGCAAGGGGATTGGATCGACGTGCAGGCCACCGCGATCCCTCCGATCGGCAACGGACAGCTCACCGACGTCGAGCTCGTCGGCCACGAGATCTGGGTCGCTGCTCCCTTTCGGATCTACCGCTACGAAGCCCGCGGAGATCGAAACTTCATCGCGTCTTTTCCCGTGGCCGATCCGGTGCGCAGCATCGAAGCGCAGTCAAGGGCCCAAGGCGATCGAGTGATCGTGACGACGACGGATTCACTGCGGATCTTTGACCGCGAAGCCAACGCGATCGGCACGATTCCGATTCAGGGGGCGGGAGACACGCTGGAGCTCGCTGACTCGATGCTCGTTGCCGTACAGGACGAGAGTCGCATCGATCGCATGACCTTTGATGGCCAGTTCATCGAGACCTTCGCGGGTCCCACGGTGCCGACAACGCTCGGTGTGCTCTCGAGCCCAAAGCAACTCGCCCAACGGATCAACGGGAACATACTTGTAGCGGGGGACGTGCGCGCCTTCGAGTTCTCCCCCACGGGCGCGTTCATCGGTGAGTACGACGCCGGCCCCTTCGAGGGCGGCATTGCGGAGTCGGTCAACGAGCGACTCTTCATCACGTTGCAGGACGGCATGGCCCTGTACGACGCTCTGACCCACCGAACCACACCGCTCAACGGCCTCTACTTCGGCCAAGGGAGGCGCGTCGGCTACTACGACGAGGGCACACGGGCGACGCTCCAGCCCGGCGAGTGGGCGAGCGACGGAGTGTGCCGCGGCATCGAGAACTCGGTGGGATACCGCGCTCGAATGAACTTGCTGGGCAGCCCGGACCTCTCCGAAGGCCTACTGTCGGCGTTCGTAGACCGTATGCCCCCGTTTGCCCAAGCGAGACTCATGATCTCAACGGGTCACGCGCGCACCCCCGCGGGATCCATGGGCGATCTGTGCCTGGACGCGGACTCGCGCCTTTTCATCAGTGGCGCAAGGCTCGCCGATTCGGTCGGGCAGGCGAGCTTTGAGCTAGTGCGTGGTGAAGATGCGCTGCTCGAGTTCGGCCCAGGGACGACGTGGTTTGTCCAAGGGCTCTATCGCGACAGCATCGACCTGCGCTTCTCCGGCGCGATCACGTTCACGCTCCAGCTCTGAGCCCCCCCACCCGGGTGGACTACTGGCGCGATAGCGCCTTCAGGAACGCCACGAGGTTGGCCGCGTCCTGGTCGCTCAGCCGGATCGGCTTGATGCGTCCCGACAGGTGAGAGTTCGGGGTACCGCCCTCGCGATAGAACTCCACTACGTCCTCGAGGGTGGCTAGGCTGCCGTCGTGCATGAAGGGTGCGCTTGCCTCGAGCATGCGCAGGCCGGGGGTCCTAAATGCGCCGCGATCCCCATCGGCTTCCGTCACAAGGAAGCGGCCCACCTCCGGGACGCCGTCCACCGCGCCGATGCCGGTGTTGTGGAATTCGCCGTCGGAGAAGTTCGGACCGTTGTGGCACTCCCAGCAGCGACCGCGACCTTCGTAGAGCCAAAGGCCGGCCTCTTCCTCGGGCGACAGGCTCGCGACGTCGCCATCGCGGAAGCGATCCACCGGCGAGTCACCAACGGTCAGGCCGCGAACGAACGCGCTGAGCGCGTGGGCCAGGGCCTCTTCGTCGACCTCGCGGCCGTAGACGGCCTTGAACGCAGCGGGGTAGTCCCCTTCTCGGCTGAGGCGGTTGACCGCCGCGGCTTTGCCGAGGGCCATTTCCTCGGGGTTCTCGATGGGCATCAGCACCTGGTCTTCCAGGGTGGCGGCGCGCCCGTCCCAGAGGAGGTCGGTCTCGAGCCCGAGATTGAAGAGGCTCGGAGCGTTGCGACGGGTGAGGTAGCCCTCGATACCGCGCGAGGTCTTGCGGTTGTCAGCGAACGCGAACTCGGGGCGGTGACAGGATGCGCATGCGATCGTCCGTCGCCCGGAGAGAATGGGGTCGAAAAAGAGCCTGCGACCGAGCGCGAACTCTTCTTCGGAAGCACTGAATCCTTCTTCCAAAGGCTCGATGCCCAGGGAAACCGAACGCACGAACGGCGTCGGGAGAGTGTCAGCAGGAACGAGCGGCCGAGTGTCGGGTCCGGTGGCACGCTGGGGTTCAGCCTCTTGGGCTGGCCCAGCGAAGCCAAAGGATGCCGCTGCACAAAGTACAGCGGCGAGGCACGCCAAAGCGCCCTCGCCGCGTCGTTCCGATAGGGTCATCGACTACTTCTTGGCCTTGGCGATGAGGTCGGCGACAACCTTGTCGATCGCCTTCCCGTCGTGACCGCGGTGAACGATCTTGCCGTCCACGTCGAGGACGAGATAGGTCGGGAAGCCAACGATGGAGTACAGGTCAGAGATCGGCTGTGCGTTGAAGGCACTGAGCCAGCTGACTCCGTACTTCTTGACGCCGCTGCGGAAATCCTCAGGGCTGTCACCAACGTTGATACCGATGAGTGCGAATGGGTCGTCTTTGTGGAGCTCAACGAGCTCCTTCAGGTGGGGCATGCCCGCCCGACACGGGCCTCACCAGAACCCGTAGAAGTCGAGGACCGTGACCTTGCCACGGTAGTCCTCGATGCCGAATTCGAAGCCGTCGATGGACTCGCCCATGAAGCTGGGAGCGACCTTGCCGACCTCCGAGTCCTCGGGCGTGATCGAGGCGGCCTTCGCCATCATGCCGTACTTCGTCTTGCCGTACTTCTCCAGGACCTGGGCCATCATGGCCTCAGCTTCCTCGGGAGCGTCCTTCTTGACGGCGTTCGCGCCGTGGAAGAGCACGCCCGCCTTTGCATCATCGGACTCGGCCTTCTCCAGCATCGAGCCCATGAGCGCGCGCGTCGTATCGAGGCCGAGCTTGCTGCTGTCACGCTCAAAGCTCTTGAGCGCGCCACCGAACCAGTCGGCGTTGACGTGGTCCGCGGCCAACGCCGTGTAGATCGGCTTCAGCGCCGCGCCGCGGTCCCGCGACTTGATCCCGCGGTTCGTGCGAATGTTGTCGGCAAGCCAGAGGAGCGCGCGCCCTTCGCCTGCCTGACCCATCGCTTCGAAGCGGGTCCAGTACGTGTTGATCGGAGCCGTCTTGCGGATCGCCTTGCGCTCCGCCTTCTCGGCGCTCCTCAACTTCTCCTGAAACTGAGCTTGGGCCTTGTCGTACGAATCAACGAGGGACTCGAAAGTCTCCGTTGCGGTCTCCTGGGCCGTCACTGCGGCGACCCCGACGAGCTCTGCAGATCCGTTGCCAGATCCAAAGAGCGCCGAGGCTGGGATAGCACTGCCAGCCACCAGGACGGCGGCAGTGAGTAGGGTTGTGGGTTTCATAATGAGCTGCCCTCCGGAAGGGGGTACTGCAGTCTATGGGTCGGCGGCGGCGCCAGTGGGTGCAGCTTTCCCGCTATTCGGCCGAACCGGCGCTGTTGTGACACAGCAACCCCAAGAGTTGACGGGTTCGTTACTCCCGGGCACCCGAGAACCCAACTCATACAGTCCCACGGGCGGGGCACCTCACCAGCTTGGCACTTCGCCGTCGTGACCCAAACCGCCCCAAGCGTCCGCCAGGACGCCGGGGCTCTCGCGCTCCTGCGC
>CAYQKK010000132.1:0-10546 GCA_964417955.1 uncultured Planctomycetaceae bacterium
GGCGGCGCGGTGCCGGGAACGACTCAGACCAATGCAAGTGGAGCCGAACCGACCTACCGCTGAGACAGCTGTATCTCTGGCATCTCTCCTGACGTCGAGATAGCGATTACGTCCCTGGCGCTCGCCGCGCAGGCGCCCTCGCCGGGCGGGCGTCCTGCCGGACGGGCCACCCTCGCCGGGTGTGGCGTGCTCGCCGCACGGGCCGCGAGGGCGAGCCTCGCGGGGCCACTCACGCAGGAGCGCGAGAGGCCCTCTGGGTTGGCCGCCGCCCCGATAGACGGTCTGACCCGTGCCCCTCTACCCCCGTCCCGGCGAGACTACCCCTGGAAGCCCGACTGGAACGCCGTCCGCAGCTCGTCGAGGCCCAGGTCCACAAGGGGACGGCCCGTGACGCTCTTAACCGTCATGCGGCCCTTCTTGGAGAAGCGGCCGATCGGGGTCGCCGCGATCCCCATCATCTTCGTTTGGAAGTTGAACTTCTTGCCCTGCTCGACTTCGACGAGGAAGCGGGTGCAGGACTCTGAGAAGAGGAGCGTGGCGTCGATGTCGACGTCGTGGGGCCAGTCGTCGTGGTCGATGGCGCCAAGGTCGATGTCGGCTCCGATGCCCCCGGCCATGCACATCTCTGCGAGCGCAACGGCGAGGCCGCCTTCGGAGAGGTCGTGGCAGGAGCGGATCTGCTTGAGCTTGGTCGCTGCGTGGAGTTTCTCGAACGTCTTAGGGGCCTTCTTGAGGTTCGGGCGGGGGACGGTGCCGCCGTTCAAGCCGAGCATGTCAAGGTACTCCGAGCCGCCGAGCTCGTTGTTCGTTACGCCCACCAAGAGGATGAGGTTGCCCGCGGACTTGGCGTCCATGGTGACCGCGTTCGCTACGTTGGGAACGCGGGACATGGCCGTTACGAAGAGGGTAGGGGGAATGGCGAGGGTTTCGTTGCCGACGCGGTACTCGTTGTTGAGCGAGTCCTTGCCCGACACGAACGGAGTCTTGTACGCCATGGCCGCTTCGTAGCAGCCCTTGCTCGCGTGCACGAGCGCGCCGAGGCGGTCGGGCTTGTCGCAGTTGCCCCAAGAGAAGTTGTCGAGGATGGCCGTGTGGTCGGGGTCGCCGCCGACGGCGACGACGTTGCGTAGCGCCTCGTCGATCACGGCGAGGGCCATGCCGTGGGGATCGAGCACGCCGTAGCGCGGGTTCGCTCCGCAGCCGATCGCGACGCCCTTCTTGGAGTCCGCGAGGGGCTTGAGGACGACGCCGTCCGAGGGGCCATCGGCCTCGACGCCGGTGAGCGGCTTGACGACGCTCATGCCTTGGACCTCATGGTCGTACTGGCGGATGATCCACTCCTTGCTGGCCACGTTGGGACGTGCCATGAGCTGGAGGATCGCTTCGCCGAAGGGCTTGTCACTGCCGCTCAGCGAATCCACGTTGAGCGGGCTCGGCACGCCTGGGTCGGCGTAGCCGGGTGACTTCCATTCGGCGCGTCGGGTTGGACGCGGCGTGCCTTCGTGGAGGAAGTGCATCGACATGTCGCCGACCACGTCGCCGCGGTAGCGGAGCTGGAGTCTGCCCGTGTCGTTGAAGCTGCCGATGCGCGTGGCCTCCACCTCCTCGGAATCGAACATGGCGATCAGCTCGTCGACCTTGGCGGGATCCACGGCGAACACCATGCGTTCCTGAGCCTCGCTGATCCAAATCTCCTCAGGCGTGAGGCCAGGGTACTTCAGGGGCACGAGCTCGAGGTCGACGTCCGCACCGCACTCGGCGCCCATCTCGCCGACGGCCGAGGAAAGGCCGCCCGCGCCGCAGTCGGTCACCGCGCGGTAGAGGCCCGCGTCGCGCGCGCGCAAGAGCCCGTCGAGCACGCGCTTCTCCGTGATCGGGTCGCCGATTTGCACGGCGGCCGCCGACACCATCTCGCTCTCCTCGGAGAGTTCGATGGAGGAGAACGTTGCGCCGTGGATGCCATCGCGGCCCGTGCGGCCGCCCACCGAGACGATCGCGTCGCCCGGCAGGACTTTCTTGAAGGACTGGTCGTGGGGGATGAGGCCGATCGTTCCCGCGTAAACGAGGGGATTCGCCGTGTAGCCCTTGTCGAACCAAACGCCCCCCGCGACGGTCGGAATACCCATGCGGTTGCCGTAGTCGCGCACGCCGTCTACGACTCCGCGCAGGATGCGGCGCGGGTGCATCGTGCCCTTCGGCACCTCGGCTTCAGGCAGCTCCGTCGGCCCCACAAAGAACGCGTCAACGTTCGCGATGGGCTTCGCGCCCATACCGACGCCGAGGATGTCGCGGATCACGCCGCCGATGCCGGTGCCCGCTCCGCCGTAGGGGTCAATGGCGCTCGGGTGGTTGTGGGTCTCGACCTTGACGGCGAGGCACCAGCCGCCGCGGTCGGAGTCGACGTCCTTATCGAACTCGACGATGCCGGCGTTGTCGTCGAACACGGAGACGCACCAGTCGCGCGCTAGCTCGTGGGTCGCCCGGGCGATGGTGGACTTCAGCAGGTTGTCGATGGTCTCGCCCTCCATCTCGATGATGCCGCGGAAGGTCTTGTGCTGGCAGTGCTCGCTCCAGGTCTGGGCGATCGTCTCCAGCTCGCACAGGCTCGGCTCGCGGCCCTCGTCCGCGTAGTGCCTCTGAACCTCGAGCATCTCCGTGAGATTCAGCGACAGCGCGCCCTCGGTCGAGAGCTTCACCAAGGCCTCGTGGTCGAGGCCGAGGAGGGGCACTTCCACGCGCCCGTGATCGGTGCGCGCGTTGGGCGCGCCGAACTGCAGCGCTTCCGATCCGATGCCAATGTCCTCGATGACTTCGTTCGCAAGGGCGGTTCGCACGGCCTCCCCAAGCTGCGCGGACTCCGGCCCGAAGATCTCCCACGCCTGGAACGTCGCGACCCGCGTCGACTGCTCGGGAGCGAGATCGATGGGGGGCTGCATCCGATCGAGGGCTGCGTCCAGGGTGGTCGCGACCGCGTCCATCACGCCGGGCTTTTTCGCGACGAGGACACGCTGGGCGCCAGCGGCCGCCTCGGGTTCCTTGCCCGGTTCCGTCACACGGACCGAATCCACGACCGGGTCCCGCAGGAGCTCTGCCGTAATGCGATCAACAGCGGCGCGGTCGAGCGAGCTCGGCAACAGGTAGCCGCGGCCCAGCCGGATCCGCTCGATGCCCTCTACGCCCAGTTCTAGGAGCGCGGCACGGGCGTGGACGCCCTCCGGATCGTCGACCCCCTCCTGGCGGAAGATCTCGATCCTCCAAGCAAGGGGAAGCGTGGCCGTCGTGGCCTGGGATCCGTCGGAATGCGGTGCGGTAGAGCTCATGGGGGATTGAGGGTGGTTGAGCCCGTGGAAAATGACCGCGGGCGGCTCCTGTCCGGAGAGGCGCATGAGTCTATCGAGACGCCCCAACGTAAGGAACGGGTGGAGGCTGCTTGCTCATGAGCCTTTCGGATACGACGATAGGGGCGCGTAGCCTCCCCACCGCGAGTTCCTACGTCCCAACGACATGGCCAAAGACGACAAGAAGCCCGCCGCGGACACGATCAAGGCGCCGGCCAAGGCATCCGCCGCGGCGGTGAAGCCCGACGCGACCGCAGATTCCCCCGCAGATTCTCCCGGCGGCTCCTCCGCCGCAGCCGCCCCGGCGGCCATCCCAGCGGGGCTGCCCTTCGAGCGGGACATCCAAGAGATGGAGCGCAAGCTCGCTGACCTGGAATACCAGGCCGGCGACGACCTCGACATTTCGACCGAGGTGGAGGCTCTGCGTGGCAAGCTGCGCAAACGCCTGGCGGACACGTACGAGGGCATTTCGGCCTGGGACCAGGTGACGGTGGCCCGTCACCCCGATCGGCCGGTGACGGGCGACTACATCCGCGAGGCTCTCGACGACTTCGTGGAGCTCCACGGGGACAAGGCCTACGGCGATGATCCGGCCATCGTGACCGGGCTGGGCCGCATCGGCGAGCGTCGATTCATGCTCGTAGGGCACCGCAAGGGCCGTACGACGAAGGAACGCCTCAAGTGCAACTTTGGCTGTGCGCACCCCGAGGGCTACCGGAAAGCCCTGCGCAAGATGCAGCTGGCCGAGCGCATGGGACTCCCCATCGTCACCATGATCAACACGCCGGGGGCCTATCCTGGCATCGGCGCGGAGGAGCGCGGCCAAGCCGCCGCGATCGCGGAGAACATCCTGCGCATGTTCGAGTTCAAGGTGCCGATCGTGGCCTACGTCATCGGCGAAGGCGGATCCGGCGGTGCCCTCGGCATCGGAATCGCCGACAGCGTGAACATGCTCCAGTACTCGTACTACTCGGTGATCTCACCGGAGGGCTGCGCTGCGATCCTCTGGAAGGATGGCTCGCGGAGCCCGGAGGCCGCCGAGGCCCTGGGCCTGACCGCCGGCATCCTGAGCGAGATCGGCATCATCGACGGGGTCGTCAAGGAGCCCCTCGGCGGCGCCCATCGGGACCGCCCGCAGATGATCCAGTCCATGCGCGAGTCCATCGTCGAGCAGCTCACGGCCCTCGAATCGGTCCCAAAAGAGGAGCTGGTGGCCCAGCGCCGCGCGAAGTTCCGCTTCCTCGGGGCCATCCCGGATCGATTCCCCGTCGTGGTTGAATAGCCGGCGCCCAAATTCCTTGCCTAGAGCGCTAACGGGGGCCCCACAAGGTCGTATGTCGTCCACATGCCCCCCAGCAGCTCACAGCGGGCCGCGCTACGCGCGCCAGCGGGTCCAGATACCCGCGGAGAACCCCACCGAGAACCCCGCCGAGAACCCCGCCGGGGGCCTCTCGCGGTCGCCCGCGACGTGCGCCTCCGTGGAGGAGCGACCATGAGCGCTACAAGTGGCGGATCGTCTCATTCCGAGACCGCTGGATTCGGAGATTCCGACGCGGCGTCAGGCGAAGGCCCAGACGACGTCGAAATTGAACCCATGGACGAGAACGCGAGGCGCAAGGCGGAGGCCGCCATCGACCACGCGCTCCTTCGTCAGGCGCTCGACGGGGACGAGGCTGGTTTCTCCGGCCTAGTAGAGCGGCATCAGCGCCGCGCCTACCGCGTGGCCCGCAACTTGGTGCCCACGGATGAAGACGCCCAGGATCTCGCCCAGGAGGCTTTCCTGCGCGTGTTCAAGAGCCTCGACCGCTTCGACTTCAATCACGAGTTCACGACCTGGCTCTACCGGATCGTCACGAACCTCTGCATCGACTTCCTGCGCAAGCGCCGGTCCGCCATCTCGGTCTCTTCCGGGCGCGGCGACGACGAGGACGCTGCGTTCGACCTCGAGGATCAGAACATGGCGGCACCCTCCGCCCAGGCCGAGGCCATGGAGACCGCCGCCGAAGTCGCAGCCGTTCTCGAGACCCTCGCGCCCCACTTTCAGTCGGTCTTGAACCTGCGCGAGATCGAGGGCCTGTCCTGCCCTGAGATCGCGGAGATCGTTGGCGCTACCCACGTGACCGTGCGCTGGCGCCTGCACCGCGGCCGCAAGCTCTTCCAAGAGGAATGGGAGCGCCGGGCGCGCATGCGCAGCCAGGGAGCCGCCGATCTACTGGGCGGCCAAGAAGGGGATTCACCCAGCGATCCCGCTTTGAACACACTCGAACAAACATCGGGGCTAGCCCCAACGCCACGCGCCGACGCGCGTACCTCCTCATCGGACGGATCCACGCGATCCGGCAAGAAGGCATGAAGCGAAATTCCAACAGCAACGGCAGTCACCCCAGCGGATCGGTCCAGAAGTTTGACGATCTTGAGAGCTGGGACAGGGAAGACTTTGAAGCAGCTCTTCCGCTGTACGTTGGCGGTGAACTCGACGCTGGGGAAGCGGCGCGGGTTGACGCTTGGCTGATCGCTCATCCCGAGGACCAGGAGGCTCTCGCTGCGTCGAAGCAAGCGGCGGGAGTCCTGGCTCGGTATGCCGAGTTCACGAAGGAGCGTGAGACGCCGGACCTTTGGGCCGGTATCCGCTCTGAGTTGGTCGAGCACGGCACGCTGAATGGCGGGTCCTCTTCGGCGCTGGATGATCAAGACCGGCCGATGGCGCCGATCCTTGGCGGACCGAGCTGGTTCCAGCGCAAGAGCGTGGCCGCGGCTGCGGCGCTGCTTTTGACTGGATCCGTTGGCCTCTTCCTTGCGACCCGCGGGGCCGTGGACAGCGGCGTGGAGTCGACCCCACCGAGCGTCGCTTCCGCTTCGGCAGCGGTACCTACTACCTCGATGGGGGATGCAGAGTCGAACCGACTCGCTTCCGTTCCCGGCGAGGACCTCCTAGGCGGTGAGTTGGGCGTCCCGGGACGCCCTCTAGTGTCCACCGCCGTGGGCCACTCGCTAGTCGGCAGCACGCCGCGCGGAAAGTCGCAGAAGCTCCAGCTCGCGCAGCGAGGCGCGGAGCGTCTCATTGACGACGCACCGAATGCGCTCCTGTGGCAGACCGATCCCTGGGTGGAAGTGAACCCGGGCGTGCGGCAGATGAGCGGCAACCCCCAGCTCACCGGTGGCCGCTAGGAAGCTGGTCCCAGGCAAAGTACAGAGAAAATGAGTTGTGAGAGTGCGGCTGGCCGCTCCCAGTGATGGGGGCGGCCGGTCGCTTATTTGGAGGTCGCAAGACAGAAATGCTCGATTGCGCGTAGCGGAGTACGCTAGAGGGCCCCTTTCCCACATGCCATGACGATCCTCGCCCTACTCCTCACCTTGACGCCCGTGCAGTCCTGCGCGGTCGACCTTCCGCTTCCTCCCACGAGTCTGGTGCGCCTCGGCCAGATGGTGGCTGCATCCGAAGACTGGGTGGTGGACGTAGACGACTTCGAGCAGGAGGTCCACGTTTGGGAGCGAACCCAGGGGGCCGACGCTGTGTACGCGGCAACCTTGACGCCAACCGCGGGCCGCGTCCGCGCCATCGACGTGGATGGGGACCGCATCGCTGTCGTGGCGGGCGGATCGCTCGGCAGCTACAGCCTGAACGTCTGGGAGCCCAACGCCGGAGGAACCTGGGTTGAGGGGCCGCCGCTTGCCTTTACTTCCAGCGCACCCGTGACGTCCCCTGTTCAGATCGAAGGGGATACGCTCGCCGTCGCGACCCAGAACACCTTCAGCAGCGTACGGCGCATCTCCGTCTTCGACTTCGACCCACAGACCGATGCGTGGGCCTTTAGCCAGGAGATCATCAATCCGATCAACGGCGCGTACGCCTTTGATCTCCGACTCGAAGCAGGTCGGATCTATACGGTGGCAGGGCCGTTCAGCAACTTGAGCATCCTGGCCTTCCAGCGTTCGGGAGGGAGCTTTGCCTTAGACGAAGCGCTGACCGATCCCGAGCACAGGGGGTTCTTCGATGCGAGCGGCGACCGACTTGCGATCGTCGGTGACGACTGGGTCGATGTTTGGCGACGGGAAGCCAGCGGCTGGGTCAAGGAGCAACGCCTTGACGGTCCCGGCCTGAATGGGGCGGTCCGCGTCGAGCTCGCGGATCGATGGCTTTCAGCCACCGTGGCCGTGCTGACGGACTCGGGCTTTGTGCCGGGGCCGGTGCAGGTCTACGGGCGACCCGTGGGCTCGGAGGTATGGCTCGCTAAGCAATCCTCGACGCCCCTCGGCGGACTGGGCACAACCAGCGAGACGTTCGGCCGAGCGATCGCGGGCGCCGGCGGACAGCTTTTCGTAACCGACCCTGAGGTCGCGCCCTTCGGACGCATCACCGGCATCGATCTCAGCTGTCTCGGGGATCGGCCTGTGCTGCACTGGGCAAACGTCCGCTTGAGCCTACCGGCTGCCCCGACCTGGCCAGCCCAGGGCCGTGCCTTCGACTTCCAAGCGCCGTTCTCTTTCGACCCCGGTCCCGCCTACGGCCTGCGCGACGCGAACCTCAGTATCGCGGCTGACTACGTGCTCGACATCACCGGCAGGGCGTGCGATCAAGACTACGGTTCCAACGTCTGCGCCTTCGCGGCCTTTGCGTTTCAAGATGCCCTGAGCGGCGTAACAACGAGTCCGTTTCCGATCGATCCCTTCAGCGGCAACCCGCAGCTGTTCGACTCGGCCCCGGGGCCCCTCGTATCCGCGAGCACAACGAATACCCAGATCCCCTGGCCCTTTCTCTTCGAAGGCCCCGCCTCGTCCGCGAACGATCTAGAGCCATCGGGCGCACCGATGGAGCTTCAGTTCGCCGCCAACATGTACAACTGCATCGACTTTGGCGGCATCTGGGCCCCCGATGATCCCAACGTCGAGGCGTTCGCGTGCGGCAACATGTTCTTGCCCGTGTCGGTGACATCATTGCAGTTCGACGCCGCGGGAACGGGCAAAGCCGCGTTCAAGCTCCCCGCCCTGGGCGCAGGCTTGCAGACCACGATCTGCGATGGGGGAGTGAACGGCGCGGGCTTTCAAGCCACGCTCGAAGCCGTCGGCAGCTCCGACCTCTCGGACAACGCCCTCTACTTCGACGTCACGGGCCTCATCCCCGGTACGGCGGGCCTCCTCTTCATCTCGCCCGAGGCCGCCACGCCGCCGTTCAGCTCCCTGGGCTTTGGCTCCCTGTGCCTCGGCGCACCGTTCTCCCGGGTCCCCGGCTCCCTCGCGATCGCCGACGACTCGGGGAACGCCGCACTTCGCCTTGACCTACTGACGCTACCCCAAAGCGTGCAGCCCCAGCCTGGATCCACCTGGGCGGTGCAGTGGATGTACCGCGACCAAGGCTTCGTCAACACGACGAGCGCGCGGACCGTCTTGTTTCAGTGAGGGGAGTCCCAGAAATGGGAATGGCGAATGCGGGGCATTGATGTTCCGCATCAGGTGACCCAGCAGTGGATCTTTATCTCGGTTCACGCACACCGATTCGAGACTTTGAGTACGGTCGAGTGACCAGCCAAACCTCGCAGGCTACTTCTCCATGAGCGTGGTACTTCACCGTGCTCGGTAGCCGTCTCGCGGCTGACAGTTCTTACTATGCAGTTTCTAAGAAACCTCGCACCTCGCACCTCGCACCGAGTCTCGCGCTCGCAAGTCTAGCTCTTTCAGGAGTCGCGTTTTCCCAAGCTGATGTCTACGTTGACATCGTTGCGGGAGGCGACACGGCCCCAGGTACAGATTGGAGCGTCGCTGTGAAATCAATTCCCGAAGCGCTCAATCGGGCAGCGATTCCAGGTGTAAGCGAGATCTGGGTTAAGGCCTACGCCAACCAGACCCACTACGTTCCGAGCACATCCGCAGGTCGAAGCGAGTCGTTCGTACTCTCCTCAGGAGTTGTGCTGCGCGGCGGTTTTCAAGGAACCGAGGTCACGCTCGATGATCGCCCAACGAATCTCTTCGATTCGACGGTGCTGTCCGGCGACATCGGCATGACCCCCAACAATCGTTCGGATGACGCATTCCACGTGGTCACTCTCTTGAGCGGAGGCTTTACGATTCTGGACGGGTTCCGGGTCGTCAGCGGCAACGCGAACGGCAGCGGCATCGATGCTCTGGGCGGTGGCCTTACCACCGACATGAGTTCTGGGGGTAATCCGGACCTGCAGCTCCTGAATCTGACCTTCCAGAACAACCACGCTGATGAGCGTGGAGGGGGCATGTTCCTGAGCCGCACGAGTGGCGTCGTGTCCCGGGTCGTCTGCCGAGACAACTCGTGCCTGAAGCAGAACTCACCTGGTTCGTTCACAGGACAGGGTGGAGGTGCGTCGCTCGACCAGTGCGGTCCTGGGCTCTATTTCTTCAACTCGGTCTTCGACGGGAACCGCTCCATCCAAGGTGGCGGTCTTCACCAAACACTTCCCAACGCGGAACCCATCCTGTTCCAGAACTGTCTGTGGACAGATAACCTCGCCCAGAGCGGGGGCGGTCTCTACTTCAAGGACGCTGGCGGCACAACTTCGCTCTCTCACTGCACGGTCGCCTACAACATCGTTGGAACGACAGTGGGTTCAGCGGGAGGCGCAGGCATTCGGGTCGTCGGATCCGGCGCTGGCGCGCTCGATATCCAGAGCAGCATTGTCTATCGAAATCAGGGCACGTTCTACTCGCCGGGGAACCCGCCGCTGCAGAACCCGAACTCGGTCGAGACGGATACAAGTACGATCGTCTCAGCGACCAACTCCTGTATTCAGCTCTCGCTTCTAGTGGCCACGGGGCCCAGCTCTGGCACGCCTGCATGGTTCGATGCTGCGACCTGCATCCAAGTAGATCCGGAGTTCACGAACGGTCCCACGCGTGACTTCACGCTGGCGCCGACATCCCCTTGCCTTGACGCAGGAAACGACTCTGACCTAGAGCAAGATCTTGCGGATCTAGACGGGAACATGAACTTCACGGAGTTGACTCCACTAGACCTTGGCGAGCAGCCACGTGAGGTGGATGTGCCAGTGGTCGACACCGGAAGCGACGGCGGTAACATCGTGGGCGCTGTCACTGACATGGGAGCGTTCGAGAGGCAGAGCCAATAGGCGCTGATCCGATTCGTACTTGATTCTTTGGGGCAGGGCGTGATCGAGGCGCCTTGCCCTATTCTGGTCCCTGATTCGCTCCGGAGCATTCCAGCTTCGCCGTCACGCATTCTG
>CAYQKK010000132.1:10646-12526 GCA_964417955.1 uncultured Planctomycetaceae bacterium
TATTCTGGTCCCTGATTCGCTCCGGAGCATTCCAGCTTCGCCGTCACGCATTCTGTTCCCATGATCTGCACCCTCGCACTACTGGCTCTTCAAGACTCCTTCGTAGAGTTGATCGAGGCGGAAGCCCTCTTTGGAACCGTCTCAGCCGACCAGGTCCAGTTTGGACGAAGGCTAGGGTTTTCAGACGGCTCGCTCTTCGTCGTCACAAACGAACCTCATCCCGACGGAGTGCCAAACTCACTCGGTGGAGCATCCGCCGGCGCGCTCTATGTGCTCGACCACGACGGTGGAGCATTTGATCCCACGCAGGTGTTGCTTCACCCGGAACCGCGCCATGGTTTTCTCTTTGCGTCTGTGCTGAAGTCTCAGGGTGACCGCTTCCTTCTGACTGACGCGTTGGCGACGGACGACGGCGAAGCAGTCTATCGGGGGAGATCGTACATCTATGAAAAGGTAGCCGGGTCCTGGAGTGTGGTCCAGACGATCCTGTCCACCTACACCGGCACAGGGTCTCTGTTCTCCGGGGGAGCCGGAGACCTTGATGGCGACCGCTTGGTCTTGACCGAAGCAGGCCATCCAGGACTCGGCGCGCCGAACACGGGTCTTGTTCGAATCTTCGACCATGATGGCCATGAGTTCGTGGAAACAGCGCAGCTGATGACCCCGTCTGTTCTAGCGGGCAATCCAATGGGCATCCCGACTCGACTCGACGGGCTGGTGAGCCTAGACGGCGACACCCTTATGATGGGCGTCCTTGGAAACCGCGTTCTCGTTTGGGAGAGGAGTCCTTCAGGCACCTGGGGCTACAAGCAGGTGTTGGAGCCCCCCTCCTTCGCCCTCGGGGCACGGTTCCCTCGCGGACTCACCGTTGTGGGTGAATGGGCGGTTGGCGGTCATCGCGCGGAGCCAACTGGGTCCCTTCGCGGTCGGGCCGTGGTCTTCCGACGCAACTCGGTGACAACCCTTTGGGAGTATCACCAAACGCTTGAGGCCTCCGATGGGCTGTCCTCACCGCCTCCAGGTCCAGACGACTTTGGCTTCTCGGCGCACATGACGGCTGAGCGCATCATCGTCGGAGCCCCAGCGACTCGCAATGCCCTCGGAATCGTCGTGGGACAGGCATACACCTTTGCTCTCGGGGAAGACGGCTTCTGGCATCCCGAGGCCGTTCTTCGCACCGAGCGCTCCAAGTCCATGACGTCAGGCTCCGGTCCCTTCGTCGGTGGCAACGTCCATTTGGACGATGGAATCGCAGCGGTCTACTCCCTTGGCGACTACCAATCAGACCCGGCGATCAGGGAAGGGAGCGTGACCGTTTTCGAGCTTCCTATCGGCCAACGCTCATGCGATGGGCGGCCCAACTCAGTTGCTCCAACGGGCGCACAGATGGAGGTACTCGGTCGGTCCTTTGCCAGCTATGGAGCCTGGACGATCGAAGGCGAAGACCTTCCGCGCTTCGCAGCCGTCCTCCCCTTGATGGGCTCGCAGTCTGGATCGACGGTTCTCTCCCAGGGCGAGCTATGCCTTGGGGGCGCGGTCTTTCGCCTCGGTTCCGCCTTTGGATTCTCCGATCAACTGGGCCGCTTCTCGCAGTCGTTTGAGAGCAGCGACGGCCTTGTGGAGCCCGACGTGCTAGCCGGCTCCACCTGGCACTTTCAGCTGTGGTATCGCGACTTCAATCCGGCGGCGGTCTCGAACTTCTCTAGCGCGGTGGAGCTGATGTTCCGCTAGGAAGGCGGTGACGGTCGAGCCATTCATGGCGCGGCGGAGAGAGTTGCCGTAGGGTGAACTCAACCGGAGCATCCCAGCTTCGCCGTCACGCATTTGAGGCAACCCCGTTCATCGATCCGGCCGTAACTAGGAATTCAAGGCGGCAGCAG
>CAYQKK010000133.1:0-12380 GCA_964417955.1 uncultured Planctomycetaceae bacterium
TAGCTGGCGGCGCATCGGGTGGTTCGGGGTACGTTGGATCGCCGCATTGAGAGCGCGCTGCGCCTCGTTCTTTTGGCCCGCATTGAACGCTGCGAGGGCCCTTAGGTAGTCGATGTCGGCGTGCTCTGGGGACGCCGCGCGCCACTCGTCGAGGCGGAAGAGAGCTTCCTCCCAGCGGCCCCCGGACCCCAGGGCAGTGACCCAAGCGCGATAGGTGAGGTCGTCGGGCTGTGCGCTCTGGGCGACCTTCTGAAAGTGCGTCAGCGCTGAAGCGATCGCTCCCGTCTCCGTGTCGAGCTGGCCGAGAAGGGCATGGGCATCGGCGTCCATCGCGTTGGATTCGATCAGCATCCCAAGCTGCGTTCTTGCTGCCGCCAGCTCGCGCAACCCAATCCTGGTCTTCGCCAACAAGAGTCGTGCGCTTCGGTGCTTGGGCTCCGAACTCAACACGCGCTCAAACTCTACGGCTGCCCCAGCGAGATCTCCCTTGCGCAGCTTCTTCTCGCCGCGCTGGAAGTTGGAGGCGGTGGAGCGCGACAGCCCTAAGATGTCAGCGCGCAGGGTGTCGAGCAGCGGCACCCGCGTCGTTTGACCAGCGGAGAGTGCGCGCTGATGCCGCGCGAGGGCCTCGGCTGCAGCCTCTGCTTCACCCCCTAGGGACAACGCCTGTCCAAAGGCAGTGGCCACGGCGGGGTCGCCGGTAAAGGTCTCGAACAGCTTCTCGAGCTCTAGCCTCGCACGCTGCATGCCTGCGGGCTCGCCTGTCTGGAGAAGAGCCCGCGCTAGGCCGAGTCGAGCGTAGTCGTACCCATCGAAAGCCGCTAGGGCGCGCTCGAAGAGAGCGGCGGCGCCCGCGAAGTCGCCCTCTTCGAGTAGGTAGTCGCCGTGCCGTGCGAAGACGGGCGCGTAGGTCGGCCTGAGGGACGCGGCGCGCTCGAAGCGCTTTGACACGGCATCTGCTTCCCGCGGCAACATCGTGCCAAGGAACGCGTAGTCGTAGGCTGCAGGGAAGAGCGCAGCGTCGAGGCGCGTGGCCTCACCGAGGCATGTCTCCGCCTCTTCGAGGAGCATGTGCGCGTCGAGGGCGAAACCCAGGTCGGCCCAGTTCTGTGCGTCCGACGGATCAGCGCGGAGCTTGCTGATTCGCGCTTCGAAGAACTCCGCGACCAAGGGCTCCATGGCATTCGTGGCCAGCGCAGGGATCGCGACGGTCTTCTGGGGCCTCTCAACGGCGCCCTCGTCGGCGCCCCCGCAGGCTGCGATGAGCAGCGCCAAGAGCCACCACGGGTGTGTCCTTACCGAAGTCAAAGGGCACGCCCCGTTCCTTTGAGAAGGCGGTGAACTTGACCGCTGGCGCAGGCTGGGAAGTGCTCTCGTTGACCGTCAGCCCAGCGGATCTCAACGTCGGCCGATTCAGGTTCTCCGGGCAGCCCAAAGTGAACGCGCGGGTCGCGGCTCGACTGGTAGCCGTCGGACGCCCGCGACTCGCGTACGGCCTCGTGTTCGCCGCCGCTGACGCTGACTCGCACGCCGAGGGCCGTCGCCGCGGATGCACTGACCCGCGGATCGATCACGATCCAGCCGCCCATCCTCGCGGCGTCGTTCCGCAGCACTTGGACCGGGCTATCATTGCGTGTGAACACAAGATCGATGTCGCCGTCGCCATCGATGTCCCCCGCGAGCACCGAACGATCCACCGCAATAGGTGATTCGAGTGCGGAAGAGCCCCCAGGGAGGCGCGCAAACTGCCCGGAGCCACGGTTGACGAGCAGAAGGTTCGGTTCAGCGAGCTGGGCGAATGCTCCGACGAGCTCGCACCCGGGATGCACCTTGCCGATGCGCACGCGACCCTGCGCCACCGCCAAGTCGAGGTCGCCATCGAGTTCGAGGTCCAGGGCGGCCACGCCGAAACCTGTGCTCGGCCTAGTGATTCGGTTCAGCCCAGCCGTGCTCGTGCGATCCGAGTAGTTGCCCGCGGCGCGCGCGGTGTAGAGGGTGTGGGTCTCCTCTTGCAGATGGGTCATGAAGAGGTCGGTCTGTCCGTCGCCGTCGAGATCCTCTGCAACGATGCCCATGCTCGCTTCCGCCGCGCCGTTGTGATTGAGGGCCGCCCCGCGCTGCATCGCCTCGTCCCGCCAGCTGCCGTCCTCCAGTCGGACCCACAGCTGGTTCGGCTGGCCATCGTTGGTGACGTAGAGGTCGAGTCCCCCGTTGCCGGTGATATCGCCCGCAACGACCCCGAGTCCAGGCTGCGCGGCGCCGTCGAATCCAGCCTCCTGGGTCACATCGGTGAAGCTCGCTCCGTCGTTTCGAAACAGAAGGTCGTGCACAGCGGGTCCGCTGGCCGGAGGACAGTACGTGCGCCTGCCGGTCGAATCGCGGCACTCAAGCTTCGCGTTGAGCTCGATGTAGCGGGCCACGAAGAGGTCGAGGTCGCCGTCGGCGTCGAAGTCAACGAACGTTGCCGACGTGGACCAGTCCAGTGTATCCACGCCCCAGGCCTCCGAGACGTCTTGGAAGTGACCGCTGCCATCGCCGAAGAGCAAGGCGTTGCGGCCAAGCTGGGTGACGAACAGATCCACGATGCCGTCGGCGTTCACGTCGCCGCAGGCGGCCCCCATGGCGTATCCGGTGAGGTGGTCGAGTCCCGCGGCGGCGCTGATGTCTTCAAACTGCCCCTGACCGTCGTTTCGAAAGAGCCCGTGGCCAAGGCCCGACGGGGGCGAGGTTGGATCGCCAGAGCGGGCCGCACCGCCGAGCAGGAGGAGGTCGAGATCGCCGTCCCCTTCTAGGTCAAAGAGCGCGCCGCCGCCGCCCATGATCTCGGTTAGCACCCATTGGCCATCGGCACCCGCCACGTGATCAAACACCACTCCGCATGACTCGGAGATGTCCACGAAGGGGTCCGGCGACCTGCCGCCATCTGGGTCGTCGTCAACCATTGAGCCCGCAGCCGCGGGCGACACGCTGCCAGCGGGATCTCCGGCATCTCCACAGCCGACGAAGATCAGCGCAGCGAACGGAATCAGTGGGCCACTTTTCAACACGCGGGCCAGACTAACAAAAGACCGCTACTCAGAAATCAGCTCACCGTCGATCCGCAGCCCGTCGATGTTGGCGTCGGTGATGTTCACATTGGACAGGTCGACGTTGTGGATTGTCGCCCCCGCGAAGGTGGCGTTGCTGAACTTGGCGCCTGCGAGGCTCACATCGTCGAAGGTCGATCCAGTCAGCGCTACGTCCCGGAACGTCGACTCGGTGAGATCTGCGTCCTGGAAGTGCAGCCCTCGCGGGTGGTCGCCCTTGGGTTGGCTGACGCTTGCCGCACCGTCGGGGCCCAGGCCGAGCGCGTAGCGCGGCACCTGCCCGGGGCACCCCGCCATGCGACGCCAAGTCGTTACCTGTCCCACGTGGGACAGGAAGTCAGCGAGCGGACCATGGATCAGGTTCCACATGGGGAGGGCCTCGCCGCCCCCTCGCGCCAGGGTCACCGAATGGAGGTCGGCGGGGGCCATGGCGCTCACGCGCGCGCTACAAGCAGCGAGAAGTTCGAGGGTTTGGCTGCGCACAGCGCCCGGGGTCTCACTCGCTCCCGAGAAGGCGGCGCCGGTCAGGCCAGCGTGCATCCAGCCAGCGAGGGACTCGAGGTGCTGCAGGAGCTGACCAAGTTCCATGGACCCTGCAGCCGGAGAAAACCCTAGCGCCCCCTGGGGCAGGTCCGCCGTGGCCCAGAAGTAGCGAAACCCCGCCGCGTCGAACATGCGCGCGAGGATCGTGGATGCGGAGACCTCGTCTGGAGGGGAGGGCATGGCGCTGTAGTCGGTGCTCATGCAGTTGACGATAGCACGGGTTGATAGCAGAGCACACGGGGTTGATCGAGCCCGTAGAAGCGCAATCCCCTTGACATCTACCGGCTCGAAGGCACACGCTCCAATTCATGGATTGGCTATGGAGCACCAACGGTTTCCCTGCGCGTTGGTACTGCGGAGAGGGTTGGACGGACGAGCCGTACCTTGGATGGATCCATATCGCCGCCGACATCTTGACGTGGTTTGCCTACGCGGCGATCCCCTGCGTCCTCGCGTACTTCATCGTGCAGCGCCGGGATGTGGCGTTCCCCGGGGTCTTCTGGCTCTTCTGCGGCTTCATCGTGTCCTGCGGCCTCGTGCACCTCACCGAGGCCATCATGTTCTGGATGCCGGTCTACCGCCTCTCCGCCGTGCTCAAGGTCGTGACTGCGATCATCTCAACGGTGACCGTGGTGGCGCTCATCAGGGTGCTCCCCCAGGCCCTTCGTTTGCCAGCACTCGCTTCGATCAACGCCCAGCTCTCCACGTCCCAGGCGGAACTGAAGACCTACGCGGCGAAGCTAGAGCGCTCCAACAGCGATCTCAGCGACTTCGCCTACATCGCTTCCCACGACCTGAAGTCGCCCCTGCGCGGAATCGGTCAGCTGGCGAGCTGGGTAGAGGAAGACGAAGGCGAGGCGATCTCCCAAGAGGGTCGAGACAACCTCGCGATGCTCCAGGGGCGAGTCCGACGCATGGAGGGACTCCTCAGCGATCTCTTGTCCTACTCGCAGATCGGCCTCAAGGATTCGGAGATGGAGGAGATCAACGTCGCCGAGCTCTTGACGGACATCGAGCATCTGATCGCGCCGCCGCGCGGATTCAAGGTCACCTGGGACGATGACCTTCCTTCCGTTCGGGCCTATGCGGCCCCGATCCGCATGGTCTTCATGAACCTCATCGGCAACGCGATCAAGCACGCTGGGTCTGAGACCGGATCCGTGCACGTGAGCGCGAGAGACTTCGAGTCGTTCGTTGAGTTCGTCTTCAAGGACAGCGGCCCCGGGATTTCGCCGGAGTTCCACGATGAGGCCTTCCAGCTCTTCCGCACCCTCAACAGTCGCGACGACGTGGAGGGCAGCGGTATGGGCCTCGCCTTCGTCAAGCGCACCATGGAGGAGTTCGGCGGAGCGATCACGCTGGAGTCGGAGCTCGGCCAAGGCGCCACGTTCACCGTCCGCTGGCCCAAGATCGTCGCGGTCGCTAGTCCCTGATCTCGACGCTGTCGTCGAACCTGTTCCGGTCGCTGTTTGTCGGTGGCAGCACCCGCGCAAGCGTGGCCCCAACGGTGTCAATGCCTTGGGCCAGTGCGTCGCGAAGCGTCTCGCTCGCCGGTCCCTTCGCGCGGAGTGCCCCAAGGACGGCCGCGTCGGCCTCAACCCAGGCGTCTTCCCCCGCAGCTTCGTGGGCCTTCGTGTCGCCAATGACGACGACGCGCTGCTCGAACACGCTTACGAATAGAAGAACCGCGGTGCGCTCCGGCTTCGACGTGAGGTCGAGGCGCTGGAGCTCCTGCAGCGCTTGCTCTTCGCAAACGGCCGTGGCTCGACTCTCGCGCACGAAGGAGCGCCGGAAGTCATGGAGGCCCACGGCTAAGAGATAGCCGATCCCCGCCACGCCGATCTGCACGAGCACAAACCCGATCGGTCCGAGGGCGCGGCTGAGCCCGCCGAGGAGCAGCGTACCCAGGAGCAGCGTCGCTGCGCCTGCCTTCCAGGGCGCGTCCGGGTGATCGTCGGCAGCGGAGGAAACCACCACCACGATCTCGCCCGAGGTCGAAGACTCCGCCTTAGCTACGCGCTCACGGAGCGCCTCGCGATCCTCCTCGCTGAGGTCCTTGGCGGCGGAGTAGCGCTGGGCACGCATGAGGCCGCGCACGACCACGAAGGCCATGATCAAGGCGAAGATCCATGGGCCAAAGCGCGTGCCGATGTCGGTCCAGCTTGGCTCGGCGGCGTGGCCCGCCGCCTCCCAGCCGTCTTCCTCGCGAAGGAGGGATGTCGCGAGCGCGATCAGGATGATGTAGATGCTTACCATCCTCCCGAGGCCCCCCCGCCGGAGAAGCCGCCGCCGCCGCCGAAGCCCCCAAAGCCGCCGCCGGATCCGCCGCTATACCTTCCGGGGCTGCCGATGATCACCGGCCCAAAGCCGCCGCGGCCGCTGTTCCTTCCACCGCGCAAGCGCCTGGGGTTGCGCCTTCGACGATGGGTGACCACGAGGAAGAAGATCACCATGCCCGCGATGATCGCGAGATCCTTGGTGGTGTTGGCTGGTCGATCGCCTGCGCGCTCAAGGGGGCCATAGTCACCGCCCGCAGCCGCGTGTAGCGCGCGGACGGAGTCCTCAACGGCTCCGTCGTAGTCGCCGGCGCGCAGCTTCGGCGCGAGGATGTTGCGCAGAATGCGCGACGCCACCGCATCGGGAATCGACCCCTCAAGGCCGCGCCCTACTTCGATGCGCGTCTTTCGCTCCTTCACGGCGATGAGCAGCAGCGCACCGTTGTGGGTGTCCATCTTGCCGAGACCCCACTCGCGAGCCACGCGCAGCGAGAACTCCTCGGGGCTCCGACCCCGGAGGGAGGGAACCGTGAGCACCGCGATCTCATGCCCGCCTTCCCCGTTGCGATAGGTCTCCATCAGCCCGTGGAGCTCGGCCTCCTTTTCAGGTGACACAAGCTCCGCGAGGTCGGTGACCCAGCCGCTGTAGGGCGGTATCTCCTGGGCGTTCGCTGTGGATGCAAGCGCCAGGCTGCACAGCAGCGCGGCGAGGATCAACAGGCTCCGGGTGGGCGAGAAGGGCAGCAAGTGCAGGCCTACTTCCCAGACTCGGCGGGCGCGTTGCCGCCGAAGTCGATGGTCGGCAATTCTTCCACCGACGAGTCGAACTCAAGCTGGGGCTTGGCCTCGAAGCCAAAGTGCCCGGCGATGTAGTTCTTGGGGAAGCTGCGCACGCCGGTGTTGAACTTCCGCAGCGAGGTCACGTAGTCACCGCGTGCGACTCCGATCCGGTTCTCGTTGCCTTCGAGCTGGGCCTGAAGGTCGCGGAAGGCTTCCGTGGCCCGCAGCTCCGGGTAGTTCTCGGTGACCATGATCAAGCGCCCGAGGCTCTGACCCAGGGCGTCCTGGTTCTTCATGAACTCGTCGAGCTGGGCTTGGCTTTCAGGTCCGCCAGCGGGCAGCTGCATCTGGCCGATCTTCGCCCGCATCTCCGTCACCTCGGTGATGGTGGACTTCTCGAAGTCCGCGGCGCCCTTGACGGTTTCCACCAGCTGGGGTACCAGGTCGGCGCGGCGCTTGTACTGGTTCTCCACTTCGGCCCACTTGGCGGCAACGCCTTCGTCTGCCGAAACGAGGCCGTTGTAGCTCGTCACGCCGAGAACAGCGACGCCGATGAGCAGGAGGAGGATGATGGTGAAGAACTTGCCCATGGGTCGAGGTAGCGTCAGGAGGGGGGAAGGGAGCGATTCGACGGGCATCATAGGCCACGGGGATAGATGTGCTGGGCCAGAGAAGGTGACGATTCGTTGCAATCGAATACTCTTGCGTCCATGACCGAGCACCGGAACGTCGATCCGCGCTCCGCAGGGCTTCCGTCCCTGGAGGGTGGCTGGGAGCTCCAAAGGGGCCCGCACGTCGAGCTCTGGGTGCCGCGCCAGCCGGATGCTCTCTTCGATCCGGACGCGGAGATCGAACGCCGCGACTACCACGCGTCGATGCCCTACTGGGCCTGGGTCTGGGACGCGGTCGACCCATGTGTTGAGGGCCTGGTGAAGCGCGGGGTCAAGGGCCGCGTCCTCGAGCTGGGGGCTGGACTCGGCGCGGTCGGCCTGTCCCTCGCAAAGCAACAAGGAGCCACGGTCACCCTGAGCGACTACGACCCGATCGCGGTGGCCGCGATGGGGGTGAACGTCGCACAGAACAGTCTCGAGGGGACGCGCGTATGGGCCCTCGACTGGCGCGACCTTTCCACGGCACCAGCGGAGTCCTTTGACTTCGTCGTCGGCTGTGAAGTGATCTATGACCCCGGCGGACACGGAGCGCTACTGGACGCGGTCGAGCGATTCCTGGTGCCGAAATCCGGAGCGGCGTTGATCTTTGACCCGGGCCGCGGAACCGCAGAGCAGTTCATTCGCCGAGCGAAGAAGCGTGGGTTCTCCGTCCGCGTCGAGGACATGGCCGGTGATCCGAAAGGCCCAGCGCCCGGCGAGCCGCGCTGGCTTACGCTCGAGATCTGACCTTCAGACCCGATCGGCCCTTGCGGCCGATGACTTCCCTTCGGAAGCGGCGGATCATGGGCAGTTTCTCGTTCCAAGGGGACGCGTCGGAGCGCGCGGGGTCGATCTCGCTCGGGTCGCCCGCGAAGCCGTCCGGGATTTGGGTGTGCAGCACGGGCGGGTCCACCGTCGCGTCCTCGTAGTGGAATTCGAAGCCGGGCACAAAGGCCTCGTCGATGGCGGCTACGTGGGTCGTCCGCACGCCGAAGCCCATGATCTCCGTGGTGAGGGTCTGGGGAGGGTTCATCCAAACGTGGGTCGGCGACGCGACGAACTGAAACTGGACGCGTCGGTTCTCGGACAGCACGCGGTGCTTCTCGATGCGACCGCCATAGAGACGGCTTGAGCTGAGGCTGTACCCGAGGTGTCCCTTCTTGAAGTCCGGCGCGAAGCCCTTGGCGAAGGTGAGCGAGCTGGGGTCGAGCTTGCGCGCGAGGCGCACGATGGGCCGGCCGCGGTTGAGGCTGTACTCGGCGGCGGCCTGTTCCCGAGGCCGACTGAAGTCAGAGAACGGCCGGATCCTGTTGGAGGAGCCGCCGCGCAGCACCAGTTCGACGGCCTCAGCGTCGCGCTTTGGTTTGAATCCCCGACGCGTCGCGTCGTCGAGGGCCCCCTGGATTTCGAGCGGCAGGTTCGTGGTCTCCTCAAGGGTCTCCAGGTACTCCCCGTCGGCTCGCTGGATCCACTTCACCTCGCCCTTGCCAATCCAGTTCTCGTCATCGGTGCGCACCACGTGGCTACCCACTCGCCACATCAGCGAAGAGTCCTTGTAGAAGATGCGGGGCGAGATCTTGTGCTTCCCGGCGAGGCAAACGAAGGCGATGAAGAAGTTCAGGTCGTCATGGGCGAAGTGCGACAGGTAGTAGGTCGCGTTCAGGAACGAGACGCGGAACCGGGGAGCGCGTCGCCCTTCGAGGAGCCGCTCGGGGTCTTTCGCCGCGGTGCCGACTGGGGCCAAACGCATGCCAGCGTCCAGCAGCGCCCGAAACTCGCGGGCGATGGCCTTGGGGCTAGCGTCCGCGAGCTGCGCGCTTTGTTCGATGAGGGTTTCGATGGCTCGGACGGGGGCGGGTTGACTGTCTGGATATGCAGGACGGGAATGTAGAGCCGGGTTAGCCTAGTGGCAGTCGCCTCTTCGTTCTCCGCAGACTTCCCATTTGCTCGACATGCACACCCCATCTACCTCTACTTCGAAACTCCAGCTCGTCGCCCGCTGGTCCGCCCTCCTGGCCTTGTCCGCGTCGCTCGCGTCAGCCTCTCCCCGTGCCCAAGCCGACCTCGACATCCTGGCGCTGAGCCAGCAGCCGATCGCTGGGTCCACCAGTCCGCTCCTCGGAGTCGCCGAGTTGAGCCTCGGCGCGGACAGCAGCTGGGCAGCGACCGGCCGAATCACGTCGGCCCTCGGGAACCCTGAGTTCGTCATCGTCGGTGACCCGTCACCGGACGGCTCCGTTGGCGCCGCGGTCCTTCGCGTACCATCGGCTACCACGTCTCCACCGACGCTGCGCCTTGGCCGTCCCGACATACTCGGTGGCCAGCTCGCCTACCTTGGAACCAATGAACTGACGCCGATTGTCCGCTACGACTCAGCCTGGCTCGACGGTCAGCTCTTGGCGGAAGAGGGGGACACCCTCGGTGCCTCCGGTCGCCGTTGGGAAAGCTTCGGGTCCGTCACGCTCCGCCCTGGCGGCAAAGTCTTCCTGCGCGGCTCCACCAGCGCGGGCGGAGCCATCTTCGCCCACCATACGGACTCACTTGTTCTCTTCTCGGGCGGCGGCACTGCGGCGGGTTCGATCTTGCGCATCCAACGGTTCGAGATCAGTCCGAACGGCGAGCATTGGGTGGCGCGGGTGGTCCTCACTCTCGGCCGACAGGCGCTGATCGTGGATGGCGACCTGCTCGACATCGGCGGCACCGGCGCGATCGAGACCCAGCCGGTCGGGGCCGCCCTCGGCCTCGGCGCCAGCACTTGGTCGAGCTTCGGCGCGATGGCGGTGGACGACACCGGCCGCGTGACCGTGCAAGCCGAGGTCCAAGGGGACTCCAGCGGAGGGCTCACGATCCGCGGGGATCGGGTCATTCAGCCGCTCACGACGCAGCCGCCGTTCCTGCAGTTTCGCGGCAACACGTTCGGCTCCCTCGCTGTCGCGTCCAACGGGGATGCGGTCTACCTGGAAGGGGAACCCATCATCGGCGGGGCTGCGACCCTCGACGCGGACGGAGACGGTTTTGCGGACGCAGGCTACGCCCTCGGCGCCAACACGATTGGTAACGCGGATTGGGTTCCGCTTGGCTCCAGCGACGGATTCGTCGGCACGGTCTTTGTCGACGTGCCCAACCAGGCCGGGTCGGAGCAGGCGGTCGTTCGCTTTCAGCGCTCGCTCCAAGGTACAGACGTGTGCGACGGCGTCGTCAATAGCACGGGCCGCCCTTCGCAGCTGGAGGCCTTCGGGCGGCCTGGCGCGGGTGCCAATGACCTGACCCTCTACTGCATCGATTTGCCGAGTGGATGCGTCGGCTACGCCATCGCTTCCCAAGAGGCGGGCTTCACGTCGAACCCGGGGGGAAGCGACGGCAACCTCTGCCTCGGCCGTTCCATCGGTCGAGCGATCGATCGGATGTTCACGGTGGGAGGGCCTGGACGCGGATCGGTCGCCCTCGACCTCACCGCGCTGCCCCAGCCCATGGGAACCCTCGCGGCGACCTCTGGGGACATCTGGTTCTTCCAGGTTTGGCACCGGGATAGCTGCGCGACCGGTGCGACGTCGAACTTCACGGGCGCGGTCTCGGTCCAGTTCACGAACTGAGCCGAGCCTCCGCGGCTTCAGCTGCGGAGTCCACGCAGGAAAGCGGCGCCGTCCATGGCGCCCTTTCCGGCGGGCTTGACGCGGGTGAACTCCACCTCGGTGCCGCCGCCGGCGGCGAACACAAGCCTGCCGCCACGGTCGACGCGGACGCCGGGCGCGGGTTGGGTCTCTCCGGGCTCCACGGGTGACGGTTGGGCGGCGAGGACCACGAGATCGCGTCCCTCTTCGAGGGTGCAGCGCGCGCCGGGCCAGGTGGTCATGGCGCGCACGTGCCGGGCGATCTCCTCGGCTGGCCGCTCGAAGTCGATGCGGCCATCGTCCTTGGTGAGCTTGGGGGCCAAGGTCACGAGGCTCTTGTCCTGGGGCGTGTACGCCGCGGTCCCGGCTTCGATTTGATCCAGGGCCTCCACGATGGCATCGGCCCCCAGCTCAGCCAGACGGTCGAAGAGGTCCGCCGCGGTGTCGTCCGGGCCGATCGGCAGCGCCTTCGAGAGAACGACGTCTCCCGCGTCTAGGGCGAGGACCATACGCTGGATCGAGACGCCGGTTTCAGCGTCGCCCGCCGCGATCGCGCGCTGGATCGGTGAAGCGCCGCGCCAGCGCGGCAGCAGCGATCCGTGAACGTTGAGGGCACCGTGCTGGCACAGCTCGAGGACGGGTTGGCGCAGGATCTCGCCGTAGCTCGCGACGACGAGCACGTCGGCGTGAAGCTCGGGCAGTGCGCTCTCGAACTCCTCGGACTTGGTGGTCTTCGGCTGGATCACCGGCAGCCCAGCGGCGTCGGCCGCCGCCGCCAACTCCGACCGAACGACGGCACGCCCCCGACCGCGTGGGCGATCCGGGGGCGTGACGAGTCCGACGACCTCGTGCTGCGGCGTCTTCGTGAGAAGACGATCGAGTATGGGAGTCGCGAACGGAGGCGATCCCAGGAAGACGAGGCGCAACGCTGCTAGATGTGTGGCTCGATGAAGGTCTTGAGAGCGTCGTAGCGCTGGAGGCCGACGACTTGGCTCTGGACTTCACCGTCCTTGATGACCATCAGGGTCGGGATGGAGACGATGCCGTACTTGGCTGCGACCTCGGCGTTGTCCTGGGTGTTCAGCTTGACCACCTTGACCTTGCCTTCGAACTCGTCGGCCAGCTTCTCGACGAAGGGCATCATGCTCTTGCAGGGGCCGCACCAAGGGGCCCAAAAGTCGACGAGTACGGGGTGCTCTGCGCCCAGGACGTCTGCTTCCCAGCTGGCATCGGTAACTTCGGTCAGTGTGCTCATATCGTGTCTGTCTCGTATTCGTCAGGCTGCTCGCGCCGCCGGCCCACTGGACGATCCAGGGGGCTCACCGGCGCCTGTATTGATCGGTCCTTTCGACGCACCTGCAAGGGTCGGACCAGAATCCCTGCCGGATTGTGCCCTATGGCTCCGATTCGGTCAGGCTATCGGTGTCGTCTTCG
>CAYQKK010000134.1:0-12171 GCA_964417955.1 uncultured Planctomycetaceae bacterium
TGAACACCGCCGTGCAGGAGATCTCATGGGGGGTCTCTCGCTACCATCTGTCGGCGCCCACGCCCGAAGCCCCTGGCCTCGACCCCGGCGTGAACCTCCGGCCCCTTGAGCCCATCCGGCTCTCCGTCAACCACGCGCCCTGACCACCGGCTCGCCCGGTCCCCTTGACCTCGATGTCCGACGCCCAAACTCTCCTCGATCTCCTGTCTCCTGGTCGCGCAGCGGCCCTTGGAAACCCGGGGCAGAACCTGCGCTTCTTCCATAAGCCCGGCCAGTATCGCGAGGTCTCTGTGCAAGAGCTTCGCACCGCAGCGCTCAGGCGCCTTCAATCACTGAGCGCCGCCGGCGTTTCCGTCGGCGCCGAAGTGGTCATGCCCATCGATGACGCCGAGGAGTTCCTCGCCACGTTCTGGGCTTGCCTCCTGGGCGGCCTGATCGCGATGCCCCTGGCGGCTCCGTCCAACGACGCGACGTGCGCCAAGATCTATGACATCCTGCAGAGCCGCAGCGGCGCGCATCTGGTTCTGTCGGACGCCGGCTTCGAGCGGCTGACCCGCGGCTTGGATGCTTCCGCTGTCGACGCCCTCAGCGCCCGCCGTCTGCCGCTCGCAAGCGGCGACTCCGAGGCGGCGCCCATCGAGCGCACCCCCGGCGACATCGCCTTCGTCCAGTACAGCTCCGGCTCAACGCGCGCGCCCAAGGGCGTCATCGTTCGGCACGGGCAGGCCATCGCCAACCTCACGGCGATCCAGGCGGGCTCTGCTCTGTGCGAGACTGACTGCACGTTCAGCTGGATGCCCCTGTCCCACGACATGGGACTCGTCGGCTTTCACCTCGGTCCGCTCTTCACCGGAGCCAACCAGGTGCTAATGCCCACGGGAGCCTTCGCGCGCACGCCGCTCGTCTGGCTCCAGGACGCGTCGATGACCCGCTCGACGATTCTCTCGTCGCCCAACTTCGGCTACCGCCACACGCTGAAAGCGCTGTCGCGCAAGGGCATGCCGGAGGGCGTCGACCTCAGCGCGGTGCGGCTACTTCTCAACGGCGCCGAGCCGATCTCGGTGGGCATCGCGGGTGAGTTCCTGGACGAGCTTGGCAAGGTGGGCCTCAAGCGCTCGGCCATGTTCCCGGTTTACGGACTTGCAGAAGCGACGCTGGCGGTGACGTTCCCACCCCTGGGATCAGAGATCAGCGGGCTGCGCGTGTCGCGCGCAAGCGTCGGTGTCGGTGACGCCATCAAGCAGGTGACGGACGAGGACGGCTCGTTCATGGCGTGCTGCTGCGGCGCGCCGATCCCTGGGCTCGAGGTTCGTATCGTCGGCTCGGACGGCGGCTCCGTCGCGGAAGAGCACGTGGGACGCATCTGGATCCGCGGCGCCGGCGTGACGGAGGGCTACCACGACGACGCGGAAGCCACGGCGGCAGCGATCATGGGGGAGGGCTGGCTCGACACCGGCGACCTCGGCTTCCTGTCCGGCGGCAACCTCTACGTGACCGGACGTCTCAAGGACCTTGTGATCGTGGCGGGGCAGAACTTCTATCCCCACGACCTTGAGGAAAGCCTCCAGGAAGCGCTGGGCCTTGACGCGCTGCGCGTGGCCGTTGCGCCCGTGCGTCGCGCCGATGCGCCTGAGGAAATCGGCGTGTTCATTCAGCACCGCGGCGAAGCGGCGGCCTTCGAGGAAACCAGCGCGGCTGCGAAGAAGCACCTCTCCGAGGTCTTCGGAGTGAGCGCGAACCTGGTGGTTCCCGTTTCGGACATCCCCCGCACGACGAGCGGCAAGGTCCAGCGTCAGCGCTTGAGTCAGCGGCTTTTGGCAGGCGACTTCGGGGACGACTACTTGCAGGCGGACGAGCTGCGCCCGGCGAGCCAAGGCGCCGAGACCGAAGGCGATGCAACGTCAGATGCCACTCTGGACCAAAGCGCCGAGGGCCTCGAAGCCATGATGGTCGAGGCCTGCAGCCAGGTGCTCGGCGAGTCGAGATTCGGCCCAACGGACAACCTCTTCGAGCAGGGCATGAGCTCCATCGACCTCGCGGAGATACACGGCCTCATCGAAGCCCGCTATCCGAAGGGCCTCGACATCCGCGACTTCTTCGATTCGCCCACGATCCGCGGCCTCAGCGTTCTCTTGGCCGAGCGCCTCGGCAGCGGTGCGGCCACGGCCGCGAACTGATGACCGGCGACGCACCAGCGCTGCCCGACCGCGATCGGTCGGCGCCGAGACCGCAGAAGCCGATGCCCAAATGGCGGACGCAGCTGTTCCCGCTCTTCGCCGGACCCCTCGCGCTTCTTCTTCGCCTCTACTGGCGCACGGTGCGCCTCCGCGTGACCGGGGACGAGCGTATCGCGCCGCTGCTCGCCTCGGGCACGCGGTTCATTCCCTGCTGCTGGCACCAGCGGCAGATCTTTGCCATCTGCTACCTGCGCCGCCTGCGTCCCCTCGGCGTGAACCCCGGCGCCCTCGTCAGCCCGTCCAAAGACGGTGAACTCGGCGCGCGCCTCCTCGCTAAGCTCGGCGTCACCGCGGTCCGCGGCTCCGGCCGCCGCAGCGGCGCGCTCGCGATGCGCGACATGTACGTGGCGATCAAGGACCAGAACCTCTCGCCGCTCATCGCCCCGGACGGTTCCACGGGCCCCGCCCACGAGTTCAAGCCGGGCGCGATCATGCTGGCGCGCCTCTCGGGTAGCCCCGTGGTCCCGGTTTCCTTCGCGTGCACCCGCGGCATCCGCCTGCGCACCTGGGATCGCCTCTTGGTGCCGCTGCCCTTCAGCCGCGTCGAAGTCGTGGTGGGGGAGCCGATCGAGCTCGAGCCCATCATGGCCATGAGCGAGTCGCCCGAGTCCATCGAGCGCATGGGCGCGGCACTGAGCGAAGTCGAGGAAGTAGCAGAAGGCCTCGTCAGTTAGCGCGGGTAGCGCGACATCTTGGCCGTGCGGGCGATGGCACGATTCGCATGCTCCGGACAGGTCACGCTTGGATGATCCGCCTGTCCGTCGTAGACAAACGGTGGTCCAGTGGATGAAGTACGGCCATGCGAATCGTCAGCCTCCTTCCAAGCTCGACCGAGATAGTGGAATCACTGGGTGCCATGGACGAGCTGGTAGGCATCAGCCATGAGTGCGACTATCCGCCGGGGGTTGAGACTCGCCCTGTCTTGACCTCGTCGAAGATCAACATCAACCAGCTGTCGGCGGACATCGACCGGGACGTGCGGCGAACTCTGCAGGATGCGCTCGCGGTCTACGACGTAGATGCGAGTGGCCTTGAGGAGGCTCGGCCTGACGTCGTCTTGACCCAGGACCTATGTGACGTTTGCGCGGTGTCCATCCGCGACGTCGAGATCGCGCTCGACTCGATCGCGAAGAAGAACGTCAAGCTTGTGAGTCTGAAGCCTACTCGGCTCGATGACCATGGCGAAGCACACGGGGTGTTCGGCGACGTCGAGCGCGTGGCAGCAGCACTTGGCCGAGAGACTGAAGGGCAGCGTGTGGCGAGCGGCCTTCGCCAGCGTTGCCGCGACTTGGCCAAGCGTTCAGAGGAAGCTGTCGCAGCGAACGGCGGCGTCCGACCGAAGGTTCTGACGATCGAGTGGATCGATCCCGTCATGATCGGAGGCACCTGGATGCCAGAGCTCGTAGAGATCGCGGGCGGGGTTGCGCTCGTCACGGGTCCAGGGGAGCACGCTCCTACGCTCAAACAAGGCCAGCTCGCGGAGCTGCGCCCAGACGTAGTCCTCGTCAAGCCATGCGGCTTTGATCTAGCGCGTACAGACCGTGAGATCGACGCGCTCCGCGCGCTGATGCACTCGATGCCATGGCCCGCAGCTGAAAGCGGTCGCATCTTCGTGGCAGACGGCAACGCCTTCTTCAATCGCCCAGGCCCTCGCCTTGTGGAGTCGGCAGAGATTCTCGCTGCAATCACTCACCCAGGTGCCTTCCGTCCAGAGGCCGAGAAGCACGCACTCAGCTTCCGGCCCCTTGGATGACGAAGTGCGGTCACCGGTTCCCCTCGGCCACGGGAACTATCAAGCGGAATGCCAGGACTTGGCTATCATCATGGCTGCGCCCCTTCCCCGCGTTCATCATGAAGTCGCTCGCATTCATTCTCCTCGGTTTCCTTACCTGCACTGCCTCTGCGGCCCAGAGTCAGGACGCCCCCTTGAAGCTGCAGGTCGAAAAGGCTCCGTCGGCGACCCGGCGAGCGGGCGTCTATCACCTCGCCACGGGCACTTGGACGCGCAGCGTAGTTGCGCAGGCGAACTTTGGGCCCGACGTGATCTTCAGCAACACGGCGATGTCGTCGTACTTCTCGGCGGCGGGGGCCACCGGTGATTTTGCACCTGGAAGCACCAACTATGACGAGGGGCTGATTCCCACCGTCGACAACCCGAACTATCCGGCCGCGAACCGGACCTCGTACGAAGTCAACTGCGTCACGATCGGCTACTGCGATCTCAACCCGCCGGGAACGAGTGGCTGGGAGCTCACTTTCTATGACTCCTACACCGGGTGCGCTCGCCCGGATGATTCTGGGACTACGGTGATGGCCAGGGGGCTTCCCGCTGATGGTTGTTGGGTTCTGAGCCTCGACCTGACCGGTAGCGACGAGTTCTGTCTCGCTGGTGATGGCGGCGACGGCTACCAAGGAGTCAGCGACGAGGACAGTTTCAGTTGGAGCTCCAAGTACGCTGGCTCGGACGGCTCGATGCTCGCTGGCTTCTACCTCGCGGGCGACCCGCTCGCTACGGATCTTGGCTGGACGCCGGGCACCCTGCCGACCGCGGGCGCGAATACGTACTACGGACCCGCCTCGCTTTGCAGCCCGGCAGCCGGTGTCGAGGCGGCCACGGGCAACCACAGTCGAGACTTCTGGTTCCTCGACGACCCAGCGGGAGTGACCTCGAACTGCTTCTTCTTCGGCGGCTATCTGAACAACGTCGGCTGCGGGGGGCCATCCAATCCGTTTGCCTCTCGCTACATCGAGCTCGGCGCTTCGCTTGAAGAGTGCGTCGTCACACCTATCGGGTTCCCTTACTGCCAATCCAACCCGACCAGCACCGGCGTGCAGTCCACCCTCTCCATCTTCGGCAGCACCTCGGTGGTGGCCGACGAAGTGGAGATCACTGCCTTCCTACCCGTCAACACAATCGGGTTCTTCCTGACCTCGCTCGATCCTGGCTTCGTCCCGAATGCTGGTGGGAGCAACGGCAACCTCTGCTTGGGGGGAGCGATCGGACGATTCCAGCAGCTCGCCAAGCTCTCTGGCGCGAACGGTGAGATCACGATCTCCACGCTTGTGGGAGAGTGGTCCATCGGGGACCTACCGCACCCAATGACGAGCTACGCCGCCGTGCCCGGCACCTCCTCGCACTTCCAGCTCTGGTTCCGGGAGAACACCACTTTCCCATCATCGAACTTCTCCCAGGGAGTCCGGGTCACCTGGACGCCTTGAGGCCGGCTTCGCCCGGCAGCGTTTCGGGAGTTTCTGCGTAGGAGGTGGGTCAGGGGTACCCTTGGGGACTGCCGTGCCGTGGGTGGTTCCTTCATGGCTCTCCGGTTCCCCCCCAGCCGTCCTATGCTTCTATCCGTTTTCTGCGCGGCTCTCGCTCCTGTCCAGCTCTTCGACTCGCCCGTTCCCTTTGAGGGCGGCGTCCACGATCTCACGGCCCTCTGCCAAGCGGACGTGGATGGCGACGGGATTGCGGACCTGATCTTCGTAGATCGCGACCAGAGGCGCGCCTCCTGGGTCAGGAGCATCCCCGGGGCGAGGCCCAGGAGCTGGTCCCGGCCCACTCTTCGAGCCAGCGCGCGTTGAGACGCTGTTTGATCTTCCGGTCGACTTTCCCTCCAACGTCGAGAGCATCCACGCCGCCGACCTAGACGGGGACGGGGATCAGGACTTGGTCCTGGCCGGGCAATCGTTCGCCTTCCCCGACTGGGAGCTGTGGGTAACCACAGCTTTGAACGACGGAGAGGCCCACTTCGCGGCGCTTCCGCCTAGCGGAAGTGTGTTGGGACTCGTCCGGGACGTCACCGTGTTGGACTTGGATCGGAACGGACTTCCGGAGGTTGCGAGCGCGACCCGCTCAGGCGTTCTTGCCCCCGAGGAGGTCTCCCATGTTTGGCCGAACACCGGGGGACAATTCGGCACGCCTCAGCGGCTCTTTGCCGGCCCGGGTCTCTACCTGGGCGGCGTTTGCCCGGCGGATCTGGATGGCGACGGGTTCGACGACCTGGTGCTCGTGGCCGCATCGCCATCTGACCTCATTGGCACCCACAACCTGCGTGCCCTCATCAACGATGGATCGCTGAGCTTCGACGCGGCGAACACCATCACCATCGCACCCTGGAGGTTCAATGTCGCGCTGGCCGACATCAATGGGAGGGCGCCACTGACTTTGCGCTCGCGGACCCATCATCGAGTCCCCAGGTAACGACGCTCTTGAATGGGGGAGGCCTCAGTTTTACGAGCGGCCCCTTCTTCAGTGCGGCGGCCCCTTTCTCCTATCGCAGCGTAGAGTTCGCCGATCGCGACAACGACGGGGATCTCGACTGCTTCGCCGAGCGCGCTCAGGCGACAGGGCTCAGTTACATGGACGTGCTCGACTTCAACGGAGTGAACTTCGTCCTCGAGCAGTCGGATCTCACCTCCGGGTTTCAGCCCGAAGGAGTCACAGCGGCTGACCTCACGGGGGACGGCCGTGCGGATCTGATCGCTAGCTTCACATTGCGGAGCTTTTCGCGACGGCTTTCCTTCGTACCCGCCACCGCCGGCGCTCTTGCCTTCGGCCCAGAGGAGAGGATCGGCGAGAGCCTGGGACTGGGCGCTATCGCGGCCTTCGACGCCAACGGCGACGGGCTCACCGACCTCCTTGTCGTAGCCCAAGGGGGGGGGAGCGCTTGAGACGGGAGCTGTCGCCATCAAGTTCGGCGAGGACAGCGACGGGGACGCGGCGCGATTCCGCCCCGCCGTGGCCATCACCCCAGGCGGCGAGGAGGCGCGCCGCCCAATCATCGGCGACTTCACCGGCGACGGAGTCATGGACTTCGCCGTGCCTGACTCGCCGCAGACATCGCTTCTCCTCTATGCGGGCAACGGGGACGGGACGTTCACGCCCTCCGCGACCGGCCTGCCAGTGGTAGGCGCGCCCTCCTACGCGGCGGCTGCCGATCTCGACGGGGACGGCCTCGACGATCTTGTCTACACCACTTCTGCCGGCTCGCGAGCGCTGTACGCCTTCGGCGACCCATCCGGGTCATGGGTCGACTCCGGAACGGTTGGCGGCGGCTTTTCCCAAGCGATGGCGCCGACGGCAGCGGACATCGACCAGGACGGCGACCTCGACCTGCTCTTCCTGTTGACAGACCGGATTGAAGTGTCGATTGGCGACGGACAGCGCGGTTTCGGTACCCGTACGACGCTGACGAGCGCAACCTCGTCGCTGTCGACCACCGAGCGCGTTCTAGCGGCAGACATTGACGTCGACGGATTCGTCGATCTCCTGGTTCCCGGACGGGAGCTCTTCCTAGGTCTCGGCGGCGGCGCGTTCTCTGCCGGCGTCCCGATTCAAGGCGGGGGAGTCGCCGGCTCGTCCGTGGTCTTGGTCGACGTCGATCAAGACGGAGACCTCGACCTATTTGACAGCGGCGCTTTCGGCTCGGCCGCAGGGGTCCGTTGGTCGGAGAACCTAAGCCTTGGGATCTTCGGGGCCTTTGCCCCCTTCACGACCAGCGCTGTTCTCCCCTTGAGCCAAGGCATCATCGCTGACCTGGACGGGGACGGCGACCTCGATGTGGTTGGCGGGGCCAACCAGAAGGCGCTTGCCCTCCGCGATGGACTCTTGCTGCACGATGTCGGTGCGCCCTATTGCGGCCCCGCCGTCCCCAATTCCACCGGCGTCCCAGGTCAGCTGACCGCCTACGGTACGACGGATCTGTCCCTCGCCCGTCTCGAGCTTCGCTGCTCCGAGCTCCCTACGTTCGCTTTCGGCTTCTTCCTCGCGAGCCAGACCCAAGGCGACGTCACGGGCGTTCCCGGCTCCGTCGGTCGCCTCTGCCTCGGGGGAGGGATCGGGCGCTTCGTCGGCCCGGGCCAGACCAGGAACTCAGGGCTGGACGGCGCCTTCGAGCTCGAGCTAGACGTGACGGCCTTCCCCGATCCCCAGCTGGGCCTCATCCCTGTGCAGCCCGGTGAAACGTGGAGCTTCCAGGCCTGGCACCGAGACTCAGCGCCCAGCGGCACGGGTGCGTCCAACTTCACGTCTGCGGCCGCAGTGACGTTCTAGGCAGCGTGGCCGAGTCCCGTCGGTCTCAGCTCCTACGTGGAGGTTGTGGCTCACCGGAGCTTCGCTCTTCGCGTTGAGGAAATCCAGCGAGCGCGTGACGCGTGGGCTAGGGTGGGATCTAACGGCTAGTCCCCCTGCCTCTGCATCCTTTCCCAGGAAGTCCATGCTCGCCCTATTGCGCCCGGTGATCTCCTTTGGCTTATGGGCCGCCCTTTTGACGGGCCCGCTGCTCGCGCAGACCACTCTGGTGGTTGACGACGACCCTGGACCTGGGGTGGACTATTCCAACGTCCAAGACGCCCTGGGGGCAGCGTCTCCCGGCGACACGATCGACGTGCGCCCGGGGCTCTACCCTGGGTTCTTCTTGAACGTTCCCGTGACGGTGATTGGGAGCGAGTCGCCGCGCCCGCGCATCGCCGGGCAGGTCACGGTGTTCGGGCCTGCGCTCACGGGGCGGGTGACGCTGTCGCGCCTCAGGATTGACGGCGTCGTGTACGCGACGGACTGTGAGGAGACCGTCCTCTTGGATCAGCTCTCTACGGGGAGCTGCGTGGCCGTCCGTTCGAGCGACCTACGGCTCGCGCGCGTGGTCGCGGACGGCTTGGACCTTCTGGATACGCGTTGTCAGGTGAGTGGAGCGACGATCACGAGTCCGCTCAGCGAGCCGGGGGCGGTCGCTCGTGGTCAGAGCTTCCTGCACATGGATCAGACGAGTGTGCGGGGGCGTGGGGGGGCGAACTGTCAGTCGGCTAGCTGTCTCTTCACGGCGACGTCGGCCGGGGACGGCATGAGCGGCCTAGTGGTGGGCCCGCAAGCTGCGGCGCGGCTAGTTCGCTGCGAGATCCGCGGTGGAGAGGGCGGGGTCAACATCTGCGGCTGCTCCTTCGATGGGCTGCCAGGCGCGAGCCTCGACGCCCAGGGGCGGGTCGAGGCGTGGGACACGCTGCTCACCGTTGGCCTTTTCGGCCAGCCCGATGAGGGGATCAGCCTGGGGGCGACCGGCTCGCTCGACGAGAGCAAGCCCTTTCCTTCGCTCTTGGAAACGAACTCGGCGCTGGCCGGCGGCCCAGCGAGCTGGACCCTCATGGCGGAGCCCGGCGCATCCTGCCGTCTAATCTTCGGGCGGGCGCCGGTGCTGGCGCCGACGTCCGGTACGGGGCTCGATCGGCTTGTCACACTCGACCGCGTCGCTTCGCTGGGGGCGATGCCCGCTTCCGGCGAGCTACCGGTGAACTTCGGAACCGCGGCGGCATGGCCGGCGGGCACGACGCTCTATCTTCAGGTCTCAAGGACGCTGCCCGGCGGCGAGACGGAATTCTCAAACTCCCTGGCCATCGTGGTGCGCTGATGAGTCTCTTCCAAGCTAGCGTCATGGGCGCCGCCCTGTGGTTCGTTCCCATGACCACCGCATTTGGCCAGGTCGGGGAAACCTGCGATCAACCCATCGTCCTACCCGGTGAGGGCACCTATGCCTTCGACAACAGTGGCTTCACTGGCTCTGGGTTTGGGGGGGCCACGGGCTCCTGTTCATCTGGCCCTAACTACGTCAATGACATCTTCTTTGAGTTCGTCGTACCGCGCACCGGTCGCTATCGCTTCATCCTGAGCGAGTTGGAGAACCCCCTCGGGGCGTCGCTCTACCGCGGCGATCGGTGCGCCGGCACCTGCTTTGGATCGATGCCGAGCGGGAGTCTCTTGACGATTTCCGTCAGCGCGGGAGAGAAGCTCCTCCTGCAGGCCGGCAGCACGAACGGACCAGGCGGGCAGGGACTCCTCACCGTGCGGCTGGACCTTTGTCTTTCGAACTTGGACGACGCCTTTGAGGACAACGATTCGCCGGGGGAGGCCGTGCCCCTCGCGCCAGGCTTCCATGGCGACCTCGTGGTGCGGGCGGGGGATGACGACTACTACTCGCTCACGCTGCAGCCCGGTGAACAGCTCGCGGTCGTGGCCACCGTACCCGTGCCCTTCAACTTCATCGGAGTGGACCTGACGTCCCCGACGCAGGGAACGCAGACCTCCATGGGGACTGCCTACCGGGCCCTCACTTGCATCAACGAGTCGACGACTGCGCCCAAAGAGGTCCTGCTGCGCGTGAGTGATGCCATTGGCGGTTTGGACTGCGGGAGCTACGAGCTCGACGTCAACGTGGCGCTCGGCTGCGGGTTCGCCGCTGACGACGCGTTCGAACCTAACGACGTTTGCTTGGACGCGGCCCCCCTAGACGAGGGAACCACGCGGGACCTGACCCTCTCCGAGGGCGAGCTGGACTTCTATTCGATCCAGATCCCGCCGCTGACCACGGCGACTGTCAACGTACAGGACAGCTACTTTCGTTCGGTCGGCCTGCGGGCTGTCGACGGGAGCTGCGTCGTGCAGCCCGCTGCGCCGGGCCCGATGATTCGGGTTTCCAACGCCAGTGCATCGACCACCCTGACAGCGCGCTTCGAAGCCGCGATCACCGGCTCGGGAAACTCTGGCTGCACCAGCTACGCACTCGACCTGAGGCTCGACGAGTCGGACTGCACGAGCCTGCCCGCGGACGTCTTCGAGCCGAATGATTCCTGCCAGAGCGCAGCGCCCATCCTCCTTAGCGGTGACTACGTCGGCCTAACGATCGGCCTCGCGGAAGTGGACTACTACACGTTCACCATGCAGCCGTTCCAGCGCCTCTTCGCCCGAGCCGTCGGCAGCGGCACCCTGAACATGCGGCTGCTCGACGGCAACTGCGACGTGATCCAGGAGGGCGAGAACTTCGTCCTCCTCGGAACGATTGATGAGACGGAGATCCAGCAGCTGACCCTGGAGGTCACCGTGGACACCTTCTTCACGGTCCCTTGCCTCGACTACCTCCTAGAGTTCGATCTGGGCTTCGATCCTTGCTCGCCGCTTCTGGAAGACGCCTTCGAGCCCAACGACACCTGCGCAGCGGCGGTGCCGATCGCTGACGGCTTCTATCCAGAGCTCAGCGTGACTGACGCCGACAACGACTACTTCGACGTGCTGCTGCAGCCTGGGGAGACGTTCGCTGCGGAGACATTCGTTGGCTCGGGCAGCACTCGGGTGAATCTCAGTCTTTGGTCAGGGTCTGGTCCCTGCGGGTTCGGCACTGGAGGCACGCCAGTGGCTTCGAGCATGACTTTCACCCAGACCGAGCGGGTGACCTACGTCCATCAAGGATCCACACCCCAGCGCTACGTACTGGAGGTCGCCCTGCGCAACCCGCCCTTCTGCACTCGCTACGCCCTCACGATCGACGGCGCCGCTGGGCGACCCGTGGGCACGAGCTACTGCGTTGCCGCCTCTAATTCCACGGGCGGACGGGCCGCCATCGAGGCGCTCGGAAGTACCTCGGCCACCGCGAACCAGCTGAGGCTCACAACGACGTCTCTGCCCGCGAACGCGTTCGGCTTCTACCTGGTCTCGCGAACCCAGGGCCTCGTCGTTGGGGCCGGCGGAAGCTTCGGTCGGCTGTGCCTAGGCGGCACCATCGGGCGCTACCAGAGGCCGGGCGAGGTCATGGGCTCTGGGCCCGCAGGCGAGTTCTCCCTCGACTTGGACCTCACGGACACGCCCCAGCCTTTGGGCAGCGTCAGCGTGCTGCCGGGGGACACGTGGTTCTGGACGACCTGGTTCCGTGATCAAGAGGGTGGCGTAGCTGTCTCGAACTTCTCGAACGGCCTTGAGGTGCTCTTTCTTTGACGCGACCGGCCGCACAACGGGGGCCATTAGGAGCCTGCGCCACGGGTCGCAATTCCGTGAGCAGCGCCAGGATCCACCCTCGCGGCGTTGCGCCGGACCCCCAATGGCGTTAGTTGTGCTTGAGCTGCACCTTGACCTTGGTGGTCTCACCCGCGGTGACGATCACGGTCTCGGTCCACT
>CAYQKK010000135.1:0-11943 GCA_964417955.1 uncultured Planctomycetaceae bacterium
TTGGCGTTGCGTCCGGCGTGACCCAGAAGCCCGATTGGACGCCGGATAGCTGATACCTAACAGCGGAGTCAGTCTCACCACGGGATTGGACACCCGGTAGCGCGACGTGCTCGGAATGAGCCGGGTAGTTTTCTATTAGCGCGAGCACGGGAGGGGCCTGCTGTTCGCGCTGACGCCCAGTCGGCACCGCTATGAACAACGCACGCTTTTCCACCGTCCTTCTCGCCGTTTCCCTAGGCCTTCTCAGCGTTAGCTGCACCAGCAACGACGATGGGGGCTCGTCTGGGGGAAGCCAGAGTGGAGACCCGGGTGGCGATCCCGGCGGTGACCCCGGTGGCGACCCCGGTGATCCGGGCGACGGCGACGACGGCTTCGGCTCGGAAGTGCTGGAGTCCCTCGACGACATCGACCTTGGCGCAGGCCAAGACGGCATCGTCGACCTGCCGGACACGGTCGACCCGATCATTCTCGACGTGTTCTCACGCTACACGGCTGTGGAAGTCGCTGACGGCCGCATCCACATCTTCGCCCAAGACGGTGTCGCTGACGCCAAGATCCGCCGCTCGCGCGAGATCCTCAAGCTGCACCTCGCTCCGGTGGCTGGAAGCGCACAAGGGGCCGACAAGGCGGACATCGAGGCCGCCATGGTCGATCAAGGCGCCACCGCTGCCATCTTCTCTAGCGCCGCGGCCATTGACTTCGACAGTCCAGCGGTCTCGGCCTACCTAGATGCAGCAGAGTTCGCAGGGGTCGCGATTCCGCAGGAGCGCATCGTGCTTGAAGGTTCCTCCGAGTACATGGCCACGAACCCCGCCGAAGACAACACGTTCGGCGTCATGGCTGCCCTGGTCCATAAGGCCGGCATGACCCCGGCTCGCCCCGCCTTCGCCGGAGAGATCGAGAACCTCGCGGCGGCCGCGATCACGGACGGCCTCTTCGTCCCCCGGGCCGAGGTCCCGGATAGCCAGCTCACGGCCGCCTACATCGTCTCGGCGATGGACGTCCACAGCGGCGTCTTCGGGCACGATCCCGCTGGATCTGGCATGGCCGAGGGCGTCAGTGGAACCCTCCAAGCCCTCGACCGGGAAGACCTCGCGGCCGCGCTGCCCCAAACGGACGCCTGGCTGAACGGCTTCTTCGCGAGCGGCCACGACTTCGAGGCGATTCTGCCCACCAGCTTCACGGGCAACTTCGACTGCCTCCGCCGGGGCTCGACCCCGTACTCGGCGCGCTCACAGCACCTCCGGGACATCCAGATGACCGGCTCCAACAGCGGCGAGATCTTCGCGGCTCCCTTCGACTCCAAGATCACCGGCAACAGCGGCAACAACAATCTCAAGGGTCGTCGCGGCTACGACATCGTGGACGGCGGCGATGGGTTCGACACGGCGGTCTTCAGCGGGCCCCTTGCGGACTACACCATCGAAATGCTGAGCGACCGCATCATCGTCGAGGATGTCTTCGGCGGCCACGAGCAGACGGACACGCTCTTCAACATCGAGCGCCTGCAGTTCACCGACGGCGGCTTCAACCTGTAGCCAGCTCGGTGGCGCGCCGCCCCAACGCGGCAGCGATCAAGCACTCCCGTGGTCTTTGGCGACTACGGGAGTGCTTTTTTGTGTCTGAGGTGCTACATGTTGTGCATCTGCGGGAGTGGATCGGTGCTGGTGTGCCGCCCGGTCTTCAAAGCCGGTTTGGGCCTCGTGAACAGCGGGGCCGGTGGGTTCGATTCCCATGCACTCCCGCCATCCCGTTCACTTCATCGCTTCATGGCCGTCACCGCGCACCCAGCGAGCCAGCGAGGGATCGACCCCCAGGACATGCCGCTTGCGCTGCGGGCCATGCGGGGCGGGTTCAAGGCGCTCCGCTTCGTCTCCCGCAGGATGGCCGTGAAGGTCGTCGGAAGCCTGTTCGTGAAGCCGCGGCGGCACACGATGCCAGAGCGCGAGAAGAGCATCATCGCCCAAGGGACGAGGTCCGAGGTGCAGTCCGGCGACAAGCGCATTGCCGTGTGGGCCTTCGACGCAAAACCAGACGTGCCTTACGCGGGACTTGCGATGCTCGTGCACGGCTGGGAAGGGCGCGGGGCCCAGCTGGGCGCCTGGGTCGAGCCCCTCCGCCAGGCTGGCTACCGGGTGGTGACCTTTGATCACGTCGGTCACGGGGAGTCCGACGGCCAGCGCTGCGCGCTCCCGACCATGCGTGACACGCTGCGCGCGGTGGCCGCTGCCTCCGATCCCACGGGCTATGGCCCCCACGTGATCGTCGCCCACTCGATGGGGACCTTCGCGGCGAGCCTCCTCCTCGCCGAGGGCTGGCGCAGCACCCGCGTCGTCTACGTCTCGCCGCCAGATGACCTCCTCGTGTACTTCTCGCGCTATCTCGAGCTGGTGACCGGCAGCGCTGATCTCTTGCCTGACCTGATTCAGCAGATGGAGGAGCGCTTTGGGGAGAACGTGGACGACTTCGAGTTTCGCACCCTCGTGGAGAGCCTCGATCAGCCCCTGCGGGTCATTCACTCCCTCGACGATCTCGATGTGCCCGTGGATGGGGGTCGATTCGTCGCAGCGCACTGGCCCGGGGCAAGCCTCCTGGAGGTCGATGGGCTCGGGCACCGCCGGATCCTCTGGGACGACGCCGTGATCGCCGATGGCCTCGCATTCCTGACAGCTGAATCCCAGGCGATCGAGAATAGACTCCCCAGCGGGGGGTAGCGCAGTGGTCCTGGGTGTCCCATCGGTAAGATGGGGCCCTACGGTCACCCCGACCCGATCCCCGGGAGCCCAACGCACATGCCTTTTATCTTTCGACGACTGCTCGCCCTCGTTCTCGCTGTCAACCTCCTTGGCTTTGGCGCGGGGGTTGCCTTTGGCGGAGCATCCATAGCCGGTCCCCAAGCGGACCCAGAGCCAGGGGCCGAGCCAGCTGAAGAAGCAGCCGGCGCCTACGTCATGAGAATCGAGGGCGCGCTGGACGCGGGGCACCAGGCCCTTTTCTTGCGCGCGGTGGGGCTGGCCAAGGAGGCCGACGCCACGCTCGTGATGGTGTTCGATACGCCCGGGGGCGAGATCACTCGCATGCGTCAGTTCGCGGGGTCCGTGGACCGGGCCATCGAGGAGGGGGTACACATCGTCAGCTGGGTCGATGACGAGGCGCTATCGGCGGGCACGTGGATTTACATCAGCGCGCGGTCGCTCTACATGCGTGAGCGCTCGACGATCGGCGCGGCCCAGGCCGTTCAGCTCGGCCCTGGCGGCATGGCCCCGGCCGCCGAGAAGTACGCGTCGGCCTACCGGGCCTGGGTGCGCGCGTGGGCCGAGGACCACGGCCGCTCGCCGCTCCTCGCCCAGGCGATGATCGACCCAGAGACCGAAGTGCGCCGCGTCAGGATCGAAGGCGTCGACCAGCTCATCAGCGGCGTCGAATGGAATGACCTGGCGGACCGCGGCGAGGCGCCCGAACTCCTGGGGACCGTGGTCAAGGCCGGCGAGCTTTGGGCGATCACCGGCAGCGAGGCGATTCGGTACGGATTCGCCGACGCGCTGGCGGAGTCTGTGGACGAGCTCCTTGCTAAGGAAGGCCTGTCAGGTGCCAAGGTCGTGACGCTTGAGGCAACGCGCGCGGAGGAGCTGATCGGGTCGCTGCACGGCATGCGCATCCTGCTTCTGTTCCTGGGCCTCGTCTTCGGCTACATCGAGCTGAAGGTGCCCGGCTTCGGCGTCCCCGGCATCCTCAGTATCGCGGCCTTCGTGGTGCTCTTCGCCGGCCAGTATCTCATCGGGCTGGCGGACGTGCCTCACATGGTGCTTGCAGCCATTGGCGTGGCGCTGGTCGCGACGGAGCTCTTTGTGATCCCCGGCATGATCTGGCCAGGGCTCGTGGGCGTCATCTGCCTCGTGGTCGGGCTGCTCATGAGCCAGGTGGGGCCCGGTATCACCATGTCGAGCGCGTGGGACCGCGAGATCCTGTTCGATGCGACGTTCCAGCTCGTGCTGACCGCTTCGGTTTCGCTCCTGGCGATCTGGCTGCTGTCGCGCTTCCTGCCGAACACTCCGCTGCTTGGACGCATGGTCCTCGCTGGGGGACCGGCGGGCCTCGCAGCAGAAGCCGATGGGGCGGACGGCCTTCCGGAGAGCCGCTCTAGCTCGCCCAATGCCACCAGTGCCCGCGCTGGGGCCACCGGGATCGCGAAGACCACCCTGCGTCCCGTGGGGATTGTCCAGCTCGATGGGGATGCCGCGGGGGTCGAGCACGAGGCCCGGGCCGAGTCGGGTTTGATCGAAGCGGGCAGCCATGTCACCGTAGTCGAGGTCGCCGCGGCGCGGCTCGTCGTCCGTCCTTCCGCTGCCCGCTCCTAAAGGCAATCCCATGGCCACTACGATCATCCTTCTTTTCGCTGCCGGCTTGGTGCTCATCATCGCCGAGGTGTTCATCCCCAGCATGGGGCTGCTCGGCCTCGCGGCTGCGCTGTGCATCATCGGCTCGATCGGGACGGCCTTCTACCAGGACTCCGCCACGGGCATCAAGATGCTTGTGGCCAGCGCCGTGCTCGTTCCCCTCGTGATGACCTTCGGCATCAAGCTGTTCCCGAGCACGCCCATGGGCAAGAAGCTCCTCATCAAGGGCTACAGCTTTGAAGACGGCACGGGCGTCGATCGCCGCGACGAAGGGCTCGAAGGCAAGCGCGGCACGGTCGAGGCGGCACTGCGCCCCGCAGGCATCGCGCGCATCGAAGATCGCCGCGTCGACGTCGTGAGCCGCGGCGAAATGATCGAGCCAGGCGAAGACATCATCGTCGTCGAAGTCTCCGGCAACCGCGTCGTTGTCGCTAAGGCGTAGCGCCCCACAGAACACTCAAGCGTCTAACTCTGAACCCTACCTAGCCCCCCATGTTTGACACCTTCTCGCCGGATCAACTTCTCGGCCTCATCGCGCTCCAGGAAGAGGGGTCGCTTAAGGAACTCGGCAAGCCGATCCTCTTGGTGGTCCTCGTTCTCTTCCTGCTCGCGTTCCTTGTCCTCTTCCTCAAGTACGCGAAGCTCTACATCCAAGCGGTGCTCTCCGGCGCCAACGTGGGGCTCTTCGACATGCTCGCCATGAGCCTGCGGAAGGTGAACCCCACGGTGATCGTCGCGGGACGCATCAACCTGGTCCAGGCGCGGATCGAGGGCATCTCTTCCAACGATCTCGAGGCCCACTACCTAGCGGGCGGCAACGTGCCGCGCGTCGTCGCCTCGATCATCTCGGCCAACAAGGCCGGGCTCGACCTCGACTTCAAGACGGCGACCGGCATTGACCTTGCGGGTCGTGACGTGCTGGAGGCCGTGCGGACGAGCGTCACGCCGAAGGTGATCGACTGCCCCGACCCAGCCAAAGGCAAGAGCGAGGTCGCGGCTGTTGCGAAGGACGGTATCCAGGTGCTCGCGAAAGCGCGCGTGACCGTGCGGACGAACATCGCTCGCCTCGTGGGTGGCGCGGGCGAGGAGACGATCATCGCCCGCGTGGGTGAGGGCATCGTTTCGACGATCGGTTCCATGGAGACGCACCAGCGCGCGCTCGAGAACCCCGATCAGATCTCGAAGACCGTGCTCGACCGCGGCCTCGACGCGGGCACCGCGTTCGAAATCGTCTCGATTGATATTGCCGACGTGGACATTGGCCACAACATCGGTGCGCGCCTCCAGGCGGACCAGGCCGAGGCCGACAAGCGCGTGGCCCAGGCACTCGCCGAGAAGCGCCGTGCGATGGCCGTGGCCGCCGAGCAGGAGTTCATCGCCATGGTGCAGGAGAACCGCGCCAAGGTGGTGGAAGCCGAGGCAACCGTCCCTGCAGCCATGGCCGAGGCCCTGCGCCAGGGCAACCTGGGCGTGATGGACATGCTGCGCCTGAAGAACCTTGAGTCTGACACGACCATGCGCAAGAGCATCGGCGGCGACACCACGGGATCGACGACCGAAGCTCCGACCAACTAGCGCCGGTGATGTTCGTCTCCCTACTCGCTCCCCTCCTGCAGAGGCGTGGGCCCGACAGTCCCTTCGGGGATCTGCTTGGGTGGATCGTCGTGTTCTTTGTGATCGTCTGGCCGATCCTGCGCGGGCTCATGGAGACCGCGCGGGAGCAGCGCAAGAAGTTCGAATCGAACGCGCCCAAGGCGGGGCCGCGGAAGTCGGGCCAGGGCGGCCCGACCCCGAACCGGAAGGCGCGCCGCACGCTAGAGGAAATCCTCGAAGGCAAGCTGGAGCGGGTCGACTCCTACGATGAGCCCGAAGAATTCCTGCCGGAGCCGCCGCCAAGGAAGCCGCAACGTCCGTCGACCAAGCTGACGGAATCCAAGCCTGCCGCGTTCGGTGATCGACCCGCGGATGAGGACTCGGCGCCGATCTACCGTTTCGACGACCTGCAGAGCGAATCCAGCACCAAGCTCGGGGCTGACCCGTTCGACGAGAGCTCGATGGACTCGGACCTCGTGCCCGAGGCGAAGCTCAGTCACGTCCCGACGGAGGACGAGCTCGAGTCGGACCTCGAGTCCACGATGGACGGCATCACCCGGCGTCCGGCCCCTGCGGCCGCAGCGCGGCCCGTCCCCGCGGCTGGGGGTATGGGCCCCGGTCTGCTTCGCAGTGACGACCCCGAGGTGATCTTCCGCAAGATGGGCAGGCCGCTGTCCCCCTGGCAGAAGGCCTTCATCCTGAAGGAGGTGCTGGGGGACCCCCTCGCCTCCCGTCCGCTGCCCACCCTCGACGATTTCCCCGGGTAAGCCCCGCGACCTCCGACCTCGTTCCATGCCACCGAAGAAGAGCTACTGGCTCATGAAGTCCGAGCCCGACGTGTTCCCCTATTCGGATCTCGTCAAGTCAAAGAACAGCACGACCCTCTGGGACGGCGTCCGCAACTACCAGGCGCGCAACATGATGAGGGACGACATGAAGGTGGGGGACCTCGTCCTTTACTACCACTCCAACACCAAGCCCCCCGGCATCGTGGCCGTGGCCGAGGTGGTCAAGGAGGGTTACGTCGATCCCACCCAGTTCGACCCCAAGGACAGCCACTTCGACCCGAAGTCCAAGCCGGAGAATCCGCGCTGGTTCGTCGTGGACATCAAGGCGAAGGCCGAGTTGCCCAAGTACGTGCCGCTGGACGACCTCAAGGCGAACCCCAAGCTAGAGGAGATGGCGGTGGTTCAGCGGGGGCAGCGGCTCTCCGTACAGCCCGTAAGCGCTGCCCACTTTCGGGAAGTCACCCGCATGGGCGGTCTCAAGGCCGCGGATCTTCGATAGCGTTCCTTAACTTTTGAGCTGGGGGCTAAGTGGGTCGTAAATGGCCACCTCGTGACGTCTATTGGGGGCCTAAAGGCTACTTTGGGCGACCTTTGACCCCCTAGGGAATCGCCCTTTTTGACCCCTAGAGCGGGGTTCGCACTTGATCCTGAGGCCGTTCTGTGTCGTTCTGTGGGGGTCCGAGAGCTCCCCAGGGCTAACGCCGGGGCCCATCACAGGGCCCCACGCCATTCGGAATTCAACTCCTCTCCCCCTACAGCAACCCATCCCAGATGAGCCAGAACTACGACCAGCTCGTTGAAGCCGTCAGCGCTTGCCGCGAAGACATCGAGAAAGCCGAGGCAGGCAACAAGGCTGCCACCTCCCGCGTCCGCAAGTCCATGCAGGAGATCAAGGCCATCGCCCAAGAGCTCCGTAAGGAGATGCTGGAGATGCGCGACTCCGGCGGCAAGAGCTGATCGTCTAGACGATGACTCTCAAAGGAGCGCCCGCTCGCCTAACGGCCAGCGCGGCGCTTCTTTCGTTCCCGAAGTGTTCGGTCGCAGGTCCCAGCACTCTTTGACGTCGCTGTCGGGCCTGAGGGCGCGGTAGAGATGCGGGAAGTCGGCTCCGCCCCGTGAGGCTTCCAGTCGCAGGTCCCCTAGGACGGACGTGCGGTTGAGTTCGAGTAACAGAACCCGATCGGCGTCGGCGAAGTGCGTCTCCAGGGTGCCGGCGAGCTGATCCGCGAAGGAGAGGTGGACGAAGCCTTCTGTTTCCAGGGAGGCCGCCTGGTAGCTCGACAGGACCGTTTCGGGCGCGAGATCGATAGAGGCGCCGTCGGCGCGCACGAGGTGGAAGAGGCGGCGCTCGCGCTTCGGTACGAAGACTTCCAGGCGGTGAGCCCCCGAAAGGAGTCCACGGGCTTGCGCGCGATCCGAGAGGGCCTGGATCGCGCTCATCCCTACCTGTCCAAGCCGGCGCGTCCATTCGTTGACGTAGAGGTCGACGTGCTCCCAGATGACGGCCTCCTCGAGCTCTTGGGCGTGGGCCGACATGGAGGTCATGGCCTCCTCGCGGTGGGCGTCGGCGTAGGCGAGCGAGCGCTGGATGGCCGAGCAGACGCCGTCGATGGTCGCGTCGTCCAGGGAGCGCCGCGCAAAGATGCCGCCAAGGGGCAGCGGCGCCTTCGTGTCGCTCTCCCAGGCGGCGCCAAGGTCTTCGATGAGGCAGAGGTCCTTCTCGCCGTAGGTGAAGCGCCCCTCGTGGATGCAGACGCCATAGTCCGCAGCACCAGCCTCCAAAGCTGGCATCACCTCTGAGAAGATCACCTGCTGGGGCTCGGCGGATCCATGGTCCGACAGCGCGTAGTAGAGCCGGTACAGCAGGGTGGCGGTGGTCTCCGCCCCGGGGCACAGCACGGGGCTGTCCGGGCCGGGGGCGGTTCCATCGAGGCCCTTGCGGCCGAGCAGCAGGGGACCGTTCCCGAACCCAAGCGCAGAACCCGTGGGGAGGGCGATCAGCTCGTCCGCTCGCAGGAGCGCCAGGTGGTAGCTCGCCTTGGCGACGTCGAACTCGCCCTTTGCTAGGCGGGCGTTGAGCTCCTGCACGTCGAGGAGCTCGATCTCGAAGCGGAGGCCGGGGGTCTCGACCTTCCCTTGAAGGAGCCCATGGAACAGGTACGTATCGTTCGGGCAGGTCGAGATGCCTAGGTGGATGGTCTGCACGTGGGCCAATTTAGGGGATCACCCGCAATTCTCAGCCTCGATCTGGTCTGAGATCTGCCCCGGGACGGGTTCAGGTTGCGGATTCATGCTCGATGACGCTCTTACGCACCCCCCTGGCCCGGTTCGCATCCCCGAACCCGACGCTCCGTCTTGCCCAGGCGGCCCTGCTGGGCGTTCTCTGCGTCGCGAGCGGCTGTACCGGGGAAAGTTCCGGTTCGGACTCGGGTGGCTCAGGTAGCGGCGACGGGGGCGGATCCGGCGGCGGAGGCGGCGGCACTGGAGGCGGCGGCGGCGGCGGCGGCCCAGCCACCGACGTGGACGCTGATCTCGTCGCGGTCAGCATCGTGCCGGCTGTGACCAGCCTCGAGGCAGGCGAGTCCCTCGCGCTCTCCTTGTCCGTCCTCAACGAAGGCCCCGACGCCGTGCCGGGCTTTCGAGTGGGCGCGTACCTCTCCGCGGACGATCAGTTCGATGCGGGCGACCCCCGCCTTGGAACTTGGACCCAGGCAGGGCTCGATCCGGACGAACTCTTCCAGACCTCCGGAACGGTGCAGGTGCCCGTTGCGACGGTGGACGGTGGCTATCGCTTGCTCGTGTTTGCCGACGACCTCGAGGAGCTCGACGAGAACTCGGAGGACAACAACATCGTCCTCTCGTCTGTGCTGCTCAACGTCGCGCCGCCGAGCCACCCCGACCTCGTGGTGGAGTCCGTTGGCTTCAGCCCCACTTCGGTGGAGGCTGGGCAGACGATCACCGTGTCGGACGTGGTGCGTAACGACGGAGTCGAAGCCTCAGGTTCGTTCCGCGTGGGGATCTACCTCTCCGCGGACGCGCTCATCACCACGGCGGATCTCCTGATCGGACAGCGCTCGGTCTCGTCGCTTGCGGTGGGATCCTCGGCCTCGGGCAGCGGCTCGATGACCGTGCCACTCTTCATCTCGGCCGGCAACTACTTCGTGGGCGCCGTCGTCGACGATCTTGACGCCATCGTTGAGATGGACGAGACCAACAACGGCCAGGCCTCGAACGGGACGCTGTCGGTGGCCGCCGCGCCGCTGCCTGACCTGGCGCCCTCTGGGATCTCCTTCACGCCCCTGACCGTGGATGCCGGGCAGCCGATCACGGCGGAGGAGTCCGTGCTCAACCAAGGAGCGGCCGCCTCGCCGCTCTTCCAAGTGGGCGTCTTCCTTTCCGACGACGCCACGATCGATCCAACCGACGACATCCTGATCGGAACCCGGTCCATCTCGACCCTGGGAGTCGGTAGCAGCTCTGCGTCTGGGCCCACCAGCGTGACCATCCCCAGCAACACGCCGGGCGGTGAGTACTTCGTGGGTGTCTTCGCAGACTCCGCGGTGCTCGTGCCGGAAACCGACGAGGGCAACAACGGCCTCGTCGCCGCGAACCGCGTGACGGTCACCGTGCCGCCGCTCCCCGATCTCGTAGCGACGTCGTTCTCGTTCTCGCCGTCCATCGTTGCGGCGGGCGGAACGGGATCCCTCAGCATCAGCGACGACGTCGTCAACATGGGCGTGGCGGATAGCGCGGCCGTGCGCGTGGCCGTCTACCTCTCGACTGACGCGTCCGTCACAACGAACGACATCCTTCTGGGGACGCACGACCTGCAGGCCTTGAGCGTGGGCGCGGGCGCCGGGGCCTCCGTCGACCTCCCCGTGCCCGGGGGGATCGCCGCCGGCTCCTATCGCGTGGGGCTCTGGGTCGACGACGACCAGCAGCAGCCCGAGATCGACGAGGGCAACAACCTGATCGTCTCGACGACGTTCCTAGACGTGACCGGCGGGGGAGCCGCCGCGCCGAACCTCGTGTCCGAGCTGATCGACCCTGATGACCGGATCGTGGCTCCGGGAGAGGGCTTCCAGGTCGTCACCCGCGTGGCGAACGTGGGGGACGCGTCGACGCCCCTGTTCCGCATCGGGGTGTACCTGTCCACGGACAACGTGATCGAGCCAACGGACACGCGCATCGGAGACCGGCTCGTGCCCTTCGGCCTCGGCGCCGGCTTCGTTTCGGTGGCGAGCGCCCCCGCCAACGTTCCGGCGAACCTCGCCGATGGCTTCTACACCCTCGGCGTGCTGGCCGACTGGCAAGGGGTCGTCGCCGAGTCCGACGAGACGGACAACGCGCTCAACGCCACCGGGACCTTCGAGGTCCGTACGCCCCCGCCGCCTCGCCCCGAGCTCGTCGTGGGATCGGTCGACGTCGTTGAGACCGGCCCATTCACCGCCGGCCAAACCCTGCAGGTGGCCCACACCCTGCGCAACGACGGAACGGTGGACGCAGCCGCGTTCCGAGTGGGCTTCTACCTGTCCGACGACGACGCGATCGACACGACCGACACCCTCATCGGCAGCCGCACGCTGAGCTCGCTCCTCGCTGGGGCCACCGACAGCACGACCACCAGCGTTCAGATCCCCGCGAGCACCACCGCCGGCAGCTGGTTCATCGGCGCGTTCGTCGACGACCTAGGCGCAGTCGACGAGAACGCCGAGGGTGACAACGGTACCGCGGATCCCGACACCTTCACCGTTCAGTAGAGCCCGACGAGACAGAGCGAACATCATGAGTACACACAACCAAGCAGAGCTCCCGGCCCGGTCCTCAGCCCGAGGACAGCGGGTGGTTCCGCTGCCCCTCGCCCTCGTCGCGCTGTCGGTGCCGCTGCTGGCCGCGTGGGCTTGGCCCGGGGCGGCAGGGGGCAGCGCGATCCGCGGCGCTCACGCTGAAGCGAGGCCCCTAGATAAGCCATTCGTGCTGCTCGGCCGCGACGTGCGCGTGCCGGAAACTGAAGAGGGGTACGTGGACGTGTGGGCCGAGCCGAAGGGCTGGGAAGTCGGCGTGCTGCGGCGCGCGGATCGGCGGTAGGGGGCCTAGCCTCTACGAGCGTGGGTTGGCTTCGCCAACTTGAACCTGGAGGAGGGGGTCCGGGGGAGGTGGGAGCG